>NZ_CP033324.1:3354608-4041717 GCF_003710085.1 Nocardioides pantholopis | reverse complement strand
CCGTATCCACAAGGTTGTCCACAGGTTGTGAACCTGGCACCTGCCTTGTGGAAACAGGATGCCCGAGTGCTGGTTCGTTCGTTGCCAGTTGTCGCATTCCCGCTGGTCAGGGCCCAGATGCTGGTGCCTCGGGGCCGGCAACGGCGGGCCGTCGAGCGAGCGGGGACAGGTGCGGCGACGGACCCTCGGCGGCTTCGAACGTAACGCGGCCTCGGCCCCAGCAGCAAGACGTCATCCACAGGGATGTGCGGGTGTCGACCGCCGCCCCGTAGGCTGGCCTGGCAGGCGGGTGCTCCGGTTTGACCCTGTCGAATCCCAGCGCGTACCGTTGGCCGGTCTGCCGGTGTCGACCGGCGCCGCATGTCCACGGGGCTCAGTCGCCGTGGGTGGGCGGTGCCAGCCGAAGGGCGTCAGCGCACTGACGCTGGCACTGCCGATCTGCCCGGCGGGGAGACCTGCGAACAACCATCGAAAGAGAAGCTCGTGAGCAAGCGTACGTACCAGCCGAACAACCGTCGTCGCCACAAGGTGCACGGGTTCCGCCTGCGCATGCGCACCCGCGCCGGCCGCGCGATCCTGTCCTCGCGGCGCCGCAAGGGCCGCAAGGAACTGGCGGTCTGAGCGACGCCCCGGCCAGCCCAGCGGACCCGCTCGTGCTGACCCGGACGCACCGCCTCACCGACTCGGACTCGTTCCGGAGCACGGTGCGGGCCGGTCGGCGGTCCGGGTCACGCACGCTGGTCCTCCACCTGGGCACGGGCGCCGGCACCGACCCGCCACGGGTCGGACTGGTGGTCAGCAAGGCCGTGGGCAACTCCGTCGTCCGCAACCGCGTGAAACGTCGACTCCGGCACCAGGCCCGGGAGCACCTCGCGTCGCTCCCGGGCTCTGCTGTGCTCGTAGTCCGGGCGCTGCCCGCGGCCGCCGAGGCCTCGTCGGCGGAACTCGCCGACGATCTCGACCGTTGTCTGCGCAAGGTGCTCTCGTGAAGCTGGTGCTGATCGGGATCCTGCGCGCCTACCGCGCGCTGATCAGCCCGCTGTACGGGCAGGTCTGTCGTTACCACCCCTCCTGCTCGGCCTACGCCCTCCAGGCCGTCGAGGAGCACGGCAGCCTGCGCGGCACCTGGCTGGCGGGACGTCGCCTGATGCGCTGCCACCCGTGGGCGGCCGGTGGCTACGATCCGGTTCCGGCCCGCGGCGGCGTCTCGTCTCCCTCACCCCAGCAAGGAGCCTGAATCCGTGGGATTCTTCAGCGACATCGGGTCGCTCATCATGACCCCGCTGTACTACATCATCTCGGCCGTGCTCGTGGGCTGGCACTGGGTCTTCGAGAAGATCGGCCTGGACCCGGACGGCGGCACCTCGTGGGCCCTCTCGATCGTCGGCCTCACCCTGATCATCCGCGCTGCGCTGATCCCGCTGTTCGTCAAGCAGATCAAGTCCAGCCGCAACATGCAGCTGATCCAGCCCAAGGTCAAGGAGCTGCAGAAGAAGTACGGCCACGATCGGGAGCGTCTCGCCCAGGAGACGATGAAGCTGTACAAGGACACGGGGACGAACCCGTTCGCCTCGTGCCTGCCGATCCTGGTGCAGATGCCGATCTTCTTCGCGCTGTTCCGGCTCCTGGACCAGGCCGCGAAGAAGAACACCCCGCACGGCTTCCTGACCGACGACCTCGCCAAGTCCTTCGGGCAGTCCGAGATCCTCGGCCGGGTCCCGCTCTCGGAGAGCTTCTGGCAGGCCCGGGTCTGGGGCGACAGCCCGGACCTCACCGTGATGGTGCTGGCGCTCGTCCTCGTGCTCGCGATGACCGCCACGACCTTCACCACCCAGCGCCAGCTGATGGCCAAGAACATGCCGGCCGACGCGCTGAGCGGCCCCTACGCCCAGCAGCAGAAGCTGCTGCTCTACGTCCTCCCGGTCGCCTTCGGCCTCGGTGGCGTCGCGTTCCCGATCGGCGTGCTCCTCTACTGGACCACCTCGAACCTGTGGACGATGGGCCAGCAGTTCTACGTGATCCGGAACAACCCGGCTCCCGGCACCCCGGCCTTCGCGGCCAAGGAGGAGCGGGAGAAGGCCAAGACGCTGCGCAAGGGCGGCTCGGTCCAGGTCACCCCCGAGCCGGAGCCGGAGGTCGAGCACCGGCCGGCCAAGCGCCAGCAGCCGCAGCGACAGACCCGCGAGCAGCGCAGGAAGGCGGCGGGCGCCAAGCCCGAGGTCTCTGGCGGCTCCCCGAACAAGCGCCCCAAGGGAGGCAAGAAGTGACTGAGGACAGCACCGAAGCGACAGTGGTCTCGGACCAGGACGATGTGGCGGGTGCGGAGACGGGCCGTCTGGCCCGCCTCGAGCGCGAGGGCGACATTGCCGCGGACTACCTCGAGGAGCTCCTCGACATCGCGGACCTCGACGGGGACCTCGACATGGACGTGGAGGGCGACCGCGCGGCCGTCTCGATTGTCGGTGCCGACCTCTCCCAGCTCGTCGGTCGCGACGGCGAGGTGCTCGACGCGCTTCAGGAGCTCACCCGGCTCGCGGTCTACCGCGAGACCGGCGAGCGGTCCCGGCTGATGCTGGACATCTCCGGCTTCCGCGCGGACCGCAAGGCCGAGCTCGAGGAGCTGGCCGCCGCCAAGATCGCCGAGGCTCGGGAGGGCAAGTCGGCGGTCTCCCTCACGCCGATGTCCCCCTTCGAGCGCAAGGTCGTGCACGACGCCGTTGCCGCGGCCGGGCTCTCCTCGGAGTCCGAGGGCGTCGAGCCGCGGCGCTACGTGGTGATCCTTCCCGACTGATGGCCGACCACGTTTCACGTGAAACCGGCGGTGCCGGTGGTACGCCGGCACCCCCCGCGCCGACTGCGGCGCGGGGGGTGTTTGCGTCGGAGCGTCTGGCGCTCGCCCAGGCCTACGCCGACTCCCTGGCCACCGACGGGGTGGTGCGGGGGCTGATCGGCCCGCGTGAGGTGCCCCGGCTGTGGGAGCGGCACCTGCTCAATTGCGGGGTCCTCGCCGAGGCCGTGCCTCAGGGAGCGAGCGTCTGCGACGTCGGGGCCGGCGCCGGCCTGCCGGGCGTGGTCCTCGCGATCGCGCGACCGGACCTGGCGGTCACGCTGGTGGAGCCGCTGCTGCGGCGGACGACGTACCTCGAGGTGGTCGTCGCCGAGCTGGGCCTGGACGGGGTCGAGGTGGTTCGGGGACGCGCGGACGCGGTCCACGGCCGCCGTACCTTCGACGTGGTGACCTCCCGGGCCGTCGCCCCGCTCCCCCGCCTGCTGGAGTGGTCGATGCCCCTGGTCGCGCCCACCGGGGCGCTGGTCGCGATGAAGGGGTCGTCGGTCGCCGACGAGGTGGCGGCCGCGGCGCCGGACCTGCGACGGTGGGGATGTGCCGACCCGGAGGTGCTGACCCTCGGCGCTGGGGTGGTCGATCCACCGACGACTGCCCTCCGAGTGGCTTGGGCCGATCCGTCCCGGGTATCTTGGCCCCTTGCGCCACGAGGCGCCGTCGCGGGGACTCGGCGGGCCGGGCGCACCACATCCCGAAGGCAACGAAAGCAGGGCGCGTGAGCGACGAGTACCGACCGGGAGACGAGGCCCCGCGCAGCGAGGGTTCCGCGGCGAACCAAAAGTTATCCACCGGTCTTTACCCGTCCGCTGAGCCTGACTCTCCACAGGTTGGCGCTAGTTATCCACAGAACTCCTCCTCAACCGCCTCCGGTGTTTCACGTGAAACCGACAGCTCGGGCGTGGACTCCGCCGGAACCACGCAGGCAGATGTTTCACGTGAAACACGGACGCCGTACCGCGTGCGAACCGCTGGCGACATGGCGCCGTATGCCACCGAGCTCGACGCGAACACCACTCCCCTGGCCAAGGCCGCGGAGCACAGCGTGCTGGCGCGCCAGGGCGTGGCGCGGATGGCGATGCCGCGGCCGCCGGCGACCCGGATCTTCGTCGTCGCCAACCAGAAGGGCGGCGTCGGCAAGACCACCTCGACCGTGAACGTCGCTGCGGCCATGTCGCAGCTGGGTCAGCGGGTCCTGGTCATCGACCTGGACCCGCAGGGCAATGCCTCCACCGCGCTGAACATCGACCACCGGCGCGGCGCTCCATCGACGTACGACGCGCTCGTCGACGGCGAGGACCTCGCCAACGTCGTCGCGGTGTGCCCGGACGTGCCGAACCTGGACGTGGTGCCGGCGACCATCGATCTCGCGGGCGCGGAGATCGAGCTGGTCAGCGTGGTGGCCCGTGAGAGCCGGCTGCGCAAGGCAATCCACGGCCATCCGCTGGTCGGCGACGCGGCGACGGCCGGCGAGGACCGCTACGACTACGTCTTCGTGGACTGTCCCCCGTCGCTGGGCCTGCTCACGCTGAACGCGCTGGTCGCCGGCGACGAGATGCTGATCCCGATCCAGGCCGAGTACTACGCGCTCGAGGGCCTCGGCCAGCTGCTCGAGACCGTGGACATGGTCCGGGCCCACCTGAACCAGAACCTCGCCGTCTCCACGATCCTGATCACGATGTACGACGCGCGCACCCGGCTTGCAGCCGGGGTGGCCGAGGAGGTGCGCGAGCACTTCGGCGACCAGGTGCTGCGCACCGTGATCCCCCGGTCGGTGCGGGTCTCGGAGGCGCCGTCGTACGCGCAGACCGTGATGACCTACGACCCGGGCTCCCCCGGGGCGCTGAGCTACTTCGAGGCCGCGCGGGAGATCGCCGCCAAGGGAGGCGCCCGATGAACGCCAGCCGTCCCGCCCCGCGCCGCGGCCTCGGTCGCGGACTGGGGTCGTTGATTCCGACCGGGCCCGCCCCAACCGCCGGTCCTGGCGCCGTTTCAGGCGCCGGAGACGACGGGACGCGGCCGCCGAGTCCGGGGTCCGGCGCTCAGAATGGCTCTGACAGCGGCGGGAACGGGATTCAGGACGGTCCGGGTCTCGCTCCGGTCGCCGGGGCCTACTTCGCCGAGCTCCCGATCGGTTCGATCACGCCCAACCGGGTCCAGCCGCGCACGGTCTTCGATGAGGACGCGATGGCGGAGCTGGTGCACTCGATCCGGGAGATCGGGCTGCTCCAGCCGGTCGTGGTGCGCCGGGTGGGCGAGGACGCCTACGAGCTGGTGATGGGGGAGCGGCGCTGGCGGGCCAGCCAGGAGGCCGGCAAGGACACGATCCCCGCCATCGTCCGCGAGACCGACGACACCGACATGCTGCGCGACGCGCTGCTGGAGAACCTGCATCGCGCGGAGCTGAACCCGCTGGAGGAGGCCTCGGCCTACGCCCAGCTGCTCGACGACTTCGGCTGCACCCACGAGGAGCTCGCCACCCGGATCGGTCGCTCGCGTCCCCAGATCAGCAACACCCTGCGATTGCTCCGCCTGGAGCCGGCCGTGCAGCGCCGGGTGGCGGCCGGGGTGCTCTCCGCCGGACATGCGCGGGCGCTGGTCTCGGTCGAGGACGCCGGACTTCAGGACCGGCTCGCCCAGCGGGTCGTCTCCGAGGGCATCAGCGTGCGTGGCCTCGAGGAGATCGTCGCCGTGGGGGACCACGGCAAGCCGACGGGTCGCGCTCGGCGGGCGAAGCCGTCCGCACCGGGGCTCTCCGACATCGCGGACCGGCTCTCGGACCGCCTGGAGACCCGGGTCAAGGTGGATCTGGGCCGGAGCAAGGGCAAGGTGACTGTGGAGTTCGCCTCGCTGGAGGATCTGCGCCGCATTGTCGACATCATGGACCCGCGCAACCGCCAGGACCGGCCAATCTGAGTCGCTATAGCGCTTTGTCGACTTATAGATGAAGCGCTTCGACGATAGGTCGACAGACCGGGCTGCTGCTCAGGACGAGCGACGCGCTGCGCGGCGCTCGGCCCGGTCCCGGCGCTCCGCGTCGTCGAGGCGCTGGGCCTCCTCCAGCGTCGGCGCGCTGCCGCCGTGCCGGGCCGGCAGCCACCAGGAGCCCGGAGGCTGCTCGGCGGACGGATAGGCAGCGATGGTGTGGTCCAGCAGATCGCTCATCGCCGCGTGCAGCACCGCGGTCTCGGCGACCGGGTCGGTGCCCTCGGGGTGGAGCGGCTCGCCGACGCTGATCGCGATGGTCTTGCCGCGGGAGAAGTCCCGGGGGTGGTCCTTGGTGAAGATCCGCTGGGTGCCCCACAGGATCACCGGCAGCACCGGTACGCCGGCCTCGGCCGCGATTCGGACGGCGCCGGTCTTGAAGTCCTTGAGCTCGAGCGCGCGCGAGATCGTCGCCTCGGGGAAGATCCCGACCGCCTCACCGGCCCGCAGGTTGTCGACCGCCGCGTGGAAGGACCCGATCCCCTCGCCCCGGTCCACCGCGATGTGGTGCATCGAGCGCATCACCGGGCCGCCGACCGGGTGGTCGAAGACCTCGCGCTTGGCCATGAACCGCACCAGCCGCCGGGAGGGGTGCGCGGCGAGGCCGCCGTAGATGAAGTCCAGGTAGCTGACGTGGTTGAAGGCCAGCAGCACGCCGCCGGAGCGGGGCACCCGCTCGGTCCCTGTCATCGTGAAGCGTTGGCCGAGGATCCGGAAACCCGTCTTGGCGGCGGTGATGATCGGGGGGTAGGTGAGGTCACGCACGGGAGGAACCTACCGGGCCGCCCCTCAGCTCAGGTCGGAGCGTGGCCCGTCGTAGCCGCGGGACCCCAGCTCGGGGTCGGGGCCGGTGGCGCCGAAGGTCTCCCGCAGCTCCATCTCGGCCTCGACGACGCCCGCGAGGCGGCGTACGCCCTCCCGGATCCGCTCGGGCGTCGGGTAGCAGAACGAGAGCCGCATCGCACCGGTGCCGTAGCCGTCGGCGAAGAACGCCGTGCCGGGCACGAACGCCACGCGGGCCGTGACGGCCCGGGGGAGCATGCTCTTGGCGTTGACGCCCGGGGGCAGCGTCAGCCAGACGTAGAAGCCCCCGTCCGGGACGTTCCAGCGGCAGGCGGCCGGCATCAGGTCGGAGAGGGCGTCCACCATGGCGTCGCGGCGCTCGCGGTACATCTCCCGGAACTGCTTGATCTGGCCCTGCCAGTCGTGGTTGGCCAGGTACGCCGAGATCGCCATCTGGGAGAACTGCGGCGGGCACAGGGTCGCCGACTCCTGGGCCAGCACCAGCTTCTCGCGCACCGGGGCGGGGGCCAGCGCCCAGCCGACCCGGAACCCGGGGGCGAACGTCTTCGAGAACGAGCCCAGGTAGATGACGTTGTCGGCGGAGTCCGCCCGCAGCGCGCGCATCGGCTCGGCGTCGAAGCCCAGCAGCCCGTAGGGGTTGTCCTCGAGGATCAGGATGCCCTCGGACCGGCAGATGTCGAGGACCTCGGCGCGCCGCGGCGTGGACATCGAGACGCCGGCGGGGTTGTGGAAGTTCGGGATCGTGTAGAGGAACTTGATCGTCTTGCCGGCGGCCTTCACCGCCCGGATGGCCTGGCGCAGCGCCTCGGGGACCAGCCCGTCGGCGTCCATCTCGGCGTGCACGACCTCGCACTGGTAGGCCTTGAAGACCCCCAGCGCGCCGACGTACGACGGGGCCTCGCAGATCACCACGTCGCCGGGGTCGCAGAAGACCCGGGTGACCAGGTCGACCGCCTGCTGGGAGCCGACCGTCACGACCACGTCGTCGGGGTGCGCCTCGATGCCCTCCAGGCGCATCACGTCGGTGATCTGCTCGCGCAGCTCCGGCACGCCCTGCCCGGAGCCGTACTGCATGGCCACCGGCCCCTGCTTGGCGATCAGGTCGGAGATGGCGCCGCCGACCACGTCCAGCGGCAGGCCGGAGATGTTCGGCATCCCGCCGGCCAGCGAGACCACCTCGGGACGGGACGCCACCGCGAACAGGGCCCGGATCTCCGAGGCCGTCATGCCCGCGGTGCGCGCTGCGTACCGGTCGACGAAGGCGTCGAGACGGGCGCTGGGCTGGCGTGCGGGCGAGTTCTCCATGATCCCTCTAGCATGGACGATGGCGGGCCGGACCGCACGCGCAGACCGGCGTTTGGGCGCGTCTGACCCGTCACAGCAGAGGGGGCCCGGTGCCGCGTGGAGCGTCCAGGACGCAGGCGCGGGGCGGCGCGCGCAAGATCGTCCGGCTGACCGTCGACCATCTCGACGCCCTCGTCGGCCCGTGCCGCGGGTGCCTGTTCTGGGAGCTCGACCCGGTCCGTCGGCAGCGGGTGCCGGCCGAGGAGGGCCCCGCCGAGAAGCAGGCCTGGGTCAGCGAGGTGCTGCGCGAGTGGGGCTCGTGCGGGCGGGTCGCGCTGGTCGACGGCCAGCCCGTCGGCTACGTCGTCTACGCCCCGGAGGCGTTCGTGCCGGGGGCCGCCGGGTTCGCGACCGCCCCGATCTCACCGGACGCGGTGCTGCTCACCACGGCGTACGTCGATCCCGCGCACGCGGGCGGGGGACTGGGCCGGATGCTCATCCAGGCGATGGCCCGCGACCTGGTCGGGCGCGGCGGCTTCACGGCGGTGGAGGCCTTCGGGACCCGGGTGCCGAAGGTGCCGGGCGCCTCGTGCGTGCTGCCGGTGGACTTCCTGGGCGGCGTGGGCTTCCGCACCCAGCGGCCGCACCCGCTGACGCCGCGGATGCGGATGGACCTGCGCACCGCCGTGTCCTGGCGCGGCGAGGTCGAGGCGGCGCTGGAGCGCCTGGTCGGGGCCGTCCGGGCCCCCCGACCGGCCCCGAGACCGGCGCAGCCCCCGTCCCCGAGCCCGAGGAACGGGCTGGGAGCGGGGGCCGCGGAGCGGAGCGGTCTGCTCAGGCGATGTAGTCGGCGAGCTCGTTGAGCAGCGCCGCCTTGGGCCGGGCGCCGACGATGGTCTTCACGACCTCGCCGCCCTGGTAGACGTTGATCGTGGGGATGCCGGTCACCCGGTAGGAGGACGGGGTGACCGGGTTCTCGTCCACGTTCATCTTGAAGAACGTGATCTTGTCACCGTGCGCTCCGGCGATCTCGTCGAGGATGGGCGCGACCTGGCGGCACGGGCCGCACCACTCGGCCCAGAAGTCCACGAGGACCGGCTTGTCGGACTTGAGGACCTGCGCCTCGAACTCGGCGTCGGTCACGGCTGCGATGTTGCCCACGACTGTTCCCTTCTCGGATGGGGTGGCCGGTGAGGCCGGTAGTGCTCGGTTGTGCGGCTGCAGGGGAGGAACACCCGCCCGCGGGCGGATGTTCCCCGCTCACAGGCCGGCGGTCTGGACGGTCTCGGAGGCCGCCGATCCCGCGACGGCCTGCTGGGCCTCGTCCCGGGTGGCGGCGGTGTGGTCGAGCTCGGCCAGGTAGCGCTCGGCGTCGAGCGCGGCCGAGCAGCCGGTCCCGGCGGCGGTGATCGCCTGCCGGTAGTGGTGGTCGACGAGGTCGCCGGCCGCGAAGACGCCCGGCAGGTTCGTCGCCGTCGAGGGGTGGGTGACCAGGACGTAGCCGTTCTCGTCGAGGTCGACCTGGCCGCGCAGCAGCTCGGAGCGGGGGTCGTGACCGATCGCGATGAACAGACCGGTCGCCGGCAGCTCGCGGGTCGCGCCGGTGGCGGTGTCCTTGAGGGTGAGCGACTCCAGCCGGTCGGAGCCGTTGATCGACTCGACCACGGAGTTCCACTCGATCTCGAGCTTGGGGTCCGCGAAGGCCCGCTCCTGCATGATCTTGGACGCGCGCAGCTCGTCGCGGCGCACGATCAGCGAGACCTTGGAGCCGAACCGGGTGAGGAAGGTCGCCTCCTCGATCGCGGAGTCGCCGCCGCCGACCACGGCGATGTGCTGGTCGCGGAAGAAGAACCCGTCGCAGGTCGCGCACCACGAGACCCCGCGCCCGGAGAGCTCCTCCTCGTTGGGCAGACCGAGCTTGCGGTAGCCCGAGCCGGTCGCCAGCACCACCGCACGGGCGGTGTGGGTCTCGGTGGCGGTCCGGACGACCTTCAGCTCGCCGGTCAGGTCGACCTCGACCACGTCGTCGGCCACGAGCTCGGCGCCGAAGCGCTCGGCCTGGGCCCGCATCTCGTCCATCAGGGCCGGGCCCATGATGCCGTCGCGGAAGCCCGGGAAGTTCTCGACCTCCGTCGTGTTCATCAGGGCGCCGCCGGCGGTCACGGATCCCTCGAAGACGAGGGGCTGCAGGCTGGCCCGGGCGGCGTACACGGCGGCGGTGTAACCCGACGGGCCGGAGCCGATGATGATCACGTTGCGGGGTTCGGACATGACGTCCTCTCGGGGTCGATGGGGGTTACCTCGACAACCGATCGTAGGGGAGCAGCATTCCCACCGGGGGCCTCAGGGCAGCGGCACGGTGACCGAGCGCAACACCTCGCCGGTGCCGCAGCGCAGCACCTCGACGACGCGGGTGGCGCCCTCGGCCGGCCGGTAGGCGAGGACGGCGGGCTCGCCCTCGTACTGCACGGCCACCAGGTCGCCGTCGCCCCAGGGCCCGGGCTCGCAGGTGAACCACGCCGCCGGGGTCGCGGCGTCCTGCGCGGCGCCCGACCGGGCGGCGCCCCGACCGGCGACGTCGGCGGACAGCGGGCTGATGGCGGCGGCGTCCAGGGCGAAGTGCTCGGGACGCACCTCGACGGGATCCGCGCTGGTCGGCACCGGGGCCGCGCTGGGCTCGACGACCATGCCGAGGGGCACCTCGCTCGAGCTGTCGGCGGGCGTCGAGGACGCCGTCGCGGCGCCGCCGCCGGCCTGGTCGTCCGCGTCGCTGCTGGAGTCGTTGTCGGAGGAGACGAGCTGGCCCGCGACGACGCCGCCGACGACCAGGCAGGCGGCTGCGGCGAGCAGCCGGCCGCCGCGCTGGCGGCGCCGGGCCACGAGCGCGGGGTCGGCTTCGCGGTCCTCGTCGCCGAGCCGGGCCAGCACCTGGTCCAGGCGGGCCGCGACGTCGTCGGGCACCGGCCCGTCGTGGCGGGCGTCGGCGAGGAGGTCGCGCACCCGGTCCTCCTGCTCGGGGGTCAGGTCAGGCTCCGGGGTCGGGGCGGGGTTCCGGGGCTCGGTCACGGCGGTGCACCTCCTTCGGGTCTGGCGGGTCTGGCGGGGTCGGGCGGGTCGGGCGGGGAGTCTGGATCTGTCGGGGGATGGTCTCAGGTCAGCCGGGAGCCGCCGGGGTCGGCCCCAGGACGCCCAGGAGCACCGCCAGCCGGGCTCGGCCGCGGGCGCAGCGCGACTTCACGGTCCCGACCGGGCAGCCGAGGACCGCGGCCGCCTCGGCGACCGGATAGCCCTCCATGTCGACCAGCACTAGGGCGGCGCGCTGCTCGGGGGGCAGGGCGCGCAGGGCGGCCAGCACCAGGCGGCGGGTCTCCGCCTGGTCCGCCCGTGCGGCGGGGTCGTCCGTGGGCGACCCACCGGTCGAGTACGCCGGGTCGGACTCGCCCAGGTCCGCGGGCAGCGGCTCGCTGCGGCGTACCCGGGTGGCGCGCAGGCGGTCGAGACAGGCGTTCACCACCACCCGGTGCAGCCAGGTCGCCACCGCCGCCTCGCCGCGGAACGTCGCGGCCCTCCGGTACGCCGCCACCAGGCCGTCCTGGAGCCCGTCCGCGGCGTCCTCGGGGTGGCCGGTGGTGCGCAGCGCCACCGCCCACAGGCGGTCGCGGTGCCGGGCCACCAGGGTGCCGAACGCGTCGGTGTCGCCGGCGACGTGGGCGGCCAGCAGGTCGGCGTCGGTCCGCGGGTCGTCGCCGGGGGCGCTCATCCGCGCACCGCGACCTCGGCGACCTCGGCGCGGAAGCCGCCGTCCACCCCGGGCAGCCCGGTGAACCACAGCGTGACGAACCGGCCCCGGACCGGCTCCTCGAGCTCGATGCGGGCGTCGGGGCCGACGGCCTCGGTCAGCACGGGCTCGAGCCCGGCGACGTCGGAGACGGCCTCGTCGGTGACGTAGACCGCGACCTCGGTCGGCTCGCCCACCAGTGACAGCCCCACCTGGGCGACGTCGCGCTCGGCACCGAGGTCGACCTGCAGGCCCACCCCGGTCTTCAGGCCCGCGGGACCGAGCTGCTGGAGGTACGTCGAGCTCCGCCAGGTCGTCGCCGGGTCGCCGTCCACGGTGAGCGCCGTGCTCTCGGGATTCTCCGCGCCGTCGCCCTGGGGATCGAGGTCGGAGACGGCCAGGTCGGGGATCGCCACCGGCGCCGACGGGGACTCGCTCGGGCTGCGGGAGGGCGGCGAGTCGGGCTCGGCTCCGAGGGGTGTCTTGCCCCGGCCCAGGTTGACGGCGACCACGACGGCGACCAGCAGCAGCAGCCCCGCGCCCAGCCCGGCGGCCAGCCGCAGCCAGCTGCGGCCCGGCACCTCCGTCGCCGCGCCGGCGTCGGGCTCCTCGGGGATCGCGGTCAGGCCGGTCCCGGTGCCGCGGCCGGTGTCCCAGGGCCAGTACTCGTCGCCGGACGGTCGGTCCTGGCGGTCGGGCCGGGGCCGGCGCGGGGGCGTCCCGTCGGACGGCTCGGGAGCGAAGAGGGGGCGCTCCGGTGGCGCGTCGAACGGGGGCGGCGGGGTCGCGGCCTCGGACGACGCGGCGTACCACTGATCGTCCAGGGGCTCGTCGTCGAAGACCGGCATCCCAGCCTGGGTCGCCAGCTCGGGCGGCTCCGGGGCCGCGGGCTTCGGGGTGGCGGTCGTCGGGGCGGGCGGCTCCGGGGCGGGCGGCTGGTCGGGCTGGTGCAGCAGCAGGTCGGGGACCGGCGGCAGCACCACGGTCTCGGGCCCGCGGTGGGCGTTCGCCACCGCGAGCTGGTCCGGGATCCCGGTCGGGTCGCCGACGAAGTCGGCCAGCAGGTCCGCGATGACGCGCGCGGAGTACGCCGGCCGCAGCTCGCGCCCGCGGGCGACCGGGACCGCGTTGAGCACCTCGTCGCACAGCGTGTCCAGCGGCCGCGGCACCCCGGCGCGGACCTGGCGCGGCCGCAGCAGGCGGCCGTTCTCGCGCAGCGCGGGCGGAGCCCCGGAGGGCGAGCACCCGGCCCAGCGACCGGTCAGCGACCAGTACAGGAGCCCGGCCAGGTCGGTGAGGTCGTCGTCGGTGCGGTCCGGCGGCAGGCCGTGCAGCGCGGCGTCGACGGCGAGCCCGATCACCCGGACGGCGCCGGCGCGGTCGATCAGCACGTTCTCGGGGACCAGCCGGCCGTGCGCCACGCCCGCGGCGTGCGCCCGGCTGAGCGTGTCGGCCACCTCGCCGACCAGCCACGCCGCCTGGCGCGGCGGCAGCGGCCCGTGGGTGGCGACCAGCACGTCCAGGGAGGTCCCCGAGCCCCACTCGTTGACGACGTAGCAGAACCCCTCGGTGCGCTCGGCGTCGAGCACCCGCAGCACGCGGCGGTCCGGCACGGTCGCGGAGCGGCGGGCCGCCTCGACCAGGCCCGCGGCTCGCCCGTCGTCCTCGGCGATGACGTGCAGGGCGACGTGCCGCTCCAGGATCCGGTCGTGCGCTCGCCAGAACCGGCCGTTGCCACTCTCGCTGAGCAGGTCGACCAGGCGGTAGCGCGCGGCGAGCACGTCGCCGGGGCGGATGGACTGCGGCACGTGGTGGCTGCGGCTCCTTCCCGGGGAGTGGGTCCCGACCGGTGGGCGGGGTCGGGCTGCGGTCATCGTAGGCCGGTCAACGCCGCCGCCGGGTCGGGAGTCGCCGAAGCACCAGGTCGAGGACCTCGGTCACCTCGCTCAGCCGCAGCAGCCGGGCCAGGAGCAGGAAGACCACGAGGTCGACGCCCGCGACCACGGCGGCGCCCAGCACGCTTCCGAACCATCCCGGGTCCGTGCCGAGGAGCGCGCGGGTCCCGAGCAGGGCCAGCCCCGCCACGGCCGTGGAGACGATCGTGACCAGCGCCAGGCGCAGTCCGAAGCGCACCAGCCGGCCCCCGTCGAGGGTGCCGACCCGGCGCCGCAGCACCACGACCGACAGCACCGCGCCGACGAGGTAGGAGGCGGTGTACGCCGCGACCAGGGCCGGCGCGGTGTGCACCGGGTCGAGGGCCCGGACCAGGAGCACCGCGACGGCGATGTTGGTGCCCGCGACCCAGCACTGGTTGAAGAACACCGTGCGGGTCTGCTCCAGCGCGTAGAACCCGCGCAGCACCAGGTAGTGGACCGTGAACAGCAGCAGGCCGGGCCCGAACGCCGCCAGCGTCGGCACGAGCGCGTCGGGGTCCTCCCCGGAGGCGCCGAAGCCGAACAGCACCCGCGCGACGTACGGCGCCAGGAGCGGGAGCAGCGCGGCGAACGGCACCATGATCGCCAGCGAGCTGCGCAGCGTCGCCGAGAGGGTGCGGCCGACCGCTGCCAGCTCGTCGGCGGCCGCGCTGGCGGAGAGCCGGGGCAGGATCGCGGTCGCGAGCGAGACGGTGATGACCGCGTGCGGGACCATCACGATCAGCAGCGCGAAGGAGTAGACGGTGGTGCCGGTGCCGTCCGCGCCCTCGGCGACGCCGCTGGAGCCGAGGTTCACCGTGACCGTGTAGGCGATCTGGTTGACCACCACGAACAGGACCGTCCACACGCCGAGCCGGAAGGTGTGTCCCAGCCCGGTGCCACGGAAGTCGAACCGGGGCCGGTAGCGGAAGCCCGCCGAGCGCAGGTACGGGACCAGGATCAGGAACTGGACGGCGATGCCCGCCGTGGAGCCGAGACCCAGGAGCAGCTCCTGGCTGCTGGTGTAGGCGTCGCGCTGCTCGTCGCCCTGGGCGGCCCCGAAGGCCACCAGGTAGGCGGCCAGGACGCCGATCGAGATCAGGTTGTTCGCGACCGGCGCCCACATCATCGGGCCGAACCGCTCGCGGGAGTTGAGCACCTGCCCGACCAGCGCGAACATGCCGTAGAAGAAGACCTGGGGCAGGCAGTAGCGCGCCAGGTCGATGACCGAGTCGCGCTGGGCCGCCAGCTCTGGCGTGTCGTAGGCGGCGCTGAGGTAGACGGACAGGACGAGCGGCGCGGCGAGCACCAGGATCACCGAGACCGCGGCGAGGAAGATCGCGGACAGCGTCAGGATGCGGCTGGTGTAGGCGTCGCCGCCGTCGGGGTCGTTGCGCATCGCGCGGACCAGCTGCGGGACCAGGACCGCGTTGAAGACCCCGCCCGCGAGCAGGATGTAGAGGGCGTTGGGGATCGTGTTGGCGATCGTGAACAGCTCGCCGTGCAGGCCGATCCCGAGGGCCGCGGCCAGCAGCGCCGTACGCACGAAGCCGCTGAGCCGCGAGACCACGGTCCCGGCGGCCATCACGGCGCTGGAGCGCAGGATCTTGGTCTGCTCGTCGGTGCTGGTCATGCGCGGGTGTCTGCCTCTGGTTCGTAGTCCGGGCGGCGGGCGTGGTCGGGAGCCGGGTGCTGCGCCGGGTCGGTCGCGGGGTCGGCGGCGGGCGCGGGCGCAGCGGCCTCGCGCGGCCCGGCGCCCGGGTCGGCGTCCGGGTCGGCGCCCGGGTCGGACCCGCGCTCGGTGAGCAGCCGGCTGCGACGCAGCCGCCGGGCCAGCCGGACCCCGACCGCTCCGGCCAGGAGTGCGAACCCGATGCCGATGATCACCCAGATCACGGCGCTCACCTGGGCCGCCCGGATCGGCAGCTGGTCGGAGGCGCCGAGGGCGGTGCCGTCGAGGTCGGTCAGCACCAGCGTGACGTTGTGGACGCCCTGCTGGTCGGTGCGGGCCACGAGCAGGACCGTGCGCTGGCTGCGGGCGGCCAGGTCGATGGTCTCCGGGACCTCGATGTCGACCGGCTCGTCGGAGAAGGCCTCGATGCCGACGGTGACGGGCTCGTCGAGGTTGTTGGCGACCGTCACCGAGAACCGGCCGCTCGCGCTGGACAGCGTGACCTGCGGCGGCGCGCTGAGGTCGACGCTGCGCACCCGCTCGTCGATCCAGGCCTGAGCGGCCTCCGCCCGCCGCCGCGAGGCCTGCGGGCGGGAGCGCGCCTCGTAGGACAGCCCGGTCAGGGCCTCGCCCTCGACCACGGTCCCGACCCGGTCGTTGAGCGTGAGCAGGTTCTGCAGGGTGCGCCCGGCCCGGCGCAGGCCGGCCGCCGCAGCGAAGGCGGCACCGTCCAGCTCGGCGGTCTCCTCCGTCGCCGGGTAGCGCAGGTCCTCCGCCGCCACGGCCTTCGGGGTCACGTCGGTGGCCCGATCCAGCGTGGTCAGGTCCACCCACGGCAGGTCGAGGCCCGCGAAGAACTGCGTCGCGCCGCTGGGACGCCAGTTCGTGGGCAGCGTGACGACGAGCGGCGACGTGCGCCCGCGCACCCGGCGTACGGCGGCCTCGGCGAGGATCCGCTGGCGCACCGCGACCGCGGCGGTCCGGTCGTCGGGGCCCGGTCCGCCCTCGGCGGCGCCCGCGGAGGCCACCACGAGGGCCCGGCCGTCCACCGAGGCCACGGTGGGGTCGCTGCCGGCGATCATCCGGTCCGAGACCAGCAGCGTGTCCTCGGAGCCGGCCAGGTCGAGGGCGCCGGCGCTGAGGAGGCCGCTCGGCGGAGCCACGGCCGGCGTGGAGGCGATCCCCCACGAGCTCAGGACGTCGCCGGTGAGGGCTCGCGCGGCGGGGTAGAACGCCGGGCGGCGGACGGCCGCGGCGGCCACGTCCAGGTCGCCGTACGGCAGCGCCAGCACGGACTGGCCCTCCAGGGCGGGGCGCAGGTCGGCCAGCCAGTCGGCGGCCGCCGCAGCCGCAGCGGCGACCACGGGGTCCTCGGGCTTCGCCTGCTCCTCGTCCTCCTCGCCGGCGTCCTCGCTCGCGCCGGGGGACTCGGGGGCGGTGCCGTGCGGGGTCTCGCGCCGCTCGTCCTCGTCGGCCGGGGCCGAGGGGGATGCCGACTCGCCGTCCGCCCCGGGCTCGCCCTCCTGGGCCTCGGCCAGGTCGGGGTCGGTGGTGGTGTCGGGGTCGATCGTGGCCGCGAGCGAGCGGGCCGGGTTGCCGGCGGCCAGGCGGGCCACGGCGTCCGGGATCGCGGGGTCGACGAGCCAGGTGACCGGCTGGTTGCCCGCTCCCGTGCCCAGGTCGAGCAGCGAGCGCAACCGGCCGCCGGCGCCCAGGGTCCGGGCCCAGGCGGCCGGGCCGGCGACGGAGCCGTCCGCGGCGTACCGCACCCGGCCGCGCAGGGGCACCACCAGCGCCGTGCGGACCGGCTCCACGACTGCCGCGCGGCCGCCCCGTCCCGGCTCCTCGACGAGCGGCAGGAAGGTGCGGGCCCGGCCGTCGGCGACCATGTCCCGCGGTGACTGGTCGGCGCCGCCGAGGGCGTGCACGCCGAACCAGTAGACGCCCGGTCCACCGTCGGGGAGGTCGCGGCGCGCGACCGTGAGCGTGTACGGCGCGCTCTCGCCCGGCGCCAGCTCCGGGATCGTGGCGTAGGGACCCTGGTCGACGAGGCGGTCGCCGACCGAGGCCTCCGGGTCGGTGGCGGCGGCCTCGGTGAGCTCGGCGCGCGAGGTCATCGGGGTCTCGGAGGCGAAGGGGTACAGGTTCACCGTCGACCAGGTCTCGGTGTCGCGGTTCGTGACGGTGCCGGTGATCCGGACTGGGCCGCGCACCGGCACGGCGGCGGGGGACAGCGAGCCGATCGTCACCACGAGCGGGGCGTCGCCCTCGGCGCTCGCGACGGCGGTGGTCCCCGCGCCGGTCCCGGTGCCGGTGGCGGTGCTGATGCCGGTGGCGGTGCTGGTGGCGGGCGACGCGGCGGCCGAGCCGGGGAGCAGCGTCAGTCCGGCCACCGCCACGAGGGCAGGCAGCAGCGACCGGGGGCGGACCATGGCTGCGACTCTATCCGCCGGTCCGCGCCGGTGGGGGAGCCACCGACGGCGGTTGTCGGGCCGGTCACGGCGCCGCCTAGACTGTCCCGTCGTGTCCGATGCCGAGCTCCCCCCGCTGAACCTCGTCGAGGTGCAACGCTCGGTGGCCGCCGAGCTGGACCGGGTCGCGCCGGTCATCGACGAGCTGGGCCGGCGCTTCGCGGCTGCCGGGCACGAGCTGGCCCTGGTGGGCGGACCCGTGCGCGACGCGATGCTCGGGCGCCACCACAACGACCTGGACTTCACGACCTCGGCCCGTCCCGAGGCGACCGAGAAGATCCTGAAGTCCTGGGGCGAGGCGACCTGGGACATGGGTCGCGCCTTCGGGACCATCGGCTGCCGGCGCGGCGAGTGGGTGGTCGAGGTCACGACGTACCGCTCGGAGTCCTACGACCCCGACTCGCGCAAGCCCGACGTCGACTTCGGGGACTCCCTGGAGGCCGACCTCGGCCGCCGGGACTTCACAGTGAACGCGATGGCGGTCCGGCTGCCCGGCCGGGAGGTCGAGGACCCGTACGGCGGGGTCGTCGACCTCGCCCACCGGATGCTGCGCACCCCGGGCCGGCCCGAGGACTCCTTCTCCGACGACCCGCTGCGGATGATGCGGGCCGCGCGCTTCGCCGCGCAGCTCGGCTTCACCGTCCACCCCGACGTGGTCGCGGCGATGACAGCGATGGCCGGGCGCATCGACATCATCTCCGCCGAGCGGGTCCGCGACGAGCTGGTCAAGCTGATCTGCGCGCCGTACCCCCGGCTGGGGCTGACCCTGCTTGTGGAGACCGGGCTGGCCGAGCGGGTGCTGCCGGAGCTGCCGGCGCTGGCCCTGGAGCGCGACGAGCACCACCGGCACAAGGACGTCTACGAGCACACGCTCACCGTGCTCGAGCAGGCCATCGACCTCGAGGACCGGCTCGGCGGCAAGCCCGACTTCGTCTCCCGGTTCGCGGCGCTGATGCACGACGTCGGCAAGCCCCGCACCCGCCGCTTCGTGGACGACGGCACCGTCACCTTCCACCACCACGACGTGGTCGGCGCCAAGATCACCCGCAAGCGGATGAAGGCGCTGCGCTTCTCCAACGACGAGATCGACGCGGTGAGCAGGCTCGTGGAGCTGCACCTGCGCTTCCACGGCTACGGGTCGGGGGAGTGGACCGACTCCGCCGTACGCCGCTACGTGCGCGACGCCGGCGACCAGCTCGAGCGCCTGCACGTGCTGACCCGCGCCGACTGCACCACGCGCAACAGGCGCAAGGCCGACCGGCTGCGGCGTACCTACGACGAGCTCGAGGAGCGGATCGCGGTGCTGTCCGAGGCCGAGGAGCTGGCCTCGATCCGCCCCGACCTCGACGGCAACCAGATCATGGGGATCCTCGGCATCGGCCCCGGCCGCGAGGTCGGCGAGGCCTACCGGCACCTGCTGGAGCTGCGGATGGAGCGCGGCCCGATGACCGAGGACGAGGCCCGCGCCGAGCTGCAGGAGTGGTGGGCGCGGCGCTGAGGCGTTCTCTGCTGGTCGGCTGGCCCGCCCCGCTAGCGTGACGCCATGAGCGCCACGACGTCCGTCCCGGACCTGTCCCGCGAGATCGAGATCGACGCACCCCCCGCCCGGGTCTGGGCGCTGGTCTCCGACGTACGCCGGATGTCGGAGTGGAGCCCGCAGGTGGTCCGCTCCTTCGTCCGCGGCGGGGTGGTCCGGCGCGGCACCACGTTCCTCAACGTCAACCGCCGTGGCCTGCTGTTCTGGCCCACCCGCGGCCGGGTGGTCCGCTTCGACCCGCACCGCGAGTTCGCGTTCCAGATCGCGGAGAACTGGACGATCTGGTCGTTCACGCTGGAGGAGACCGGCACCGGCACCCGGGTCGTGCAGCGCCGCGAGGCGCCGCGCGGGATCTCCGGGGTCTCCCGCCGGCTGACCCAGGTGGCCCTGGGCGGCCAGGAGCCCTTCACCGTCGAGCTGCTCGACGGCATGGCGCAGACGCTGGAGCGGGTGAAGGCCGAGGCCGAGGCCCGCTGAGGCTGGCCGACCGGAGGACCCCGTCCGACGCCCCCCAACAGCACGGCCCGCCCGGGATCCCGGGCGGGCCGTACGGCGGTTCAGCGTGCGTGGTGCGGCGAGGTCACTCCTCGCCGCGGATGAAGGCCTCCACGCGACGGCGGCCCTCGTCGTCGGGCAGCTGCACCGGCGGGGACTTCATCAGGTAGGACGAGGCCGAGATGATCGGCCCGCCGATGCCGCGGTCCTTGGCGATCTTCGCGGCGCGGATCGCGTCGATGATGATGCCGGCGGAGTTCGGGGAGTCCCAGACCTCGAGCTTGTACTCGAGGTTCAGCGGGACGTCGCCGAAGGCGCGACCCTCGAGGCGGACGTAGGCCCACTTGCGGTCGTCGAGCCACGCCACGTAGTCCGAGGGACCGATGTGGACGTTGCGGCTGTCGACCTTGTCGGCCAGCTCGCCGCGCAGGTTGGACGTGACGGCCTGGGTCTTGGAGACCTTCTTGGACTCCAGGCGCTCGCGCTCGAGCATGTTCTTGAAGTCCATGTTGCCGCCGACGTTGAGCTGGTAGGTGCGGTCCAGCGCCACGCCGCGGTCCTCGAACAGCTTCGCCATCACCCGGTGGGTGATGGTCGCGCCGACCTGGGACTTGATGTCGTCGCCGATGATCGGGACGCCGGCGTCCTCGAACTTCTTGGCCCACTCGGGGTCGGAGGCGATGAAGACCGGCAGGGCGTTGACGAAGGCCACGCCGGCGTCGATCGCGCACTGGGCGTAGAACTTGTCGGCCTCCTCCGAGCCCACCGGGAGGTAGGAGACGAGGACGTCGACCTGGCGGTCCTTGAGGATCGAGACGATGTCGACCGGCTCCGCGGTCGACTCCTCGATGGTCTGGCGGTAGTACTTGCCGAGGCCGTCGAGGGTGTGGCCGCGCTGGACCTCCACACCGAGCGTGGGGACGTCGGCGATCTTGATCGTGTTGTTCTCGGAGGCGTTGATCGCCTCGGAGAGGTCCTTGCCGACCTTCTTGTCGTCGACGTCGAAGGCGGCGACGAACTCCACGTCCTTGACGTGGTAGTCGCCGAACATGACGTGCATCAGGCCCGGGACAGTGGTCGCGGGGTCGGCGTCCTGGTAGTACTCGACACCCTGGATCAGGGAGGTGGCGCAGTTGCCCACTCCCACGATTGCTACTCGAACCGAACCCATCGGCCAGTCCTTCCTGTTTTCGATCCTTGCGGAGATCTCGGTCACTGCTCGTTCATTGCCGTGCGGTGGTACGGGGTCGGCGGCTGTTCGCGTACGCCGCCCTCACTGCTGCTCGGCCGGCGGTCCCGCCGGCTGGACGGGGGGCTCGCCGAGGCTGCGCTCGGCGTTGATGAGGTCGGAGAGCCACCGAACCTCCCGTTCGACGGACTCGACGCCGTGCCGCTGCAGCTCTGCTGCGTAGCGGTCGACCTCCTTCTCCGTCATCGACAGCTGGCTCTGGACGCGGTCGAGCCGCTCCTGGAGCCGGATACGCCGACCTTCCAGCACCCGCAGTCGGATCTCCATGTCGGTGCGACCGAAGAAGGCGAAGCGGATGTCGAAGTTGTCGTCCTCCCAGGCCGTGGGGCCCACCTCGGACATCAGGCGCTCGAACTCTCGCGTGCCGGCCTCGGTCACCTGGTAGACGATCCGGGGACGCCGGGTCACCGGGGTGAGCACGCCGGTGCTCTCCTCGATGAGGTTCCCGCGCAGCATCTTCTTCAGCGCCGGGTAGAGCGAGCCGTAGGAGAGGACCCGCCCCCAGCCCAGCATCAGGTTCAGCCGCTTGCGGAGCTCGTAGCCGTGCATGGGTCCCTCGTGCAGCAGCCCGAGGACTGCCAGCTCGATGGTCTCACCACGACGTGCCATGCGACCTATCGTAGCGATATATCTGCCGGACGTGAATCCGCGCGAGTCGGGCGTCGTTGCCGCGCGTTGCGTACCCTCTTGGATTGGCCAGCCCGCCGATCGCGTCCGCGTGGCGCGGGTCACCGGCCCCGGTCCCATCCCTGATCACCCTGGAGTTCCCGAGTCGTGAGCGGAAAGCGCAGGGCGCCCGGCGCCCCCGTCACCAAGACACCGAAGTCGACGGGCGGCACCAAGGCACCAGGCGGCGGCCAGGGCGGCGCCGGCGGCAAGGGGCCTGGCGGGAAGGGTCCGACGGGGCCCGGCAAGGGCGGCAAGCCGAAGGTGCCGCGCACCCGCAAGCAGAAGGTGCAGCGGGCGCTGAAGTGGTTCGCGCTCACCTGCCTGGCCGGCGCGCTGCTGCTGGTCGGCCTCTTCGTGGTGCTCTACCAGACCATCGAGATCCCGGACCCCAACGACGACTTCCAGACCGAGACGTCGTTCATCTACTACGCCGACGGGAAGACCGAGCTCGGCCGGTTCGCCACCCAGAACCGGGACTCGATCCCGCTCGACGAGATGCCCGACCACCTCCAGGACGCGGTCGTCGCCGCGGAGAACCGCACCTTCTGGAGCGACCGGGGCCTGGACCCCAAGGGCATCATGCGCGCGGCGTTCAGCAACGCCTCCGGCGGAACCACGCAGGGCGCCTCGACGATCACCCAGCAGTACGTCAAGATCCTCTACCTCACCCAGGAGCGCTCCTACACCCGCAAGGCGAAGGAGGCGATCCTCTCGCTCAAGCTGCACCGCCAGCAGAGCAAGAAGGAGATCCTCGAGGGCTACCTGAACACCATCTACTTCGGCCGCGGCGCGTACGGCGTCCAGGCGGCTGCCAAGGCGTACTTCGACAAGCCCGCGGCGGACCTGTCGCTGCGCGAGTCGGCAGTGTTGGCCCGGGTGCTGAACAACCCGTCGCGCTACGACCCCGCCAACGGTGAGGACGCCCGCGAGCGGCTGCGCTCGGGCTACGAGCGGATCCTCGCCGGCATGGCCGAGACCGGTGCCATCGAGGACGCGGAGGCCGAGAAGGCCGCCCGCCAGCTGCCGAAGTTCCCGAAGATCAAGGCCCAGAGCGCCTACGGCGGCCAGAAGGGCCACGTGCTCTCGATGGTCCGCGCGGAGCTGCAGCGCCTCGGGTTCAGCGAGCAGCAGATCGAGGGCGGCGGCCTGCAGGTCACCACCACCTTCAACCGCAAGGCGATGACCGCGCTGGAGGAGGGCGTCAACGAGGCCAAGCCCACCGGCTTCCCGGGCGAGAAGCAGCTGCACGTCGGCGCCGCGAGCGTCGAGCCCGGCACCGGGGCGGTGCGCGGCATCTACGGCGGCCAGGACTTCCTGGACTCCCAGATCAACTGGGCGGTCTCCGGCGGCCAGGGCGGCTCGATCCTCAAGCCGTTCGCGCTGGTCGCCGGCCTGGAGCAGGGCTTCGCGCTCACCGACACCTTCGAGGGCAACAGCCCGATCACCGTCGGCGACACCGAGGTCGAGAACCAGGGCGACACCGACTACGGCTCGGCGATCAACCTGATCGCGGCGACCGAGGACTCGGTCAACACCGCGTTCGTCGACCTCACCGACTCGATGGACAGCGGCCCGGAGAAGATCATCGAGGCCGCCAACAAGATGGGCATCCCGCCGGAGGAGGCCTCCAGCCGAAACCGCGGCTTCCCGGCCCGCACGCCGGGGCTGAAGCCGGACCTGACCGTGTCGCTGGGCAGCGCGACGGTGAGCCCGGTGAACATGGCCAACGCCTACGGCACCCTGGCCGCCGAGGGGACCGCCGCCGAGCCCTTCATCATCGAGAAGGTCGTCGACGAGACCGGCGAGGTCCGCTACGACCACAAGGTCCGCGACAAGCAGGCGGTCGACCCCGACATCGCCGCCGACGTCTCCTACGCACTCCAGCAGGTCGTCACCTCCGGCTCCGGCTCCCGGCACGGGCAGCTCCCGGACCGGCCGGCGGCCGGCAAGACCGGCACCTCGACCAACGGGCCCGGCGACGTGGTCTCGTCCTGGTACACCGGCTACACCCCGCAGCTGTCCACGTCGGTGGTCTATGTGCGCGGCACGGGCACCGGCAAGCTCGACGAGGGCTGGCTGCCGGACTTCGAGGGCGCCTCGGGCTACTTCGGCGGCGGCTACCCCGCCGCCACCTGGTCCGCGGTGATGACCCGGGCCCTGGAGGGCGCCGAGGTGCTGGACTTCCCGGAGCCGGCGTACGTCGACGGCGACGCGCCGAGCGACGGGCACGCGCCCACGCTGGCGCCGGAGCCGGAGCCCACGCGGGCGCCGGAGCCCCCGCGCAAGCCGTCGAAGAAGCCGAGCAAGGAGCCCAGCAGGGAGCCCTCGAAGGAGCCGGAGGCGCCGCCGAGCACGCCGGCTCCGTCGCCGCCGCCCCCGCCGCCGACGACGCCCGAGCAGCCGGCGCCGACGGTCCCGCAGCCGCCGGCGCCAACGACGACCGTGCCGCCCGCCGGTACCGGGGGTGCGCCGGGCGGCCGGGTGCCCGGGACGTCGGCGGACCGGAGCTCCGCGGACTGACATGACCGGCCACGTCCACCCGACCCGGGACGACCCCACCGCCGCCGCGCTCAGCGAGGGCATCGGCGGTCCGGTCGGCACGCGTGCCGGGCGGCACCCGTGGTGGACGCCGGTCCGGGTCCTGTTGGCGTTGACCGCGCTCTGCCTCGCCCTGGGTCTGGTGCAGAAGGCCGGCTGCTACCAGTCGACCTGGTCCGACGACGGCCAGCGCTACACCCAGATGTGCTACTCCGACCTGCCCTACCTCTACACCGGGCGTGGCTTCGCCGAGCTGGGCTGGCCCTACGACGACGACGCGGCGCTGCGGGACCGCTACGAGGTGATGGAGTACCCGGTCGGGATCTCCTACTTCGCCTGGGCCGCCGCCCAGGCGACGCACTGGCTGAGCGGGTCACCGGACCTGGACGCCCGCGCGGACCGGCCGGCAGCCGAGCTCGCCGGGGACCGGGACGTCCGGCGCGAGGTCCGGCTCTACTTCCTCGTCAACGCGGTCCTGCTGGCCGCGGTGGCGCTGCTGATGATCTGGCTGCTCGCCGGCGTGCACCGGCGGCGCCCGTGGGACGCCGCGCTGTTCGCGGCCTCGCCGGTCCTGGCGCTGACGGCGCTGATCAACTGGGACCTGCTCGCCGTGGTCTGCGTCGCGGGTGCGCTGTGGGCCTGGGCGCGCGACCGGCCGGTCCTCACCGGGGTCCTGATCGGGCTCGGGACGGCCGCCAAGCTCTACCCGCTCTTCCTGATCGGGGCGATCCTGGTGATCTGTCTGTGCGAGCGGCGGGTGCGGGACCTGCTCCGGGTGGTCCTGGCCGCCGCCGGCGCCTGGCTGCTCGCCAACCTCCCGGCGTACCTCTCCGGACCCGACCAGTGGCGGGTCTTCTGGTCGTTCAACTCCGAGCGCGGCCCGGACCTCGGCTCGGTGTGGCTGGTGCTTGCCCAGGCCACCGACACCGCCATCGAGCCGCACACCGTGAACACCTGGTCGTGGCTGCTCTTCGGCGCCTGGTGCGTCGGGGTCCTCGTGCTCGGCCTCCTCGCGCCGCGCACCCCGCGGCTGGCCCAGCTCGGGTTCCTGATCGTGGCCGGCTTCCTGCTCGTCAACAAGGTCTACTCGCCGCAGTACGTGCTGTGGCTGCTGCCGCTGGCAGTGCTGGCGGTGCCGCGGATCCGGGACCAGGTGATCTGGCAGGGCACCGAGGCTGTCTACTTCGCCTCGGTCTGGTGGTACCTCGGCGGCTACCTCGCCCCGGCGGGCGGCGAGGACGCCGCCCTGTACTGGGTGGCGATCCTGCTCCGGGTGGCCGGCGAGCTCTACCTGGTGGGCGTCGTCGTGCGCGACGTGCTGCGGCCCGCGGCCGACCCGGTGGCCGAGGAGCGCACTCCCCGGGTCCCCTGGCGGGCCGCCCGGGCGCCGGTGCCGCTCAGCTGATCCGGACCGCGTCGAAGGCCGTGGTCGTGAAGCGCACCCGGACCTCGACCTCCTCGCCGACCTCCGGCACCCGGGCGCCGTGCGGCAGGAACAGCATCGAGGCCTGCATGTGCGGCGGCTCGGCGAACAGGCGCAGCTTGCCGTCGATCGAGAACGGCGAGCGCACGAACCCGACGGCGTCGAGGCCGCCGCGCGCGAGCGTGGCCGCGCGGGCCTTCATCGAGTGGTCGCCGGTCGGCGCCTCGAGCCCGATCCCGTGGGCGGTCCCGCCGCTGACCACCAGCAGGTGGCCCGACTTGGGGGCGCCCCGGCCGCGGTAGCCGTAGGTCTCGCCGCGCTCCACCGCGTGCACGTCGAGCACTGTCGACTCGACCCGCAGCGCCCCCCGGTCGCCCAGCCACAGCGAGGTCCCCACCCGGGGCCGGATCGTGTAGTCGGCGTACGCCGTGCGCAGCGCGCTCAGCTCGGTGCCGGTGAGGTGGCTGACCCACAGCGTGCGCGTGTCGAGCTCGGCGGCGACCACGTCGTTCATCAGCCGGTGCACCTCGGACAGGTGCGAGCCCTGGGCCAGTGGCAGGTGCATCGCGACCCCCTCCACCCGGGCGCCGGGCCGGTCGGCGAGCATCCGGGAGGCCGCCCACAGGTCGGGGGCGGAGAACCCGTGCCGCTTCATGCTGGTCATCCGCTCCAGCACGATCCGGGCGTCCGGCTGCCGGTCGAGCAGGTCGGCGAGGTCGCCGAGCCGGCCGACGGTGTGCACGACCCGGTCCGCCAGCGCGGGATCGACCTCGAGGCCGACCCCGAACGGCCGCCACGGGGCGAGCACCAGCAGGTCGCCGTCGAAGCGGTGAGCGACGTGCTCGAGCTCGTCGTAGGTGCCGACCGCCAGCGTCGGAGCGCCGGCGGTCGGGTCGTGGAGCCCCTGGTCGTGCAGCCACTGGGCCTTGCGGGCCAGCCGGCCGACCGTGAAGCCGTAGCCGTTGCCCTTGGCGACCGGCACCAGGCCCGGGTTCGCCGCGGCGACCGCACGCAGGTGGGCGCGCCAGCGCTCGCCGTCGACGGAGAGGGTCAGGCTCATCAGTCCCTCCCCCCGCCGGAGCGGCGCTTCATGTACAGGTCGAACGCGGCGTACAGGGGCCGGTTGAGCGGCAGGTCCCACTCCCCGGCGTACTCCACGGCCTCGCCGCCGGTGCCGACCTTGAACTGGACCAGGCCGACGTGCGGGTCCTCGGCGTCGAGGGTGTCGGTGATCCCGCGCAGGTCGTAGACCTCGGCGCCGGCGGCCAGGGCGTCGCGGATCATCGCCCACTGCACGGCATTGGAGCCGCGGACCTCGCGCTTCTCGGTCGAGGAGGCGCCGTAGGAGTACCAGGCGTGGGTGCCGACCCGGATCGCGATGGTCGCCGCCACCAGGTCACCGTCGTGGCGGGCCAGGAAGAGCTTGAAGCGGTCGGGGTCCTCGGCGGACAGCGCCTGCATCATCGTGCGGAAGTACGACAGCGGCCGCGGCGTGAACGAGTCGCGCTCGGCGGTGTGGACGTAGAGCCGGTGGAACGCCTCGAGGTCCTCGGGACCGCCGACGCTGACCTCGACGCCCTCCTTGGCGGCCTTCTTGATGTTGCGCCGCCACAGCTGGTTCATGCCCTTGAGGAGGTCGTCCTCGGTGCGCGGGGTCCCGTCGGCGGTGGTCAGCGGCACCTGGAAGACGTACTGCGGCTGACCCGCGGCGAACCCGCCCTCGGCGACCTGGTGGCGCCAGCCGAGCCGGTCCAGCTGGGAGACCACCTTCGCGCCGGTGCCGTCGCGGTCCAGGGGGGCGAGGTCGCCCAGGCGCCGGACGCTCTCGTCGGCGATGCCCTGCTTGATCTGCGCGGCGCTCCAGCGGCGGACGACCACCGGGGGGCCCATCCGGACGCCGAAGGCGCCGCGGCGCTTGAGGTGCGCGGTCATCGGGGCCAGCCAGGACTGCAGGTCGTCGGCGGCCCAGTCCAGGACCGGGCCCTCGGGGACGTAGGCCAGGTAGCGCTTGACCCGGGGCAGCTGGCGCAGCAGCACCAGCGCGACGCCCACCAGCTCGCCGTCGCGGAACCAGCCGAGCGACTCGCGGCGCCACTCGGCCTTGACCTGACCCCAGGCCGGGGTCTGCAGGAACGACGCCGAGCGCTGCGCGCGCAGGAAGTCCAGATGGTCGCCCTCGGAGATCGCGTCGACACGCAGGAGGCTTCCGACAGGCTGCTGACTCATCTGGCCGAGGCTATCGGGCGCCCGCCAGCGCGCCCGGCGCGGCCCGCTCCCGGCGAGGTCGATCAGGTCGATCCGGTCGGACGACTGGACCGCGGACCGATCCCGAGGAATGCGGGTGCCGGACCGGAATCGATGCTCCACGATGTATCAGGACCGGTCGTGAGCGCTCTTGGGAGTTCGTGATCGCGATGAGGACCAGGGCAGGGACGTCAGGACCGATGACCACGACGACAGGCGGCACCACCGACGACGCGAGCGACTCCACGCAGCCGCCCGCCGGGCCGGCGCGCCAGCGCCCCGACCAGCTCTGGGGCCGCGCCGGGGCCGCGTTCGACACTTGGCTGGCCGGGGATCCCGCCGGGCTCGACGAGCTGGTCGAGGTGATGACCCCGGTGCTCTGGCACGTCGTGCGCGCCTACCGGCTGCCCCGCGAGAGCGCCGAGGACGTCGTCCAGACGACCTGGCTGGCCCTGGTCCGCCGCAGCGCGGACATCGCCGACTCCGGCGCCGTGGGCGGGTGGCTGACCACCGTGGCCCGCCGCGAGGCCTGGCGGGTCGCCGGGGCCGGGGCCCGCACCACACCGCTCGCGGACGAGGACCTGGCCCCGCGGCTGCCGAGCGTCGGCTCCGCGGAGGGCGACGCCGTCGAGCAGGACGAGCGACGTCGGCTGTGGGCGGTCGTCGACGGCCTGCCCGAGCGCTGCCGACGGCTGCTGCGCGTGGTGGCCTTCGAGCACCGACCCGACTACAGCCGGCTCGCCGGCGACCTGGACATGCCGATCGGGAGCATCGGGCCCACCCGGGGCCGGTGCCTGGCCAAGCTGCGCGTCGCGCTGATGCAGGCGGGAGTGAAGTGATGACCGAGATGACCCGAGAGGCGCTCTTCGGCGTGGTGCGCGGGATCTGGGAGGACCGGGATCCGGTCCCCGCCGGCCTCGTCGACCGGATGCGGGCGGCGGTGGCCGCGGTCGACCTCGACCTGGAGCTGATGCAGCTCGCCGAGCAGCCGACCCAGCTCGCCGGGACCCGCGCCGCCGGCCTGCGCGGCGCCGGCACGACGTACACGCTGCGCTTCGTGCACGGCGAGACCGACCTGCTGCTGCGGGTGGCCGTCGAGGGCGCCGAGTCGCGGGTCGACGGCTGGGTCGTCCCGCCCGAGCCGATGACCGTGCGCGCCCTCAGCGGCGGCGACCAGCCGCGCACCCTGGACGTCGTGGTCAGCGACAACGGCCGCTTCGAGCTGACCGGCCTGCCCGCCGGACTGTTCCGGCTCCGGCTGGAGCCGCACGCCGACGGCGCGCCCCCGATCGCCACCCCGTTCTTCGAGATCTGAGCAGGAGCGTCATGACCGAGCCCGAGAAGAAGCGCCCCCGCAGGCCCCAGGGCCGCCAGCCCGCCCCCGCGGCGCCGGCCGTCCCGGCGACCGCGACCCGGGTCCTGGACCCCACCACCGCCATCGCGGTGCGCGGGGTGCAGCCCCGCTCCACGGCGTACGTCGGCCCGCGGCTGCTGGTCTCGAAGTCCGTCGACTTCGACGGCGCGCTGGAGGTCCTGCGCGCGGTGGCCGAGCCGCTGGGCTGGGAGGTCATTCCGGAGGAGGAGGACGTCCGCACCCGGGACCTGCCCTTCGGGGTGCGAGCGGTCCGGGTCCTGGCGTCGACGTCGGTCAGCGCGGCCCCCGATGCCTTCGGGCTGCTACAGCAGACGCGGGCGCACTTCGGGGCGAAGGCGGTCGAGGGGACCGGCCTGGATCACGTCGTCTTCGCCGGCGGCCTCGGCGCGGACCCGTTCCACGCGAGCAACCCGTTCCACGCGAGCAACCCGTTCCATGCCAGCAACCCGTTCCATGCCAGCAACCCGTTCCACGCGAGCAACCCGTTCCACGCGAGCAACCCCGCCGGCGAGCTGTCCTACGCCGTCTCGACCTACGCGACCCCAGGGTCGGGTGGACGCCAGCCGGTCTCGTACATCGGGCCGAAGCCAGTGCGAAGCGAGCATGTCCCCGGGCGCCGTCCGGTGGTGGCGATCCTCGACACCGGCTGTGCCAGCCACCCATGGCTCGACGACGTCGTGCAGAAGGGGATCGAGCTCGACGGCCAGGCCATCGGGTACGCCGACCCGAAGACCGACCCGGAGGTCGGCGGCGACCTGATGGGGATGCTGGATGGGGTGATCGACCCCCTCTCGGGACACGGGACCTTCATCGCGGGCCTGGTCCACCAGGCCTGTCCCGACGCAGACCTGCTGGTGTGGCGGGCCGTCCCCTCTTCGGGCCCCATTGTGGAGTCCGACCTGGTGGCCACGCTCTCGCAGGTGGTCGAACTCGTGCGCCGGCACCGAGCCGGCGAGCCGGGCGGCCGGGCTATCGACGTGCTGACGCTGTCGATGGGCTACTACCACGAGACACCGGAGGACGAGCTCTTCGACCCGACCCTGCACGGGCTGCTCGCCGAGCTCGGACGCCTGGGGACCCTGGTCGTCAGTTCCGCCGGGAATGCCGCCACCACGAGGCCGAGCTTCCCGGCGGCGTTCGCGCCTTGGAGCGACGGCGCCGGACCGGTCGCGGCCGACTCCACCGTGCTGCCGGTGGTGTCGGTGGGCGCACTGAACCCCAGCGGGCGCAGCGACGCGCTGTTCACCAACACGGGTCCGTGGGTGCGGGTCTACGTGCCGGGAGCCGCGCTGGTGAGCACGATGCCCGCCTTCGAGGGCGGGCTGCAGCCGGTGGCGCGCACGAAGGTCCTCGGTCGGGTCCGGGAGTCCATCGACCCCGACGACTTCAGCGGTGGCTTCGGCGTCTGGAGCGGGACGTCGTTCGCCGCACCCCTGTTCGCGGGCCGGGTCGCCGCAACCCTGGGGGCGTTGCCCGAGGACGAGACCGCCGCCGACATGGTTGACCGGATCTGGGGAGTGCTGGCCGAGGTGGCCGACATGACCCCAGACTAGGAGCGTGCTGACGGCCGAGGAGCTGCACCGCAGGGCGCTCGCCGCGCTCAATGGCGGCCGGATGGCCCAGAGCCGCCGCCTGCTCGTCCAAGCCCGGGAGCGCGCCGACGATGTCGAGATCTCGGCGCGCATCGACCTCACCGAGGCCTACCACCACGCGGAGACCGGGGACCGTGAGCGGGCCCGCGAGATCTGTGACGCGGTGCTCGGCCGGCCGGGGACGGGGCCCGAGACGCGGGCTGCTGCGCACGCCCAGCGCGGGCTGCTCGCGATGCTGGCGGGCGACACGGACTCGGCCCTCGCCCACCTCGGCTCCGCCCTCGCGGCTGCAGAGGCCACCGCGTCGGTCGTCGGTCGCAGCCACCTGAACCGCGGCGGGGTGCATCTCCAGCGCGGCGAGGTGGACGCTGCGGAGGCCGACTTCGCGGCGGCCCTGGCGCCGCTGGCCGCCGCCGGCGAACCGCTCGAGGCAGCGATGGCCGAGCACAACCTGGGCTACTGCCTGCTGATGCGTGGCGACCTGCTCGGGGCGCTGCGCCGGATGGACGCCGCCCGCACCGTACTGGCCCCGCTCAGCCCGGTCAGCGAGGCGACCTGCGACCAGGACCGGGCGGAGGTGCTCCTGCCCGCCGGCCAGCTGGTCGAGGGCAGGAACGCCCTGGCCGCGGCCGCTCGTGCGTACGGCCTGGCCCGGCTGCGGCGGCGCCAGGCCGAGGCGGAACTCGCCCTCGCCCAGAACCTGCTGACCAGCGACCCGGTGGCCGCGGAGGTGGCGGCCAAGGCGGCGGGCCGCCGGTTCCGCGCGAGCGGGGTGCACGCGTGGGCGGTCCGGGCGGACGGGCTCGCGCTGGAGGCCGCGATGGAGCAGGGACGGGCGGGCCCGCGGGTCCTCGAGAGTGCGGGCGCCGTGGCCCAGGAGCTCAGGGGGCTGGGACTGCGCTGGCCGAGTTTGAAGATCGTCCTGCACACGGCCAGGGCGGAGCTGCTGCAGGGCCGCACCGCCGGAGCCCGGGCTCGCCTCGCGACGGTGCGGACCGGGAGCGGGACGCCGCTGGAGGTGCGACTCCTCGACCGCGAGGTCCGGGCCGAGCTGGCGGCCGCGCAGGGACGACGCGCCGACGCCTTGCGGCACCTGCGCGCCGGCCTCGCCGACCTGCACGCCTGGCAGAGCTCGTTCGGGTCGCTCGACCTGCAGACCGGAGTTGCGGGTCAGGGTGTACGCCTCGGCGTACGCGGGCTGGCCCTGGCCGTGGAGTCGGGTCGGCCCGCGGTACTGCTGGAGTGGTCGGAGCGGGCGCGGATGCTGGCGAGCCGGGTGCAACCGGTGCGGGCGCCCGAGGACGAGGCGCTGTCGGCCGACCTGTCCGAGCTGCGCCGGCTCGCTGGCGAGGAGGGCAGCCGCGACCCCGCGCGCGAGGCGGAGCTGCGGCGGCGGGTGCGGGAGCGCGCCTGGCAGCACCACGGATCCGGCGAGGTGAGCGACCCGGTCACGCTTGCGGCGCTGCGCTCGGCCCTGGACCCGCAGACGGCGCTCGTGGCCTACGTCGTGACGGCCGAGCGACTGACCGCGCTGGTGGTGACCGACGCCGGCACCACCTGGGCCGACCTCGGGACCCGGCCCGAGCTCGACGAGCTCGTCGGCGGGCTCCTTCCCGACCTCGACGTGGCAGCGGTCGACCTCCCGGAGCCGATGTCAGGGGCGGTCCGCGGCGCGCTCACCGCGCGACTCGACCGGCTCGCCGGCCTGCTGGTCACGCCGGTGCTCGAGGCGGTCGGCGAGCGGCGGGTCGTGCTGACGCCGTCGGGGGTGCTGGCCGGGGTGCCGTGGCCGCTGCTGCCCGGGTACGTCGGCCGGCCCGTGACCGTCGCCCAGTCCGCGACCTCCTGGCTGGCCCGGCGGACGACGCCGCTGCGGACGGCGACCGCCGGCCTCGTCGCCGGGCCGCGGGTGGCCAGGGCCGAGGACGAGGTCTTCGCGGCCGCCGCGGGCTGGGACGGGGCCCGGGTCCTGGTCGGTGCGGCCGCCACCGCGGCCGCGGTCTCCGAGCTCGCCGAGCAGGTCGACGTCCTGCACGTCGCGGCCCACGGCCGGCACTCGGCCGAGAACCCGATGTTCTCCGGCCTGACCCTGGCCGACGGGCCGTGGTTCGGCTACGACATCGACCGGCTCCGCTCGGTTCCCGACGTGGTGCTGCTCTCCGCCTGCGAGGTCGGTCGCTCCAACGTCCGGTGGGGCGAGGAGCTGATCGGCATGGCCGGGGCCTGGCTGCACGCCGGCAGCCGGTGCGTGATCGCCTCGGCCGCCGCGATCAGCGACCGGGCGGCGTACGACGTCCTGGTCGCCGTGCACCGGCAGCTCGCCGCCGGTGTCGATCCGGCCGCCGCCCTGGCTGCGGCGGTGCCGGCCGTCTCGACCGACACCGCCCCGGTGCCGCTGGTGTGCTTCGGCTAGCTCAGTGACCATGGTTGTACGGCGCGGCGAGGGTGTAGACGGCGAGCACGGTGGTGGCGACGCCGGCGGTGGCGACGTACACGCGTGCCTTGAGGGTGTCCTTCATGGGTTCACCTCCTCCCGGTGTGGAGTGGGGGCGGGCAAGGGTCGGAGGAGGGGCGCGAGGACGGCGGCGAGGAGGATCGCGCCACCGGGGACGAGCAGCAGGTCACCGAGGCTGACGACGGCCTCGAGCACCGGCACCGGAAGGACATCGCCGAGCAGGAGAGCGGGGACCTGGGAGGCGGACACGGCGACGTACTCGGCGTCTGGGTGCTCACCCGCCCGCAGGTCCGACCCCATCCACCGGGCCGACGCGGCGAGCACCGGCATGGCTCCGTAGAGCAGGGTCGCGGCCGCGTTCGCCGCGGCACCGGCTGCGGTCAGACGTACGCCGGCGCGCACCAGCGCCGAGCGCTGGCCCCGGTTCGCGATCAGGAAGCCCGCGGCCGCCAGCACGACCAGGACGGCGAACGTCCGGTTGACGACGCCGTCGGGAACGACCTCGGCGGCGCGCAGGCGCGCTGCGACGGGGGTGGCCACCACGATGGGGACGAGCAGCCAGAGGGCGCGCAGCCGCGAGGCGCCGGCGAGGCGGGGCCGCAGGGCCACGGCGAGTACGCCGGCCGCCGCGATCGGCGCCAGCATCAGGATGACCAGGCCAGGTCCCGGCATCGCGTCAGCAGATCACCGGGCGGGCCTGACGCAAAGGACGACTAGACCAGCGACTCGGTCCCCACCAGGACTCGGGCGGGGTATCACGCGGCCGGCTGCTGGCTCCTGGTGGTCGAGACCCGCGCCCCACGGCCCGGCCGCCACACGGGGTGCGGCCGGCCCGGGGGCGTCCGGAGTCAGACCCGCTCGCGCAGCCAGGCGAAGTCGGCGACGTGGGCGTCGGCCGGGCCGGGGGTCTCGCAGACGACCGGGGCCCCGGCGTCGCGGACGACCGAGGCCAGCAGCTCCGGGTCGATCTTCCCGGCGCCGAAGTTGGCGTGCCGGTCGGCTCCGGAGTCGAACTCGTCGCGGCTGTCGTTGCAGTGCACCAGGTCGATCCGGCCGGTGATCCGCAGCACGTCCTCGACCACGGTCTCCAGCGGGTTGCCGCCGGCGTGGGCGTGGCAGGTGTCCAGGCAGAAGCCGACCAGGTCGGCCTGCTCGCAGCCGGCGATCGCGTCCCAGACCCGCCCGATCCGGTCGAGGTAGCGGGTCATCGCGTTGTCGCCGCCGGCGGTGTTCTCGATCAGCAGCGGCAGCTTCAGGTCGGTCGCCTCGATCGCCTTGCGCCAGTTGTCGAACCCCTTCTCCGGGTCGTCGGCCTTGTTGACGTGCCCGCCGTGCACGATCAGCCCCTTGGCCCCGATCGCGGCCGCGGCGTCGACGTGCTGCTGGAGCATCTTGCGGCTCGGGATCCGGATCCGGTTGTTGGTGGTGGCGACGTTCAGCACGTACGGCGCGTGCACGTACAGGTCGACGCCGGCCGCCTCCGCGTCCGCGCGCAGGCCCTCGGCGCCTCCGGCGTACTCGACCTTCGGGCCCTTCCAGCCCTGCGGGTCGCCGAGGAAGAACTGCACCAGCTCCGCCCCGCGGGCCTGGGCCTCCCCGATCGGGTCGGCCTGGTCGACGTGGGCTCCGATCGCGATGCTGCTCATGGGCTCATCGTAGGAACCGGCGCCGACAGCCGGTGGCGCTGGGCCGATCCGGAAAAACTGGTGGGGTCTGAGGGAGCTGCGGTGACAACGGGTGGGGTCGGGGGCCTGCCGGGGCTCCGGAGCGGGCCGTCCCCACCAGTTGTTCCCGATCCGCCGTCCCACCCCACCTGTTTTTCGCAGCCGGGCCGGGCCGAGCCGGCCCCTCACCAGCCCAGCGCGCCGTCCCGGCCCACGAAGAGGCCGGGGAGCGTGTCCGCGGCGGCGCCGGTGACGATCGCCTCGACCCCCTCCGCGACGCTCTGCGGGCCGGAGTGGCCGTTGAGGTCGGTGGCGGTGTAGCCGGGGTCGACGGCCACGACGCGCACGTCGGGCAGCGCCTTGGCGTACATCGTCGTGACCATGTTCAGCGCCGCCTTCGAGGCGGGGTAGACGAGCCCCGGCACGGTGGACTCGACGCGGTCCGGGTCGCCCGTGATCGCGAAGGAGCCCATCCCGCTGGAGACCATCACCAGCCGCGGGGCGGCCGAGCGGCGCAGCAGCGGCAGGAACGCGTGGGTGACCCGGACCGGCCCGAGCAGGTTCACGCCGAAGACGGGGAGGAAGTCCGCCGGCACGACCTCGGCCGGCGCGGCGTGGGTGCCGGCGATGCCCGCGTTGTTGACGAGCACGTCCAGGCCGGTGCTGCTGGCCACGAGGACGTCGTACGCCGCGGCGACCGACGCGTCGTCGGTGACGTCGAGCAGGAGCGGCCGGACGTCGGCGTCCGGCTGCGCCGCGGCCACGTCGGCGGCGGCCTGGTCGCCGCGCTCGGCGTCGCGGGCGCCGAGCCAGACGGTCCAGCCGAGGGCGGCGAACCGGTGGGCGGCCTCGAGGCCGAGGCCCTTGGTGGCGCCGGTGACGAGCACGGAGGTGGTGGTGGGCGGGGGCGGCGGTGCGCTGTTGGTGGTCATGGCTCCACCCTCGGCGGGTCCGGCGGTGCGCGGGAGGACCGCGTCGTCGTGGGACCGGCGGTCCTACCCGGGGCCGCCCGGGCCGGGGCATGCTGGCCCGGTGAGCATCAACCGCCCCGGCCTCGCGAGCGCGCTGCGCCGGGCCCGGGCGCGGGTCCGGCCCGAGGACGCCGGCCTGGCGCCGGGCCGGAACCGCCGCGTCCCGGGGCTGCGCCGCGAGGAGCTCGCGCTGCTGGCCGGGATCTCGGTGGACTACGTGGTCCGGCTGGAGCAGGGCCGCGGACCCCAGCCCTCGGCGCAGGTGGTCGGCGCCCTGGCCCGCGCGCTGCGCCTCGACGTCGACGGCCGCGACGAGCTGTTCCGGCTCGCCGGGGCGGCGCTGCCCCAGGTGGGCACCATCGACCTGCACGTGCGGCCCAGCGTGCTGCGCCTCATCGACCGCTTCGTGGACCTGCCCACGATGGTGCTCAGCGCCAAGGGCGACGTGCTGGCGTGGAACGCCATGTCCGCGGCGCTGCTGGGTGACTGGTCGGCGCTGCGGCCCGAGCGCCGCAACCTCAACCGGCTGCGCTTCCTGCCCGACCGGAGCGACCCGCCGCGCAGCGGCGTGGGCGGTACGCCGCAGGAGCGGGAGCTGACGGCCCGGCAGAGCGTGGCCAGCCTGCGCTCGGCGTACGCCCGGTATCCGCGCGACCCGGACCTCCAGCGGCTCCTGGCGGACCTGCGCGGCGGCTCGCCGGGGTTCGCGCTGCTGTGGGAGCAGGAGTCGGCCGGCGCCTGGCGCAGCCATCGCAAGACCGTCCTGCACCGGGGGCTCGGCCCGGTGACGCTGGAGTGCGACACGCTGCACGTCCCGGACACCGACCAGCTGGTGGTCGTGTACTCGGCCGCCCCGGGTACGCCGGAGGCCGACTCGCTCGGGCTGTTGCGGGTGGTCGGCACCCAGGACCTGGGCGTCCCGACCTCCACCCTGGACCGGGCCTGAGTCACGGGGTCCGCAGCCGGGGCGGCGGCGGATCGGGGCCGATCCGGTCCGGCACCGACGGCCAGGCCCGGTCGCGGCGTACCGGAAGCGCACGCAGGCGCTCCAGCGCGGCGGCCGCCGAGGGCCGCAGCGCCGGCTCGGAGCGGGTCAGCGAGGCCAGCAGCGTGGCCGCGGGCGCGCTCGGCGCGAGCAGTCGGCGTCCGGTGACGCCGAGCGCGTACACGTCCTGGCTGGGATGCGGCGCGGCCCCGGCGGCCAGCTCCGGGGCGAGGTACGCCGGCGTCCCGGCCGGGCCCACGGGCGCGAACGCGACGCCGTCCGCGACGGTGGCGACGCCGAAGTCGGCCAGCCGGACGTGCGGGCGGCCGCGGCCGGTGGGCTCGAGGAGCAGGTTCGCGGGCTTCACGTCGCCGTGCACCACGCCCGCCGCGTGCACGGCCACCAGCGCCTGGAGGGCCTGGTCGAGCACCGCTGCCACGAAGCCCTCGGCGAGCGGGACGCCGCCCCCGGCCAGCGCCGCCAGGGAGCCCCCGCGGACCAGGTCGGTCGCGAGCGCCACCACGTCGTCCTCGGCCGCCCAGCCGCGCGGGGCCAGCACGTGGCGGTGGTGGATGCGCAGCGACTGCTCGCGCACGAAGCGCAGCACCAGGGCCGGGTCGCGGTGACGCAGCACCTTGACCGCGACGTACAGCTCCTCCCGGACGTCCCAGGCCCGCCACACGGTGCCGCTCCCGCCGAGCCCCACCTGGTCGGTCAGCACGTAGCGACCGGCGACGGTGGGGGGCGCGGCACGGCGGCGCAGACGGACCACCCCGGGAGGCTAACCACGCCGGAGACCCGGACGCGCACCGATCTCCACAGGATTGGGACCGCCGCGCGCGCCGCTGCTAGCCTGTGCTGTCCGCTGCGCCCTGCCCACCGACGGGTCGGTCGCATCCGGGACCCCGTGCTCCGCGCGGGGAACGCACAGCCCTCCTGCCACGGAGAGACCGTGGCCGCCGAGTCCAGAGGAGGTGGAGACCGCTATGCGTGCTTACGAAGTGATGGTCATCCTCGACCCCAGCCTTGAGGAGCGGACCATCGAGCCGTCCCTCGACAAGTACCTCAACGTCATCCGCAAGGATGGTGGCTCGATCGAGTCCGTCGACGTCTGGGGACGTCGCCGCCTCGCCTACGAGGTCAAGAAGAACGCCGAGGGCATCTACGCCGTCATCTCGCTGAACGCCGAGCCGGCCACGGTCAAGGAGTTCGACCGCCAGCTCACGCTCAACGAGTCGATCCTGCGCACCAAGGTCATCCGGCCCGACGTCCACTGAGGCGTCGTCCCCTGTGGATGACCCCCTCCGCATGTCGGCGCAGCACGCGACGATGCGCGGAAACCACTGATCAGCACGACGCTAGGGAGACCCCATGGCAGGCGATACCGTCATCACGGTGATCGGCAACCTCGTCGACGACCCGGAGCTGCGCTTCACCCCCTCGGGTGCTGCCGTCGCGAACTTCCGGATCGCCTCGACGCCGCGCACGTTCGACCGCCAGAGCAACGAGTGGAAGGACGGCGACACGCTGTTCCTGTCCTGCTCGGTGTGGCGGCAGGCCGCGGAGAACGTCGCCGAGTCCCTGCAGCGCGGCATGCGCGTGATCGTGCAGGGTCGCCTGAAGTCCCGGACCTACGAGACTCGCGAGGGTGAGAAGCGCACCGTCTTCGAGATCGAGGTCGAGGAGGTCGGTCCGTCCCTGCGCAGCGCCACCGCGAAGGTCACCCGCGCCAGCCGTCAGGGCGCGGGCGGTGCCGGCGGTGCTGGTGGGGGCGGCGGCTACTCCGGCGGGGGCGGTGCCCCGGCCGGCGGTGGCGGGGCCGACCCGTGGGCCACTCCTCCTCCCCAGCAGGGTGGCGGCTCGGGCGGCGGCCAGGGCGGTGCCCCGGCCAACGACCCGTGGGGTGCTCCCGGCGTGGGCTCTGACGAGCCCCCGTTCTGACCCGGCAGCTGATCAGCAGCCAGACCCATCCGTTCACCCTCAACCATTCCGGCCCTGTAACCACTCAGGGCCGGGCTTCTAGAAAGGAAGCACCACAATGGCCAAGGCAGTGATTCGCAAGCCCAAGAAGAAGGTTTGCCAGTTCTGCAAGGAGAAGGCGACCGGTGTCGACTACAAGGACACCACGCTGCTCCGCAAGTTCATCTCCGACCGCGGCAAGATCCGCGCGCGTCGGGTGACCGGCAACTGCGTCCAGCACCAGCGCGACGTCGCCACGGCGGTCAAGAACGCCCGCGAGGTCGCCCTGCTGCCCTACACCTCCACCGGTCGCTGAGAGGAGCCCAGAAGATGAAGCTCATCCTGACCCAGGAGGTCACCGGCCTCGGTGGCCCCGGCGACATCGTCGAGGTGAAGGACGGCTACGGCCGCAACTACCTCGTTCCCCGCGGTGTCGCGATCCGCTGGACCCGCGGCGCCGAGAAGACCGTCGAGTCCATCAAGTCCGCCCGCGCCTCGCGCTCGGTGCGCGACCACGCCCACGCGGCCGAGATCAAGACCAAGCTCGAGGCCCAGCCCGTCAGCGTGAAGGTGCGCTCGGGTGCTGGCGGCCGCCTCTTCGGCGCCGTCACGGTCGCCGAGATCGCCGGTGCCCTCTCCGAGGCGTCCGGCGAGCAGGTCGACAAGCGCACGATCGCGGTCAAGAACCCGATCAAGGCGCTCGGCTCGCACGAGGTCTCGGTCCGGCTGCACGAGGACGTCTCCGCCACGGTGGCGCTCAACGTCATCCCGGCCTGACGCTCGACCCCTAGCGGTGCCCCGACGGGGCCGTCCCTCATCGAGGGGCGGCCCCGTCGGCGTCGGTGCTGCCGCCGTCCGTGGCTACCGGACCCGCTCGGCGCCGGTGACCAGCCAGGCGTCCCCGCGCGCCCGGTGCGCGAGCACGACGAGCCGGGCGCCCATGAAGCAGCCGGCGAACGCCACCCAGACCGCCACCAGGCCGGCCCCGAGGTGGGCGAGCACCAGCACGACCGGGGCGTAGACGACCAGGGTCGCCACCCCGCCCCAGGCGAGGTAGACGCCGTCGCCGGCCCCGATGAGCACGCCGTCGAGGACGAAGACGATCCCGGCGACCGGCTGCGCCACCGCGGCCACCAGCAGCACCGGCACCAGCGCGTCGACCACCGCGTCGTCGCCGGTGAACAGCCTCCCCAGGAGCGGGCTGGCGGCCGCCAGCAGCAGGCCCGTCACGATCCCGCTGCCCGCACCCCACTGCACCATCCGTCGGGTGAGCGCCCGGGTCCCCGGCACGTCGCCGGCTCCGAGCGCGCGGCCGGTGATGGCCTGCGCGGCGATGGCGATCGCGTCGAGGACGAAGGCCAGGAACGTCCACAGCGTCAGCGCGAGCTGGTGGGTCGCGATCGGGACCGCGCCGTCCTCGGCGCGGTCCGCGACGCCCGCCGTCACGGCGTACGTCGTGACGAGCAGGGCGGCGCGCAGGGTCAGCGTGCGCACGACCAGCGCGACAGCGGCCCGGGCCGCCAGCCGGATGCCCGGCAGGTCGGGCCGCAGCGGGGCGCCCTGACGGCGGGCCCCGCGGACGACCACCGCGAGCAGGGCCGCGGCGCTCGCGACCTGGGCGAGCACCGAGCCGATCGCGGAGCCGGGCAGCCCCCACCCGTCGAACCCCGCGACCCCGTGGACGAGCAGCAGGTTCAGCACGATGTTGAGGCCGTTCCCGCCCACAGCGACGAGCAACGGGGTGCGGGTGTCCTGGAGGCCGCGCAGCACGCCGGTGGCGGCCATCATGATCAGCAGCGGCACCGTGCCGAGGAAGCCGATCCGCAGGTAGGTCTCCGCGTGGTCGGTCACGTCCGCCCCGGCCCCCAGGGCGACGACCAGCGGCCGGCTGAGTAGGACGCCGAGGACGGTGGCGACCGTGCCGATCCCGACGGCGAGCCAGATGCCGTCGATGCCCTGGGCGAGGGCACCGCGCAGGTCCCCGGCGCCGAGGCGCCGGGCGACGCTGGCCGTCGTGCCGTAGGCGAGGAACACGCACAGGCCGACGACGGTCTGCAGCACCACCGCGGCCACGCCCAGGCCGGCGAGCTCGCGGGTGCCGAGGTGCCCGACGATCGCGGCGTCGGAGAGGAGGAAGAGCGGTTCGGCGACCAGGGCGAGGAAGGCCGGGATCGCCAGCCGCAGGATCTCCCGGTCCTGGCTGCGACGCATGGGGCGGATCCTAGAAGGCCGGGCCCGCCGCCGGACTACCCGGGAATGGTCAGGGTGGGGGATTGACGGGCCGGGACGGGTGCTCTACAAGCGGTGGAAAACCTGTGGGGAAGTGCGGATCGGGGACGCTATGTCGACATGACGCCGCGGATTCGGCGTGTCTACCGCGACACGCCCGAACTATTTTCCGTCCACATCGACTCGGCATCGTTTCCGCAGGTCAGAGGGCGGTTGGCCCCGCTGTGACGCTGGTTGTCCACAGGCCCCTCCCCAGTCTGTGCACAGTGTTTCGCGTGTCGTCCACGGGCTGTCCCCGGTTATCCACAGGCCCTGTGGACAGGCCGGTGTCGCCGAGCCCCCGCGGGGCCGTAGCGTGCGGGCGTTGTCGGTCCCCGATCACGCCCCACCGGAGGCATTTCCGGTGTCGGGCCGGGGCCGCTGTCGGTGGAGGTCCCTAGCGTCGTGGGCGCCGGAGCAGGCGGGTTCGTGAACGTGGAGGAGTCAGGGTGAGCGTCACCGAGCAGGATGACCACGCTCTACCCGACCCGCCGTTCGAGGAGTGGGGCGACGGCCCCGCGCCGTACGCTCCCGGCGAGCGGCCCAGCAGGCCCGGTGACCGGACCCCGCCCCAGGACATGGCCGCCGAGCAGTCGGTGCTCGGCGCGATGCTGATCTCCAAGGACGCGATCGCCGACGTCTCCGAGGCGGTCCGAGGCGGCGACTTCTACCGGCCCTCGCACGAGACGATCTTCGACGCGATCATCGACCTGTACGGCCGCGGCGAGCCCGTCGACATGGTCACGGTCGCCGCCGAGCTCCAGCGCCGGGGCGAGCTCCAGCGGATCGGCGGCGCGCCGTACCTGCACACGCTCTCGGCGAACGTCCCGATCGCGGCCAATGCCGGCTACTACGCCGAGATCGTGCGGGAGAAGGCGATCCTGCGCCGGCTCGTCGACGCCGGCACCCGGATCGTCCAGATCGGGTACGCCGGGGAGGGCCAGGTCGACGACATCGTGGACCAGGCGCAGGCCGAGGTCTACAAGATCGCCGACAAGCGCTCCGGCGAGGACTACGCCCCGCTGAGCGACATCATGACCGGCGTCCTCGACGAGATCGAGGCGATCGGCAACCGGGAGGCCGGCATCTACGGCGTGCCGACCGGGTTCGCCGACCTCGACGAGCTGACCAACGGGCTGCACTCGGGACAGATGATCATCGTCGCGGCGCGTCCGGCCATGGGCAAGTCCACGCTGGCGCTGGACTTCTGCCGGGCGGCCTCGATCCACAACAACCTGGCCAGCGTCTTCTTCAGCCTGGAGATGACGCGCGCGGAGATCACGATGCGGCTGCTCTCTGCCGAGGCAAAGGTCCCGCTGAACCACATCCGCAACGGCAACATGACCGACGACGACTGGGTCAAGCTCGCCCGCAAGATGGGCGAGGTCTCCTCGGCGCCGATGTTCATCGACGACTCCCCGAACATGACGATGATGGAGATCCGGGCCAAGGCGCGGCGGCTGCGTCAGCGCCACGACCTGCGCCTGGTCGTCATCGACTACCTCCAGCTGATGACGTCGGGCAAGAAGGTCGAGTCCCGCCAGCTCGAGGTCTCGGAGTTCTCCCGCCAGATCAAGCTGCTCGCCAAGGAGCTCGAGGTCCCGGTGATCGCGCTCTCCCAGCTGAACCGTGGCTCCGAGCAGCGCGCCGACAAGCGCCCCATGGTCAGCGACCTGCGTGAGTCCGGCTCGATCGAGCAGGACGCCGACATGGTGATCCTGCTGCACCGCGACGACGTCTACGAGAAGGAGTCGACCCGCCCCGGCGAGGCCGACCTGATCGTCGCCAAGCACCGCAACGGCCCCACCCGGGACCTCACCGTCGCGTTCCAGGGTCACTACAGCCGGTTCGTGGACATGGCGCACTGACGCGCGACTGCTGCCGACAGCCTGCCGAACTGAAAATCCCTGGGTCGAATGCGCAGACAGGGGGTGCGCCCTCCTCGATCCGGCGTGAACGAGGAAGGCGCACCGGTCAGGCTCAGCGCCGTCGCGGCGGGGCCTTCTTCGCCTTCGTGACCTTCACCGTGAGGGTGCGCGAGATCGTGCGCCCGGCGGCGTCGGTGACCCGGACGCGGATCCGGAAGGTGCCCGGCTTCTTCGCCTTGCCCTTGATCGTCAGGGTGCTCCCGCGGGGGACTGCCTTCAGCCCCTTCGGTGCCGAGGTCACCGCCCAGCGGTAGGCCGGGGAGCCACCGGTGACTCGCAGCGCGGCCTTGAAGGACTTGCCCTGCTTGGTCTTGTGGCTCGGCTTCGAGCCGGAGGCGAAAGCGAATCGGGAGGCGGAGGGGGCGGCCGGGGCGTGGGCGACCTTGATGTCGATGGTCTGGACGAAGTAATTGGTGTCGTCGTAGGCCTCGATCGGGACGGCCCACGCCCCGTCCTGGGTCGGGGTGCCGCTGATCACGCCGTCGTCGGAGAGGGTCAGGCCCGCGGGCAGCCAGTCCTGCCGGGTGAACCAGTGGATGGGGTCGTGGCGCAGTCCGGTGACGCTCAGGCGCACGGAGCCGAACTGGCCGGCGACGAAGGAGACCTCGTCGGGCGTGATGGTGAACGGCCCGGGGGCCCGGACGGTGAAGTCCACGACGGTCTCGGCCTGGCGGCCCGTGCGTCGGTGACGGCGACGGTGAACCGGCCGGTCCTCGGCTGCCGGTCGGTCAGCGACCCACTGAGCAGGCCCGTCTCGTGGTCGATGCCGAGGCCCTCGGGGATGTCCGGAGAGGTCCACAGGTACGGGCGGGTGCCGCCGGTGGTCGTGACGAGCGGTTCGTCGTCGAGCCACTCGTCGTTCCACAAGGTGAGGTCGGCACCGCGGGACACCTGGAGGGGGTCCGGCACCGGGTTCCCGGTGTCGAGGTCGATGTCGTAGGCGCCGATGGATCCGTAGTCGCTGAAGGTGCGCGCCGCGATGGGGTCGAGGTGCCCGATGCCGTCGACGATCGCGGTGTAGCTGGCCGGCTCCATCGGCAGGTCGACGTCCCAGGTGGTCGGCGGGACACCGAAGGGGTCGGACAGGGGATCCATGACGAAGCCGACGGCCGGGGTGATGGAGACGGAGTCGACCTCGTCACCGCTCGCGTCGAGGATGGTGATCCCGGCGTGCAGGTTGGTGTAGGTCGACGGGGTGACCCGCAGCGTCGTGGTGCCGCGGGCGGTGAAGGTGAACGCGTCGGTGTCGGAGCGCGACGTGATGACTCCCTGCTGCGGCCTGCCCTTGACCAGCGTGGCTGCGTCGGTCGTGGAGCCGGCGTGGTCGTCCTCGCGCACAGGAATGCTCCAGGCCACGATCGCGGTGTCGTCCTGCGGGTTGTTGGCCTCGGGGTACTCGCCCTGAGACCACTGGCTGAACTGCGCGCCGTAGCCGGCGCCCATGATCGGGGCCCACGTTGCCTCATCTCCGGCGCCCAAGTAGTCCTGGGTGGCGGTGCCGTCGTGCTCGAGTCGGAGGTTGTGGCCGATCTCGTGTGAGGCGGCGTCGCCCATGGCGTGCCCGTTGCGCCCGAGGGTCTCGGGGTAGACGAACGCCGGCTGGTACCGGGCGCGGTCCGCACCGGCCCGGTCGAAGATGCCGAGGTAGGCCTGTCCGGCGCACCCGCACACGCCGGACATCGGGGTGTTGGCCGCGAAGAGGACCCGGGTGCCGTACGTGGTGTCGGAGAAGTTCGTGCGCTCGATCGCTGCGGCTCCGAGGTCGGCGGTGGTGACGTTGACCTCGAACGGGGCGTAGTCCTCGGCGACGACCTGCCAGGTGTCGAAGATCGCCTGACGCTCGCTGGCATCGAAGGAGGTCGACGCCGGCGCGGTGATCGAGAACGGCTCGGCCGAGATCGGTCCGTAGGTGTCGTTCCACCCGGTTCCGGTGACCTTGCCGCCGGTGAAGTCGAGGTAGATCGTCACCGGTGCACCGGGCAGCGACTGCAACGACAAGACGTCAGCGGGCGCCTCCTGGTAGGCCGAAGCGACCTCGGGCGTCTCGGGGGCTGGGTCGACGTAGAAGGCCATGCCGCACTGGTCGAGCCAGAGCGTCTCGTCATCGGCGACATCGGAGAATGCGGCCGGGCGCTCGCCGTTGACCGTCGCTGCCTTGGCGAACTTCTTCGGCGCGTCCTCGGCGATGTCGGCCGCGGGCGCTGCTTCGCCCAGCAGCGGGCTCGCACACGAGATCTGTGCGGGGGCGGCGGTCGCCGCTGGGACGGTGAGGGCGGCAGCGCCCAGGGCGGCGGCGATGGCGCCGACGATGGTCTTCTTGGGGAGCACGTGGTCTCTCTGTCTGCTGGCGATCGGGCATGGTGGAGGTGCGGAAGCCTGAAGTGCCTATCGGCGGGGCAGCGAGCGATCAGAGGCCGGCGTAGACCACCCGCGATGGCGTCGCGGTGGCACTGGTGCTGGGTCACCCGGACGGGCCTGTGTGGCCGTCGGCGGCGTAGCGCGCGGCGGGCGAAACGTCACCCCTCAGCCGGGGCCCATCGGATGAGCGAGGTCGTAGGCACGGGACAGCTTCTGGGGGACGACCATGCGCCAGGCGTCGACGACGAGCTCGCGGGCCTCGGCTCGATCGAGCGCCGCCAGGTCGGCGTGCACCCAGTGGAAGCGCAGGTCCGACGTGGATGGCATCGCGAACTTCTCCGGTTCGCTCGCGACGAGCGCTGCCCGCTCCTCGCGGGGGAAGGCGAAGCCCATCGTGCGCTTGTCGATGGAGAAGGCGACGTAGACGAGCTGGCCGACCCGGAACTTCAGCCGGCCCCGCACGTACACCTCGTAGGAGCGCTCCAGCTGCGACCCCAGGGGTCGGATGTCGTCGAGCACCGCCATCCGCGTCCCCGTCCCTCGTGCGTGGCCCTCGCCTGGTCGACCGCGCCCGCGGCTCGGACTCATCGACGGCGAGGTCTCGCGTCAGCGGAACGCCGGCACCGGCTCCGACGGATCGGCCCTGATCGCGTCGAGTCGTTCGTCCTCGACGACCGACCGGACAGCCGCGGCGCTGCCGCCGACGGCGGCCCAGTGCGGATCGACGTCCTTGGTGACACACCAGCGCCGGTCGGCGGGCCACACGAACGCCGGCGGCCATGCGGCGTCACCACCGAGGCACTCCGTCCAGGTGTCGAAGTCGGTCAACGAGCCCTGCAGGATCACGAAGCCGCGGTCTCGAAGGCGAACGCGGCTGCGGTCGGAGAATCGGGACAGGTCGAGATCGGAGTAGCCGTCCCAGACGCAGAAGAAGCACTCCTCGGGCGACTCGGTGTACGCCGCGAGGTGGCGAAGGACCCGCCCGACCTGCACCAGATCCGGTGGGTGGTCGTCCGCCAGGACGACATCGGCCTCAGCGGGCGTCGCCGGAGTCGGGTCCGGAATGAACCGGACTCGCGCGTAGGCCTCGAACCCGTCCGGCCCCCAGGTGATCAGGCGCTCGGGCTCGGCCCTCGAGTGGCGTAGCCAGTCGAAGGCGGCCGGGTCCGTGCAGGCGCGAAGCGGCACGTTCGCAGACTAGTGACCTGGCGGCACCCGGCGCCGAAGTGCTGAACCAGCTGGCGGTCCGCGACCGCGGCTGAGCGTGGACGAGCCCGACGTCGGCGCCTTGCCTCAGTACTTCGGCGAGCATCCGGCCGGTGATCAGCCCCGGCGGACCCGCCGCTGTCCCAGAACCGGGTGGCCCGCCGGGGCGTGCGCAGCGGCAGTCTGGGGCCGCGCTCGCCCCGGCGGGGGACGATCAGACCGACGCGGGCCCGCCCACCCGGTCCCGCGCCCGGGGGCGCGAGGCCCGGTCGAGGAAGGCGACCATCAGCGCCGCGGTCTCGTCGAGGGCGCTCTCGAGGAGGAAGTGGCCGCCGTCGAGGAGGTGGATCTCCGGCTCGTGGGCGTCGCGGCGGAACGCCTGGGCGCCGGCCGGTCCGAAGATCTCGTCGTGGCGACCCCAGACCGCGAGGACCGGGACGCGCGAGCTGCGCAGGTAGTCGTGCAGGGCGGGATAGAGCTCGCGGTTGTTCGCGTAGTCCCGGAAGAGCGCCAGCTGGGCGAGGTCGTTGCCCGGACGCGAGAGCCGACCGGCGTCGTGGAGCCAGGTGTCGGGACTGACCACGCTGGGGTCCGGTACGCCGTGCAGGTACTGCCACCTGATCATCTCGAGGCCGAGTGCCGGGCGCACCGCAGCCTCGGTCCGCGGCCCGGGGTCTCTGGCGTAGTCCCAGAGCCCCTGCCAGAACTCCTCGACGAAGCCCTCCTCGTACCCGTTGCCGCTCTGGGAGACGATGGCCCAGATCCGCGACGGGTCCTGCAGGGCCAGGCGCCACCCGATCGGTGCGCCGTAGTCCTGCACGTAGATCGCGTACCGGTCGACCCCCAGCGTCGCGAGCAGGCGCGACGTCATCTCGGTCAGTGCATCGAATGTGTAGTCGAACTCGCTGACGGGCGGGGCGTCCGAGAGCCCGAACCCGACGTGGTCGGGCGCGAGCACGTGGAAGCGGTCCGCGAGCTCGGGGATCAGGTTGCGGAACATGAACGAGCTGGTCGGGAAGCCGTGGAGCAGCACGATGGTCGGGGCGTCCGGCGAGCCGGCCTCCCGGTAGAAGAGCTGCCGCCCGGCGACCTCGGCGTACCGGTGGTGAGTCTGTGTCCGTGTCATGTCTAACCCCTTAAAGTCTGGTTGCTGGTTAGAACAGCAGAGCAGGCGATGCTGTAACCTGTCAAGGTCGGTTTGATGGTTAGGGGGGAGGAGGGTCGTGGACGCGGACGAACAGGCACTGCTCGCCCTGCTGAACTCCACCCCGGTGACTGGCGACGGGCCGGTGGACCTCCTCGACGACGAGGACTACGCCTCGACGCTCGCGCGCGACCTCGGCGGGCGGGGGACCGGCGCCGAGATCCGGGTGCTGCGTGAGGTGCGGGACCAGCTGCAGGACGCCGTACGCGCCGGGCTCGTCCCCGCCGGCCTCGACGACGCGCTCAGCGGAGTCGTGCAGCGACCGCTGCCGCTGACGCAGGACGGGCTGCGCTGGGAGCTGCACGGACCCGCCCCCCGGCTGCCGGCGGCCCGAGCGGTGATCGCGTGGGCGGCCCTCGCCTCCCGCCGGCCGGGTCGGCTGCGAGCCTGCGGCAACGACGAGTGCCGGCTGTTCCTCATCGATCACACCAAGGGGAACACCGCCCGCTGGTGCTCCATGTCGACCTGCGGCAACCGGATGAAGGCCCGTCGTCATCACTCGCGCACCCGCGGCCCGTCGCTCGACCCGTCCGGCGGGGAGCAGTAGCGCGGGCTGCGCTGGACGTCGCGCTTCCGGGACCTCTTGCCAGGCCGGTCCGCGCCGAGCATGGTGGGTGCCACCATCCATCCGCTGTGACTCGGACGAACAGCATGGGGCCGGGGCGCGGCGCATTCTCGAGGAGCGTCATGACGCCACCCGCTTCAACCCAGCCACGGTCCCGCCTCCCCCGCACCCGCCGGCGACTCTCCGTCGCGGTCGCCACGCTCACCGCCTCCGCCGCGGCCGCCGCCGGGCTCTGGGGCGCCAGCCCGGCCCCCGGCCAGGCCACCCCGGGCGGCGGCTCGGAGATGCCCGAGACCCTCCAGGCGGCGCCCAGCCCGCTGCGGACGCCGTTCGAGGAGTCGAACGGCGCGCGCTGGACGACGGTGCCCGAGTCCCAGCGGTTCTGGCGTCAGCTCGACGCCAGCAGCGACCGGGTCCGGGTGACCACTGTCGGGCGCAGCGTCCAGGGCCGCCCGCTCCAGCTGGTGGCCGTCGGCGACCCGGCCCCGGACCCCCAGTCCGCTGCCGCGGACGGCTCGGTGCTGATGTACACCTGCTCGGTCCACGGTGACGAGAACTCCGGCCGCGAGGCGTGCATGCGGCTGGCCCGGGACATGTCGACCACCACCGACCCCGCGTGGCGCCGGCTGCTGCGCGACACCACGGTGCTGTTCATCAACCTCAACCCCGACGGCTGGGTCGCCAACACCCGTGAGAACGCCCAGGGGCTCGACGTCAACCGCGACTACATGGCCCTGCAGTCGCCCGAGGCCAGGGCCGTGGTCAAGGTGATCCGCGACTGGAAGCCCGACGTCCTCAACGACCTCCACGAGTACGGCCCCAACCCGTACTACCGCACGGACCTGCTGCAGCTGTGGCCCCGCAACCGCCAGGTCGACCGGGTCGTCCACGACCTGGCCAGGACCATGAGCGAGGACTACTCCGGTGGCCAGGTGGAGGCCTCGGGCTACACCTCGGGCGAGTACGGCATCTACGTCAAGGACGGCGAGCCGTTCCGCCAGGTCGCCGGTGACGAGCAGGGCCGGATCCTGCGCAACTACGCCGGGCTCCAGCACGTCGCGGGGATGCTCAGCGAGACCGCCAACGAGCCGCTGAACGCCGAGGAGGAGGCCGACGAGTCGCTGCTGAACCGGCGCCGCGTCGAGGTCAACTACCTCAGTGCGGTCGGAAGCGCGCACTTCACCCTCGAGAACCGCGGCACCCTGGTGCGCGAGACCGCCGCGGCGGCCGAGCGGGCCACCGAGGAGGGGGCCACTCGCAGCGGCGTCGTCTACTTCGCCGGTCAGGACAACGTCCTGCCCACCGAGGCCTCGGAGGTGGAGCCGGAGCCGATGTGCGGCTACCAGCTCACCGTCGAGCAGCGGCAGGCCGTCGCCGACAACCTGCGCCTGCACGGCATCACCTGGCGCAACAACGCGCAGGGCGCCTACGTGACGATGGCGCAGGAGGACCAGCCGCTGATCCCGCTGCTCCTCGACGCCCGCTCGGAGTACCGCATCACCGAGGCGACCCCGGTCGAGACCTGCTGACCGCGCCGCTTCGCGCTCGACCCTGAGCGCCGGGCCCCGGGACCGCCTCGGTCCCGGGGCCCGTTCGCGTCGGTCTCCGCGTCAGCCCGGCCGACGTCGCCGGGAGCCGGTACGACGCGTCGGGCGGCGGGCCGCGCTCCTGATCGCGACCCAGAGGCTCGACCACTGCTCCGCGGTGAGGTTCCGCGGCAGCGCCTGGCGGTCGACGGCGGCGGCCACCAGGAGCTCGTCGGTCGGCAGGTCCGGGTGCAGGCGGCGGAGGATCCCGGCGATCCCGCTGCCGGGGCCGGTGAAGACCGCACGCACGAGATCCTGGTACCCGCCACGCTCGCCGGTCGGCACGAGCGGCTGGTCCCGGCGGGTCACCAGGAGCAGGCCGCCGTCCACGCTCGGCACCGGCCAGAAGCGCTCCGCCGGCACCCGCGCGCGCAGCTCGAAGGTGAACCAGGGCCAGTGCTGCGCGGTCATCATGGTGGCGCCACCGACGCCGGCGCGCTTGCGGGCCACCTCCCACTGGAGCAGCAGGATCGCCGAGGCCCAGCCCCGCGCCGCGAGCAGCCGGCGCAGGACCGGGGTGGTGAGGTGGAACGGGATGTTGCCCACGATCACCGGGGTGCTGAGATCGGTGCTGAGCACGTCGCGCCGCTGCACGGCGACGTGGGGCAGTCGGCGCGCGAGCCTGCGCACCTGGTGCTCGTCGACGTCGATGGCCAGCAGATCCCGTCCGAGGCCCGCGAGGGGGACGGTGAGCGCGCCGTCGCCGGCGCCGATCTCCAGGATCGACCCGCTGGTCCGGGCCACGAGATCGACGATCAGGTCGACGGTGGGCTGGTGACGAAGGAAGTTCTGGCCGAGCTCATGGCGACCGCCATGGGAGGAACGGGGATTCACGCGAGGGCTCCATCGATCGCACTGGAGCGCCCGGGACGCAGGCGGGCACGCCGAACGCGCTTCCGGGCGCGGGGGTCATTCGGAAGACGGCGCGATCAGGAACAGCCGCGCCGTCAGGCGCGGCGGTGCCGACTCGCCGCGCCGTCAGGCGCGGCGGTGCCGACTGGCCGCGCCGTCAGGCGCGGCGGTGCCGAACAGGCTGGTACGGGCCGACGGCGGCCCACGGAGCGGTGCTCATGGGCGGCAGGCTATCCACGCTCCGGCGGGGGGCGCCTCCGATTTGAGGGTGCCCCGGGCCGTGGAGCACTGGGGCCGCGACGTACCAAGTGGTACATTGCTGCGATGGTGGGGAAGTCGGTTGTCGAGGCCGGTGCTGGCCGGGCCCTCCAATGACCCTGCTCTTCACGGCGCTGGCGCTGCTGTCCGCCGTGCTGCACGCGACCTGGTCCGCCCTCGCCTACCGATTCCCCGATCAGGCGATCGGCTTCTCCTGCATGTCGGCGATCTCCGTGGTGGTCGGCGTGGTGCTCGTCGCGATCGAGCCGGCGGTCGGCGGTCACGCCGTCCCGTTCCTGGCGGCGTCGGTGGCGCTGCACGCGGGGTACATCGTCGCGCTGACGCGGTTGAACAGGCTGGCGCAGTTCTCCCAGCTCTATCCGCTCTCCCGGGGCCTCTCCCCGGTGTTGATCGCGATCGCCGCCCCGGTCGTCGCCCGTGACCGCCTCTCGGCCGGTGCGGTCCTCGGCCTCGGCATCGTCATCCTGGGCATCGTCCTCGTCGCGGGCGCCCGGATCGACACCGGCCGGGTCGGCGCGCGCAGCGTGGGCGGTGCGCTCCTCGTGGGCCTGACGATCGCCAGCTACACGGTCGTGGACGGCCTGGGGGTGCGGGCCGCCGCCTCGGTCCCGGCCTTCATCGGCTACCTGGCCATCGGGCAGGGGATCCTGGCCCCCGCCATCATGGTGGCCACCGGCGCCACGAGCCTCGCCGCCATCCGCCGCGAGGGACGCTGGGCCCGCGCGGTGGTGGTCGGCGGCCTGAGCGCCGCGTCGTACGCCCTGATGATCTGGGCGCAGACGCTGGGACCGCTGGCCGTCGCCGCGGCACTGCGGGAGACCAGCATCGTCTTCGCGACCCTCATCGGTATCGTCGTCCTACGCGAGGACGCCGGGGCGCGGAAGCTGGTGGCGGCCGGCGTGATCGTGCTCGGCATCGTCGTCCTGCAACGCGCCGCGTGAGCCGCCGGCCGGTCACTGGGGCGTGGTCACCCACTGCACCAGCTGCCAGACCAGGCCGTTGTCGTCGGCGAACTGGCAGTACCGCTCGCCCCAGGGCTCGGTCTCCGGTGGGGTGACGACCCGGGCGCCGGCGGCGCAGATCCGCTCGAACTCGGCGTCCAGGTCGTCGACGACCAGGACGAGCAGGGTGCCCTGGCCGGCGGTGCCGGCGATCTCCTGCGGCTTGAAGGTGGTCAGCCCGGTGCGCAGGAAGATCACGTTGACCCCGGCGGTGGGGTGCTCCAGCGAGACGAAGCCGTCGGCGGCCATCGCCTCGGTGAACCCCAGGTGGCCGGTGGCGAAGCGGGCGGAGGCCCCGACGTCGGGGACGTTGAGGGAGATGGCGGCGGACGTGGCCTTCATGGGCATCCTCTTCTCGACCAGAAACAGCGTACGCCGTACAACGTACAGCGTTATGGGAAGGTTCCGCCATGGAGATTCCGTGCCGCGCCCGCTGATCGACCTGCTGTGGCGCGACCACCCGGCCGCTCCGGCGGGGGGACGCCGCGGCCCTCGGTCCCGGATCTCGACCGGAGCGGTGGTCGACGCCGCCGTGCGGCTGGCCGATGCCGACGGACTGGCTGCGGTCACGGTGCGCCGGCTCGCGGCCGAGCTCGAGGTCTCGACGATGTCGGTCTACACCCACGTCAACAGCCGCGACGACCTGTTGGTCCTCATGGCCGACGCGGCGCACGCGCGCATCGACCAGCCGTCGTGGCGCGGCCTGGACTGGCGGGCGCGGGTCCGAGGGATGGCCGAGGCGAACCTCGACCTGCTCCGGGCCCACCCGTGGCTGCCGGACGTGGCGGACGACCGTACGGCGCTCGGGCCCGGGACGATCGCCAAGTACGACCACGAGCTCGACGCGCTGGCCCCGCTCGGCCTGCCGCCCGCCACCTGGGACGCGGCCATCACCTTCGTGCTGGACTTCGTCCGGTCCTCCGCCCGGGCGCTCCGCCCCGACCCCCGGGCCGGCGAGCTGGCCGAGCACTGGCCGGAATGGGGGCCGCGGCTCGGCGTCTACCTGGGCGAGGACTACCCGCTGGCACGCCGCGTCGGCGCCGCCGCGGGAGAGGCGATGGGCGGCGTGGCCGACCCGGCGCTGGCCTGGGATTTCGGGCTGGCCAGGATCCTCGACGGGCTCGCCGCTCTCGCGCCCGGAGCCGACCAGCGGTCCTGACCGACGCCCGGCGAACCCGGACCCTTTCGGGGGAGCCCGGACGGGTGGGCCAGCGGGAGTATTGAGGCCAGCCAGTCTCGGGGGGTCCCATGAAGCGTCTGTCGAACGCGGTCGCGAGCGCGGGGCTCGTGGTGGCGCTGCTGTGCACCGCGGCCTGCGGGGACGACGACGAGCTGACCAGCGACGAGCGGAGGCAGGCCTCCGACGCGGCGCTCGAGGACGTCGGAGAGGGCCGCGTGACCGAGGTGGAGAAGGGCGACGGGGACGATCCGTACGCCTACGAGGTCGAGGTCACCCTCGACAACGGCAACGACGTCACCGTCCAGCTGGACGACGACTTCGCCGTGCTCAACCCCAGCAGATGATCCCGAGCAGATGCCTGGGCTGACCTGGCACCGCCGGCCGCGACGCATCCGGAGGTGCCGCCCATGACCGTCCCCACCCTGGAGCGGCGCACCCTGCGCGCGGCGGACGTCGTCGCGACGCTGCTGCTGTGGCTGATTCCGCTCACCGGATTCCTCCTCGCGCTCATCTGGGTGGACTGAGCGGTTGTCCGACGGCCGGGCCCGGACCCCCGGAACGGCGGAGACGAGCGGCGACCGAGTCGGCGAAATCGTTGACAGCGCACGTCCGCAGGCGTACCACGGAGAGTAGATCTGCCGGTCACGGCAGTGGTCTACCCGACTCGGCGGGTGGTGCTCGGACGCTCCTTCGGAGTGCCCGCGTGGTGCTGGCCGACCTTTTCCGATTCCCCCGGAAAGGCGCGCACATGGATTCCGCAGCGTTGCAGCCCACCCCCCGGAACGGCCACGCGCAGGCGGCCGCCGTCAGCCGACCGAATCCGCCTCCCTCGCTCCCGGCCGGGTACGTCGCCCGGCCCGGTCTCTGGCAGGCCCTGGACCGGGCCGACTCCTGTCCGGTGACGGTGCTGACCGGCCCCACCGGGAGCGGGAAGACCCTCGGCGTCAGCGGGTGGCTGCGGCGGCGCGTGGACCTCAGCTTCTCCTGGTTCCACGCCGCGTCCGACGCCGGGCCGGGGCTCCGGACCCTGCTCGACGGTGCGCGAGGCGCGGCCGGCGGGGGAGCGACGAGGCCGCGGCTGGTCGTCATCGACGATGCCCACCGCCTGGGTCACGAGGCGCTCGCACTGATCTCGGGGCGGCTGCACGAGGAGCCGGAGCGGCTCCGGCTGCTGCTGCTCTCCCGCTGGCCGCTTCCCCTCGACCTGCTCTCGCCCCAGCTCCTGGGCCACTTCACCGGGCTCGGCGGCGAGATCCTGCGGATGAGTCGGACCGAGGCGGAGGCGCTGGTCCGCGCCCATGCGCCGGAGCTGGACGCCCGCACCACCGACACGATCGTGGCCGGCACCCAAGGCTGGCCGGGTGCCCTCGGGCTGGCCGCCCGCGCGGCTGCTCTTGACCCCGAGCCCGGGCCCGGCGACTGCCTGACCGCCAGCGTCAAGGCGGTCCGGACGCTCGCCGGGCAGGTCTTCGAGGGTCGCTCCGACGCCGAGCGGCACCTGCTGCTGTGCACGGCGGCCGAGGACATCGTCACCGGCGACAGCGCGGCGCACCTGACCCGGGACCCACGGGCGCCCGAGGCTCTCGCCGGGCTCGAGGCCACCGGCCTGCTCGTGCACCGGGTGCCCGCGGATCCCGACGACCCCGGCGCGGCCGGGCCGGCGCGCTACGCCGTGCACCCGCTGCTGCGCCAGGTCGCCGGCCAGGAGCTGGACCGGGGCGGCGAGCTGGTGGAGCGGGCGCGGGAGTCGGTGGCCCGCGCCGTGCAGCTCGACGTCCTGCGCGGGTGCACCGACGGCGCGTTCTGCCGCCTCGTCGCGGTCGGTGCGACGTCCGCGGCCGCACGGCTGCTGGCGACCAACGGGGTCGGGATGGCGATGCGCGGCGAGGGCGCCCAGATCGTCGAGTTCGTCCAGCGGCATCCGGAGGCCGTCCTCGGGACGCCGGCCGCCTGGTTCGCCGTCACCGTCGAGCGCTGGGTGGCGGGGGACGTCGCGGGCGCGCGGCACTGGATGGAGGTGCTGCTGGACAGCGACTACATCCACGAGCCGGCCAGCTGCGTCCAGCTCGCCTGCCTGCGGCTGATGCGCGCCCGCCTCGGCCTCGAACCGGTCGGGGGCGCCGTCGCCCAGGCCCGGCGGGTGCTGGAGTCGTCCCACCCGCACGCGCCTCGCGTGGACATCCCCCTGCTCCTGCACGAGCTGGCGATCACGCTGAACTGGACGGGGAACCTGGCCGAGGCCGAGCGGCACTTCAGCACCGCGGTCGCCCTGGCCCGCAGCGGGCGGCTGCCATCAGTGGAGGTGGCGGCGATGTCGCACCTCGCCCTGACCGAGTACATGCGCGGGCGGGAGCGGGCCGCGGTGGAGATGGCCACCGACACCTTCGCGCAGCTCGGCGACCCCGATCGGTGGTACGAGGAGTTCACCTGCGCCCGGACCGGCCTGGCGCTCTTCCTGGCCGGGGTCTCGGCGCCGCCGTGGCCGGCGGTGCCCCGCCTGGCACCCCCGCAGCCCGAGGCGACGCCGGTCCACCCGGCCGACCTGTGCGCGCTGTTCTGGCGCGACGTGCGCGACGTGACCCTGGCCCTGAGCTCCGGCGACGTGGCCGAGGCCGTCGGCATCCTGGAGCGGCCGCTCCCGGTGCCCGAGCAGTTCGGGACCAGCGCGGCCACCCAGCTGCCCCACCACCTGCACGTCAGCTGGCTAACCCTGCGCCTGCTGCTGGCGGTCGTCTCCTCGGACGGGATCGCCCTGCGGGCGGCGACCGAGGAGCTGCGGGCGGCGGGCGCCGAGGGCGAGGCGTCGCTCGGCGAGGGGTTCGCCGCCGACCTAGCCGGCGACCTGCACGCGGCCCGTCGCAGCTTCGAGCACGCCATGGCCCAGTGCCGCTGCACCCAGCCGCCGGCCGCCGAGATTGCCACGGTCTGCCTGGCGCAGGTCCTCGCGGGCCTCGACGACCAGGGGGGCGCCCTGGCGCTGCTGCGGGTCGCCGTCCAGGGCTCCCAGGTGCGCCGCAACGCCATCCCGTTCCTCGGGTGGTTGCGGCACGGTCGCTCGGTCGCGCTGCTGCTCACCCGGCTCACCGACGTCGAGACCTCCCCGTGGCTCACCCAGCTGGCTGAGGCGGTCGGTGTCGCGCCCGACATCGTCCAGTACTGCGGGCCGGTGGTGGCGAGTCCCTCCCCCGCGGCCTCCCCCGGTCCGGCCCCCGGCCGGGGGATGCCGATGCCGCTGCTGACCGCCCGGGAGAAGGATGTGCTCGCCGGGCTCGCCCGGGGCTGCACCTACGCCGACATGGGTGCGGAGCTGTTCGTGGCCGAGAGCACCGTGAAGACCCACGTGTCGAGCCTGTACGCCAAGCTCGGCGCGGCCCGCCGCAGCGAGGCGCTCGCGCTCGCGCGGCACCTGCGCCTGATCTGAGACCGCCGAACCGGGCGGCGGGGTACCGCCCGGTTCGGCGGAGGCCGCTGGGCCGGGCCGGTGTGAGGATCGAGGGGCCGACCCCAGGAGACCCCATGCAGGCGCAGCTCGCGACCATTCCTCACCCGGTGGCCCGGCGGTGACCGGGCCCCAGGACGCCACGACGCCGGACGGCGACTGGCCCGCGCTCTACCGCGACCTCCACGCCCACCCGGAGCTGGCCTTCCAGGAGGAGCGCACAGCTCGGGTCGCGGCCGACGGACTGGGCAGGGCGGGCTACGAGGTCATCACCGGCATCGGTCGCACCGGTGTCGTCGGCGTCCTGCGGCGCGGCAGCGGGCCCACCGTGCTGCTGCGCGCCGACATGGACGCGCTGCCGGTGCACGAGGAGACCGGGCTGCCGTACGCCAGCTCCGCCACCGGCGTCGGTCCGGACGGCACCACCGTGCCTGTGATGCACGCCTGTGGGCACGACATGCACACGACCTGCCTGCTGGCCGCGGCCACCCGGCTGGCCGGCGAGCAGTCGTGGTCCGGCACCCTGATCACGGTCTTCCAGCCGGCCGAGGAGATCGGTGCGGGGTCGCGTGCGCTGGTCGACGACGGGCTCTACGACCGGGTTCCCCGGCCCGACATCGTCCTGGGCCAGCACGTCGCGCCGCTGCCCGCGGGCGTCCTCGGCGTCCGCCCCGGGACCCCGCCCGCGTTCGCCGCCTCGGACCAGCTCACCGTCACCCTGCACGGTCGCGGCGCGCACGGCTCGCGCCCGGAGGTCTCCGTGGACCCGGTGCTGATGGCCGCCGCCACCGTGGTCCGGCTCCAGGGCATCGTCGCCCGCGAGGTCGGCGGCACGGAGACCGCGGTGCTGACCGTCGGCTCGATGCACGCGGGCAGTGCCGGCAACGTGATCCCCGACCAGGCCCAGCTCCAGCTGAACGTCCGGACCGTCGACCCGAGGGTTCGCGAGCGGGTGCTGCGCGCCATCCACCGGATCGTGGGGGCGGAGGCCGAGGCCTCCGGGGCGCCCCGGCCGCCGGAGATCGAGCCCGGCGAGACCTACCCCGCCGTGGTCAACGACCCGGACGCCTGCGCGACGACGAGCGAGGGGTTCGCCCGGGACCTGCCCCAGATCACCGTGATGGACCCGGGGTCGGGGACCGGCAGCGAGGACGTCGGCCTGCTCGCGACCGAGGCGGGCGCCCGATGCGTCTACTGGATCCTGGGCGGCGCCGACCCGCAGCTGTTCGCCGGGGTCGGCGGCGCGGACCTGGGGCGGGTGATCGCGGGCCTGCCCTCGAACCACTCACCGCAGTACGCGCCGGTCATCGACCCGACGCTGGGCATCGGCGTGAATGCGCTGGTCTCCGCCGCCCACACCTGGCTGGACGAGGCCTGAGCCGGCTCAGTGGGCCAGCTTGAGGCCCACGACGCAGCCGACCAGGCCGACGAGCAGCAGCACCTTCACCAGGCTGACCGGCTCGGTGCCGGTGGCCATGCCGTAGGCGACTGTCAGCGCGGCGCCGATGCCGACCCACACGGCGTACGCCGTCCCGACCGGCAGGGTGCGCAGCGCGAACGCCAGGCCGGCCATGCTGGCAGCCACCGCGACCAGGAACACCAGGGACGGCGTCAGCCGGGTGAAGCCGGCGGACCGGTCGAGCGCGATCGCCCACACGGCCTCGAGGGCACCGGAGAGCACCAGGATGAGCCAGGACACGCTTGCCTCCACGTGGCCGTCTTGTCGCCTGCCGGGTACGGCTCCCTCGTCCGGGGGGCCGGTCGCGGCTCCCGCGGCCAGCCTAGCCGGGGCCTCAGCCTGAGGCGTCGACGGTGCGCGGCGCCGGGGGCCTGTGCTCGAGCTGGGGCGCCACGGTGCGCAGCCGGCCGCTGCGCCAGGACGCGTGCACGACGACCGCGGCGAGCACCGCCCCCAGCCCGCCCAGTGCGAGGTCGCCCAGGGTGTCGGCGTAGGCCTCGAACCGCTCCGAGTGCTGGCTGACGAACGCGACGTACTCGGCCAGCTCCCAGGCCACCGCGCCGGTCATCCCGAAGGCGAGCGCCCGCTCCAGCGCGGCGCCGAACCCGGCGGAGCGGTGCAGGGTCAGCAGCAGCACGGCCCCGGCGAGCAGGCCGATGTTCATGAAGTGGATCCAGTCGTCGAACCAGACGATCTTGTCGTAGAGGTCCATCCCGTTGCCGAGGATGTCGGTGAAGCAGGTGATCGTCACCAACAGGTCCGCGAGCCACGGGAACGACGCGCGGTCGCGCCAGGCGAACCACCACACCGCCGGGACCGTGAACGCGAAGATCGGGTAGCCGATGGCACGGGCCGTGGCGGCCTTGTCCTCGAGGTTCAGGTGCTCGGGACTGACGAAGGCGACCGTCAGCATCAGGACCAGCAGGGTCTTGGCGGCGACGTTCGCGGTGCGGATGATGCCGGGGACCGGATGCCTGGTCTCCACGACCTCGTCGAGCGCACTCACGTCGTCACGCTAGCCGGACCCTCCAGGGCTCGGAGCGGCGGGGCGGCGGGGCCCGGTCAGGCGGGGGTGGCTGCGGGCTCGGCGCGCAGCAGCTTGCGGACCTGGCCGCGCCAGGTCCGGCGGTTGGTCTCCTTCAGCCAGTCGTTGGGCAGCGAGAGCCGGACGACCTTGTGCCAGGCGCTGGCCACCTGCTGGGGCAGCGGGCGGGCGTTGTAGGTCAGGCCGTAGCGCTCGAAGAGCTCGCGCACGTGGACCGCGACCTCGGCGTACCGGTTGGACGGCAGGTCGGGGAAGAGGTGGTGCTCGATCTGGTGGGACAGGTTGCCGGTCAGCAGGTGCATCACCGGCGGGCCCGAGACGTTGGCCGAGCCGAGCATCTGGCGCAGGTACCACTCCCCGCGGGACTCGTCGGGGTCGAGGGTCTCCTGCTCGAAGGCCTCGACGCCCTCGGGGAAGTGCCCGCACATGATCACCGAGTGCGACCACAGGTTGCGGGTCAGGTTCGCGGTGGCCGTGGCGGCCAGTGTCGCCCGCCAGCCGCGGCCCGAGAGCAGCGGCAGGATCACGAAGTCCTTGGCCGCCTGCCGCGCGGCGCGCTTGGCGGTGGTGCGCATCTCGGCCTTCTTCTTGTCGGAGAAGGTCATCCGGGCGCGCAGGTTGTCGCCGAAGTCGAGGTCGTAGAGCGCGATGCCGTACTCGAAGATGCAGGCGTTGAAGAAGTTCCACAGCGGCTGCACGAGGTAGCGGGGCTGCCAGGGCTGGCCCTCGTCCACGCGCATGATGCCGTAGCCGAGGTCGTTGTCCATGCCGAGGATGTTCGTGTAGGTGTGGTGCTGCTGGTTGTGCGCGCGCTGCCACTGCGCCGGGGGCGTGGCGTGGTCCCACTCCCAGGTGGTCGAGTGGATCTTGGGGTCGCGCATCCAGTCCCACTGGCCGTGCAGGACGTTGTGGCCGATCTCCATGTTGTCCAGGATCTTGGCCAGGGCGAGCATCGAGGTGCCCAGCACCCAGGTCGGCTTGCGCCGGCTGCCCAGCACCAGCACCAGCCGGCCACCGAGCTCGAGGCGGCGCTGCACGGCGATCACCCGTCGGATGTACGCCGCGTCGCGCGCGCCGCGGGACTCGATCACGTCCTGCCGGATCCGGTCGAGCTCCGCGCCCAGCCGGTCGACGTCCTCGCTGGTCAGGTGGGCGGCCGGTCCGGTGCGGGTCTGGTCCTGGAGGATCGTCACGAAGGTTCTCCCGTGGTGGGTCGAGGGCGGATGCTCCCAGCAGTGCCCCTGTGGGCGCCACCACATTCCACCGTACGACGCACCCGGGTGACCACTTTTGCAGATGTCACCCTTATTCGAATGAAGATGCCTTAGGCTGCTCAGCATGAGCCTCACCGACCGCGAGCAGCAGATCGTCGCCCTGCTGCGCCGGGACCCGCTGCTGGGGTCGGAGGCGATCGCCGCGGCGCTCGGCACCACCCGGGCCGCCGTGAACGTGCACCTGTCGAACCTCGGCAAGAAGGGCGTCATCCTCGGCCGCGGCTACGTGCTCGCCGACCAGCGCCACGTCGTCGTGGTCGGCGGCGCGAACATGGACGTCAAGGCGCGCAGCACCCGCGCCGCCGTGACCGCCACCAGCAACCCCGGCACCGCGTCGATGTCGGCCGGGGGAGTGGGCCGCAACGTCGCGGAGAACCTGGCCCGGCTGGGCACCCGCACCCACCTGGTCGCCGCGGTCGGCGCCGACCCGCTGGGCGACCAGCTGCTGGCCGCGACCTCCGACGCCGGCGTCCACGTGCAGCACGTACGCCGCAGCGCGCGCGCCACCGGCACCTACACCGCGGTGCTGGACGCCGACGGGGAGCTGGTCGTGGCCGTCGCGGACATGGCAGCGACCGATGAGCTCGCCCCCGCGGACCTCGACGGCGCCCGTGACCTGGTCGCGGTCGCCGGCCTGCTGGTCCTCGACGGCAACCTCGCACCCACCACGCTGGCCTACGCCCTGGACCTGGCCGCCGAGGCCGGCGTCCCCACGATCCTGGAGCCGGTCAGCGTGCCGAAGGCGGCGGCGCTCGCCCACCTGCTCGGCGAGGACCGGCCGCTGCTGGCCGTGACCCCCAACCGCGACGAGCTGGGTGCGCTCACCGGGCGGCCGGTCGGCACCGACCGCGAGATCGACGACGCCGTGGCCGTGCTGCACGGGCGCGGCGTCCAGCACGTGTGGGTCCGCCTGGGCGAGCGCGGCTCCGTGCTCAGCTCGGCGCAGGGCCGCACCGAGCTGGCCACGGTGCCCACCGAGGTCGTCGACGTCACCGGTGCCGGCGACGCCATGCTCGGGGCCTTCGCCCATGCACTGCTCGCCGGCGAGGAGGCCGCTGCGGCGGCCGCCTTCGGCCACGCCGCCGCCGCGCTCACCGTCGCCAGCCCGCACACGGTCCGACCCGACCTCACCGATCGACTCGTCAGGAGAACCGCCCGATGACCACCCCGCACCCCTCCCTCCTCCTCGCCGACGAGGTCGCCGAGGCGCTCGCCGCCGGCCGGCCCGTCGTGGCGCTGGAGAGCACGATCATCAGCCACGGCATGCCGTACCCCGCGAACGTGGCGATGGCGATCGAGGTCGAGGAGATCATCCGCGAGCACGGCGCCGTGCCGGCCACCATCGCCGTCCTCCACGGCCGGCCGTGCATCGGCCTGGACCGCGACCAGCTCGAGCTGCTCGCCCGCGACGAGCACGTCACCAAGGTGAGCGTGCGGGACCTGCCCTACGTCCTGGCCCGCGCCGAGCACGGCGCGACCACCGTGGCGGCGACGATGCGCCTGGCCGCGCTGGCCGGGATCGAGGTCTTCGTGACCGGTGGCCTCGGCGGGGTGCACCGCGGCGCTCAGCAGACCTTCGACATCAGCGCCGACCTCACCGAGCTGGGCCAGACCCCGGTCACGGTGATCAGCGCGGGCGTGAAGAGCATCCTCGACATCGGCCTGACCCTGGAGACCCTGGAGACGCTCGGGGTGCCGGTGCTCGTCGAGGGCAGCGCGGAGTTCCCCTCGTTCTTCTCCCGCAGCAGCGGGCACGCCGCCCCGATGCGCGTGGACGGCGCCGCCGAGATCGCGGCCGTCGCCCGCGCCGCGCGGACCCTCGGCCTGACCAGCGGCGTGGTCGTCGCGAACCCGATCCCGGCGGAGGACGAGATCCCCGTCGAGGAGATCGGCAGCATCATCGACCAGGCCCTGGCCGACATGGACCAGCTGGGCATCCACGGCAAGGAGGCCACGCCGTACCTGCTGGGCCGGATCGTGGAGATCACCGGCGGGGAGAGCCTGACCGCGAACATCGCGCTGGTGCGCCACAACGCCCGGCTCGGCGCCGCGGTCGCGCGGGAGCTGGCCGGCTGAGGGCCTGTCGCCCCTTGTAACGCGACGTTCGCACCACTAGGCGCCTGCTGCAGCGGGCGCCTAGAGCAGCGAACGTCGCGTTACATGCCCCGGGGGCGACATGCGGCAGGCTGCACCCATGCACCTTCACTACGTCGGCCTCGACCTCGCGTGGGGTGAGAACCGGCCCAGCGGGCTGGCGGTCCTCGACGACGGGGGGCGGCTGGTGCACGTCAGCGCGGCCCGCACCGACGACGAGATCGCCGACGGGCTGGCCCGCTACGTCGAGGGGGAGTGCCTGGTCGGCGTCGACGCGCCGATCCTGGTCACCAACGCCACCGGCAACCGGCCGGCCGAGGCGGCGCTGAACCGGGACTTCGCGCGCTTCGACGCCGGCGCGCACCCGGTGAACACCGGGAAGCCGGAGTTCCGGGACGGCACCCGCGCCCAGCGGCTCACCCAGCGGCTCGGCCTCGACGTCAACCCGCGCAGCGGCCGGTCGCGCCGCGCCATCGAGGTCTACCCGCACCCCGCGACCGTCGCGCTGTTCCGGCTCGGCCGGACCCTGAAGTACAAGAACAAGGCCGGGCGCGACGTCGCCGGGCTGCGCGCCGAGCTGCTGGTGCTGATGGGGCTGCTCGAGGGCCTGGCCGCCGCGGAGGTCGCGATGCACGTCGCCGGCCCGGCCTGGGCCGGGCTGCGCCGGGCCGTGGAGGGGGCGAGCCGCAAGAGCGAGCTGCGGGTCGTCGAGGACCAGGTGGACGCGATCGTGTGCGCGTACGTCGCGATGCTCGCCGCCCGCGCACCCGAGTCGGTCACGACGTACGCCGAGGAGGGCCCGGAGGGCTGGCGCAGCGGCTACATCGTCACGCCCACGCTGCCGGCCGACCACGCCCCGACGCCGCGGGAGCGCCGCGCCGCGGCGACCACGCAGGAGCGGATCCAGGCCGCCGTGCGGGAGTACGCCGTCCAGCACCCCGCGCTGGCCCGGGCCGGGGAGCAGGTGGTCGACCTGGTGCGCGCCGTGCTCGACGAGGCCGGCATCAACTATCTGACCGTCGACGGACGGACCAAGTCGATCGCGAGCTTCGCGGAGAAGGCGGCGCGGACCCAGGAGGGCCAGCCGCTCTACCCGCACCCGCTGCGCGACATCACCGACCAGATCGGCGTGCGGGTGATCACCTACGTGCACAGCGACGTCGACGCCGTGGCCGACCTGCTCGCCAGCCAGGTCGTGGTCAAGGACGACCGGGACATGGGTCAGGAGACCGCCGAGGAGGGCCGGTGGGGCTACGCCAGCCGGCACCTGCTGATCGAGCTGGACGCCGGGCGCCAGCGCGAGCCGGCGTACGCCGCGCTGCAGGACCGGGTCGCCCAGGTCCAGATCCGCACCGTGCTGCAGCACGCGTGGGCGGAGTTCGAGCACGACATCCGCTACAAGGGCACGATGCCCGAGGAGCACGCCCGCGACTTCGACCGGCGCTTCACGCTGGCCGCCGGCCTGCTGGAGCTGGCGGACCGCGAGTTCTCCACGATCCGCGACCGGATCCGCGAGGCCCCCGGGGGCCGGCAGCCGGCCGTCGACGAGCCCGACGACCCGCGCCTGGACCCGCGCGAGCTGGCCGCCTTCCTCGCCGGGCAGTACGCCGACGCGGGCTGGTCGCGCACCGACCACTACGCGTGGATCTCCGGACTGCTGCTCGAGCTCGGCATCACCTCCCTCGACGAGCTGGGTGAGGCGATCCGGCCCGCCCTGGCCTGGGACCTCAACGAGCGGATGGACTACCGCTACCCGCCCGGGGCCGTGCGCCGCCTCGACGACGCGCTGCTCGCCGTCTACGGCGACCGGTACATCGCCCTGCACGGCAACGCCCACCGCGCGGAGCTGCTGCGCCAGCGGCTGGCGAAGCTGCGCCCCGAGGGCTGAACCAGCTTGCCGCCCGGTGATCGAGCCGGCCGAGCCCTCGGCGAGGCCGTGTCGAGATCCGGAGGGGTCTCGACACGCTCGCTGCGCTCGCGGCTCGACCACCGGGTCCGCTGCGCTCGCGGCTCGACCACCGGGTCCGGCTAGGCCGGCGCGGCGGCGCGGAGCTTCTCCAGCAGCGGCTGCGCCGCGGTGGCGAGGAACTCCTCCTGGTGCCGGTCACCGACCTGGACCAGCGCGATGTCGGTGAACCCGGCCTTCCAGTACGCCGAGACCGCCTCGACCACCGCGTCCAGGTCCGGGCCGCACGGGATCTGGCCGGCCACGTCCTCGGGCCGGACGAACTGGGTGGCGCCGGCGAAGCCGGCCGGGGTGGGCAGGTCGGCGTTGACCTTCCAGCCCCCGGCGAACCAGCGGAACTGCTCGTGGGCGTACGCCGCGGCCTGCTCGGCGTCGGGACCCCAGCAGATCGGGATCTGGCCGATCGCCCGGGCGTCCGTGCCGATCCGGGGCGCGTCGGCTGTCGTGTTCCAGGTCTCGATCAGCTCGCCGTCCGGCTCGGTGGCGACCAGGTGGTCGGCCAGCGGCGCCAGCGCCTCGATCGCCCGCTCGCCCCCGACCGCGACGCCCAGGTCGACGCCCTCGTCCGGCACATCCCAGACCCGGGCGGACTCGACGTCGAAGTACTCGCCGCGGTAGTCGACCAGCTCGCCGGTGTGCAGCTCGCGGATGATCTCCATGGCCTCCACTAGCATCCGCTGCCGGACCCCGACCGAGGGCCAGCCCGTGCCGACGACGTGCTCGTTGAGGTTCTCGCCGCTGCCCAGCCCGAGCGTGAAGCGGCCTTCGGCCAGGATCTGCAGGGTCGCGGCCTTCTGGGCGACCACCGCCGGGTGGTAGCGCACGGTCGGGCAGGTCACGTAGGTCATCAGCCCGACCCGCTCGGTCGCCTGCGCGACCGCGCCGAGCACGGTCCAGGCGTACGGCGCGTGGCCCTGCTCGCTCAGCCACGGTGAGTAGTGGTCGCTGGAGACCTCGAAGTCGAATCCGGCCCGCTCCGCCGCCACGGCGTAGCGGACCAGCTCGCGGGGGCCGCTCTGCTCGGTCATCAACGTGTAGCCGAAGTTGGTCATGCGCGGTCGGTACCCCGTCGCGCCTGCTAGCTCCGCGTCGTAGCGTCGGTCCATGACTCCTGCAGCACTGCTGAGCGACGGCTTCCAGCGCATCGTGGACAGTGGGACGGCGGTCGTGGACGGCCTCGGCGCCGACGACCTGGCCTTCCGCCCCGGACCGGAGGCGAACTCGATCGCCTGGCTGGTCTGGCACCTCACCCGGGTCCAGGACGTCCAGGTGGCCGAGGTCGCCGGGCGCGACCAGGTATGGGTGGCGCGGCACTTCGTGGACCGCTTCACGCTGCCGCTGGACCCCGACGACACCGGCTACGGGCACAGCCCCGAGCAGGTCGGCCTGGTGCGGGCGCCGGCGGACGCGCTCGCGGCGTACCTGATCGCGGTGCACGAGGGCACGCTGGCGTTCCTCGACACGGTGGGCGAGGCCGACCTGGACCGGGTCGTCGACGAGCGCTGGGACCCGCCGGTCACCCTCGGGGTGCGGCTGGTCAGCGTGCTCGACGACTGCGCCCGCCACGTCGGTCAGGCGGAGTACGTGCGGGGGCTGCTGCACCCCTGAGACGCCTCACCAGGGACTGGGCACGTAGTCCTTGAGGAAGTGCCCGTAGAGGTCGACGCCGGCCTCGCCCTGCACGATCGGGTCGTAGACCCGGGCCGCGCCGTCGACGAGGTCGAGCGGTGCGTGCCAGCCCTCGGCGGCGATCCGCAGCTTCTCCTGGTGCGGCCGCTCGTCGGTGATCCAGCCGGTGTCGACGGCGGTCATCAGGATCCGGTCGGTCTCGAACATCTCGCCGGCCGACGTGCGGGTCAGCATGTTCAGCGCGGCCTTGCTCATGTTCGTGTGCGGGTGGCCCGGCCCCTTGTAGCGGCGGGAGAACTGGCCCTCCATCGCGCTCACGTTCACGACGTACGCCCGGCGCGCGCCGAGCCGCACGGCCTCGCGCATCGAGGCCCGCAGCCGGGAGATCAGCAGGAACGGCGCGGTCTGGTTGCACAGCTGGACCTCGAGAAGCTCCAACGGGTCGACCTCGTCGACGTGCTGGGTCCAGGAGTTCGTCGTCTGCAGGTCCGGCAGCAGGCCGCCGGCGTCGACGGCGGTGCCGTCGAGGTGCCGCTCCAGGGACGCCGAGCCGGCGGTGAGCGCGAGCGCTGTCAGGTCGGCCGCGGTGCGGGCGGGGAGCGTGGCTCCGTCCTCGTCGGGGTGTGCGACCGCGTGCTCGCGCAGCGCGCCGGCGATCATCGCCGGGTGCGCCTCGCTGACCCGGTCGAAGGTGACCATCTCGGGCAGTGCCAGGTCGGTCGGCAGCGGCGCGGACTCCATCTCGACCAGCTGCGAGTAGGCGCCCGGGGAGCGGCGCACGGTCTGGCAGGCGTTGTTGACGAGGATGTCCAGCGGCCCGGCGGCCGCCACGTCGTCGGCGAGCGAGATCACCTGGGTGGGGTCGCGCAGGTCGATCCCGACCACCTTGAGCCGGTGCAGCCAGTCGGCGCTGTCCTCCATCGCGGCGAAGCGGCGTACGGCGTCGCGCGGGAACCGGGTGGTGATCGTGGTGTGGGCGCCGTCGCGCAGCAGCCGCAGCGCGATGTACATGCCGATCTTGGCGCGCCCGCCGGTGAGCAGCGCGCGCTTGCCGGTCAGGTCGGCGTGCTGGTCGCGCTTGGTGTGGCTGATCGCCGCGCAGGAGGGGCACAGCCAGTGGTAGAACGCGTCGACGAGTGTGTAGTCGGTCTTGCAGATGTAGCAGCCGCGGGGGTTCAGCAGCTCACCGGCGAAGGCGCCGCCGGAGGTCGAGACCAGCGGGATGCCGGCGGTCTCGTCGTCGATGCGCATCGGGGAGCCGGTGGCGGTCGCCTCGGTGACCGCCCGGTCGTGGGCGAGCTCGGCCTCGCGCTTGCGGGTGCGCCGCTCGCGCTTGAGCGCCTTGTACATGTGCGAGGCGGCGTGCTTGACCGTGCGGATGTCTGGGTGGTCGTCGGGCAGCTCGTGGAGCTGGTTGAGGACCCGGACTGCGGTGGCGAGGTCGTCGGGGTCGATCCCGTCGAGCGGGCTGCGGTCGGTCGGGATCACTGGCCGGATTCTACGGCCGGCTCATCCCGGGGCGCCCGCCGCGTCCTCATCCTGCTGCTCCTCGACCCGCTTGCGGATCCGGCCCATGCCGGGCAGGTTCAGCAGCAGCTCGTTGAGCTCCCGGGAGATGTCGAGCAGGTCGTGCAGGTCGGGGGCGACGCTGCGCAGGGTCCTCAGCACCGGCAGCACGTCGGACTCGACGCTGTCGGTGAGCGCCGGCAGCCGGTCGATCAGCGCGACCATCGAGTCCACCTCGTGGGGCGAGGTGGACTCGGAGAGCCGCTCGAGCATCGGCTGCAGGCGCAGCAGCGAGGGCTCCAGCGCGTCCAGGAGCCTGATCAGCCGCCGGAACGGCTCGTCCATGTCGCGGACCATCTGGTCGGCGTCCAGGCGGGTCCCCTCGATGCGCGCCATCAGGCTCCGGGTCTCGGCCAGCAGGCCGTCCGCGGCCACCACGAGGGCCTCGGCCCCCGCGAGGACGGCGGTCATCCGCGGCACGGCGCCGATCAGCTGCTCGGCGTACCGCTGCAGATCGCGGGGTCCCGGGAGCCCGGGCGGGAAGGGCCAGCTCATGGTCCCCGGTGACGCACTCCGCGGGAGCGCAAACCTCAGGCGGTGCGCCGGTGGGTGACGCGGTAGCGGACGAACGACGGCACGGCGAGCGCCGCGACCACCGTGCCGACCACGACCAGGACCCCGCCGCCGGCCGCGGCCGCGGCCGCCCCGACCGAGGCGGCCGCCGCGCCGTGGGCGACGTCGGCGACCCGGGGGCCGCCGGCGACCACGACGATGAAGACGCCCTGGAGCCGGCCGCGGACGGCGTCGGCGGCCGCGCTCTGGAGCATGCTGGAGCGGAACGCCGCCGAGGCCATGTCCGCCGCACCGCCGAGGACCAGCATCAGCAGCGCCAGGCTCAGCATCAGGGTGTGCGCGTGCTCGGCCAGCCCCACGAAGACGCCGAACCCGGTCATCGCCGCCCCCCAGACCAGGATGCACACGATCACCGCGAGCCCCTGGCGCTCCACCCGGGAGACCCAGCCGCTGAACACCCCGCCGATCACGGCACCCGCCGGGATGGCGGCGAAGAGCAGCGCGAAGACCAGCCCGCCCTCGTCGGGGCCGCCGAAGTCGAGGTGGGCCATCTCCGGGAACAGCGCCCGGGGCATGCCGAAGAGCATCGCGATGATGTCGACGACGAACGACATCAGCAGCACCGGGTGGTCACGCAGGTAGCCGAGCCCCTCCAGGACCGAGCGCAGCCCGGGGACCGCGGAGCTCGCGCCGAGCACGGGCAGGCGCGGCAGCCGGAGCACCGCCCCCAGCGTCGCGAGCAGCGTGACCGTGTCGATGAGGTAGAGCCACTCGAAGCCCAGCACCGGGATCAGCACGCCGGCCACCAGCGGGCCAGCGATCGCGCCGGCCTGCATCACCGTCATGTTCAGCGAGTTGGCGGCCGGCAGCAGCTCGAGGTCGAGCAGCTTGGGCAGCAGCGCGCTGCGGGTCGGCTGGTTGACGGCGAAGAACGCCTGCTGCACCGCGAACAGCCCGAGCAGCAGCCAGACGTCGGTGCTGCCCATCGCGGCCTGGAGCCAGAACAGCGCGCTGGTGCCGATCAGGCCGAGCGTGGTCACGACGAGGATCGAGCGCCGGTCGAAGACGTCGGCCAGCGCTCCGCCGTACAGCCCGAAGACGACCAGCGGGACGAGGCCGAACAGCCCGGTGAGCCCGACGTACGCCGAGGAGCCGGTGTCGGCGTAGATCTGGGCCGGCACCGCCACGACGGTCAGCTGGGCGCCGATCACCGTGACGATGTTCGCCAGCCACAGCCGGCGGAAGTGCTCGTTGCGCAGCGGCCGCGTGTCGGCGACGAGGCTCCTCAGGCGCGGCACGGCGCGAAACGCTACGCGGGGGCCGAGGAGGACGCGGCGCGGGTCCCGGCCGGCTCAGCCGCCGGGGGCGAACAGGCAGAACGGATGGCCGGCCGGGTCCAGCAGCACCCGGACCAGCTCCTGGGGCTGCAGGTCGGCCTGGGTGGCGCCGAGCTGCTCGGCCCGCGCGACAGCGGCGGGCAGGTCGTCGACGGCGATGTCGAGGTGCAGCTGCATCTGCTGCCGCCCCTCGCCGGCCGGCCACGCCGGCGGGACGTGCCCGTCCTCGCGCTGGAAGGACAGGCCGGTGCCGCCGAGGCGGGGCTTGATCACCACCCAGTCGGGGTCGCCGTCGTCGGGCTGGCGCACCTGCCAGCCCAGCAGCTCGCGGTAGAACTCCGCGAGGCCGCGCGGGTCCGGCGTACCCAGGACGGTGTTGGCCAGCTCGAACCGGGGACCAGGCATGCCTCGAGGCTAGAAGGATCGCGGCTTCTCGGGAAGGGTGTCGGATCGGGGCCGGTCCGCTCGTGGAGGGGACGAGCGGTGGGCGGCGGTCCGCCCCGACACCGAGGAGGAACCATGACGCAGTACCTGCTCTCCGTGCACCACGGCGCCGACGAGGACCCGTACGCCGAGGATCCGGAGGCCGCACGGCCGGTCTTCGAGGCGGTGGACCGGTTCAACCAGAGGCTCCGCGCCGAGGGGGCCTGGGTCTTCGCCGGCGGGCTGGAGCCGATCGACACCACGACCACCGTGGACGCGACCGGCGGCGAGCCGGTCCTCACCGACGGGCCCTTCGCCGAGGCGAAGGAGTGGCTGGGCGGCTTCTGGGTGATCGAGGCCCCCGACCTCGATGCAGCGCTGCGCTGGGCGGCCGAGGGCTCGCGGGCCTGCCAGGGCCGGGTCCAGGTGCGGCCGTTCCAGTCGGAGTGAGCCCCGGGGAGGCCGATCCTGGGATCGATGCCGAGATCGAGCGGATCTACCGCCACGAGTACGGCCGGGTGGTGGCCGGGCTGGCGCGCCGCTTCGGCGACCTCGACCTGGCCGAGGAGGCCGCCGGGGAGGCGCTGGTGGTCGCGCTGGAGCGGTGGCGCCGCGACGGCGTACCGCCCAACCCCGGCGGCTGGCTGACCACCACGGCCACCCGCCGCGCGCTGGACCGGCTGCGGCGGGAGTCGACCCGCGGCGCCCGGCACCGGGAGGCCCTGCTGATGTACGACGACACCCCGCACGAGCCGACGGGCGCGGTCGCCGACGACCGGCTGCGGCTGATCTTCACCTGCTGCCACCCGGCCCTCGCCCCCGAGGTGCGGGTCGCGCTGACCCTGCGGCTGCTCGGCGGGCTCACGGTCGCCGAGATCGCCCAGGCCTTCTTCGTCGGCGAGGCCGCGATGGCGCAGCGGCTGACCCGGGCCAAGCGGAAGATCGCCCGGGCCCGGATCCCCTTCCGGGTGCCCGCGGCCGAGGACCTCCAGCCGCGGCTGGGCGCCGTGCTGGCCGTGGTCTACCTGATCTTCAACGAGGGCTACCTCGCCAGCGGAGGGGACGCCGCGCTCCGCGGCGACCTCACCGCCGAGGCGCTGCGGCTGGGTCGGACCCTGCGCGAGCTGATGCCCCGGGAGCCGGAGGTGGCCGGGCTGCTGGCCCTGATGCTGCTCACCGAGGCCCGCCGGCCCTCCCGGGTCGGCGCCGACGGCGCGCTGGTGCCGCTGGCCGAGCAGGACCGCGGCGGGTGGGACGCCGGCCTGGTGGCCGAGGGACATGCACTGGTCCGGGAGTGCCTCGCGATCAACCGGCCGGGGCGCTACCAGCTGCTGGCCGCGATCAACGCCGTGCACACCGACGCGCCGGCCGCCGCGGACACCGACTGGTCGCAGGTGGTGGCGCTCTACGACCGGCTGCGGGTCCTCGACCCCGGTCCGGTGGTGGCCCTCAACCGGGCCGTCGCGGTCGCGGAGGTCGACGGGCCCGAGGTGGCGCTGGCCGAGGTCGACCGGCTGGACCTGGCCGGCTACCACGCCTGGCACGCGACCCGCGCGGAGCTGCTGCGCCGGCTGCGTCGCAGCGCCGAGGCCCGGGCCGAGTACGACGCCGCGATCGCGGCGACCGCGAACCCGGCGGAGCGGGCCTACCTGTCCCGGCGTCGTGGCACGCTGGCGCCATGACGTCCCCCGCGCCGCTCCGGCTCCCCGACGCCGACACCGCCGAGCAGTGGGTCGACCACCGCGCCACCACCCTGCTCGGCACCGTGCAGGAGCTGGCCGACCGGCTGCGGACCGACCCGCCCGCCTCGGTCCTGGAGACCCTCGAGCTGTGGGACGAGATCACCCTCCAGCTCGGGAACGTCGCGGCGGTCGGCTCGCTGCTGTCCAACGTGCACCCCGACGCGGCGGTGCGCACCCGCAGCGAGCTCGCCGAGCTCGAGGCCGACCGGCTGGCCACCGAGCTCAGCCAGGACCGGGCGATCCACGACGTCCTCGCCGCGCTCGACCCTGCCGGCCTGGACGCCCAGGCGAGCCGGCTGCTCGAGCGCACGCTGCGCGACTTCCGCCGCTCGGGCGTCGACCGCGACGACGCGACCCGGGAGCGGATCAGCGAGATCCGGGAGCGGCTGACGGCGCTGGACCAGGAGTTCAGCCGCAACACCCGCGACGACGTGCGGACCATCTCGTTCCCCGCCGAGCGGTACGCCGGCCTGCCGCAGGACTGGCTGGACGCGCACCCGCCCGCGGCCGACGGAACGATCACCGCCACCACCGACTACCCGGACGCGGTCCCGGTGCGGATGTTCGTCCACGACGCGGAGGTCCGGGCGGCGATGACCCGCGCCTTCCTGACCCGCGGCTACCCGCAGAACGACCAGCTGCTGCAGGAGATGTTCGCGCTGCGCCACGAGCTGGCCACGCTGCTCGGCTACGCGGACTGGGCCTCCTACGACGCCGAGGTCAAGATGATCGGCTCCGGCCCGGCGGTGCCGGCGTTCATCGACCGGATCGCGGCGGCCGCCGAGGAGCCGATGGAGCGCGACCTGGCGGTGCTGCTCGAGCGCTACCGCCGCGACGTGCCGGGAGCGGAGCAGGTCACCGGCTCCGACGCGTCCTACTACCAGGAGCTGGTGCGCCGCGAGCAGTACGACGTCGACTCCCAGCAGGTGCGCGCCTACCTCGACTTCGCCAAGGTCCGCCAGGGCCTGCTCGACGTCACCGGCCGGCTCTTCGGGCTGCGCTACGTCGAGGTCGCCGGCGCCGCCGTCTGGCACCCGGACGTCACGGCGTACGACGTCGTGGACGCCGCCGCCCCCGAGGGCGCGGCGCCGCTGGGGCGCATCTACCTCGACCTGCATCCCCGCGAGGGCAAGTACAAGCACGCCGCCCAGTTCACGCTCACCGACGGAGTCCTGCGAGACGGCTCGTCCCTCGCCTCGAGCAGCCAGCTGCCCGAGGGCGTGCTGGTCTGCAACTTCTCCCGGGGGCTGATGGAGCACGACCACGCGGTGACGCTCTTCCACGAGTTCGGCCACCTCGTCCACCACGTCCTGGGCGGCCGGGGCCGGTGGGCGCGCTTCGCCGGGGTCGCGACCGAGTGGGACTTCGTCGAGGCGCCCAGCCAGATGCTCGAGGAGTGGGCCTGGGACGCCGAGGTGCTGGCCGGCTTCGCCACCGATGCCGCTGGCGAGCCGATCCCCGCCGACCTGGTGTCCCGGATGCGGGCGGCGGAGGACTACGGCAAGGGGATCGCGGCCCGGGTGCAGATGTTCTACGCCGCGATGTCCTACTGGTTCCACACCGAGCGACCCGCGGATCTCACCGCAGCGATGCGGGAGCTCCAAGCGCGCTACTCGCCGTTCCCGTACGCCGAGGGCACCCACATGTACGCCAGCTTCGGGCACCTCGGCGGGTACTCCTCGGCGTACTACACCTACATGTGGTCGCTGGTCATCGCCAAGGACCTGTTCAGCGCGTTCGACCAGGACGACCTGTTCGACACCGAGGTGGCCGGCCGCTACCGCGACCGGGTCCTCGCGCCCGGCGGGGCCAAGGACGCCGCCGACCTGGTCGCGGACTTCCTGGGTCGGCCCTACACCTTCGACGCGTACGCCGCCTGGCTGGCGCGGTAGCCGGGGCGGGCCCGAGGTCAGATCCAGCCCAGCCGCCGGGCCACGGAGCAGGCGTCGTGCCGGTTGGCGGCGCCGAGCTTGAGGGTGGCGCTGGACAGGTAGTTGCGGACCGTGCCGGGGCTCAGCGCGGCGCGCTCCGCGATCTCGTCCACGGGCGCGCCGTCGGCAGCGAGCTCCAGGACGTCGGCCTCCCGCGGGGTCAGCGGGCTGTCGCCGGCGGCCATCGCCTCCGCGGCGAGCTCGGGATCGACGTACCGACCGCCGGCGTGCACGCTGCGGATCACGGTGGCCAGCGTGGTCGCGGAGGTGGTCTTGGGCAGGAACCCGCGGACGCCGACCGCCAGGGCGCGCTTGAGGTGTCCCGGGCGGCCGTGGCCGGTGACCATGACGACGCCGCAGCCGGGCAGCTCGGCGGTCAGGGCCTCGGCCACGCCGATGCCGTCGAGGCCGGGCATCTGGAGGTCGAGGACGGCGACGTCGGGCCGCTGGGCCCGCGCGACCGCGAGCGCCTCGGGGCCGGAGGCGGCCTGGGCCACCACCGCGAGGTCGTCCTGGAGGTCGAGGAGCTGGGCCAGCGCGACCCGGATCAGGTTCTCGTCGTCGGCGAGCAGCAGCCGGATCACGGGGCGACCCCCGCAGGTCCGGCGGCTACCCGGCCAGCCCGGGTCGTGGGGCCGGTCGGTCCGGTCGGGAGGGCGGCGGGCCCGGGACCGGGAAGCCGGGCGGCGACCTCGAAGCGCTCGGTGCCCCGCTCGGTAGTCACGGTCGCGCCCAGCGGCGCGAGCCGGTCGGCCAGGCCGCTGAGCCCGGCTCCGGTGGGCCCCGGGGCGGCCGGGGCCGCCGGTCCGGGCCGGTCGTTGCCGACCCGCAGGACGCCGTCCTCGCCGTAGCGGATCGAGACGGTCGTGGCCTCGGAGTGGCGCAGCACGTTGGTCACCGCCTCGCGCACCACCCAGGCGGCCGGCTCGTGCCAGCCCGGCGGGAGGTCCGCGACGTCGAGCTCGACGGTGATGCCGGCCGAGCGCAGCAGCGACCGGGCGCCGTCCAGCTCCTGGCCGAGGTCGGTGGCGCGGTAGCCGCGGGCGAGCTCGCGGGCCTCGCGCAGCGCCTCGTTGGCAACGGCCCGCACCTCGAGCATCCGCGCGGGGGCCGAGGGGTCACCGCGCTCGGCGAGGGCGGCGGCCAGCTCGGCCTGCACGCCGATCGCGGAGAGCCGGCGGCCCAGCACGTCGTGGACGTCGCGGGCGAACCGCAGCCGCTCCTCGGCCACGGCGAGGGCCGAGCGGGTCCGTCGGGCGTGGTCGAGCTCCTGGACCACGGAGAGCAGCCAGAGCGAGACCCGCACGGTGAACACGAAGAACCCGCCGACGCCCAGTCCCAGCAGCGCGGACCTCGGCTCCCGGCTGGCGAGGGCAGGGGTCACCGTGAGCACCGCCAGGAGCACGCCGGTCGCCACCCGCCCGCGCAGCCCCGCCAGCGACCAGGCCAGCGAGCTCCACAGCAGCACCACCGCCAGGCCTCGGGTCTCGGTGGGCAGCCACAGGGCCGCGACGTACCCGACGGCGAGCAGTGCGAGGAACGGCACCGCCCGCCGAGGCAGCGCCCCCGCCTGCGGGTAGGCCTCCATCACCTCGCGCAGCACGACGGTCGCGGGGACGCACACCACCAGGCCGGCCACGGTGACGGCGAGGGCGAGGGCGGTCTGGTCCTCGGGGACCAGGGCCAGGGCCTGTAGGGCCAGGAAGACCGGCGACCCCCACAGCAGCAGGTACAGCGACTGCCGCGTGTAGGCGTCCACCCGGGAGACCTGGTCGCGGCCGGCCCACTGCCACCAGCGTGCGCTCATCGGTCTCCGCTCCTCGGTGCTGGCCGGCCGGGTGGCCGCGATGCTCGGGTCGGCGCCATTCTGCCCGGCGCCGGGGCCTCAGGCGCGCGGCTCCCAGCGCATGGATCGGGCGGCGAGCCAACCGCCCAGCAGGGTCCAGGCCACCAGCACCAGCAGCGGTACGCCCGCGCCGGCCCAGGCACCCAGCGTGTCGAGGGTCGGGTCGACGCCGTCGTCGGGGCCCAGCCCGAACCAGGAGCCGCGGACCAGGTCGGTGACGGCGCCGCCGGGCGTGTAGGCGATCCAGCGCCGCACCTCGTCGGGGAACCCGACGGCGAGTTGGCCGGCCACCAGCAGCGCCATCACCGGCATGCTGGTGAGCTGCGCCGCCTCCGCGTTGCGGGTCCAGGCGGCGGTCCAGAAGGCCAGGGTCGCCAGGGTCACCGAGGCGACGGCGATCGTCAGCAGGTAGAGCACCGGCGCCTGCGGGGCGGGTACGCCGAGGGCCAGGGCGGCGGGGATGGTCACGAGGCCGATCAGCATCGCGATGATCGCGCCGGGGGCGGCGAGCGAGACCAACAGCTCGGCGTCACGGACCTCCCCGGTGCGCAGCCGCTTGAGCACCAGCTCGTCGCGTCGGGTCACGATCATCGACAAGGTGTTGTAGAAGACCGGGAACAGCAGCGCGAGCATCACCACGGTGATCACCGAGGCGGCGCCCGGGCCGATCGCGCCCCGGTCGCCGCCCAGCACCAGCAGCAGCGGCAGCAGCGGCAGGACGACGGCGTAGGACAGCGTCAGCCGGTTGCGCACCACCAGGCGCGCGTTGGCACGGACCAGGCCGCGGACCCGGCGCAGCGAGGCGCGGGCGGGCGACGGGGTCGGGGAGTCGGTGGGGGCGAGGGTGCTCATCGCGGGATCCCTTCGAGGGCGCCGGCGAGCTGGTGCCCGGTCTGGTGGCGGTTCTGGTGGTCTGCGGGGTCGCTCGGGCGGTCGACGGGCTCGCGGGCGATGTCGAGGAAGACCGATTCCAGGCTCGCGGTGCGGGCGTCGAGGCCCTCGAGGCGTACGTCGTGGCGCCCGGCCCAGGTGAGCAGCGCGGTGAGCGTGGCCTGCAGGTCGTGGGTCTCGACGGTCGTGGTGGTGTGCTCGGCATGCAGGCGGAGCGCCCCCAGGGCATCGGCCGACGGCAGCGGCTCGATCGCCGGGTCGGTGCTGAACCGGATCCGGGAGGGGCGCGCGGCGGTGATCTCGGCCGCGGTGCCGTCGCGCACGATCAGGCCCCCGTGCATGATCGCGATCCGGTCGGCGAGGGTCTCCGCCTCGTCCAGGTGGTGGGTGCAGAGCACCACGGTTCGCCCGGCGTCGCGCAGCCCGCGCACCAGGTCCCACAGCCGCTGCCGGCTCTCGGGGTCCAGGCCGGTGGTGGGTTCGTCGAGCAGCACCAGCTCGGGGTCGCCGAGCAGCGTGCAGGAGAGGTCGAGACGGCGCTGCTCACCGCCGGACAGCGCCCCGACCCGGGTGTCGGCGCGGTCGGCGAGGTCGAGCATGGCCAGGCCGTCCGCGACCGGACGCGGACGGGTCAGGGTGCTGGCCCACAGCTCGAGGGTCTCGCGCACGGTGAGGTCCGCGGCAAACCCGCTGCGCTGCAGCAGTACGCCGGTGCGCCGCCGCACCTCGGCGCGGTCGGCGATCGGGTCCAGGCCGAGCACCTCGATGGTGCCGGCGCTGGCGGGTGCGAGGCCCTCGACGACCTCCAGCAGCGAGGTCTTGCCGGCACCGTTGGTGCCGAGCAGCGCGACGACGCTGCCGCGCGGGACGTCGAGGTCGACGCCGCGCACGGCCTCGAAGCGGCGCTCGCCGGTGCCGTAGCGGCGCCGGACGCCGCGCAGTCGGATGGCGGGGGTGGGGATCTCCATGCGTCCTACCCTCTCGGGCTCCGCGGCCGCCCGACAGTGCGGTGCCTCATCACCTGCCCATGACAAACCTCAGGGGTCCACCGCGCCGCCCGGGCGCCGAGGGACCTTGTCCGGGGACGGACCGCGGCGTACGGTAGCGATATATCGCCGAACAGTCGCGATATCACTTTCTGGAAGCACCACCGAAGGAGGTCCCCGATGGGACGCAGGAACGAATGGGGTCGAGGCCCCGACGGCGACTGGGAGTCGCGCTGGAGCCAGCACCGTGACGGCGGCCGTGGTGGCCGAGGCGGCTGGGGCGGTCACGGCCACGGCGGGCCGCCGCCGTGGGCCGGACTGCTGGGCTTCGGCCAGGGCGGCGGTCGCGGTGGACCGGGGGCGGGCCGGGGTCCGCGGGTGCGCCGCGGCGACGTCCGCACCGCGATCCTCGACGTGCTGCGCAGCGCGGCCGAGCGCGGTGAGCAGGTCAACGGCTACCAGGTGATCCAGCAGATCGAGGAGCGCACCGGCGGGGCCTGGAAGCCCAGCCCGGGGTCGGTGTACCCGACCGTCCAGCAGCTCCAGGACGAGGGCCTGGTCGTCGAGGTCGCCGATGGCGGCCGCCGCGCGCTGGGCCTCTCCGAGGCGGGCGCGACGTACGCCGCGGAGCACGCCACCGAGCTGGCAGCTGTATGGGCGCCGTTCGAGGAGCCCGGCGAGGAGCCGGCCCGCGGGGTCGACCTGAAGCCCGAGATCGGGCAGGTGATGAGCGCGGTGTGGCAGATCGTGACGACCGGCTCGGAGCAGCAGCGCTCGGCCGCGGTCACGGTGCTCGTCGACGCCCGCCGCAAGCTCTACGGGATCCTCGCGGACGGCGACGAGGCCGAGGACGGCACGGCCCCCGGGTCCGCCGACCGGGACTGATCCGGCCCCGGCGCCGCCCCCGGGGCAATTGGCGGGCGGCGGCGGTCCCGCCGGGATAACCTGCGCCGGTGCTCCTCGTCATCGGTCCCACCTGCGCCGGCAAGTCGACCTACATCCGCTCCCTCGAGGAGCCGGCCGACGGCGCCCGCCGGCGGGTCCACTTCGGGCACCAGCTGCGCCGCGGCCGCGCGGTGCCGAGCGGGCCGAACGACGTGGTCCACCTCAACCTGCTGGCGGTCAGCCAGTCCCGCAAGGGCGAGGGCCCCACCCGGATCGCACAGACCCAGCACCCGGAGTTCGTCGCGAGCCTCGAGGCCGCCGAGCGGGTCGTCGTGATCGGCGCCCCGCGCTCGGTGCTCATCGAGCGGGCCGCGATGCGGGAGGGCACCGAGCCCGACATCAAGCGCTTCGCGGACAACACCTACCGCGCCGAGCGCTGGTCGACAGTGCTGCAGACCAAGCACCTCGCCCAGTACTACGAGCAGCTGGCGCTCGCCCTGGACGGGGCGGGCAAGCCGGTGGAGTACCTGTGCAGCAACCACCCCGAGCTGCTCCCGGTCTCGCGCTGGCAGTTCCCGCTGCTCGCCACCGACGCCGCCGAGGGGCTGTGCGCGGCCGGCCACCCTGCTCCGGACCTCGACCTCGGCCCGCGGACCTACCAGGCCGACTACCGGCCCGGGGCCACCGGCTCGAAGCGCTCGCTGACGCTGGGCCGGGCCCTGCAGATGCCGCTGGCCGACAAGCGGGTCCTCGACATCGGCTGCGCCGAGGGCGCGGCGGCGCTCAGCGCGGCCCGGATGGGTGCCGAGGTGACCGGCCTGGAGCCGAAGCAGTCCCGGATCCGCAAGGCCCGGGCGATCTCGCAGGCCCTCGGCACCCCGATCGAGCTGCACCGGATGGTCCTCGACGGGTACGACGCGCCGCGGAACTCCTTCGACGTCGTGCTCGCGCTCAACGTCATCCACCACGTCCACGACCCGTTCGCGTTCCTGGACCGGGCCGCGGACCTGACCCGGTCCCACCTCGTGCTGGAGTACCCCGGGCTCGGCGACCGCAAGTTCGCCGCGACAGTGCCCGGGGCGACGGTCCCGGGCGACGACCTGCCGCTGATGGGGGTCAGCCTGCCCGCCGAGCAGGACCAGACCTACGTCTACACCCCGGCGGCCTTCGAGCGGTACCTCGTCGAGATCCTCGGCGTCTTCGGTCACCACGAGGTGATCCCCTCGCCGATCCCGGACCGGTGGATCTCGGTCTTCTCCCAGAAGCGCCGTCGCGGCAGCCGTCTCGACAGCGCCCTGGCCCGCGAGGCCGAGCTGCGCCGGCGCATCGCCGACCTCGAGGCCAGCCGCTCCTGGAAGCTCACCGCGCCGCTGCGCCGGCTCGGCGCCCTGCGCGGCTGAGCGACCCGATCCGCCCCCCGCGGGCGCCGGCCGTGGCTACGCTCGGCGCGTGAGCGACGCCACCGCAGCACCCTCCGGGCCTTCCGTCGGGCCTTCCTTCGAACTGGGCCCGGACCACCGGGAGCTGCGGGACTGGGTGCACACCTTCGCCGCGGACGTCGTCCGGCCCGCCGCCGCGGAGTGGGACGAGCGCGAGGAGTTCCCCTGGCCGGTGCTGGAGGAGGCCGCCGCGATCGGGCTCTACTCCCTGGACTTCTTCGCCACCCAGTCCTTCGACCCGACCGGGCTCGGCATCCCGGTGATGATGGAGGAGCTCTTCTGGGGCGACGCCGGCATCGGGCTCTCGATCGTCGGCAGCACGCTCGCCGCCGCGGCGGTCAGCGCGAACGGCACGCCCGAGCAGGTCGGGGAGTGGGCGCCGCAGATGTTCGGCGAGCCCGGCGACCTGCGGCTCGCGGCGTTCTGCTCCTCCGAGCCCGACGCCGGCAGCGACGTGGGCGCGATGCGCACCCGGGCGAGGTACGACGAGGCCACCGACGAGTGGGTCCTCACCGGCACCAAGACCTGGGCGACCAACGGCGGGCTCGCCGACGTGCACGTCGTCACCGCCGCTGTCGACCCGGAGCTGCGCACCCGCGGCCAGGCCAGCTTCGTCGTCCCGCCGGGCACCCGCGGGCTGAGCCAGGGCCAGAAGTTCCGCAAGCACGGCATCCGCGCCTCGCACACCGCCGAGGTCGTCCTCGACGCCGTACGCGTGCCCGGGCGGTGCCTGCTGGGCGGCAAGGAGAAGCTGGACGCGCGGCTGGCCCGGGCCCGGTCCGGGACCGGGCCCGCCCGGGGCAACGCCAGCATGGCCACGTTCGAGCGCACCCGGCCGGGTGTCGGGGCACAGGCGGTCGGCATCGCGCGGGCGGCCTACGAGGTGGCCCTGGACTACGCCCGGACCCGTGAGCAGTTCGGCCGCCCGATCGTGGAGAACCAGGCGATCGCCTTCGCGCTGGCCGACATGCGGACCTCGATCGACGCCGCCCGGCTGCTGGTCTGGCGCGCGGCCTGGATGGCCGCCCAGGGCAAGACCTTCGAGGCTGCCGAGGGCTCGATGTCGAAGCTGGTGGCCGGCGAGACAGCGGTGCGGGTCACCACCCAGGCCATGCAGATCCTCGGCGGCAACGGGTTCACCCGCGACTACCCGGTGGAGCGGTGGTCGCGCGACGCGAAGATCTACACGGTCTTCGAGGGCACTTCCGAGATCCAGCGGCTGGTCATCGCCCGCGCGATCAGCGGCGCCCCCATCCGCTGAGGCCACCGCCGGGGCGGCAGACTTCAGGGGTGAGCACCGACCCGATCGAGTGGCTGCTGGCGACTCCGCCGGACCTGCCGGTCGCGGCCGGGCTGGCTCCGCTCGTCGAGGCGCTCGCCGCGCGCGGGGCGGCGGTGCTGCACGCGCCGCCCGGCACCGGCAAGACCACGCTGGTGCCGCCCGCGGTGGCCGCCGCCCTCGGCGGGCGGGTCGTCGTGACCCAGCCACGCCGGATCGCCGCGCGGGCCGCGGCTCGGCGCCTGGCCCACCTGCTGGGCGAGCCGGTCGGCGCCACGGTCGGGTACGCCGTGCGCGGCGACCGCAAGGTCGGTGCGGCCACCCGCATCGAGGTCGTCACCACCGGGGTGCTGCTGCGCCGCCTCCAGCGCGACCCGGAGCTGCCCGGCGTGAGCGCTGTCGTCCTCGACGAGGTCCATGAGCGCCAGCTCGACGTCGACCTCACCCTCGCGCTGCTCGTCGACGTCCGGGAGCACCTGCGTCCCGACCTGGCGGTGGTCGCGATGTCGGCGACCGTGGAGGCCGAGCGGACCGCGGGGGTGCTGGCCGGCGGGGGCGCTGCCGGCGAGCCGGTGCCGGTCGTGGGCGTTCCCGGCGCGCTGCACCCGGTCGCCGAGCACTGGTGCCCGCCGCCGCCCGGCGTACGCCGCACCGACGACCGCGGCGTGACGCCGGCCTTCCTCGACCACGTCGCGGCCACGGCGCGCCGTGCCCTGGCCGATCAGCCCGGCGACGTCCTGGTCTTCCTGCCGGGGGTGGGCGAGGTCTCCGGCGTGGTGCGCCGGCTCGCCGGCGTGGCCGCTGACGTGCGCGCACTGCACGGCCGGCTGCCGAGCGAGGAGCAGGACCTCGCCCTCACCGCCGGACCGCGGCGGCGGGTGGTGGTCTCGACGGCGGTCGCCGAGTCGTCGCTGACCGTGCCCGGGGTCCGGGTGGTCGTGGACGCCGGCCTGACCCGCCGGCCGCACACCGACCACCGGCGGGCGCTGGCCGGGCTGGTGACGGTCCCGGTGAGCCGGGCGAGCGCCGAGCAGCGCGCGGGCCGGGCCGGGCGCGAGGGGCCGGGTGCGGCGTACCGCTGCTGGTCGCAGGCCGAGCACGCCCACCTCGACCCCCATCCGGCGCCCGAGATCGCCACGGCAGACCTGACCGCGTTCGCGCTCGAGCTCGCCGTGTGGGGCAGCCCGGGCGGCGCGGACCTCGCGCTCCTCGACCCGCCGCCCCGGCCGGCGCTCGCGGCCGCCCGCGCGACGCTGACGCTGCTGGGGGCAGTGGACGAGGACGGCGCGGTGACCGCGCGCGGCCGCGAGATCGCCCGGGTGGGCACCGACCCGCGCCTGGCCCGGGCCCTGCTGGACGGCGCCGGTCCGGTCGGCGCCCGCCGGGCGGCCGAGGTGGTGGCGCTGCTCTCCGAGGACGTGCGGGTTCCCGACGGCGACCTGGTCGCCGCCCTGCGGGCGATGCGCCGCGGCGGACCCGCGACGGGCTCGTGGCGCACCCAGGTGCGGCGCCTGCACGACGCGCTGCCCGGCAGCCACCGCCAGGACCGGCAGGACCGGCAGGCCGGGGGCACGCTCAGCGACGACCTCGCGGTCGGGATGGTCGTGGCCCTGGCCCACCCGGACCGGATCGCGCGCCGGCGCCGGGACTCCACGGCGTACCTGATGGCGTCGGGCACCGGCGCCGTGCTCGCGCCCGGGCAGTCCACCCTCGCGGGGCTGCCGTGGCTGGTGGTCGCCGACGCCGAGCGCCGCCCCGGCCAGCGCGACGCCACGGTACGGGCCGCGGCCCCGCTCAGCGAGGACCTGGCCCTGGAGGCCGCGCCGTCGCTGTGGCACGAGCGCGACGAGGCGACCTGGCGCGAGGGCCGGGTGGTGGCGCGCCGTACGACGCGGCTCGGCGCGATCGACCTCGCCTCGGTGCCGCTGGCCGACCCGCCGCCGGAGCTGGTGGCGGCGGCGGTGGGGGAGGCGCTGAGTCGCGAGGGGCTCGCGCTGCTGCCGTGGTCGGAGGCCGCGACGGCCCTGCGGGCGCGGCTCGCGTTCCTGCACCGGACGCTCGGCGACCCGTGGCCGGACGTCTCCGACGCGGCCCTCTCCGCCTCGGTCGAGAGCTGGCTCGGGCCCGAGCTGGCGAAGCTGCGCGGGGGGCGCGACCTGCGCCGCGTCGACCTGGTGACCGCGCTGCGCCGGCTGCTGCCCTGGCCCGAGGCGGCGCGTCTCGACGAGCTCGCCCCGGAGCGGGTAGCGGTGCCGAGCGGGTCGAGCGTGCGGGTGGACTACGACGGCGAGCAGCCGGTGCTGGCGGTGCGCCTGCAGGAGGTCTTCGGGTGGCGCGCGGCGCCCCGGATCGCCGGCGGCCGGGTGCCGCTGCTGCTGCACCTGCTGTCGCCGGCGCGCCGGCCGGTCGCGGTGACCGCCGACCTGACGTCGTTCTGGGCCAGCGGCTACCCGCAGGTCCGCGCCGAGCTGCGCGGCCGCTATCCCAAGCACGCCTGGCCCGAGGACCCGCTCTCGGCGCCGCCGACCCGGGGCGTACGCCGATGAGCCGGTTCCGCGGGGCGATCGCCGGGATCGGCACCACCAGCGGGACCCGGATCGTGGTCGGCAGCTGGCGGGAGAGCCCGCTCGGCGCGTTCGCCGACGCGATGGTGGAGACCGCCGACGGGCACCGGGTGCTGGTGGCGCCCCGGGCCGAGGTGGCGGAGTTCGTCGGCGCGACGTACGTCTTCGACGAGGTGCGGATCGAGCCCGTCGACCTGGTCGAGGCCGGCGCCGGGACAGGCGGGCCGGCCGGTTCCTGGCGGGTGCTCTCGGCCTCGCTCGACCTCGAGCTGCGGACCGGGCGCCGCACCGCGCTGGGCCTGCTGCTCGCGCTGGTGCCGCGCCGGCTGGCGGAGTCGCCGGCCTGGTGCGCGGTCACCGATCCGGTCGCCCGCGTCGTGCTGCCGGGCGTGCGCACCCGCGGGACCGCGCGCGGCGGCCGCCGGGAGTACTACGGCGCGACCGGCGCGCGTCGCATCGTCGCGGCCGCGGGCACCTTCGACGGCCGGCCGCTGGGCGGGCTGGCGCCGGTCTCCCCGCCCCCGGCGTTCGGGTTCTCCTCCACTCCCCGGACCCCGTCGCTCACCGAGGTGGTCACCACGGTCGTCGGCGACTGAGGGGTCCGGGGGACACAGCGGGTCACAGGTCGATCGCGCGGTTGACCCAGGTCGAGGTGACCTCCATGCCGACCTTCTCGTAGAGCGCCAGGGCGCCGGTCCGGCTGTCGGTGCTCAGCTCCGCGACGCCGGCGCCGTGCTCCCGGGCGACGGCGAACGCGTCGACGAGCAGCGCCTGGGCGAGGCCGCGGTGGCGCTGGTCGGCCCGGGTGGCCAGGCGGTCCACGAAGCCGGTGTCGGCGCTGAGCAGGACCAGTGCGCAGCCGGCCACGGCGCCGGCCGGGTCCAGCACGACGCGCAGCTGCCAGGGCTCGAAGCCGGGACGCCGCAGCACGGTGGCTGTGAAGTCCTCGAAGGACTGCCGGTCGCGCTCGGACCACTCCAGGAACGCGTCCTCGAGGACGGTCCAGCAGGCGCGGTGCTCGTCCTCGCGGGCGGCGCGTACGGCGTACCCCGCGGGCAGCGGCCGCTCCGGCACCGTCGCGCCCGGCGGCAGCCGCAGCACCCAGCTGGTCCACCGCTGCCGGTAGCCCAGCGCGGCGAGCAGCCGGTCGCCCGGGGAGCCCTCGGGCACCGGCATGCCGATCGTCGTGGCGCCCTGCGCGCGGGCCAGGTCCTGCATCCGGTGTGCCAGCCAGACGCCGATGCCCCGGCCGCGGTACGCCGGGTGCACGGCCGCGTCCCCGCGGTCGCCGCCCGCCGCCTCGGCGTACCCGACCATCCGGGCGCCGTCGAGGACGGCGACCGAGCTGGCGGCCAGGTCGTAGGACGGGCGCTGCCAGTCCGCGACCAGGTCGGCCTCCTCGATCAGGACCTCACCGAGGTCCTCGCGCTCCGAGGCCGCCATCAGCTCGTAGACGGCGCGCAGGTCGGTCGGCTCGAGCGGCCGCCAGACCAGCCCGGGCGGCAGGTCCCGGGCCGGGTCGTGGTGCTGCGGCGCGGTGTCCATGCCGGCCAGTGTGGGCCGGGCCGAACGCACCGCGCCTCCCCATTTGGGAGCCCGGAGGACCCAGGGGAGGCGCGGCCTGAGGGCTCAGGCGCTCTTGATCGCCGAGATGTCGAAGTCGAGCTTGATCTTCTCCGAGACCAGGACGCCGCCGGTCTCCAGCGCGGCGTTCCAGGTCAGGCCCCAGTCCTTGCGGTTGATGGCGGTGCCGCCCTCGAACCCGACGCGCAGGTTGCCGAACGGGTCCTGGGCCGAGCCGGTCTCGTCGAAGGCGATCGTGAGGGACTTGGTCACTCCGTGCAGGCTCAGGTCGCCGGTGACGGCCCAGGTGTCGTCGTCGACCTTCTCGACGGCGGTGGAGACGAAGACGATCTCGGGGTGGGCCGCGGCGTCGAAGAAGTCCGCGGAGACCAGATGGCCGTCGCGGTCGGCCGAGCCGGTGTCGATGCTCGCGGTCTGGATCACCAGGCGCACCGAGGAGGCGGCCGGGTTCGTGGTGTCGAGGTGCGCGGTGCCCTCGAACTCCTTGAAGGCGCCGCGCACGGTGGTGACCATCGCGTGGCGGGCGCTGAAGCCGATGTAGCTGTGGCTGGAGTCGATCGTGTAGTCGCCGGTCAGGTCGGAGACGGCGGAGGTGCCGGCGTCGAAGACGGTCTCGGTGGCGGTCTTGCGGCCGAAGATGCTCATGCGGTGCTCCTGGGATCGAAGGAAGTAGTTCAAAGTTCAATCACCATAACCACGGGGACCGGCGGGCCATTCCCGATGGCACGCACCGGTCTGGGCCGGGCGAATTCCTGGGCGACGAGGCGGATTCCTGCCCGATTTCGGGCAGGAACTTGTCAGTCGCCGGCGATCGAGCGACAGTCGAGAGGTGCCGCCCGATCCCGCCCTGGTCGCCCACGTGGCCACAAGCACCGGACTGACCGAGTCGGAGGCGCGCCGGGTCATCGAGGACGTCGTCGCCTTCCATGCCGAAGGGGTCGAGGACTACGTCCGGCGGCGGCACGCCCACCTGAAGACCTATGGCGCCAGGAACCCGGAGATCTTCGCCCGGATCGCCACCGAGCTCGGCACCCGCGTGGTCGCGGCGCCGCCGCTCTCCGAACGACAGCTGCGCCGGATCGTCTACGGCTGAGCGCGGCCGCGCCCCCACCGAGCAAACCGTTCAGCACGAGGAAAGGACCCCGCCATGTGCGGAATCGTCGGCTACGTCGGCAGCCAGCAGGCCGCTCCCCTGCTCCTGGAGGGCCTGACCCGGCTCGAGCACCGCGGCTACGACTCGGCCGGGATCGGCGTGCTGTCCGGCAGCGGGCTCAAGGTGGCCAAGCGGGCCGGCCGGGTGCGGGACCTCGCCGCCAGCCTGCCCGCCCGGTTCCCCGGCCGGGTCGGGATCGGGCACACCCGCTGGGCCACCCACGGACCGCCCACCGACGCCAACGCCCACCCGCAGGTGGACGCGGCGGGGCGCGTCGCCGTGGTGCACAACGGGATCATCGACAACGCCGCCGCGTTGCGCCGGCGGCTCAGCGACGAGGGCGTCCCGCTCGCCTCGGACACCGACACCGAGGTGATCGCCCACCTCGTGGCCCGCTCGGTCGCCGCGACGCTCGAGGAGCGGGTCGCCGCGGCGCTCGCGCTGGTCGAGGGCACCTACGGGCTCGCGATCGTGCACGCGGACTTCCCCGACCGGATCGTCGTCGCCCGCAACGGCAGCCCCCTGCTCATCGGGGTGGGGGACAAGGAGATGTACGTCGCCTCGGACCTGGCGGCGCTGGTGCGCTACACGACGACGGTCGCCCACCTCCAGGACGGCGAGATGGCCACGGTCACCGCCGCCGGCTTCACGACGTACCGCCAGGACCTGACCGCGACCGTGACACCGGCCGAGGAGCTCGACATCGACCCGGGGGCCTACGACGTCGGGGAGCACGACTCGTTCATGCACAAGGAGATGCTCGAGCAGCCGGACTCGGCCGAGCACGTCCTGCGCGGCCGCCTCGACGACCGGTTCGGCACCGCGCACCTGGGCGGGCTGGGGCTCGACGCCCGCGAGACCCGGGAGGTACGCCGGGTCAAGGTGCTCGGCTGCGGCTCGGCCTACTACGTCGGTGAGATGGGTGCCTCGCTCATCGAGGAGCTGGCCCGGGTCCCCGCGGACGCCGAGGCGGCCAGCGAGTTCCGCTACCGCAACCCGGTCATCGATCCGGACACCCTCTACGTCGCGGTCAGCCAGTCCGGGGAGACCGCCGACACGCTGCTGGCCGTGCAGGAGATCCGCCGCAAGGGCGGGCGGGTCGTCGGCCTGGTCAACGTGGTCGGCAGCGCGATCGCCCGCGAGTGCGACGGCGGCATCTACCTGCACGCCGGGCCCGAGGTCGCGGTCGCCTCCACCAAGGCGCTGACCAACATGTTCCTCGGGTTCGCGCTGCTGGCGCTGCAGCTGGGCCGGGTCCGGGACCTCTCGATCGCCGACGGGCACCGGCTGATCGCCGGGCTGCGGGCGCTGCCCGCCCAGATCGGGGAGGTCCTCAAGCGGCAGGAGGAGCTCCGGCCGCTCGCCGAGCAGCTGGCCGCCGCCGAGAGCCTGTTCTTCGTCGGCCGGGTCCGCGGCTACCCGGTCGCGCGGGAGGGGGCGCAGAAGTTCAAGGAGATCAGCTACCGCCACGCCGAGGCCTATCCGACCTCCGAGCTCAAGCACGGGCCGCTGGCCCTGGTCTCCCCGGCCGTCCCGACCGTCGCGATCGTGCCCGACGACGAGCTGGTCGAGCGCAACGTGGGGGCGCTGCACGAGATCGCCGCCCGCGGCGGCCCGCTGGTGGTCGTGACCCACGCCGGCGTCGACCTCGGGGAGGTCGCGGAGCGCCCGGACGTGCACCGCATCGACGTACCGGCCAGCGAGCGGGAGCTGGACCCGATCCTGCTCACGATCCCGCTGCAGCTGCTCGCCTACCAGGCGGCCGTGCACCTCGGTCACGACGTGGACAAGCCGCGCAACCTGGCCAAGTCCGTGACCGTGGAGTGACGAACGCCTCCGCGCCGCCGAATGGAGCGCAGGTGGCGCAGACCACTACCGTGGGAAACGTGAGTACCGAAGACGCCGTCGCCCAGACTCCCACCTTCGCGGAGCTCGGTCTCGACGAACCCGTGCTCAAGGCACTGCGTGACGTCGGCTACGAGACCCCCTCCGCGATCCAGGCCGCGACGATCCCGCCGCTGCTGGCCGGCCGCGACGTCGTGGGCCTGGCCCAGACCGGCACCGGCAAGACCGCGGCGTTCGCGCTGCCGATCCTCTCCCGCCTCGACGTGAAGCAGAAGGCGCCCCAGGCGCTGGTGCTGGCGCCCACCCGGGAGCTTGCCATCCAGGTCTGCGAGGCGTTCGAGAAGTACGCCAGTCACCTCAAGGGCGTGCACGTGCTGCCCGTCTACGGCGGTCAGGCGTACGGCGTGCAGCTCTCCGCCCTGCGCCGCGGCGTGCACGTCGTGGTCGGCACCCCGGGCCGGATCATGGACCACCTCGACAAGGGCACCCTGGACCTCTCCGAGCTGCGCTTCCTGGTCCTCGACGAGGCCGACGAGATGCTCAACATGGGCTTCGCCGAGGACGTCGAGACGATCCTGGCGAGCACCCCCGAGGACAAGAACGTCGCGCTGTTCTCCGCGACGATGCCCAGCCAGATCCGCCGCATCTCCAAGAAGTACCTGCGCGACGCGCAGGAGATCACCGTCAAGGGCAAGACCGCGACCGCCGCGAACATCACCCAGCGCTACCTGCTGGTGAGCTACCCGCAGAAGGTCGACGCGCTGACCCGGATCCTCGAGGTCGAGAACTTCGAGGGCATGATCGTCTTCGTCCGCACCAAGAGCGAGACCGAGAGCCTGGCCGAGAAGCTGCGCGCCCGCGGGTTCAGCGCCGCCGCGATCAACGGTGACGTGGCCCAGGCCCAGCGCGAGCGGACCGTCAACCAGCTCAAGGCGGCCAAGCTCGACATCCTGGTCGCCACCGACGTCGCTGCCCGCGGCCTCGACGTCGAGCGGATCAGCCACGTCGTCAACTACGACATCCCCACCGACACCGAGTCCTACGTCCACCGCATCGGCCGCACCGGCCGCGCCGGACGCAGCGGCCAGGCGATCTCGTTCGTGACCCCCCGTGAGCGCTACCTGCTCAAGCACATCGAGAAGGCCACCCGGCAGCCGCTGCAGCAGATGCACCTGCCCACGCCCGAGGACGTCAACACGACCCGGCTCTCCCGCTTCGACGACCAGATCACCGCGGCGCTGGGCCAGACCGAGCGGATCGAGAAGTTCCGCGACATCATCGCCCACTTCGTGCGCCACCACGACGTCCCCGAGGCGGACGTCGCCGCGGCCCTCGCGGTCGTGGCCCAGGGCGACGAGCCGCTGCTGCTCGACCCGGCCGCCGAGAAGCCGATCCGCGAGGCGCGCCCCGAGCGCGACCGCCCGGAGCGCTCGGCCAGCCGCGAGCGCCGCGGCAGCGACGTCCCGCTGGCGACGTACCGGATCAGCGTCGGCAAGCGCCACAAGGTCGAGCCGCGCCAGATCGTCGGCGCGATCGCCAACGAGGGCGGCCTGCGTCGCGGGGACTTCGGGGCCATCTCGATCCGACCGGACTTCTCGCTCGTCGAGCTGCCGGCGGACCTGCCCGAGCAGGTCTTCGAGGCGCTGCGCGGCACCCGGATCTCCGGCAAGCTGATCGAGCTGACCAAGGACCAGGGCGCCCGATCCTCGGCCCCGCGGTCCTCCGCCCCGCGCTCCTCCGCCCCGGACGGTGACGCCTCCGACGGCGACGCCCGGGCCCGCAAGCCGCGCCACAAGGGCTGAGCCTCCGCGGGCGTCCCGCGGCTTGTAACGCGACGTTCGCTGCACTAGACGCCCGTTGCAGCGGGCGCCCAGAGCAGCGAACGTCGCGTTACATGGCTGGGAAGGCCCCACTCACCTCCGCCGCGGCCGGTCCCGCCAGGCGCCGGTGGCCCACAGCGCCCAGGCGACCAGCAACGGCTGGAAGAACAGCCGGACCAGCCGCTTGCGGTCGGTGTCGAGCCCGAAGCCGTCGTTGCCCTCGAGGTACTGGGCGAGGTTGCCGGGGAAGATCGCGACGAAGAACGCCGCCACGACCAGCCCCACCGACACCCGGCCGCGCGCCCAGCCGAGCAGGGCCGCGCCCAGCGAGATCTCGACGACGCCGGACGCCACCACCACCGGGCCGTCGTCGACCGGGAACCAGCCAGGAACCTGGGCGGAGAACTCCTCCCGCGCGAAGGTCAGGTGGCTGACGCCGGCGAAGACGAGGACGCCGCCGAGCAGCCAGCGGGCCAGGGTGCGGGGCCGCGAGGTGGGCGGGGCGTCGAGCAGCGAGGTCCGGGAGGTCATGGCCTCAACCTAGGCAGGCGGTGCCAGCCCGACCCGCTCGGCGAGCCGATCGCCGTCCACGGCCGTGGCCGCCACCAGGCCCGCGGCCGCCGCCGTCAGCACCGCCGCCATCGGCATCGGCAGCTCCGGCACGTGGGCGAGGTCGCCCGCGGCGTACACGCCGGGGCGGCTGGTCCGCCCCAGCAGGTCGACCCGCACGCATCCGGACGGCAGCAGGTCCAGGCCGAGCTGGTCCGCGAACGGCGCCGCCTGGCTGAGGGTGGGGGCGACGAAGAGCCCGCCCACCTCCTCGGGCGGTCCGCCGGCCAGGGTCAACGTCGCGCCGGCGGCGCTGCGGCACACGCCGGTGACCGGCTCGGGGCGCACCGCCACGCCGGCGTCGTCGAGGAGTGCAGCGGTCGGGGGATCGAGCTCGCCGCCGTCGGCCAGGACCGTGATCCGGGCCGCGATCCGCTCCAGCAGTAGCGCGACCCGGGCGACGTGCGGCCCGCTGCCGAGGATGGCGACGTGGGTGCCGGCGTACTCGTGGCCATGGCAGTAGGGGCAGTGAGCCGCGACGTTCCCGAACAGCGGCGCCAGCCCGGGCAGGTCCGGAAGCGTGTCGCGCAGGCCGGTAGCGAGCACGAGCCGGCGGCCGGTGGCGGCGGTCCCGTCGGCCAGCTCGGCCCGGAACCCGTCGTCGACGGCCGTGACCGTGCGCACCGCGACGTCGCGGACCGCCACGCTCGGGTACGCCGCCAGGTCGGCCCGGGCGGCCGCGCGCAGGTCGGCGGGGTCGGTGCCGTCGTGTCCGAGCATGTTGTGCATCGCGTCGGCGGGGTCGTTGCGGTAGGCGCCGGAGTCGAGCAGCAGCACCGAGCGGTGCAGCCGGCCGAGCGTCAGCGCCGCCTGCAGCCCGGCGGGTCCGCCGCCGATCACGAGGCAGTCCAGCACGGGGTCCAGCACGGGGTCTTGGATGTCGTCCACGGCTTCCTCCAGGTGGCTCGGTGGGGTCCGACGCCAGCCTGGGACTTCAGGTCGACCTGAAGTCAAGCGCGTGGTTCAGGTACGGCGACGCCTGCTCAGCAGGAGCACGGCCACGGCCAGCAGGACGAGCACGACGGCCCCGGCCGCGCCTACGGCCGCCACCAGCGGGATCCCTCCCTCGTCGTCGGCCTCCGCGCCCGCGGCCTCCTGGGTGTCCTCCTGCTCGGGCGTCGCGGTCGGCTCCTCCGACGGGGTCTCCTCGGCGCCGCCGATCGGCGTCTCGACGAACTCCGGCTGGCCCGCCGGCGCTCCGGTGACCGCGAGGTCGAGCTCGAACGGGACGGCGATCGAGGGGTTCTCCTCGGTGTCCTCCAGGTAGAGGGTGACGGTGTAGGCGCCGGCCTCGGAGCCGGGGAAGTCGGTGCGGCCGTCGAGATTCGCGAGGCTGATGGCCCCGGTCGTCACCGCGGTCTCGGTGCTGCCGTCGGTGAGCAGCAGCACGTCGTTCTGGATCGGCTGGTCGGTGGACGCCGCCTGGGCCGGTGCCCGGCTGGGGGAGTACACCTCCATGATCGTGTGCGGCCCGCCCTCGGCGGCCTGGCCCGCGGCGCCGGCCAGGGCGGGATAGTGGGCGACGGCGTCGACCTGCTGACCCCAGTCGGCCTCCACCGTGAACGTCAGGGTCTCGCCGGGGACGATGGCGCCCTGGTAGCTGCCGGGCGTGAGCGCCTCGGCGTCACCGAACGAGGTGCCGCCGGTGACCTCGGTGCGGGGTCCTCCACCGGGGCGCACCCAGGTGGCGGTCGTGGGGGCGGGCTGCAGCTCGTCGAGGTTGGTGACCTCGGGCAGCTCGGTGACCTTGACCTCCATCGGCACCTCCTCGGCCGTGCCGCGGTAGCTGGCGACCAGGATCAGCTCCTCGCTGGTGAGGCACGGGTCGTCGGGTCCCTCGAAGATCGAGGCGGCGGTGGCCTCGCTCACCAGTCGGTTGCTGCTGCCGACGCTGCTCGCCGAGCCGCACGAGGCGCCGTCCGGGGTCGTCAGGCGGACGTCGACGTAGTCGGGGCCTGTGCGGCTGGTGCGGAAGGCGACGCTGGTGAGGATCGTGGAGCTCTCGAGCGTCCGCTGGACGCGGTAGTGCTTCTCGGGGGCGGCGAGCTCGCCGCGGTCGAGCCAGTCGCCGGGCTCGATCTCGGGCGCCTGCTCGGGGGAGGTCGCGCCGGTGACCGGCGTGCCGATGGCGGCGTACGGGCGGGCGGCTCGTCGCGTCACCCGGATCAGGGAGTCGGCGAGCTCCTCGGCGCTCCCGACGTCGTAGTAGGTGCCGGCGCCGGCGCCGGCGACGCACTGCAGCTGCTCGCGCGCGGCGCCGTTCACGTCCAGGCCCACGACGTCGATGCGCACGTCCACGCCGTTCTTGGTCAGCTCACGAGCCACCACGCAGGGGTCGGGCTCGCAGGTGGGCTCGCCGTCCGAGACCAGGATGATCGTGCGTCGCCCTTCGCTGCCCAGGTCCTTGCCGGCCTCCTGCAGCGCGTACCCGGTCGGCGTCTCCCCGTGGGGCTGATAGGCGTCCACGGCCTTCGTGAGCTCGCCGCGGTTGTCGATGGCCGGGTCGACCACGAGCTGGGAGTCGGTGCAGGCGCCCGCGTCCTGGGCGGAGAAGACCTGAGCGCCGTAGACGCGCAGCCCCACCTCCTGGTCGGCCGGGAGGTCGGCCACGACCGTGCGCAGCGCCTCCTTGGCCGCCTCGATCCTGGTCTGGCCGCCCGAGGCCGGCTCCTTCATCGAGCCGGAGGAGTCGAGCACCAGCATCAGCCGCCCGGCTTCCTCCGTTGCCGCGGCGCTGCGGTCGTCGCCACGGTCGTCGCCACGGTCGGCGAGGCGGCGAGCGCAGCTCCCGTGGGCACGACCAGCACGCTGAGGGCGAGGGTCACGACGGCGAGAAGACGGGGGGCTCTCGGAGGCACGGTGGTCCCTTTCGCAGGCTCGAGCTCACTGGGTGGAGGCGGTCTGTCGTCACCATCGAGAACCCGAGGAAGAGGTGCGTGACGAACCCGGATGCGGATCGCCATGCTTCCCGGAACCCCACGGGGCAAACTCCGGGGGACGCCGCGCGGCTCGGGTTGCGTGGAGGACCCTCCTGCGACTTAATGTGGACATGAAGTCAGCTGCCTGGACCGGATCCGTGGGGGACCTGGCCGCCAAGTTCGGGATCGGCACGCACGTGCTTCGGCACTGGGAGGACGTCGGCCTGCTCCAGCCCGCCCGCGACGCGGCCGGCCGACGTCGCTACGGGGTCGACGACCTGGTCCGGGTGGCGGTGATCGTGCGCAACAAGCAGGCGGGCATGACCCTGGAGCAGATCGGGGTGCTGCTGGACGCGGAGGCGAACGACCGGCACCGGGTCCTGGAGGCTCACCTCGCGGACCTCGAGCAGCGGATGGCAGACATGGAGCGCTCCCGGGAGATGACGCTGCACGCGCTGCGCTGCCGGGCCCACGACGTCGCGACCTGCCCGCGCTTCGCAGCCCACGTCGAGGACCTGGTGGCGGGGGCCGGCGGCTGAGTTGGCTCCGCGCGCCGGCAACTGACACGACTGGCGTCGGCGTCGGCTGATAGAAGAAGGGCATGCGTCGATCCCGATCCCACGCCCGTGCTGTCCGCCTGCTCGCGGCGGGCCTGGGCCTCGGCGTCGCCGGCGGGCTGCTCCTCGGCTGCACCGGCGAGTCCGGGGCCGACGGGCCGCCGGCCCCCGACGACGCCGCCGCCGCGCTGGCGAGCGGGCTGGCGCGCGGTGAGCTGTCCGGGGTCACCCCGGCCTCCGCCCAGGCCGGCTACGACGCGGTCGTCGAGCGGCTCGGGGACGCCGAGCCGCGGGTGGACGTGGTCGACGTCCAGACCAGCGGGGACGACCGCGCCACCGCCGTGCTGGGCTGGACCTGGCCGTTCGGCCCCGACGGGTGGAGCTATGAGACCGAGGCGCCGCTGCGCCTGGTCGACGAGGAGTGGGAGACCGCATGGTCCCCGGCGCTCGTCGAGCCCTCGCTCACCGACGGCGAGCTGCTCGCGACCACCACTGTCGACCCGCCGCGCGGACAGATCCTGGGCGCCCGCGGGCTCGCGCTGGTCACCGACCGTCCGGTGCTGCGACTCGGCGTCGACCGCGGCGCCGTCTCCGCGCCCGCCGCGGTCGGCGCGGCCCGGACCCTCGCCGGCCTGGTCGGGATCGAGGTCGCGCCGTACGTCAAGCAGGTGCGCGCCGCCGGCCCGAAGGCCTTCGTCGAGGCGATCACCTACCGGCGCGACGACGTCCCCGCGGCGGTGGCGCGGCGCTACCCGACCGTCCCCGGAGTGCTCGCCATCCCCGACGAGCGGCCGCTGGCGCCGACCCGTGAGTTCGCGGCCCCCATCCTCGGCACCGTCGGTCCGGTGACCGCGGAGATGGTCGCCGAGGACCCCGCGGCCCACCAGCCCGGCGATCAGGCCGGGCTCTCCGGTCTCCAGGCCCGCTACGACGAGCAGCTGCGTGGCACCCCTGGCGTCGTGGTCAACGCGATCTCCGACGACCCCGCGGGCGGCGACGACGAGCGCGAGCTGTTCCGCTCCGAGCCCGTCCCCGGGGAGGACCTGCGGCTCACCCTCGACGCGGACCTCCAGGTCGAGGCCGAGTCCCTGCTCGCGGACATCGGCCCGGCCAGCGCGCTGGTCGCGCTCCAGCCCAGCACCGGCAACCTCCTTGCCGCTGCCAACGGCCCCGGCGCCGGCGGGTACAACATCGCCACCTTCGGGCAGTTCGCGCCCGGGTCGACCTTCAAGGCCGTGAGCAGCCTGGCGCTGCTGCGGGCCGGGCTGACCCCGGACAGCACCGTGCCGTGCACCGCGACCCTCACCGTCGACGGCAAGCGCTTCAAGAACTACTCCGACTACCCGGCCGGGGCGCTGGGCCGGGTCCCGCTGCGCACGGCTGTCGCGAACTCCTGCAACACCGCCTTCATCTCCCAGCGCGACCAGCTGGGGGAGACCGACCTCGCCGACGCCGCGGCCTCGCTCGGGCTGGGTCGCGACCACGACCTCGGCTTCCCGGCGTACTTCGGCAGCGTGGAGCCGCCGGCGTCGCAGACCGAGGCCGCCGCGAACCTGATCGGGCAGGGCAGGATCCTGGCCTCGCCGATGGCGATGGCGGCGGTCGTCGGCACGGTCCAGCACGGCGCGCCGGTGGTGCCGCGGATGATCGAGGGCGTCGAGGTCGCGCCCCCCGGGGACGTCGAGCCGCTCACCGCGGCCCAGACCCGGGCCCTGCAGGGCATGCTCCGGGCGGTCGTGACCGAGGGCAGCGGCCGGGCGCTGGCCGACCTGCCGGGGCCGCCGGTGATCGCGAAGACCGGGACGGCCGAGTACGGCACCGGCGCGCGGCTCGGCACCCACGCCTGGATGGTGGCCGCCCAGGGCGACCTCGCGGTCGCGGTCTTCGTCGAGGAGGGCCAGTCCGGCTCCACGACCGCGGGCCCGGTCCTAGAGGCGTTCCTGCGCGCCGCCGGCTGAGGCAGACCCAGGACGGAGCGAACCCCTCGTCGCATGGGGTCGACGAGGGGTCCGTGTCGCTTCAAAGTGCTCCCTCCGAAGTCGACACCTCAAGGATTCCACGCGGCTCAAGCGCTGTCCCGGGTTTCGGCCAAGTGACAAGATCGCGCCATGAGTGGACTCGACCTGATTCCCGAGAAGCAGCGCAACCTCTTCGTCGGCGGCGCCTGGCGTGAGGCGTCCCAGGGTCGGCGCTTCGACGTGATCGACCCCGCCGACGGAACGGTGCTGACCAGTGTCGCCGACGCCTCCGTCGCGGACGCCATGGAGGCGCTGGACGCCGCCGCGGCCGCCCAGTCCGCCTGGGCCCGCACGGCTCCGCGGGAGCGCGGGGAGGTGCTGCGCCGCGCGTTCGAGCTGGTCCGGGAGCGCGCCGACGACTTCGCCGAGCTGATGAGCCTGGAGATGGGCAAGACCGTGCCCGAGGCCCGCGGCGAGGTGTCCTACGGCAACGAGTTCTTCCGCTGGTTCTCCGAGGAGGCGGTGCGCATCCACGGCCGCTGGATGAACGACCCCGCGGGCGGCAGCCGGCTGCTGACGGTCCGCAAGCCGGTCGGGCCGTGCCTGTTCGTGACCCCGTGGAACTTCCCGCTGGCGATGGGCACCCGCAAGATCGCGCCAGCGGTCGCCGCGGGCTGCACGATGGTGGTCAAGCCCGCCTCTCAGACCCCGCTCACGATGCTCGCGCTGGCCGGGGTGCTGGCCGAGGCCGGTCTGCCCGACGGCGTGCTCAACGTCGTCCCGACGTCCGAGGCCGGTGCTGTCAGCGAGGCGCTGCAGGGCGACTTCCGGCTGCGCAAGGTCAGCTTCACCGGCTCCACCGGGGTCGGCCGGACGATGGTGCGCCAGTCCGCCGACCAGCTGCAGCGGCTGAGCCTGGAGCTGGGCGGCAACGCGCCGTTCCTGGTCTTCGCCGACGCCGACCTGGACGCGGCGGTCGAGGGCGCCATGGTGGCGAAGATGCGCAACATGGGCGAGGCCTGCACCGCGGCGAACCGGTTCCTGGTGGAGGCCTCGGTCGCCGAGGACTTCGCGCACCGGCTGGCCGAGCGGATGGGCGGGCTGCGCCTCGGGCGCGGTCAGGACGACGGCGTGGACGTCGGCCCGCTGATCGACGAGAAGGCATTGGAGTCCGTGGGCCGGCTGGTCGCCGCCGCGGTCGACGACGGCGCCCGGGTGCTCACCGGCGGCTCGGCGCCGGAGCGGGCCGGGTTCTTCTACGAGCCGACCGTGCTGCTCGACGTCTCGCCTTCCTCCGCCATCAACACCGAGGAGATCTTCGGCCCGGTCGCGCCGATCACGACCTTCGAGACCGAGGAGGAGGCCGTGGCCCGGGCGAACGACACCGAGTACGGCCTCGCCTCCTACGCCTACACCAGCGACCTGGCCCGCACCATCCGGCTGGCGGAGTCCCTGGACTTCGGGATGGTCGGCATCAACACCGGGCTGATCTCGAACGCCGCCGCCCCGTTCGGCGGCATGAAGGCCAGCGGGGTCGGCCGCGAGGGTGGGTTCGAGGGCATCGAGGAGTACCTCGAGACCACCTACGTCGCCCTGCCGGCCGGCTGACCCCGGGAGCCCCGGTCCGAGCCGGGGATCCCCGGTGAACCGGGGATCCCCGGGGTTCTCGGGCACTGCACTGCCGTAGATGCGCGGGAAGTGCCCGAGGAGTGGCGGTCCTCGCTCAGCTGGGGGAGGAGCCGTCGGAGCCGGGCAGGCTCGGCACGGCACCGTCGACGGCCCGCTTGATCAGGCCCTCGAGGTCCAGACCGGTGGTGGTCTTGAGCATCGACAGCGTCTGGACGACGTTGTCGGTCACCTGCTTCGGCATCGCGCCGGCGCCGTCGGTGGACACGACCGTCAGCTGGTCGATCGAGGCGATCGGCGCGGCCACCTCGCGGGCGATCTGCGGGAGCACCTCGATCAGCATCTGGAGCACCGCGGCGTCGTTGTAGTGCGCGAACGCGTCCGCGCGCTTGTCCATCGCCTCGGCCTCGGCCTGGCCGACGGCCAGGGTCGCGGCCGCCTGCGCCTCGCCCTCGGCGCGGGTCGCCTCGGCCTCGGCGGTACGGCGGGCCTTCTCGGCCTCACCGCGCTTGGCGCCCTCGACGGCCTCGGCCTCGGCGAGCGCCGTACGCCGGGACTTCTCCGCCTCACCGCTGAGCCGGGCCTCCTCGGCCTTGGCCTGGGCGGCGGCGATCGAGGCGGCCTTGCGCGCCTCCGCGGCGGCGATCTCGGAGTTCCGGTTCGCCTCCGCCTCCTGCTCCACCTTGTACCGGGCGGCGTCAGCGGGCTTGCGGACCTCGGTCTCGAGCTGGCGCTCGGTGAGGGCGGCCTGGCGCACCGCCACCTTCTCCTGCTCCAGCAGGATCGTCTGGTCGCGCTCGGCCTGGGCCAGCGGGCCGGCGGCGGCCGCGGTCGCCGCCGCGGCGTCGGTCTCGGCCTTGATCTCGGCCTGCTTCAGCGCGAGCGTGCGCTGGGAGATCGCGATCTCCTCCTCGGCCTTGATCCGCGCCTGCTCGGCGGCCTGGCGGGCGTTGGCCTCGGCGATCGAGGCGGCCTGGCCGATCCGCGCCGCCTCCGGACGGCCGAGGTCGGCGAGGTAGCTGCCGTCGTCGGTGACGTCCTGGATCTGGAAGGTGTCGAGGATCAGGCCCTGGCCGGTCAGCGAGTTCTCCGACTCGTCGGCGACCCGCTGCGCGAACGCCGCGCGGTCCCGGATGATCTGCTCCACGGTCAGGCCGCCCACGATCGAGCGCAGCGCACCGGCGAGCACCTCCTGGGTGAACGCCTCGACGTCGCCCTGCTGGGACAGGAACCGCTGGGCGGCGAGCCGGATCTGGTCGGCGTTGCCGCCGACCTTGACGATCGCGACGCCCTCGACGTTCAGCTTGATGCCCTGCCCGGAGACCGCGCCGCGGATCTGCACCGAGATCCGGCGGCTGGACAGGTCGAGCGTGCCGAGCTTCTGCACGAACGGGATCACGAACGTGCCACCACCGAGGATGACCTTCTGCCCGGACAGGTCGGTGGTCAGCGCGCCCGTCTCGGGGTTGAGCACCGCCTTGCCCTTGCGGCCGGTGACGATGAACGCCTGGTTCGGCCCCGCGACCTTGTACCTGCTGGTGACCAGCAGCACGAGGAGCACGAAGAGGACGACCAGACCGATGACCGGCACGAGTGCTGAGTCCACGGGTTTCCTTTCGGGAGTGGTCCCGCGGCCGCGGGACGGGATCAGGGGGCCGGGTCGGGCCCGTCGAGCTCGAGCGCCTCGGGCCACACCGGGGCCACCGTGACGGCGGTCGGCGAGAGCACACCGGTCACGTGGACGGCGGTGCCGGCGGGGATGGGCAGCTCGGCACGGGCGTTGAGCCGGATCACGTGGCCGCCGACGAGGATCCGCACCGTGCCCAGCCCGTCGGCGGGGATCTCGGTGGTCACCGAGCCCTCGTGCCCGACGGCGTCGGACGTGCTGGGGGTGCCGTCGCTGCCGCCGCCCCGGACCAGACCGGTCAGCCAGGTCGCGAACCAGCCGAAGACCAGGCCGGCGCCCAGACCGACCGGGAGCACGACGCCCAGGGGCAGGTCCGCCCCCTCGGCCGCGGCGGCGCCGAAGCCGAACGCGGAGACGAACGCGCCGATCACCGCGGTGGAGAACACGTCGCCGCCCAGGCCGTCGAACAGCCCGTCGAGGACGCCGTCGAGGAAGTCGCCGACGACCAGCGAGACCGTGAGCAGGACCAGGCCCAGCACCCCGATCACCAGGAAGGTCGTCACGCGGCTGCTCCCCCCGCAGGCCGTCGGACCGCCGCACGCGGGTCCGGGCCCCCGAAGATAGCCGAGACCGTTGTCACGGGGACACCGGACCAGGCAACGAGCAGGATGACCGGCATGGAGCCCTACGCCGACGCCGCCGTGCAGTACACCCGCTTCGGGGAGGACGCCCGCGACTCGCCGTGCTTCAGCGCCTGGGCCTCGGCGGTCGCCGAGGATCGCGACGTGCTGGCCTGGCTGGGCACCCTGCCGTCCGGCAAGCAGCAGCCGAACCTGGTCTTCGCCGCGGCCCGCTGGCACGGCGTACACGCCCCGGGGCCGTACGCCGCGCTGCGCGAGGCCCTGCTCGGCGACGACGGCACGATCCGCGCGACGATCCTCGCCCGGGCCACGCAGACCAACGAGGCGGGTCGACTGGCGACGCTGCTGCCGGCGTTCACGGCGCTCGGGCTGGCGCGACCGCCCGCGCTGCTCGAGGTCGGCGCCAGCGCCGGGCTGTGCCTCTACCCCGACCGGTGGGGCTATGAGTGGCACACCCCGGAGGGCCCGGTGCTGCTCGGCCCGCAGCCGCGGCTGGTCTGCGAGGTGAGCGGCCCGGCGCCGCTGCCGCAGCGGCTGCCCGAGGTGGCCTGGCGCGGCGGGATCGACCTGCATCCGCTCGACGTCACCGACTCCGACGCGACGTCCTGGCTGGAGAACCTGGTCTGGCCCGAGCAGCAGGAGCGCCGCGAGCGGCTGCGGCACGCGGCCTCGATCGCCCGCGCGGAGCCGCCGCACCTGGTCGCCGGGGACCTGCTCGACCGGCTGCCCGCCCTGGTCGAGCAAGCCGCCGAGCACGGCCCGGTCGTCGTGTTCCACACGGCGGTGATCGCCTACCTCGAGGACGAGGACCGCGAGCGCTTCCAGGACCATGTGCTGGAGCTGGTCTCCGCCGGCGCCTGCCGCTGGGTCAGCAACGAGGGCAAGCGGGTGCTGCCGCGGGTCAGCGCCACGGCCCCGCGAATTCCCGAGGACCACGCCACGTTCGTGCTCGGCATCGACGGTCAGGCGGTCGCGCTCACCCACGGGCACGGCCGGTCGCTGCACTGGCTCTGACCGGCCCCGTGCGGGCTGCGGGCGCCGGCGAGGTCAGGAGCGGCCGGTGAACGCCAGCAGCTGGGCCGATGCCGACCCGTCCACCGCCGGGCGGGGCGGGGCGAACCGGAGCCCGCGGTCCTCCTCCCGCACGACCTCGTGGGCCACGGGGAGCAGCCCGACCGCGAGGCCGTCCGGGAGGGCCCGCTCGAGCCCGGTGGCCCGGGAGACGTCCCATCCGTGCAGGCCGACCTCCAGGGCCGCGGTGCCGACGAGCAGCCCGGCCCCCAGGTCGGCCCCACCCACCCGGACCCGCGCGGGCTGGGCGCGCACCCAGGTCCCCAGCAGCAGGCAGGCCTTGGTCTGCAGGGCCTCCACCCGCAGCCGGGCACCCGAGCCGGAGCCTGCGACGACCACCACCTGCCCGCCGGCGGCCTCGAGGAAGGCGTCGAGGGCGTCCTCCATGTGCGCCAGCAGCACCCGCAGGGTCCATCCCGTGCACGGCGTCGGGTCGTCGAGCCGCTCGTCGGTGACGCCGGCGAGGGCGCCGGCGGTGTAGGCGAGGGAGCGGTCGAGGAGCTCGACGGCGTCGTCGAGCTCGGTGCTCACTGGGGGACCAGGCTCAGCGGATGATCGCCCGGGCGGTGGCCGGCCGGCAGCCGGTCCGGCAGCCCGAACCGGGCGAACAGCGAGGTGTCGAAGAACGCCCGCACGTGCCGGACCCCGTCCGGGGCCAGGTCGAGGACCTGGAGCTGGAACGGCGTGAAGTCGCCGTCGCCGGTGCGCATGTAGAGACCGAACGCCGGCTGGCCGTTGGCGGAGGTCTGCAGCATCGGCATGTCGTTGCAGTCGCCGGGGCAGTTCTTGGCGATCAGCGACCCGATGCTCTCGCGTCCGACGTACCAGTTGAGGAACGGCGGCATCTCCCAGACGGCCTCGCTGGTCAGCAGGCTGACGATCGTGTCGATGTCCTTGCGCCAGAACGCGTCGACGTACCGGTCGAGGAGCTGCTGCTGGGCCTGGTTGAGGTCGGGCTCGACCGACTCCTCGGTCAGGCGCCGGTCCCGGAGCTGGGCGTGCGCGCGCTGCAGCGCGGAGTTGACCGCTGCGGTGGTGGTGTCGAGCGCCTCCGCGACCTCGGCCGCCGACCAGCGGAGCACGTCGCGCAGGATCAGCACGGCCCGCTGGCGCGCGGGCAGGTGCTGGAGGGCCGCGACGAACGCCAGCCGGATCGAGTCCCGCTCGGCCACCTGCACCGCCGCGTCCGGGACCGGCTGCAGCCAGGCCACCTCGTGGTCCTGCTCGAGGCCGTCGCCGCCCATCTGGTCGGGGGTGCCCAGCGCCGCGGGCAGCGGACGCCGGGGCCGGCCCTCGAGGTTGGTCAGGCACACGTTCGTGGCGATCCGGTAGAGCCAGGTCCGGACCGAGGAGCGTCCCTGGAAGTCGGCCGAGGCCTTCCAGGCCCGCAGGAACGTCTCCTGGACGAGGTCCTCGGCCTCGTGGACCGAGCCGCTCATCCGGTAGCAGTGCGCCAGCAGCTCGCGCTGGTAGCGCGCGGTGAGTGCTTGGAAGTCATCCAGCTCGGTTGCCTGCACGTCGGTCACCCGTCCGCTCATCGGCCGTCTCCGTTCTCGTCAGTCTGAACCCTCTGGAGACCGGCGTCGAGGTGATAACTCATCGGTGCTGGGAGGATGCGGTCGTGCCCGCATCGATCGTCGTGCGCGACGACCCCCGCCGCCCCGACGTGGTCGCGCTGCTGGAGCGGCACCTGGCCTTCGCCGCGCAGCACAGCCCGCCCGAGGACGTGCACGCCCTGGACCTGACCGGACTGCTCGGTCCGGGGATCACGTTCTGCTCCGCCCGGGTGGACGGCGTGCTGGTCGGCGTCGGCGCGCTGAAGGAGCTGGAGCACGGGCACGGCGAGCTGAAGTCGATGCACACCGCGGCGGAGCACCGGGGCGAGGGGCACGCCCGCCGGGTGCTCGCCCACCTCGTCGGACTCGCGCGGGCCCGCGGGCTGACCCGGCTGAGCCTGGAGACCGGCTCGATGGCGGCCTTCGCCCCGGCCCGGGCGCTGTACGCCGAGGCGGGGTTCGTCGAGTGCGCGCCGTTCGCCGACTACCGGTTCAGCCCGTACAGCACCTTCATGACGCTGCGGCTCGAGCCCGCGACCTGAGCCGGCGTCCGGGCACCGGGCCGAGGCCCGGGCGTCACCGCGCCGGCGCCGCGGTCGGTCGAGCGGGGTCAGGGGCGGGCGCCCACGCGGCGCGGGCGGCGAGCCGGCCCACGCCGGGGATCCGCACCAGGAGCCGGAAGGTCGCGTAGCCGAGCACGGCGCCGAGTGTGTTGCCGATCAGGTCGTCGACGTCGGCGATCCGACCGGGGCTCACCGTGAGCGCTGCGGCGAGCTGCACCGTCTCGATGACCAGGCTGACCACGAGACCCCAGGCCAGGGCGCGGCGCGCCGACCCGACGCGGGCGACGAGCGGGAGGAGCAGGCCGAGCGGCACGAACAGGGCGATGTTGAGGATGATCCCGATCGGGTCCTCGGCGACGTCGACGAACGGCGTCAGGTGCAGCCAGACCCGCCACGGCCCGGAGTCGCTCGTGTCGATGGGGAAGGGCAGCAGGACGTGCCCCAGGACCGCGGCGCCGTAGCAGCAGACGGCGACGCCGACCGCCGCGCGCGCAGCGGTCAGGCGGCCACGTCCGTGCAACCACCAGACCGCGACGGCGATGGCCGCCGCGGTGAGGGGGACGAGCACGGGGAGGGTCGGGATCTGGTCGGGCACGACCCACTCAGGCCTGGGCGTCGAAGGACCAGACCAGCAGCTCGGCGGGGACGGTCGCGGTGAGCGTGTGCTCGGGCTCGTCGGTGAACACGAACGCGTCGCCGGCGGCGAGCGGCTCGGCCAGCGACGAGCGGCCCAGGGCTCCGGTGGCGACGAAGACGTGCTGCAGCGCGCCGGCCGGCAGCGTCACCGACTCACCGGCCCGCAGCCTGGCGACCGCGAACGCCGCGTCGGGCCGCGGCCGGGCGGCCGTGACCAGCCCGGAGCCGGGGGCGGCGGCCACCGGGGTGACCCGGTACGACGGCTCCGCCGCGGCGTCGTCGGGGGCGGTCAGCCAGACCTGGATGAACCGGGTCTGCGGCGCGGCCGCGATCTCGGCGTGCTCGACGCCCGCGCCGGTGGACAGCACCGCCACCGATCCCGGGCGGAGGACCGTGCTGCCAGTGGCGTCGCTGTGCTCCAGCGCGCCGGAGACCACCCAGGTGACGATCTCGAGGCCCGAGTGCCGGTGGGAGGGGAAGCCCGACCCCTGGGACAGCAGGTGGTCGTCGTGGCAGACCATCGGGCCCAGCCGCAACCGGTCGGGGTCGTACGCCGCGCCGAACGAGAACGAGTGCTGGGTGAGCCGACCGGGCTCCCGCTGGGGGAAACGGGTCGAACTTCGACGGATCTGGACTGTCACGGCCATGATTGTGCCGTGCCCCCTGACCGCCCGCTGCCCATGCTGCCGCCCGGCTTCCGGTTCGGCGTGAGCACCGCGGCCTACCAGGTGGAGGGCGCCACCCGCGAGGACGGCCGCGGGCCGAGCATCTGGGACACCTTCGCCGCCCAACCCGGCCGGATCGCCGACGGCACCAGCGGCGAGCCGGCCTGTGACCACTACCACCGCTATCCCGAGGACGTCGCGTTGATGAGGCGGCTCGGGGTCGGCGGCTACCGCTTCTCGATCGCCTGGCCCCGGATCCAGCCGAGCGGCTCCGGCACTCCGAACGCCCGGGGCCTGGACTTCTACGACCGCCTGATCGACACGCTGCTCGAGAACGACGTGCAGCCGATGGCGACGCTCTACCACTGGGACCTCCCGCAGGCCCTCGAGGACGACGGCGGCTGGCTGAACCGGGCCACGATCGACCGGTTCGCCGAGTACGCCGCGATCGTCGGCGAGCGCTACGCCGACCGGGTCGAGCACTGGGTGCCTGTCAACGAGCCGAACGTGGCGACGTTCATGGGCTACGGGCTGGGCATGCACGCGCCCGGCAAGCACCTGGTCTTCGACGCCCTGCCGGCCGCCCACCACCTCCTGCTCGCGCACGGCCGCGCCGCGATGGCGCTGCGCGCCGCTGGGGCGACCAGCGTCGGGTGCGCCAACAACCACGCGCCGATCTGGCCGGCCAGCGACGACCCCGCCGACGTCGGGGCGTCCAAGCTCTTCGACGCGCTGTGGAACGGCCTCTTCCTGGAGTCGATGCTGCTGGGCCGCTACCCGGTCGACCTGGCGCCGCTGCTGGAGGACGTCGTGCGCGACGGCGACCTCGTGACGATCCGGCAGCCCCTGGACTTCTACGGCGTCAACTACTACAGCCCGCTGAAGGTCGGGGCGTCGGCGGAGGACTCACCGATCCCGTTCGACTTCCGTGAGCTGCTGGGCTTCCCGGCCACCGACAGCGGCTGGGCGATCGTCCCCGAGGCGCTGCGCGAGTGGCTGATCATGCTCCGGGCCCGCTTCCGCGCGGCGCTGCCACCGATCCTCATCACCGAGAACGGCGCCGCCTACGGCACCGGCCCCGACGAGCACGGCGAGGTCGACGACCAGGACCGCATCGACTACCTGCACGCCCACCTCGAGGCGGTGGCCGCGGCGGCCCAGCGCGGGGTCGACGTGCGCGGCTACTACGCCTGGTCGCTGCTGGACAACTTCGAGTGGAGCGCCGGCCTGTCGCTGCGCTACGGGCTCGTGCACGTCGACTACGAGACCCAGGAGCGGACCCCGAAGCGCTCCTTCGACTGGTACGCCGAGCTCATCGCGGCCCAGACCCGCTCCCGAGGCTGACCGCGAGCCGGCGTACCGCCTCGGTGAGCCGCTCGGGACTGGTGGCGAAGTTGAGCCGCAGGTGCCCGGGCAGCCCCGGGTGGTAGTCGGTGCCCGGCGAGAGCCGGACCCCGTGGCGCAGCGCCGGCCCGGTCGGGTCGTCCACGCCGTACCCGCGCAGGTCCAGCCAGGCCAGGTAGGTCGCCTCCGGCCGCCGCCACCGGGCCTGCGGCAGCTCGGTCGCGAGCAGCTCGCCGAGCAGCGCGCGCTGGTCGTCCAGCCGGGCCAGCAGCGCGTCCAGCCACGCGTCGCCGTGGCGGTACGCCGCGATCGCGCCGACCACGCCCAGCGGTGACCACGAGTCGTTGCGGACCTCGGGGGCACCGGCCAGGCGCCGGTGCGTGGCCGGGTCGGCGCAGAGGACCTGGGCGCAGCGCAGCCCGGCGACGTTGAACGCCTTGGAGGCCGAGACCAGCGCCACCGCGTGCTCGGCGGTCCCGGGCAGCGAGAGGTAGGGCACGTGCGTCGCGCCGGGCAGCACCAGCGGGGCGTGGATCTCGTCGCTGATCACCCGGGCGCCGTGGCGGAGCACCAGGTCGCGCACGCCCTCCAGCTCGGTGCGGGTGTAGACGTGCCCGCACGGGTTGTGCGGCTGGGTGAGCAGCACCGTCCGCGCGCCGGCGGCGAGCAGCGCATCGAGCCGGTCGAGGTCGATCCCGGCCCGCTCCGCGTCCGGGGAGACCGGCAGGTCCCAGCGCTCGCGGCCGGTGATGCCGACCACCGCGAGCTGGGGCGGGTACGCCGGCAGCGGCACCACGACCGGTGCCGGGTCGCACAGCACGTCGAGGACCAGCCGGATCCCCGCGGTCACGTCGACGACCGGCAGCACCAGCGCGGGGTCGATGCGCTGGCCGAAGCGCCGCTCGGCGAACCCGGCGTACGCCGTCCCGAGCGCGCCGCCGGCGTCGAGGGCCGGATAGCCGGTGTGGCTGGCCAGCACCGCGGCGCAGACCGCGTCGCGCACCGGCTCCGCCACGGCGTAGTCCATCTCGGCGACCCAGGCCGGCAGCACGTCCGGCGACGTGGAGCCCCACTTCAGCGGCAGCGCCGCCCGGGCCTCGTCGTCGGACAGGTCGCGCAGCAGGGTCTCGCTCGCAGTCATCGGGCCACGCTAGCCCGCCGTACCTCCGCGGATCCCGGCGTTCCACCCGTCGCGTGACCGCGCCGCGGACGAGGTGCGCGGGTGTGCCCGCCCGCCCCTACGATTCCGTCCATGCGCCTGCGTCGTACCGCCCTCGCCGCCCCCGCCCTGCTCGCCCTCGCCGTGACGGGCTGCGCCCCCGCGGACGAGGAGTCGGACGCCGCCGACGAGAAGAGCCCGGGCTCCGGCGAGACGAGCCAGACCGCTGCCGAGTGCGCCGAGTCGGCGGCCTTCCGCACCGAGGGCCGGCTCAGCATCGGCACCGACTCCCCGGCGTACGAGCCGTGGTTCGTGGACGACGACCCGACCAACGGCGAGGGCTACGAGTCGGCGGTGGCGTACGCCGTGGCCGAGCGGCTCGGCTTCGCCGAGGACGAGGTCGAGTGGGTGACCGTCCCGTTCAACAGCGTCTACAAGCCCGGCGCGAAGAACTTCGACTTCGACATCAACCAGATCTCGATCACCCCCGAGCGCGCGAAGGTCGTGGACTTCTCCGACGGCTACTACTCCGCCGCGCAGGCCGTGATCACCCTCGAGGGCGGCGTGGAGGTCGCGGACATCGCCGCGCTCACCGACCTCAAGCTCGGCGCCCAGACCGGCACCACGTCGCTGACCGCGATCCGCGACGTCATCAAGCCGGCCACCGAGCCGCTGGTCTTCGAGGACACCAACGCCGCCAAGCAGGCGCTCCTCAACGGCCAGGTCGACGCGATCCTCGCCGACCTGCCCACGGCCTTCTACATCTCCTCGGTCGAGATCGAGGGCAGCGCGATCGTCGGGCAGTTCCAGCCGGAGACCGGCGAGCAGGAGGAGTTCGGGATGCTGTTCGAGAAGGGCAGCGACCTGGTCCCGTGCGTCAACGCCGCGCTGGCCGAGATGCGCGACGACGGCACCCTGGCCGAGATCGAGCAGGAGTGGCTCTCCGACGTCGTGGACGTGCCGGAGCTCTCGTGATCCTCCGTGACCTCGCGTGAGCGGGGCCTGGACGCCTAGCCCCCGGGAGCTCGAGCGCCAGCAGGTCCGGCGCTCGATGCGGCGCCGGTCCACGCTGCTCGCGACCGCGGCGGTCGTGGTGGTCTTCGGGCTGCTGGCCGCCGGGGTGGTCAGCTCCCCGGGCTGGGACCGGTTCACCGAGACGTTCTTCGCCTGGGAGCACGCCAAGGCGTCGTTCCCCGCCATCCTGGGCGGGTTCTGGCTCAACGTCCGGCTGTTCCTGATCTGCGAGGTGCTGATCCTCGTGGTCGGGCTGGCGGTCGCGCTCGCGCGCGGCAGCCGCAGCCCGCTGCTGGCGCCGGTGCGGCTGCTCGCCGTGGTCTACGTGGATCTGTTCCGCGGCGTGCCGACGCTGCTGCTGGTGCTGATGCTCGGCTTCGGGATGCCGGCCCTGCAGCTGCAGGGGATGCCGAACAGCGGCTTCTTCTGGGCCGGCGTGGCGCTGGTGCTCTCCTACGGCGCGTACGTCGCGGAGGTGTTCCGGGCCGGGATCGACTCCATCCACCCCTCGCAGGTCAACAGCGCCTCCGCGCTCGCGCTGAGCCGGGGCCAGACGCTGCGGTTCGTGGTGGTGCCGCAGGCCGTGCGCCGGGTCGGGCCACCGCTGCTCAACGACTTCGTGTCCCTGCAGAAGGACACCTCGCTGGTCTCCGCCGTCGCGGTCTTCGACGCGGTCTTCGCGGCGCGCGACTACACGGCGTACAACTTCAACTACACGCCGTACGTCGTGGTGTCGCTGTTCTTCGTGGCGCTGACGATCCCGATGGCCCGCGCGACCGACTGGCTGGGCCGGCGGGCCCTCGAGCGCGAGCGGGCGGGGGCGCTGTGAGCGCCGCCCCGCTGCTCGAGGTCACCGGGCTGCGCAAGTGCTACGGCGAGCGGGTCGTGCTCGACGACGTGTCGCTGGCGGTGCAGCCCCACGACGTGGTGTGCCTGATCGGGTCCTCGGGGTCCGGCAAGTCGACGCTGCTGCGCTGCCTGAACCTGCTGGAGGACATCGACGACGGCGTGATCCGCCTCGACGGCGAGGAGATCTCCGACCCCCGCATCGACCCGCGGTCGGTGCGGCAGCGGATCGGGATGGTCTTCCAGGCCTACAACCTGTTCCCGCACCTGTCGGTGCTCGACAACTGCACGCTCGCCCCGCAGCGGGTCCACGGCGTACCCCGCCGGGCGGCCGAGGAGCAGGCGCTCGCGCTGCTGGACCGCTTCGGGCTGGCCGACCAGGCCCGCAAGCACCCCGACCGGCTCTCCGGCGGCCAGCAGCAGCGCGTGGCTCTGGTCCGGGCGCTGTGCACCGGCCCGGAGCTGCTGCTGCTCGACGAGATCACCGCCGCCCTCGACCCGGAGCTGGTCGGCGAGGTGCTGGAGATCGTGCGCGCCGAGGCCGTCGCCGGCACCACGATGGTGGTCGCCACCCACGAGATGGGCTTCGCCCGCGAGGTCGCCACCACCGTCTGCTTCCTGCACCAGGGCCGGATCCTCGAGCAGGGCCCGCCCGAGCAGATCTTCACCGACCCGCGCGAGGAGCGGACCCGGCAGTTCCTGCGGCGGGTGCTCTGAGTTCTCGGGTGGGGCCCGGGTGGCTGGGGCTGGGGTCAGCGGGCTCGGGCTGGGGTCAGCGGTGAGCCTGCCACCGTTTGTCAGGGGGTTCGGGGCTTGGCGGTGAGCCTGCCACCGTTTCTCGGCGGCAAAGGGTGGCCAGCTCACCGCTGACCTCGGCAGAGGGTGGCCAGCTCACCGCTGACCCCGGCGGACCCGTGGTCAGCCGCCGACCCGCCACCACGGCCCGGTGTCCCGGCCCGGACGGGGGGTACCGGCACCCATGCGACACGACGCCCTGGCGCTGCTGGGGGTCCGGCTCCTGGCCGGCTGCCTGGCGATGTTCGCTGTGGGGGCGGCGTGGTCGTGGGTCCTCGCGCCGTCCTTCCCGGGCGCGGTCGGAGCGCTGCTGATGCTGGCGAGCGTGCCGGCCATGCTCGCCAGCGGGCCGCGGGGGGCCCAGCCGGACCCGGGGCCGGAGCGCCGGCTCGGCATCGGCGCGCTCGGGGCGGGCCTGTTCACGGTCGGCGTCCTCGCGCTGGCCGGATGAGCCCCCGCGCGAGGGCCGTTCTGCCATGATCACCGCCATGACGTACGAGCTGGGCCAGGGCACGGGTCCGCTGCGCGGCGTGAAGGTCGTCGAGATCGCCGGGATCGGCCCGGCCCCGCACGCGTGCATGATCCTCGCCGACCTCGGCGCCGACGTGATCCGCATCGAGCGGCCCGGCGGCTCGCCGTACGCCGGCGGCCGGGGGGACCTGCTCAACCGTGGCCGCCCGAGCGTGGCCCTGGACCTGAAGAACCCCGAGGCCGCCGCGACCGTCCTGGCCCTGGTCGAGAGCGCCGACGTCCTGGTCGAGGGGCTGCGCCCCGGGGTCACCGAGCGGCTCGGCCTCGGCCCGGACGAGTGCCGCGAGGTCAACCCGCGGCTGGTCTACGCCCGGATGACCGGCTGGGGCCAGGACGGCCCGCTGGCGCACGCGGCCGGGCACGACCTGAACTACATCGCGATCACCGGCGCGCTCCACGGCCTCGGCCAGGACTCGAGCCGCCCGCACTTCCCCAGCAACCTGCTCGGCGACTTCGGGGGCGGCTCGACGTACCTCGTCATCGGCATCCTCGCTGCCCTCCTCGAGGCCCGGCTCAGCGGCGAGGGGCAGGTCGTCGACGCCGCGATCGTCGACGGGACGGCGCACCTGAACGCGATGGCGACGGCGTTCCTCGGCGCCGGGACCCTGCGCGAGGAGCGGGCCGTGAACATGCTCGACGGCGGCATGCCGTTCTACGACCTCTACGAGACCGCCGACGGCCGGCACATGTCGGTCGGCGCCCTGGAGCCCCAGTTCTTCGCGGCCTTCGTGCGGCTGCTCGGCATCGAGGACCGCGCCCCCGGGCAGTTCGAGCTCGAGCGCCACGGGGAGCTGCGCACGCTGATCGCCGAGACGTTCCGGACCCGCACCCAGGCCGAGTGGGTCGAGGTCTTCGAGGGCACCGACGCCTGCGTCGCCGGCGTCCTCCCGATCAGCGAGGCCGTGGACCACCCGCACCTGAGGGCGCGGCAGGTGTTCACCACCCGCGACGGGCTGGTCCAGCCGCAGCCGGCGCCCCGGTTCTCCCGCACCGAGGCGACGCTCGGGACGCCTCCCGCCGAGGCCGGCGAGCACACCCGCGACGCGCTGTCCGCCTGGGGCGTCGACGACGTCGACGGGCTGCTCGCGCGCGGGGCCGCCGTCCAGGCCTGATCCGGTGCTGCCCTTCCTCTTCCTCGGCACCCGCGCGGAGGACCTCGCCGCGGACGGCGAGTACGACGCGGTCCTGCGCTTCAGCGGCCTGCGCGAGCGCGACCTGCGCCGGGTCCGGCTCGAGCGCGCGGAGCTGGGTCCGGTGGACCTGGCGCACTGGTCCGGGATCGTCCTCGGTGGCGGCCCGTTCAACGTCAGCGACCCCGACGAGGCCAAGACCCCGGTGCAGCGCCGCGTGGAGGCCGAGCTGCGGGGCCTGGCCGAGCAGGTGGTCGGCGCGGACTTCCCGTTCCTGGGCGCCTGCTACGGCATCGGCACGCTCGGCGGGCTGCGCGGCGGCGCGGTCGACACGACGTACGCCGAGCCGATCGGCGCCGTCGAGGTCACGCTCACCGAGGCTGGGGCGGCCGACCCGCTGACCGGCGTGCTGCCGCGGGACTTCGCGGCGTTCCTCGGCCACAAGGAGGCGGTACGCCGGATGCCGGAGGGCGCGGTGCTGCTGGCCTCCTCGCCCACCTGCCCGGTCCAGGCGTTCCGACTGGGCAGCCGCGTCTACGCCACCCAGTTCCATCCGGAGCTCGACATCGAGGGGCTGTGCACCCGCATCGACGTCTACCGCCACTACGGGTACTTCGACCCGGCCGGTGCCGATGAGCTGATCGCCGCGGCCCGGGCGGCGGTGGTCAACGAGCCGCCCCGGCTGCTGGCCCGCTTCGTCGAGCTGTTCGCCCGCTGACCGGCTGACCGCCTATTGAACATTCGTCAATAGTCGTTAGCATCGGCCCATGAGCGAGCACGTCGACGTCCTGGTCGTCGGCGCCGGCCTCTCCGGGATCGGCGCCGCCTGCCAGCTGCGCGAGCACCACCCCGGCAAGTCGGTAGCTGTCCTGGAGGCCCGCGGCGCCAGCGGCGGCACCTGGGACCTGTTCCGCTATCCCGGCATCCGCTCGGACTCCGACATGTTCACGTTCGGCTACCGGTGGCGGCCCTGGCCCGGCGACACCGCGCTCGCCGACGGCCGGCTGATCCTGGACTACGTCCGGACCGTCGCGGCGGAGTACGGCGTGGACCGGCTGATCCGCTACGACCACCGGGTCACCCGCGCCGGCTGGGACTCGGCGAGCGCGCGCTGGACAGTGGAGATCGAGGGCCGCGAGCCGATCACCGCGGGCCTGCTGTGGGCGTGCTCGGGCTACTACGACTACGAGAGCGGGCACGCGCCCCAGTTCCCCGGCGCCGAGCGGTTCGCCGGCGAGGTCGTGCGCCCCCAGCACTGGCCCGCGGACCTCGACCACGCCGGCAAGCGGGTGGTGGTCATCGGCAGCGGGGCCACCGCGATCACGCTGGTCCCGGCGCTGGCCGAGACCGCCGAGCACGTCACGATGCTGCAGCGCTCGCCGACGTATGTGCTCTCCCGCCCCGGCCGGGACCCGTGGGCGGTCCGGCTGGGCCGGCTGCCGCAGCGGCTGGCGTACCCGCTGGTGCGGTGGAAGAACATCCTGGTCGCCACCGGCTTCTACCAGCTCGCCCGCCGGCGCCCGGCGGCCGTCAAGCGGCTGATCCGCGAGCAGGTCGCCCGCCAGCTCCCGGACGTCGACGTGGACACGCACTTCCGGCCCTCGTACGACCCGTGGGACCAGCGGCTGTGCTTCGTGCCCGACGGCGACCTGTTCCGAGCGATGCGCCGCGGGAGCGCCGACGTGGTCACCGACACCATCGAGACCTTCACCGAGACCGGCATCCGGCTCACCTCCGGCGCCGAGCTGGCCGCCGACCTGGTCGTGACCGCGACCGGGCTGCGGCTGCTGCCGTTCGGCGGGATCGAGCTCGAGGTCGACGGCGAGCCGGTCACGCTGGCGGACACGATGTCCTACAAGGCGCTGATGCTCAGCGGGGTGCCGAACTTCGTCTACACGATCGGCTACACCAACGCGTCCTGGACGCTCAAGGCCGACCTCGTCAGCGACTACGTCGTCCGGCTGCTGCGCCACCTCGACCGGCGCGGCCTGCGCCGCGTCGTCCCGCGCCGCGACCCGAACGTGGCCGAGCGGCCGTTCATGGACTTCCAGTCCGGCTACGTGCTGCGCGCGCTGGACCGCCTGCCCAAGCAGGGCGACCGGGCGCCGTGGCGGCTGCGGCAGAACTACCTCACCGACGTCCGCACGATCCGGCGCGACCGGATCGACGACGGCGTGCTCGACTTCGCCTGATCGGGTACCGGGTGGCTCCCCGATGCAAGGAGGACCGATGGGACTGAGTGACAAGGCCAAGAACAAGGCCGAGGACCTGGCCGGCAAGGGCAAGGAGTCGGCGGGCCGCGCGAGCGGCGACCGCGACCTCGAGGCCGAGGGTCGCGCCGACCAGGGCGAGGCATCGGTGAAGAACGCCGGCGAGCACGTCAAGGACGCCGCCAAGGACGTCAAGAAGGGGCTGACCTCCTAGTCGCCCCCTCTGTCGCGCGGATCACCCCGCCTCGATGGGGTGATCGCCGGGCCGCACCCCTACAGTGAGGGGTGCGGCCCGTCCAGTCTTGCCTCGGGCCTGCTGCGCTGCCACTCATCGCCGGCGGCGCCCTTCTTCTGGCGAGACACGCCACAGTGAGTGACTTTCTCCTTGTCTTCTGCTTCTGCTGTTTCTTCTTCCCTGCCCACGAACGCCTCGTTCACCGAGGCCGGGGTCCCCGACTACCTGGTCGCGCTGCTCGCCGAGGGTGGCATCACCACCCCCTCGCCGATCCAGGCCGCGACGCTGCCTGACTCCCTCGCCGGCCGTGACGTCCTCGGCCGCGGGCGTACCGGATCGGGCAAGACCTACGCGTTCCTGCTGCCGCTGGTGACCCGGCTGCGCGCCTCCGGCCGCCCGACGGCCGCCAAGCGCCCCCGCGCGCTGATCCTCGCGCCGACCCGCGAGCTCGTCGGCCAGATCCAGGAGGCGCTCGCGCCGCTGGCCAAGGCCGCCGGCCTGACCACGATGACCGTCTTCGGCGGCGTGGGCCAGAACCCGCAGGTCCAGGGCCTGCGCAAGGGCGTCGACATCGTCCTGGCCTGCCCCGGCCGCCTCGAGGACCTGATCGGCCAGGGTCACTGCGACCTCGGCGCCATCGAGATCACCATCCTCGACGAGGCCGACCACATGGCCGACCTGGGCTTCCTGCCCGCCGTACGCCGGATCCTGGACCGCACCCCGTCCGAGGGCCAGCGCCTGCTGTTCTCGGCCACGCTCGACGGCGCGATCAATGTGCTGGTCAAGCGCTTCCTGCACCAGCCGGTCACCCACGAGGCGGACTCGGCCCAGTCGCCGGTCTCCACGATGGACCACCACGTCCTGCACCTGGGCCGCGACCAGCGGGTCCCCGTCCTGGTCGACCTGACCAGCGCCCCCGGGCGCACCGTCGTGTTCACCCGGACCAAGCACGGTGCAAAGGCCCTGGCCCGCCAGCTCAACAAGAGCGGCGTGCCGTCGGTCGAGCTGCACGGCAACCTGTCGCAGAACGCCCGCACCCGCAACATGGAGGCGTTCCACGCCGGCCGCGCGACCACGCTGGTCGCCACCGACATCGCCGCCCGCGGCATCCACGTCGACGACGTCTCGCTGGTCGTGCACGCCGACCCGCCGTCGGAGCACAAGGCGTACCTGCACCGCTCGGGCCGTACGGCGCGCGCCGGCGCCGCCGGCACCGTCATCACGCTGATGACCGACGAGCAGGTCCGCGACGTCCGCGACCTGACCCGGGCGGCCGGCATCAAGCCGACCATCACCCGGGTCGACAACTCGCGCCACCCGATGCTGGCCCAGCTCGCCCCCGGCGAGCGCACCCTGGTCGACGGCGGCCTGGTCATCGAGACCCCGGACGCCCCGGCGGGTCGCTCCGGCGGCGGTGGCGGCGGTGGCCGCGGTGGCAACGGTGGCGGTGGCGGCCGCAACCGTCGCCGCTCCGGCTCGGGCTCGGGCAGCGGCGCCAGCGCCAAGTCCGGCGCCCCGGCGGCCAAGCGGACCGACAAGCCCGCCGGCGGCCGTCGCAGTGGCGGCGGCACGGGCGGCTCCAGCAGCGCGGGGGGCTCGCGGCACACCGCCGCGTCGTTCTCCAGCGGTCGCCGCTGACACTGCTCGTAGGCTCGGGGTGATGATCCCGGCGCGCGATTGGCTGCAGCGTTCGCTGTGGCACGTCGTGCCCCGGGACCACCGCGAGACCGCGTCCGCGCTGCGCCGACGCCAGCTGATCACGCTCGGGTTCGTCCTGGTCGGGGCGCTGGTGCTCGGCGCCTCGCTGCGCATCGAGCCCGGCAACCCGTGGTTCTACCCGGCGACCTTCGGGCTGGCCGGGGTCTGGGCGCTGGGCGCCTTCGCCTCCGGGCCGCTGCACCTGGGGCGGATCCCGTACCGCGACGCGATGGCCCGACCGTGGGTGACCCCGGTCCTGGTCGGCGCCGCCCTCGGCGGGCTCTTCGTCCTCGGCGGCCTGCTCGTGCGCGGCGTCCCGTGGCTCGCCGACGAGGTGGGCTCGGTCCTCGACTACGCCGACCAGGGCTCGGTGCCGCTGCTGGTGGTGATCACGCTCGTCAACGGCGTCGCCGAGGAGCTCTTCTTCCGCGGCGCCGTGTACGCCGCGATCCCGCGCCACCCCGTCGCCTGGACCACGCTGGCGTACGCCGTCGCCACGCTGGCGACCGGCAACCTGATGCTCTCGTTCGCGGCGCTGCTGCTCGGCCTGGTCGTCGGCCTCGAGCGCCGCGCCTCCGGCGGCGTCCTCGCCCCGATCCTCACCCACGTGACCTGGTCGCTGATCATGCTGCTGGTGCTGCCGCTGGTCTTCGGCCAGTCGCCCGGCTGAGCGCGGCCCTACCCGTCCGCCAGCGCCCGCCGCACGGCCTCGGCGTAGCTCAGCGGCTCGCCGGGGACCAGGTCCCGGATGGCGGGGTCGGTGACGACGACCTCGTTGCCCATCGACTCGATCAGGTTCGCGGCGGTGGTGGTGTCGACCCCGGTGACCAGGCGGATCCACCACGACGACAGCACCGGGGTGCCGACGGGGGCCTGCAGGATCGGGAGCCGGCGCCCGGTCATCTCGTGGGCGGCCTGCTGGAGCATCTCAAGGTAGGACAGCTGGTCGGCGCCGCCGATCTCCAGCACCCGGCCCCGGGCCGCCTCGTTGTCGACGACGCCGGCGAGGTAGCGGACCACATCGTCGATCGCGATCGGCTGGGTCCGGGTCGCGGCCCAGCGCGGCACCACCATCGCCGGCAGGTTCTTCACCAGGCGGCGAGTCATCTCCCAGGAGATGCCGCCGGCCCCGACGACGATCGCGGCCCGCAGGACGGTCACCGGGACGCCGCCCTCGCCGAGCACCCGCTCCACCTCGCGGCGCGACCGCAGGTGCGGGGACAGGTCGTCCTCGTCGGAGCCGAGGCCGCCGAGGAACACGATCTGGCGTACGCCGGCGGCGGCCGCCGCCCGCCCGAAGTCCCGCGCCGCGTCGGCGTCGCGACGCTCGAAGTCGCCGGTGTCGAGCGAGTGCACCAGGTAGATCGCGACGTCGGCGTCCTCGAGGGCCGCGGCGACGGTGGGCGGGTCGTGGACGTCGCCGAGGACGGCCTCGCCCGGGCCGGTGTAGCCCTCCGGGCGCCGGGTCATTGCCCGGACCCGGTGACCGGCGTCGAGCAGCTCGGGCACCAGCCGGCGCCCGACGAAGCCGGTGGCGCCCGTGACCAGTACCGTCCGGGGCTCGCTCATGGCGCCACAGTAGGTCGGCCTCCCAGGGCAGGCTCCCTGACGAGCGTCCCGCCGAGCTCCCCGACCAGCGCCGCTCAGGCGCTGTCGGCGTCCCCGGCGCGGCGGGCGCGCTCGGCGATCCGCTCCCGCTTGGTCTCGTCCATCGCGGCCTCGTAGGCGGTCACCAGGCTGGCGATCGAGAGCGGCTTGAGCCGCTCGACCACCTCCTGGATCTTCTCCGAGGACGTGCCGGCGTCGCGGTAGACCGGCCAGACCATGGTCCGGAACAGCTCGTTGAGCTCGGTGGCCATCTGCCGGCCGTGCTCGGCGTACACAGCGGCGGCGGCGACCGCCGCCTCGGTCGGGAAGCCGAGGTCCAGCAGGCCGATGCCGACGCCGAGCTGGGAGGTCGAGACCTCGTAGCGCCCGCGCGTGGTGGGCACGGCGATCCGCAGCGCGGCCAGCGTGGCCAGCTCGGACTCGTCGAGCTCGCGTCCGGCCCGCCGGTCCAGCTCGGCGCGGCTCATCTCGACCGGGTGGTCGGCCTGCCAGGGCGCCAGCATCGTGCGGTGCAGCGCGATGTCCTCGGCGGTCGCGTCGGCGGGAATCGCGGCGACGTACCGCTCGATCGCGGAGAGCGTGAAGCCGTGGCCCTGGAGCTCGCGCACCAGCTCCAGGCGGGCCACATGGTCGGCGGTGTAGTAGCCCGAGCGGCCCCGGCGCAGCGGTGGCGGGACCAGGCCCTTGGTGGTGTAGAAGCGCACGTTGCGCACGCTCATCCCCACCCGCGCGGTCAGCTCCTGCAGCGTCAGCAGCTCCCGGCTCGCGTCGCTGTCGCTCATCCTCACTCCTCCCGGGACCCGGTCAGGGGTCCCGCCTCGGGGTGGCCGCCCTTGACCGTGACACCAATGGTGTCACAATCGGAGGATCACCGCGGTTCCCGATCGGGACCCGACCACCCTCACCTCGCTAGGAACGGTCATGGCAGAAGCATTCGTGTACGACCACCTTCGTACGCCGCGCGGCAAGGGGAAGGCCAGTGGCACCCTGCACGAGGTCAAGCCGATCGACCTCGTCGTCGGCCTCCTCGACGAGATCAAGGTGCGCAACCCGACCCTGGACCCGAACCGCGTCGACGACGTGGTCCTCGGCGTCGTCTCGCCGATCGGCGACCAGGGCGGCGACATCGCCAAGACCGCTGCCCTCGCGGCCGGCTACCCCGACACCGTCGCGGGCGTGCAGCTCAACCGCTTCTGCGCCTCGGGCCTGGAGGCGGTCAACCAGGCCGCCAGCCGGGTGCGCGGCGGCTTCGAGGACCTCATCCTCGCCGGCGGCGTGGAGTCGATGAGCCGGGTGCCGATGGGCTCCGACGGCGGCCCGTGGGCCTCCGACCCCGCCACCGCGTTCCGGACCGACTTCGTGCCGCAGGGCATCGGGGCGGACCTGATCGCGACCATCGAGGGCTTCAGCCGCGAGGACTGCGACGCCTTCGCCGCGGAGTCCCACCACCGGGCCTCGAAGGCCTGGGCGAACGGCTACTTCGGCGACGCGGTGGTCCCGGTCACCGACCGCAACGGCATCACGGTGCTCGACCGCGACGAGACGATCCGCCCGGACACCAGCGTGTCCAGCCTGGCGGGCCTCCGGCCGAGCTTCGCGCAGCTCGGCGCGGACGCGGGCTTCGACGACGTGGCTCTGGCCAAGTACCACTGGGTGGAGCGGATCGACCACGTCCACCACGCCGGCAACTCCTCGGGCATCGTCGACGGCGCGGCGGTGATGGCGATCGGCACCGAGGCCGTCGGCGCCGAGCTCGGCCTGACCCCGCGGGCCCGGATCATCTCCACGGCCGTCTCCGGCGCGGACCCGACGATCATGCTCACCGGCCCGGCCCCCGCGGCCCGCAAGGCGCTGGCGCGCGCCGGCCTCGGCGTCGAGGACATCGACCTGTGGGAGATCAACGAGGCGTTCGCCGCTGTCGCGCTGCGGTTCATGCGGGACATGGGGATCAGCCACGAGGTCACCAACGTCAACGGCGGGGCGATCGCGATGGGGCACCCGCTCGGGGCCACCGGCGCGATGATCCTCGGCACGCTCGTCGACGAGCTGCGCCGCCGCGACCTGCGCCGCGGGCTCGCCACGCTCTGCGTCGGCGGCGGCATGGGCATCGCCACCATCGTCGAGATCGTCTGACCTCCCGTCCCTCCTCGCTGAACAGGACCTCGTATGACCACCAGCACCACCGAGCAGACCGCTGTCCGCTACGAGCGCGACGCGGACGGGATCGTCACGCTGACCCTCGACGACCCGAACCAGTCGGCGAACACCATGAACGACCTCTACATCTCCTCGATGCAGACCGCCGTGGACCGCCTGTACGCCGAGCAGGACGACGTGACCGGCGTCGTGGTCGCCAGCGCGAAGAAGACCTTCTTCGCGGGCGGCGACCTGAAGAAGATGGTCCAGGCGACCCCGGCGGACGCCGCTGACGTCTTCGCGATGGCCGAGGGCGTCAAGGCCGCCCTGCGGCGCCTGGAGACCTACCCGCGCCCGGTCGTCGCCGCGATCAACGGCGCCGCCCTCGGCGGCGGCCTCGAGATCTGCCTGGCCACCAACCACCGCATCGCGCTGGACCACCCTGCGGTCGTCGTCGGCCTGCCCGAGGTCAGCCTCGGCCTGCTGCCCGGTGGCGGCGGCGTCACCCGCATCGTGCGGATGTTCGGGCTCCAGGAGGGCCTGATGGGCTTCCTGCTCGAGGGCAAGCAGCTGAAGGCGGCCCAGGCCCTGGAGAAGGGCCTGGTCGACGAGCTGGTCGCGAGCCCCGAGGAGCTGGTCCCGGCAGCCAAGGCCTGGATCCAGGCCAACCCCGAGGCCGCGCAGAACCCCTGGGACCGGCCCGGCTACAAGATGCCCGGCGGCACCCCGAAGTCGCCGGCGCTGGCGGCGTTCCTCCCGGCGTTCCCGGCGCTGCTGCGCAAGCAGACCAAGGGTGCCCTCTACCCGGCGGCCCGGGCGATCCTCTCGGCCGCGGTCGAGGGCGCCCAGGTCGACTTCGACACCGCGTCGCGCATCGAGTCGCGCTACCTCACCAGCCTCGTGGTCGACCAGGGCTCGAAGAACATGATCCAGGCGTTCTTCTTCGACCTCCAGGCGATCAAGTCCGGGTCGCTGCGCCCGCAGGGCATCGAGCCGTACCGCGCCACGAAGGTCGGCGTGCTCGGCGCCGGGATGATGGGCGCCGGCATCGCCTACGTCTGCGCCCGCGCCGGCATGCAGGTCGTGCTCAAGGACGTCTCGGACGAGAACGCCGCGAAGGGCAAGGCGTACTCGGAGAAGCTCAACGCCAAGGCGGTCAGCAAGGGCCGGCTCACCGAGGAGAAGTCGGCCGAGCTGCTGGGCCGGATCACCGCGACGGCCGACCCGTCGGCACTGGCCGGGTGCGACCTGGTGATCGAGGCGGTCTTCGAGGACCCGGGGCTGAAGGCGAAGGTGTTCGCCGAGGTCGCGCCGTACGTCAACGCGGACGCGCTGCTGTGCTCCAACACCTCGACGCTGCCGATCACCGAGCTGGCCGAGGGCGTGGACCGCCCGGCCGACTTCATCGGCCTGCACTTCTTCTCCCCGGTGGACAAGATGCCGCTGGTCGAGATCATCAAGGGCGAGAAGACCTCCGAGGTCGCGCTCGCGAAGGCCTACGACGTCGTGCAGCAGATCAAGAAGACCCCGATCGTCGTCAACGACAGCCGCGGCTTCTACACCTCCCGGGTCATCGGGTTCATGGTCAACGAGGGCATGGCGATGCTCGCCGAGGGGGTCCGGCCGTGGACCATCGAGCGGGCCACCACCCAGGCCGGCTACCCGGCCCCGGTGCTCCAGCTCTCCGACGAGCTCAACCTCGAGCTGATGGCCAAGATCGCCAAGGCCACCCGCGAGGCCGCCGAGCGCGACGGGCTGGACGTCCCCGAGCACCCCGGCACCGCGGTGGTCGACCGGATGCTCGAGGCGGGCCGACCGGGCCGGCTGCGCGGCAAGGGCTTCTACGAGTACGACGAGTCCGGCAAGCGGGTCACGCTCTGGGAGGGCCTCGCGGAGCTGTTCCCGGTCGCCGAGGTGCAGCCGCCGATCCAGGACTGCCAGGACCGGATGCTGTTCGCCGAGGCGCTGGAGACCGCCAAGTGCTTCGAGGAGGGCGTCATCACCTCGGCGGCCGCCGCGAACATCGGCTCGATCATGGGCATCGGCTTCCCGCCGATGACCGGCGGCGCGGCGCAGTTCATGACCGGCTACCAGGGCGCCGACGGCGAGATCGGCCTGGCCGCCTTCGTCCGGCGCGCCGACCAGCTGGCCGAGACGTACGGCGACCGGTTCCGGCCGACGCAGTACCTGCGCGACCTCGCCGCCTCGGGCGGCTCGTTCCCGGCCTGACCCCCTCCGCAGGTGGTCGAGGCTCGCGCCTCGACCACCTGCGGACCCCCGGCCGGGTGGGCCACTAGCCTCCCCGCATGGGCGTTCTGCTGCTGGTCCGGCACGGTCAGGCCTCGTTCGGAGCCGACGACTACGACGTGCTCTCGCCGACCGGCTGGGAGCAGGGCCGGCTCCTCGGCGCGCACCTGAGCGCCTCCGGCGTACGGCCCACGGCGCTGGTGCGCGGGTCGATGCGGCGCCACCGCGAGACCCTGGAGGCGCTCACGGGCGCGGCGGGGTGGGGCGGGCTCACGGTCACCGAGGACGCCGGCTGGGACGAGTTCGACCACGTCGACGTGCTGGCCCGGCACCCCGACGCCCCCGACGGCGAACTGGACCGCCGTGCCTTCCAGCTGATCTTCGAGCAGGCCACCCGCCGGTGGACCGCCGGCCGGCACGACGCGGACTACCCGGAGACGTACGCCGACTTCCTCGCCCGCGTGCGCGCCTCGCTGTCCGCCGCCGCGACCCGCGCCGGCTCCGGGGAGACCGTCGTCGTGGTCACCTCCGGCGGCGTGATCGCGGCGGTGGCCGCCGGGCTCGTCGACCCCGACGCGGACCGCCTCGGCACCGCCCGGATGTGGGAGCGGTTCAACACCGTCACCGCGAACTCCGCGATCACCCGCGTGGTCGTCGGCCCCACCGGCCCCCGGCTGCTGACCTTCAACGAGCACCCCCACCTCGCCGGGGCGCACCTGACCTACCGTTGAGTCGGGACCTCTGACGGTTGAGTCGGGACCTCTGACGGCCTGGTCGGCCGTGGCGTGGCCGAAACTCCCCACTCGACGGTCTCAACTCCCGACTCAACGGGTTGAAGTCACGACTCAACCAAACGGTATACGCGGTATGCATATCCGGTATACGGTCGGGCCATCCGAGACGAAGGTGGCCGCGATGTCCGTCAAGCACGCACTGCTGGCACTGCTGGAGCAGGGGCCGATGTACGGCTACCAGCTCCGCGCCGAGTTCGAGCAGCGCACCGGGTCGACCTGGCCGCTCAACGTCGGGCAGGTGTACACGACCCTGACCCGGCTCGAGCGCGACGGGCTGGTGGCCGCCGCCGGCGCCGACGAGGGTGGTCACGTCCACTACGCGCTGACCGAGACCGGGCGCGAACAGGCTCGCAGCTGGTTCACCACGCCGGTCAGCCGCAGCCAGCCCCCGCGCGACGAGCTGGCGATCAAGCTGGCGCTGGCCGTCACCGTCCCGGGGGTCGACGTCGCCGCGGTGATCCAGCAGCAGCGGGTCGCCACGATGGGCGCCCTGCAGGACTACACCCGGCTCAAGCGGCAGGTGCCCGCCACGGATCCGCTCGCGCCGTCGGACCTGGCCTGGAGCCTGGTCCTGGACTCGCTGGTCTTCGCCGCCGAGGCCGAGATCCGCTGGCTGGACCACACCGAGGCCAGGCTGCGCCGGGCCGCGCTCGACCGCCCGGCCGGTACGCCGGAGCCGGCGCCCGCCCCGCGTCCGTCCGGGGACGTGGCGCGATGAGCGAGCGGCTGGGACCGGAGGCCGTGACCGCGCTGCGCCGCGCCGAGCGCCGCTGGCTGGACCAGGCGCGCGACCGGCTGCGCGAGCGGCCCGCGCGCCAGGAGACCGAAATGGTCGAGCGGGACGAGGAGACCGGTCGATGAGCGTGCTCACCCTGGAGGGGCTGACCCGGATCCACGGCGCCGGCGCCGCGGAGGTGCATGCGCTGCGCGGGATCTCGCTGACCGTCGGCCCCGGCGAGCTGGTCGCGGTGATGGGCCCCTCGGGGTCGGGCAAGTCGACGCTGCTCACGCTGGCTGGCGGTCTGGACGAGCCGACCACCGGCACCGTCCGGGTCGAGGGGGTCGACCTGGCCGGGCTGGACGGCACGCAACGGGCCCGGCTGCGGCGTACCTCGATCGGCTACGTCTTCCAGGACTTCAACCTCATCCCGGCGCTGACCGCCGCCGAGAACGTCGCCCTGCCCCGCGAGCTGGACGGCGTACGCCGCCGGGCGGCGCGGACCGCGGCGCTCCAGGCCCTGGCCGAGGTCGGCATCGAGCACCTGGCCGACCGGTTCCCCGACGACATGTCGGGAGGCCAGCAGCAGCGGGTCGCCATCGCCCGCGCCCTGGTCGGCGAGCGGCGCCTGATGCTCGCCGACGAGCCGACCGGCGCCCTGGACAGCGAGTCCGGCGAGGAGATCCTGCGGCTGCTCCGCTCGCGCTGCGACGGGGGCGCCGCCGGGGTGATGGTGACCCACGAGGCCCGGCACGCGGCCTGGGCGGACCGGGTGGTCTTCCTGCGCGACGGCGTGGTCGTCGACGAGAGCGGCAACGCCTCGGTGGAGGGGCTGCTCGGCCCCAGGCACGTCCAGTGACGCGCGCACGGGTCGGCCGCCTCCGCGTCTGGCTCGGGGGCTGGCGGGTCGCGGTCCGGCTCGCGGGCCGGGAGGCGTGGCGCGCCAAGCGGCGTACCGCCCTGATGCTGGTGCTGATCACGCTCCCGGTGCTCGCGGTGACCACGGCCGCGGTCGTGGTCCGCACGGCCGACGTCTCGACGCTCGAGGGGATCGACCGCCGGCTCGGCTCCGCCGACGCCGAGATCCGGGTGGAGGACGGTGTCGGCCAGGTCGAGCAGGCAGTCGACCCCGACGAGACGAGCGGCTGGTCCGACGACGTGCGCGAGGGCCGGGCGACCCTCGCGGAGGTGCACGCCGCCCTCGGCAGGGACGTGCCCGCCCTGGAGACGAGGTACGACGAGGTCCTGGTGTCGGTGCCGGACGGGCCCGTCACCGTCGGCGCCCACGAGCTCGACGGCACGGACCCGCTCGCCGAGGGACTGTTCGACCTGACGTCGGGCCGCTGGGCGAGCTCGGCCGACGAGGTCGTGGTCACCGAGCCGCTGACCGAGCACGGGATCGACCTCGGGGACCAGCTGAGCGTGCTCGGACCCGACCAGGAGGAGCTCCTCGCCCCGACCGTGGTCGGGATCGCCCGGGATCCGTCGAGCCGGACCTGGGAGCAGGCGATCGGGCTCCCCGGGACGCTCGCCGCCGCCGCGAAGGACAGGGGTACGCCGGAGCGCACCACCACCTGGCTGGTCGGTGGCGGTCCGGTCACCTGGGAGGAGGTCCGCATCCTGAACGCCCTCGGCGCCTTCGTGCTCTCCCGCGCCGTGGTCGAGGACCCGCCGCCCGAGGCGGAGGACTACGGGTACGCGGACGACGACGCGCTCGCGGCGATCGTCGGCCTGATCGTGGCGATGATCCTGATCGAGGTGGTGCTGCTGGCCGGCCCGGCGTTCGCCGTCGGGGCGCGCCGCCAGGCCCGCACGATCGCCCTGGTCGCCGCCGCCGGGGGCACTCCGGCGCAGGCGCGGCGCGTCGTCCTGGGGACCGCCGTGGTCGTCGGCGGGCTCTCCGCCGTCGTCGGACTGCTCGCCGGCCTCGGCCTCGGCGCGGTCCTGGTGCCGGTCGCCCAGCACTGGTCGGGGGAGTGGTTCGGCCCGTTCGACCCGCCGTGGGCCTGGCTGCTGGGGATCGCCGGCTTCGCGCTCGTGGCCGCCCTGCTGGCTGCCGCGGTCCCGGCGTGGACCGCGTCGCGCCAGGACGTGGTCGCCGTCCTCGGCGGTCGCCGCGGGGAGGGACCGCCCTCCCTGCGCTCGCCGCTCCTCGGCCTGGTCCTGCTCGGCCTCGGGATCGCCGGCGCCGCGGCCGGCAGCCGTCCCGGCGGCGAGATCCGGGTGACGGCCGCCGCGATCCTGGCGGTGCTCGGGATGGTGCTGCTGGTGCCGGTGGTGGTCGCGACCGTGGCCCGCCTGGGCCGCGGCCTCCCCCTCCCGCTGCGGTACGCCGTGCGTGACGCCGCCCGGCACCGCAGCCGCACCGTGCCCGCGGTGGCCGCGGTGGCCGCGACCGTCTGCGGGGTGGTCGCGCTCGGTATCGCCACGGCTAGCGACGAGGCCGAGAGCGCCGCGACCCACGTCTCCACGCTGAGGCACGGTGCGGCGCTGGCCACGGTCCCCGACCCGGACACCGGCTACGCCGACCCCGCAGCCGACTGGGCGGCGCTGCGCGCCAGCGTCGCCGAGCAGCTGCCCGACGCGGACCTCGAAGAGATCCGCGGGGTGGTCGAGCCCGACAGCGAGAGCCTCGAGCTGGCGGTCCGTACCCCGGCCGGGGCTGCGCAGCGCGATGAGTGGGGGGCGGCGCTCGGGGCCGGCATCGTGGTCGGGGACCGGCTGCCCTCGGCGCTGACCGGGATCTCCGAGGGCGACCGGGTGCGCGCGGACCGGGCCCTGGCCGCGGGCGGGGCGGTCGGCTTCAGCCACGTCCCGGTGCCGGGGGACCGCGGCCATGTCGAGCTGGAGCGGACGTCGTACGACGCTGTGGACGAGCGTGACCTCGAGCGCCGGCGGATCGAGGCTCCGGTGGCCGTGGTCGATCTCGCGCCCGACGTGCTCGCGATGTCCGCCGTCCTCTCTCCGCAGGCCGCCGCCGAGCTCGACCTGCCGGTCGCCACGGTGGGCCTGGCCATCCGCGGCCCGGTGTCCCGGACCGCCGAGCGCGAGCTGAAGGCGGCCCTGGCCGCCGTGGCCCCGCACAGCCAGGTCGAGGTCGAGCGGGGCTACCAGCGCCCGGCTTTCGCCAGCCTGGTGCAGGTGGCGCTGGGTGCCCTGGGCGCGGTGCTGATGCTGGCCGGGACGGTCACCGCCACCTCGCTCGCGCTCTCCGACGCGCGGGCGGACCTGGCGACCCTCTCCGCGGTCGGTGCCGCGCCCCGGCTGCGGCGCGCCGTTGCGGCGTCGTACGCGTTGGTGATCGGGCTGGTGGGGTCGGTGCTCGGCGCGGTGGTCGGGTTCGTGCCCGGGTGGGCGGTCACCTATCCGCTCACCGGGTCCGGGTGGCGGCCGGACGGCGCCGGCCTGCCCGACCACTTCGTCGACATCCCCTGGTTGCTCATCGGCTCGGTAGTCGTCGGCCTGCCGCTGCTGACCGCGGCCCTGGTCGGCCTGACGGTCCGCAGCCGGCTGCCCCTGGCGGCGCGGATCGACTGACGGGCCCCGGGCCCATCCGCAACTCCCGACTCGGCGTACAGAACCCCCGACTCGACGGGCGGGAGTCCCGACTCGACCGGCGAAACCCCCGACTCGACGGGCGGGAGTCCCGATTCAACCGGTAGAAAAAAGCAGGCTTGACTGTTTGTTGGGGGGCGGGGCATGCTTCAGCCGTGACCGGCACCACATCCCCGACTCGGGTTCCGCAGGAGGAGCGGTCGCGGGCCATGCGCGCCCGGCTGCTGGAGGCGACCGTGGAGCTGCTCGTCGAGCGCGGCTTCGCCGGGACCTCGACCACGCTGGTCTCCGAGCGCGCCGGGGTCAGCCGCGGGGCTCAGCTGCACCACTTCCCGAGCAAGAACGCACTGGTCGTCGCCGCCGTGGAGCACGTCGCCGAGGTGCGCGCCGCCGAGCTGAGCGCCGCGGCCGAGCGGCTGCCGACGGGGGAGCGGCGCACCCGGGCGGTGCTTCAGATGCTCGCCGACCACTTCACCTCGCCGGTCTTCACCGCGGCCCTCGAGCTGTGGGTCGCCGCCCGCACCGACCCGGCGCTGCTGGCCGCCGTGGCGCCGCTGGAGCAGCGCGTCGGCCGCGAGATCCACCACCTGACCGTCGAGCTGCTCGGCGCCGACGAGTCCCGCGACGGGTCGCGCGAGCTCGTGCAGGCCACCCTCGACCTGGTCCGCGGCCTCGGCCTGGCCCAGACCATCACCGACGACACCCGCCGACGGGCCCGGATCCTCGACCAGTGGGCCCGCACCCTCGACGCCGCGCTCGCCCCGGCGCCGACGAAGGAGAGCGCATGACCCTGCTCGACGACCTGCTCGCCGACCTGACCGCCGAGGGCGACACCCTGTGGAGCGCGGTGGCCGGCCTCGACGCCGACGGCTGGGCGACGCCGACGCCCGCCGAGGGCTGGACCGTGGCCACCCAGATCGCGCACCTGCTGTGGACCGACGAGGTCGCCATGCTCGCGGCGGGCAGCCTGACCCCGGAGGGGAAGGCGGCCTGGGACGAGAAGGTGCTGGAGGCCATCGCCGACCCCGAGGGGTACGTCGACGCCAGCGCCCACCAGATCGCCGCGCTCGAGCCGCCGGCGCTGCTGGCCCGCTGGGGCGCCGCGCGCGACGGGCTGCGGGCGGCGCTGCTGGACTTCCCCGACGACGAGCGGATGCCGTGGTTCGGGCCGCCGATGTCGCCGGCCTCGATGGCGACCGCCCGCTTCATGGAGACCTGGGCGCACGCGCTCGACGTGCACGAGGCGCTGGGGACCGGGACCGCACCGACCGACCGGATCCGCCACGTCGCCCACCTCGGCGTCCGGACCCGCGACTACGCGTTCCGCAACCGGGGCCTGGACGCCCCGGCCGCGGAGTTCCGGATCCAGCTGACCGCGCCGTCCGGCGAGACCTGGGCGTGGGGTCCCGAGGACGCCGCGCAGTCGGTCACCGGGTCGGCGTACGACTTCTGCCGGCTGGTCACCCAGCGGGTGCACCGCGACGACACCGACCTGGTGGCGCTCGGCGCCGACGCCGAGCAGTGGCTCACGATCGCCCAGGCCTTCGCCGGCCCGGCCGGCCCGGGGCGGGACCGCCGATGAGCGCGCCGGACGACGTGCTGCGGATCGGCAACTGCTCGGGCTTCTACGGCGACCGGGCCGCCGCGATGCGGGAGATGCTCGAGGGCGGCCCGCTCGACGTGCTGACCGGCGACTACCTCGCCGAGCTCACGATGCTGATCCTGGGCCGGGACACGATGAAGGACCCGTCCCTGGGCTACGCCCGCAGCCACCTGCGCCAGCTCGAGGACTGCCTGGGCCTGGCGCTGGAGCGGGGGGTCCGCATCGTCAGCAACGCCGGCGGGCTCAACCCGGCCGGGCTGGCCGACCGGGTCCGCGAAGTGGCCCGCGGGCTCGGCCTGGACCCGCAGGTCGCCCACGTCGAGGGCGACGACCTGCGCGCGCAGGCCGCCGAGCTCGGCTTCGGAGGCGCGCTCACCGCCAACGCCTATCTCGGCGGCTTCGGCATCGCCGCCGCCCTGACCCGCGGCGCCGACATCGTCGTCACCGGCCGGGTCACCGACGCCTCCCTGGTCGTCGGACCCGCCGCCGCCCGCTTCGGCTGGACGCCCACGTCGTACGACGAGCTGGCGGGCGCCGTCGTGGCCGGCCACGTGCTGGAGTGCGGCACCCAGGCGACCGGCGGGAACTTCTCCGGGTTCCGCGAGCTGCTCGCCGACGGCCGGGACCCCGCGCTGCCGCTCGGCTTCCCGCTCGCCGAGATCGCCGCGGACGGCTCCAGCGTCATCACCAAGCACGCCGGGACCGGCGGCGCGGTCACCGTCGACACCGTCACCGCGCAGCTGGTCTACGAGATCCAGTCCACCCGCTACCTCAACCCCGACGTCGCCACCCACCTGGAGACGGTCCGCCTCGAGCAGGCCGGCCCGGACCGGGTCGCGGTCACCGGCGTCCGCGGCGGCCCGCCGCCGGAGCAGCTCAAGGTCTGCGTCAACGAGCTCGGCGGCTTCCGCAACACCGTGGAGTTCGTGCTCACCGGCCTCGACGTCGACGCCAAGGCCGACTGGGTGCGCGCCCAGCTCTCCCCGCGGCTCACGGCCGCCGAGGTCAGCTGGACCGGCGGCCAGACCGCGCAGCCCGGCGCGGAGACCGAGGAGGGCGCCGCCACGCTGCTGCGCTGCACGGTGATGGACCCCCGGCCCGACCCCTGTGGCCGGGCGTTCACCGCCGCCGCCGTCGAGCTCGGCCTCGGCTCCTACCCCGGCTTCACGCTGACCGCGCCCCCCGGCCCGGCCACGCCGTACGGCGTCTACCGGGCGGCGTACGTCGACCGCGCGGCCGTCACCCACACGGTCGTCCACGCGGACGGCACCCGCGAGGTGGTCGCCGATCCGACCGAGTTCGGCCCCGCCGGGACCGACCCGGAGGTGCGCGACGCGGGCCGGCGGCCCTCGCCGTACCCCGCTCCGCCGGACACGCTGACCCGCCGGGTGCCGCTGGGCTCGTTCGTGCACGCCCGCTCCGGCGACAAGGGCGGCGACGCCAACCTCGGCCTGTGGGTGGCCAACGACGGCTCGCCCCTGCACGCCCAACGGGTCTCGTGGCTCGCGAAGCTGCTCAGCCCGCGCAAGGTGCGCGAGCTGGTCCCCGAGGCGGCCGACCTCGACCTCGACGTCTACGTGCTGCCGAACCTCGGCGCCGTGAACGTCGTGATCCGCGGGCTCCTGGGCCAGGGCGTCGCCGCCTCGACGCGGTTCGACCCCCAGGCCAAGGCGCTCGGCGAGTGGGTGCGGTCCCGTCCCGTCCATGTCCAGGAGGACCTGCTGTGAGCGTCACCGACGAGGCCCGAGAGGCCCGCAGCGCGCTGCGGGAGACCGCCGCGGAGTTCACCCGCCGCGAGGTGGCGCCGCACCTGCAGGCGTGGGAGGACGCCGGCTCGATCCCGCGCGAGCTGCACCGCGCGGCGGCCCGCCAGGGCCTGCTCGGGGTCTCCTTCCCCGAGGACGTCGGCGGCGAGGGCGGCGACCTGCTGGACACCATCGCCCTCCAGGAGGGCATGTTCGGCGCGGGCGCCTCCAGCGGCCTGATGGCCGGCCTGTTCACCAACGGCATCGCGCTGCCGCACATCGCCGCCCACGGGTCGCCGGACCTCGTGGAGCGCTACGTGCGGCCCACGCTGGCCGGGGAGAGGATCGGGTCCCTGGCGATCACCGAGCCCGGCGGCGGGTCGGACGTCGGCAACCTGCGCACGACCGCTGAGCTGGTCACGGGGGACGGGGAGCCCTATTACCTCGTCAACGGGGCCAAGACCTTCATCACCTCCGGGGCCCGCGCCGACTTCGTGACCACCGCCGTGCGCACCGGCGGCGCCGGGTCCGGCGGCGTGAGCCTCCTGGTGGTCGACACCGACACGCCCGGCTTCACCGTCGACCGGTCGCTGGCGAAGATGGGCTGGCACTGCTCCGACACCGCCGAGCTGTCCTACGTCGACGTGCGGGTCCCGGCCGGGAACCTGGTCGGCGAGGAGGACGCCGGCTTCTGGTACATCGCCGAGCAGTTCGTCGTGGAGCGGATGGCTCTGGCGGTGCACGGCTACGGCATCGCCGCCCGCTCCCTGGAGCTGGCAGCCGCCTACTGCCGCGAGCGCACCACGTTCGGGGAGCCGCTGATCCGGCGCCAGGTGGTGCGCCACAAGCTCGTCGAGATGCACCGCCGGGTGGAGGCCGCCCGCGCCTACACCCACGCCGTCGCGGCCCGGCACGTCGCCGGGGAGCAGGTGATCGCGGAGGCCTGCCTGGCCAAGCAGACCGCCTGCGAGGCCGCGACGTACGTCTGTGACCAGGCCGTCCAGCTGCACGGCGGGACGGGATACATGCACGGGACCGAGGTGGAGCGGCACTACCGCGACGCCCGGCTCCTGCCGATCGGAGGAGGAGCGACCGAGGTGCTCACCGACCTTGCCGCCAAGCTGCTGGGGTACACGAAATGACGGCCATCGACAGCGAGGCCGGGACCGAGGGGGACCGCCGCGAGCACCTGCTCGCCAAGCTCGCCGACCTCGACGAGCAGCACGCGAAGGCCGTCGCCGGCGGCGGGGAGAAGTACGTCGCCCGCCACCACGAGCGCGGCAAGCTGCTGCCCCGCGAGCGGATCGAGCTGCTCATCGACGAGGGCTCGGCGTTCCTCGAGCTCAGCCCGCTGGCCGGCTGGGGCTCGGACTTCACAGTCGGCGCCAGCGTGGTGACCGGCATCGGCGTGGTCGAGGGCGTGGAGTGCATGATCACCGCCAACGACCCGACCGTGAAGGGTGGCGCCTCCAACCCCTGGACGCTGCGCAAGACCTTCCGGGCCGCGCAGATCGCCGAGGAGAACGGGCTGCCCAGCATCAGCCTGGTCGAGTCCGCCGGAGCCGACCTGCCGACCCAGAAGGAGATCTTCATCCCGGGCGGCAAGGTCTTCCGGGACCTGACCCGGGCCAGCGCCCGCCGGCAGCCCACGATCGCGCTGGTCTTCGGCAACGCGACCGCCGGCGGCGCCTACGTGCCGGGGCTCTCCGACTACACGGTGATGGTCAAGGAGCAGGCCAAGGTGTTCCTGGCCGGGCCGCCGCTGGTGAAGATGGCCACCGGCGAGGACACCGACGACGAGACCCTCGGCGGCGCCGAGATGCACGCCCGGACCTCCGGGCTGGCCGACTACCTCGCCGAGGACGAGCGCGACGCGATCCGGATCGGCCGGCGCATCGTCGCCCGGCTGAACTGGCGCAAGGCCTCCCCCGAGCCCACGGCGTACGCCGAGCCGGCGTACGACCCGGACACGCTGCTGGACCTGATCCCGGCCGACCTCAAGGAGCCTTTCGACCCGCGCGAGGTGATCGCCCGGATCGTGGACGGGCCGAGCGCCGGCAACGAGGTGGCCTTCGACGAGTTCAAGCCGCTCTACGGCGCGTCGCTGGTCACCGGCTGGGCGCGGCTGCACGGCCGGCCGATCGGGATCCTCGCCAACGCCCAGGGCGTGCTGTTCAGCGAGGAGGCCCAGAAGGCCACCCAGTTCATCCAGCTCGCCAACTCCAGCGACACCCCGCTGCTGTTCCTGCACAACACCACCGGCTACATGGTCGGCGCGGAGTACGAGCAGGGCGGGATCATCAAGCACGGCGCCGCGATGATCAACGCGGTCTCCAACTCGACGGTGCCGCACCTCTCGGTGCTGATCGGGGCCTCCTACGGCGCCGGCAACTACGGGATGAACGGTCGCGCCTACGACCCGCGCTTCCTGTTCACCTGGCCCAACGCCAAGTCCGCGGTGATGGGGCCCGCCCAGCTCGCCGGGGTGCTCTCGATCGTCTCGCGCGCCGCCGCCGAGGCGAAGGGCAAGCCGTTCGACGAGGAGGCCGACGCGGGGATGCGGGCCTTCGTGGAGCAGATGGTCGAGGAGCAGAGCCTGCCCTACGTCCTGTCCGGGATGCTCTACGACGACGGCGTCATCGACCCCCGCGACACCCGCACCGTCCTGGGCATCTGCCTGTCCGTCATCGACACCGCACCGGTCGCCGGCACCGACCGCTTCGGCGTCTTCCGAATGTGAGGCCAGAAGTGATCACCCGACTCCTCGTGGCCAACCGGGGCGAGATCGCCCGCCGCGTGTTCACCACCTGCCGCCGACTCGGCGTCGAGACCGTGGCCGTGCACTCCGACGCCGACGCGGGCCTGCCGTTCGTCGCGGAGGCCGACCACGCGGTCCGGCTGCCGGGCAGCACCCCGGCCGAGACCTACCTGCGGGCCGACCTGGTCGTCGAGGCCGCCCGCCGGGCCGGCGCCGACGCTGTCCACCCCGGCTACGGCTTCCTCTCCGAGAACGCCGACTTCGCCCGCGCGGTCCTGGCCGCCGGCCTGACCTGGGTCGGGCCGGACCCCGCCTCGATCGAGTCGATGGGCTCCAAGATCGAGTCCAAGAAGCTGATGGAGGCCGCCGGCGTGCCGGTCCTCGCCGACCTCGGCACCGGGGCCACCGAGGCCGACCTGCCGCTGCTGGTGAAGGCCTCCGCGGGCGGTGGCGGCCGCGGGATGCGGGTGGTCCGCACGCTGGCCGACCTGCCCGGCGAGGTGGAGAAGGCCGCCGCGGAGGCGGCCTCGGCGTTCGGCGACGGCACCGTCTTCGTCGAGCCGTACGTCGAGCACGGCCGCCACGTCGAGGTCCAGGTCGTCGGCGACCGGCACGGCACGGTCGCGGTGTACGGCGAGCGCGACTGCTCGATCCAGCGCCGCCACCAGAAGGTGGTCGAGGAGACCCCGGCCCCGGGCCTGGCCGAGGAGACCCGCGCGGCGCTGCACGAGGCCGCGCGCCGGGCCGCCGCCGCGATCGACTACGTCGGCGCCGGCACCGTGGAGTTCCTCCTCGACGCGGGCGACCCCACCCGGTTCTGGTTCCTGGAGATGAACACCCGCCTCCAGGTCGAGCACCCGGTCACCGAGGCAGTCTTCGGGGTCGACCTGGTCGAGCAGCAGCTCGCCGTCGCCGAGGGCCACCCGGTCCTCGCACCGGCCGAGGGGCCGCGTGGGCACGCCGTCGAGGTCCGGCTCTACGCCGAGGACCCGGCCGCCGACTGGCAGCCGCAGAGCGGCACCCTGGTCACCTTCGAGGTCCCCGACGTCGTCGCCGAGTTCACCGGCCCGTCCGAGCCCGGCATCCGCCTGGACACCGGCTTCGTCACCGGTAGCGAGGTCGGCACCCACTACGACGCGATGCTCGCCAAGGTCATCGCCTGGGCGCCGACCCGGGAGCAGGCGCTGCGCCGGCTCGCCGGGGCGCTGTCCCGGGCCCGGGTCCACGGTCCGAGGACCAACCGCGACCTGCTCGTGGAGGTGCTGCGGCACCCGGTCTTCGCCGCCGGCGAGGTCAGCACCGACTTCCTCGACGTCCAGGAGCTGGCCAGCCGGTCCGCCGGGGCCGACCCCGCGGCCCTGGCCGCGCCGGCCGCCGCCGCGGCGGTCGCGCTGGCCGAGCACGACCGCCTGGCCCGCACCGTGCAGCGGCGGATCCCGGTGGCGTGGCGCAACGTGGTCAGCCAGCCGCAGTCGACGTCGTTCGCCGTCGACGGCCTGTCCGAGCCGCTCGAGGTGCGCTGGTACGGCGGCCGCGACGGCTACCGGATCGCGGCCGGCCCGGCGGTCCTGGCTGCGGCGCCCGACCGGGTCACGCTCGAGGCCGACGGGGTCGCCACGACGTACGACGTGCTGCTCGACGGCGCGCTCGCCCACGTCGACTCGCCGCGCGGCCACGTGCGGCTGAGCCGGGTGCCGCGGTTCACCGACCCGGCCGCGCAGGTCGCGACCGGGTCCCTGCTCGCGCCGATGCCCGGCAGCGTCGTGGGCGTGCTGGTCGAGGCCGGCGCCCGGGTCACCGCCGGCCAGCCGGTGCTGGTGCTGGAGGCCATGAAGATGCAGCACACCGTCGCCGCGCCGTACGACGGCGTGGTCAGCGAGCTCCCCGTGTCCGTGGGAGACCAGGTGGCGGCCGGTGCGGTCCTCGCCGTCGTCGAGGAGGAGGAGCAGGGATGAGCACGTTCACCGAGTCCGAGGAGCGCCAGGAGCTGCGCCGCCAGGTCGCGAAGCTGGCCGGCAAGTACGGCCGCGACTACTTCACCGCGCAGGCCCGCAGCGGGGGCAAGACCACCGACCTGTGGCTGGAGATCGGCCGCACCGGCTACCTCGGCATCAACATCCCCGAGGAGTACGGCGGCGGGGGCGGCGGCATCGGGGACATCGCGGCGGTCTGCGAGGAGCTCGCCGCCCAGGGCTGCCCGCTGCTGCTGATGGTGGTCAGCCCCGCGATCTGCGGCACGGTGATCGGCCGGTTCGGCACCGAGGAGCAGAAGCGGCGCTGGCTGCCCGGCATCGCCGACGGCACCGGCACCATGGCCTTCGCGATCACCGAGCCCGACGCCGGGTCCAACTCCCACCGGATCTCGACCACCGCGCGCCGCGACCCGGACTCGCCGGATGGCGGCTGGCTGCTGTCCGGCCGCAAGGTCTACATCTCCGGGGTCGACGAGGCCGACCACGTGCTGGTCGTGGCCCGCACCGAGGACCGCTCCACCGAGGACGGCGGGACCGGCCGGCTCAAGCCGTGCCTGTTCGTGGTGCCGACCGACGCTCTGGGCTTCGAGGCCCAGGAGATCGCGATGGAGATCGTCTCCCCGGAGAAGCAGTTCACTGTCTTCCTCGACGACGTCCGGCTCCCGGCCGACGCGCTCGTCGGCGACGAGGACGCCGGGCTGGTGCAGCTCTTCGCGGGCCTGAACCCCGAGCGGATCATGGCCGCCTCGTTCGCCACCGGGCTCGCGCGGCACGCGTTGGACCGGGCCACTGCATACGCCAAGGAGCGGGTCGTGTGGAAGGCGCCGATCGGGGCCCACCAGGCAGTCGCCCATCCGCTGGCGGAGTCGCACATCGAGGTCGAGATGGCCCGGCTGATGACCCAGAAGGCGGCGGCGCTGTGCGACGCCGGCGACGATGTCGGCGCCGGCGAGGCCGCGAACATGGCGAAGTACGCCGCCGGCGAGGCGTGCGTGCGCGCAGTCGACCGGGCGGTGCAGGTCCACGGCGGCAACGGCGCCACCCAGGAGTACGGCGTCGCCGGCCTGCTGGTGGCCTCCCGAGTCACCCGGATCGCCCCGGTGAGCCGGGAGATGATCCTCAACTACGTGGCCATGCACTCGCTGGGGCTGCCCAAGTCCTACTGAGGCGAGCCAGTCGGGGCGCCGCGCCGGGCCGCGCGGCGCTTCGGCCAGCCCGCCCCGGTACCGTGGCCCCCGTGGGTCGAGTCGTCGATGCCGTCGATCGCGGCCAGCAGCGCACGTCGGTCCTCGGGTTTCCGATCGCTGTCATCTACAAGTACTCCGATGACCAGGGCAACTACCTGGCCGCGATCATCACGTACTACGCGTTCATCGCGATCTTCCCGCTGCTGCTGCTGGGCTCCTCGATCCTCGGCTTCGTGCTGCAGGGCAACGACAGCCTGCGCGAGTCGGTGCTCGACTCCGCGCTGAGCCAGTTCCCGATCATCGGCGACCAGCTCGGCCGCCCCGAGGGGCTCCAGGGCTCGGCCGCCGGGCTGGTGGTCGGCTCGCTGGTGGCGCTCTACGGTGCCCTCGGCCTGGGCACCGCGATCCAGAACGCGCTGAACACCGCCTGGGCGGTGCCGCGCAACAAGCGCCCCAACCCGGTGCTGCTGCGGCTGCGCAGCCTGATGCTGCTCGCCACCGCCGGCGTGGCCCTGCTCGCGATCTCGCTGGCCTCGGCGCTGAGCCAGGCCACTGTCTTCGGGGAGCAGATCGCGTCCTACCGCTGGCCGATCGTGCTGCTCACGGTCGCGGTGATGACAGCGGTGCTCTCGCTGCTGATGCAGCTCGGCGTGGCCGGCACCCACCAGCTGCGCCACGCCTGGCCGGGTGCCCTGGTGATCGCGGTGCTGTGGCAGACGCTGCAGGTCATCGGCACGGCGTACGTCACCGGGATCCTCGCCGAGACCAGCGAGATGAACCAGACCTTCGCGCTGGTCCTCGGCCTGATCGGGCTGCTGTGGATCGCGGCGGTGATGGGGATGATCGGCATCGAGGTGAACGTCGTGCTGTCTCGGCGGCTGTGGCCGCGGGCCCTGATGGCGGCGTTCTCCGACAAGTCGCCGCTCACCGACGCCGACCGGCGCGCGTACACCAGCTACGCCCGCGCCCAGCGGCACAAGCGGGCCCAGGACATCAAGGTCACCTTCGACCAGTCCTCGCCGCTGACCGAGCCGATGCGGCTGCCGTTCGACGACCCGGAGGACTGAGCCGCGACGTCGGCCCGGCTCAGCGGAGCGGGACGAAGCGGTAGGCCCCGTGCTCGCTGATGCGCGGTCCGCCCGGGCCGCTGCGGACCCGCACCATCGTGCCCTGCACCGGGACCACGAGGATCCCGCCCGGGCCCAGCTGCGCGACCAGGTCCGCGGGCAGCTCCCGGGCCATCGCGGAGACCAGGATCCGGTCGTACGGCGCCCGGCGCGGGTCGCCGAGGGTGCCCTCGGCCGCCGGCTGGATGCTCGCCCACGGGCGACCGGCCCGGCTCAGGTTGAGGGTCCCGAACGCGACCAGCGCCGGCTCGATCTCGGTGCCGACCACGCTCCCGGCGGCCCCGGTGAGGTGGGCCAGCAGCGCGGTGGTCCATCCGGAGCCGGCGCCCACGTCGAGCACGCGGTCGCCGGGACGGACCGCCAGCAGCCGCAGCATCGCCGCCACCGTGCGCGGCTGGGAGTTGGTCATGCCCAGCCCGATCTCGACCGGCACGTCCTCGCCGGCGCGGTGGCGCTGCGTCGCGGGCAGGAAGTCCGCTCGCGGCGTGGCCTGGAACGCGGCCCGCACCCGGTCCATGCTTCGATGAAAGCACGCCCACGCCGCGGCGGCATGGTCCACAATCCGGCCATGATCCGGTTCCTGCCCGCCGTGCTGGTCTTCGTGCTGTGGGTCTTCTGCGTCGTCGACGTGATCGGCACTCCCGAGCGGCGGGTCCGGCACCTGCCGAAGGTCGCCTGGATCATCCTCGTGCTGTTCTTCCCGCTGGTCGGGTCGCTGGCCTGGCTGGTGGTCGGCCGGTCCGGCCGGGAGCGGCCGCTCACCCGCGAGCAGGGCGCGGCCCCCGGGTTCCCGGAGTACGAGCGCCCCGGCCGGGCCGCGGCCGCCGACCCCGAGAAGGACGCGGAGTTCCTGCGCCAGGTCCGCGAGCGGGCCGAGGAGCAGCGGCGCCGCTACGAGGCCGAGCGGCGCCGCCGCGAGGAGGCGGAGACCGACCCGGAGCCGGAGGCCGACGCCGGCTGACGCACGGCGTACTCGTCGAGCTCAGGCCTTGTCGAACTCGATGACTGTCAGCGGGGCGGTGGTGGGGGCGGGGGAGCCGCCGGCGGGCTCGATCGTGATCCCGAAGCCGTCCGCGGAGGCCGGGTCGCCCTCGAGCTCCACGACGTTGTTCGGCCCCTTGGGCATCAGCCCGGCCGGGACCATCCGCTCGTCGTGCTGCAGCCACAGCTCGTAGACCCGGCCCTCTGCGGGGTCGGCCATGTCCTCGGTCACGACCACCGCCTGGTTCAGGGACGTCGAGCGGATCAGCGTCGCGACCGACCCGTCGGGGAACTCCTGGCTCCACGCCTGGGCGTCGGGGGCGTTGCGCACCCGCTCGGCGGCGGACGGCACCTGGACGGTCCCGTCCTCCTCCCACGGCTGGGTGACCCCGAGCCCGATGCCGCACGCGGCGATCACCGCCGCGGCGGCGGCCAGGGACGGGAGCCACCGGCGGCGTGCGCGCCGACGCAGGGGCACGACCGGCCCCGCGGGGGGCGGGGCATCGGGCCCGGACTCGGGCCCGGTCGTGGGCTGCGGCGGAGCGGTGGGCGCCGGCGGGCCGCTGACGGGAGGCTCGGTCGCCGGTGGCAGCGGTCGCACGGTCGCGATGCCGGCCAGCACCGCGTCGCGCAGGCCGGGGGCGGGCGTGGTGGCAGTGGTCTCGGCGAGCAGGGCCGCGGCCTCGCGCAGGCTCTCGACCTCGGCGCGGCAGGCCTCGCACTCGGCGAGGTGGCGCTCGAACAGGGCACGCTCCGCGTCGTCGACAGCGTCGACGGCGTAGGCGCCAGACAGGGCGTGGACGTCGCTCATCGCGGGCCTCCTACTCCCATCGTGTCTCGCAACCGGATCAGGCCGTCCCTGATCCGGGTCTTCGCCGTGCCCACCGGCAGGTCGAGCATCCCCGCGACCTCGGTGTGGGTGTAGCCCCCGAAGTACGCCAGCTCCAGCGCCTCGCGCTGGACCGGGGTGAGGCTCTGCAGCGCGCCGCGCACCCGGCGGGCCTCCATCGACGCCTGGGCCGCCTCGGCGGTCGCGTCGTGGTCCACCGACTGGTTCTGCAGGTGGTACGTCGTGTCCCGGCGGGTCGCCGCCTCGGCGGCCCGGACCCGGTCCACGGCCCGGCGGTGCACGATCGTCAGCATCCACGCCAACGCGCTGCCCCGGGCCGGGTCGAACCGGGCGGCCGTCCGCCAGATCTCCAGGAACGCCTCCTGGGCGACCTCCTCGGCCTGGGCCGGGTCACGCACGACCCGCACCGCCAGGCCGACTACCCGGGAGGACGTGGCGTCGTACAGATCGGCGAACGCCCCCTGGTCGCCACGCGCGGCGAGCCGCAGCATGCCCCCGAGGTCGGGGGCCGCCGGCGGACCTCCGGAGGAGGGGACGCCGGCCAGTGGCCGGTTCAGTTCCACGGCAGTGATCCTTGCGGGTCAGGTGACGCGAGCTGGGACGGGAGCGGGGACACGCGACGGGACAGCTCCATGGTGCGCCCTCTCCTCGACGTGGCCCAAGACTGGGCGGTGACATGAGGAGTTCGGCCCCGCGCCGCAGACGGATTGGTCCTGGTGCGCAGGGGTCCAGACCGGGCGGCGCGACGCCGCACGGGTGGTTAACGATCGCTAACCCGCGGGCTAGGATCGCGCCATGAGCGACTCCGCCGCCGCCCCGGACCGGGTGGTCCACTACGAGGTCTCCGACGGCCTGGCCACGATCACCCTCGACTCCCCCCACAACCGCAACGCGCTCTCGCGCCAGCTGGTCGGCGAGCTGGTGGCCGCCCTGGACCGGGCAGCAGCGGACGACGACGCCCGGGTCGTGCTGATCCGGGCGACGGGCACGGTGTTCTGCTCCGGTGCTGACCTCGCCGAGGCCGCCACCGGGAGCATGGAGGAGGGCGCGCTCACGATCATCGCCATCCAGCGCCGCATCCTCACCCTGCCCAAGCCGGTCGTCACCCGGGTGCACGGCGCCGTGCGCGCCGGCGGCACCGGCATCGTGGCCGCCTCCGACGTCGCGATCAGCGCCGAGGAGGCCTCCTTCGCGCTCACCGAGGTCAAGCTCGGCCTGGCCCCGGCGGCGATCTCGGTGACCGTGCTGCCCCGGATGACCAGCCGCGCGGCAGCGCTGGCCTGCCTGGGCGGCGAGACGTTCCGCGGCGCCGACGCCGCGGCGTACGGCCTGGTGACCAGCGCCGTCCCGCGCGACCACCTCGACGAGGCGGTGGACGCGGTCTGCGCGAGCCTCGGCACCGGCGCGGCGCAGGGCCTGCGCGAGACCAAGGCGCTGCTCAACCGCGAGCTGGTCGAGCGGCTCGACGCCCGCGGGCCCGAGCTCGCGGCGCTGAGCGCCCGCCTCTTCGGCTCCGAGGAGGCCAAGGAGGCGATGCTCGCCTTCCTGTCCCGCTCCCGGTAGGCCGTACGGGGGCCGTCCCTGTGACGCAGTGGTCTCGCAATCTGGCGGAACCGGTCCCGCAGCGGCGATAGGCTGGTGGACTTGCCGTGGCGGCCCACGCCGCGGCACGGGCCGGGACCGGTACGAGCGAGGGGGTTCGTCCTTGAGTGACGAGCTGGTGGAGCGAGAGGTCGCGAACGAGCAGGCGTTCGTCGACCGCGTCTACGTGCAGCTGAAGGACTCGGCCCAGGCCGCCCGACAGCTCGCGCGCGAGGGCCACGACCGCGGCAAGATCGGCCACGAGGGTGGCCTGGTCGAGCGCGACGCGATGGTCTACCAGGCGGCGCGCCGGATCGCCCAGCTCGACGCCGCGCACGAGGGCCTGGTCTTCGGCCGCCTCGACCTGCGTCCGGAGAAGGACCCCGAGCCGCGCTACATCGGCCGGATCGGGCTGCGCGACGCCGACCGCGACTCGCTGCTCATCGACTGGCGTGCCCCGGCCGCCGCGGTGTTCTACCAGGCGACCGCTGCCACGCCGCAGGACGTCGTACGCCGCCGGGTGCTGCGCTGCGCCGGTCCCCGCGTCGTCGGGGTCGAGGACGAACTGCTCGACGACTCGGTCGAGACCGACCTCCCGATCGTCGGCGAGGGCGCGCTGATGGCGCAGCTCTCCCGGGCCCGGGACCGGTCGATGCACTCGATCGTCGCCACCATCCAGGCCGAGCAGGACAAGGCGATCCGCGCGCCCGGCAAGGGTGCCGTGCTGATCACCGGCGGACCCGGCACCGGCAAGACAGTGGTCGCGCTGCACCGCGCGGCGTACCTGCTCTACACCGAGCGGCGCCGCTACGAGACCGGCGGCGTCCTCGTCGTCGGCCCCAGCGGCGTCTTCATGCGCTACATCGAGCGGGTGCTGCCCAGCCTCGGCGAGACCGCCGTCGCGCTGCGCTCGCTCGGCGAGGTCGTCGACGGCGTGCGTGCGACCCGGCAGGACGAGCCGTCGGTCGCCGACGTCAAGGGTGCGGCCCGGATGGCCGAGGTGCTGCGCCGTACCGCCCGCCAGCAGGCCCCGGGCAGCCCCGACCACTTCCGGATCTTCTGGCGCGACGACACGATCGTGCTGGACCGGGGCGTGCTCGGGCGGGTCCGCCGCCAGCTGATGTCCCAGGGGCCGCGCAACAAGCAGCTGCCCCGGGTCGCCAACGCGCTGCTCGACGCCATGTGGCGCCAGGTGCGCGGCGAGCGGGGCCGCGAGCGGGGCCGCGAGGCGTTCAACGACGACATGCTCTCCGACCAGTCCTTCATGGACTTCGCCGCGGCCTGGTGGCCGCCGCTGCACGCCCGCGACGTGCTGGGCTGGCTGCGCGACCCCGAGCTGCTGGCCCGGGTCTCCGACGACGTGCTCTCGGCCGAGGACGAGCGGCTGCTGCTGAAGTCGTGGAGCGGAGCCGCCGAGGACCTCTCGGTCCAGGACGTGCCGCTGCTCGACGAGCTGCGCTACGCGCTGGGCGACGTCCCGGTGAAGGTCGAGGACGAGCGGGACAACCCGCTGGCCGCCCTCGAGGGGTCGGTGGACATGCAGGAGCTCTTCACCGCCGCCGACCGCGAGTACGCCCCCACCGGTCGGGCCTGGGCGGCGCCGACGCACCGCATCGAGGACGACGGCTTCGCGCACGTGCTCGTCGACGAGGCCCAGGACCTCACGCCGATGCAGTGGCGGATGGTCGGCCGCCGCGGCCGGACGGCGTCCTGGACGATCGTCGGGGACCCCGCGCAGTCGTCCTGGCCGGTGCCCGAGGAGGCCTCGGCCGCGCGCGCCGAGGCGCTCGCGGGCAAGGCGCTGCACGAGTTCCACCTCTCCACGAACTACCGCAACTCCGCCGAGATCTACGAGCATGCAGCGGCGTACGCCGAGCGGGTCGGGCTGAACGCCGACCTGCCCACCGCCGTGCGCTCCACCGGCGTCCACCCGAAGGTCGTCGAGGGCGTCGCCGACCTCGAGGCCGCGACCCGCGAGGCAGTCGTCGAGGTCGCCGGTGCCGTGGGCGGCACCGTCGCCATCGTGGTCCCGGCCGCCCGCCGCTCCGAGGCGAACGCCTGGCTGGCGTCGTGGCCGGAGCTCGCCGAGGACGCCACCGGCGCCCGGGCCGCGGTGGACTCCTCGGTGACCCCGTCGGGGGAGGACCGGGTCGTGGTGCTCACCGGCCTGGACACCAAGGGCCTGGAGTTCGACGCGATCGTCGTGGTGCGGCCCGAGGAGATCGAGAGCGAGGCACTCACCGGCCGCGCCACGCTGTACGTCGTCCTCACCCGCGCCACCCAGCTGCTGACCACGATCTCCTGAGGCGGCGTGTCCAGCGGCAATAACCCCGCGTTACAGCGGGCGGGGCGCAACTAGAGTTCGGCCATGACTGCCACGCCTTCCGCCGCCCGGGCCGCGATCGACGCGCTCCAGGAGCACGAGGCCTGGGCGATCATCCGGCGCTCGACCCGGGCCGGCGACCGGGACACGGTCGGCCTCGTGGGGGGACGGCGCAGCGTGGTCGAGTCGCTGCTCGACGTACCCCTCGAGGAGGGCCCGCCGGCCGCGGGCCACATCGCGGACCGGCTGGTCGCGGTGCCGTTCCGGCAGGTCGCCGAGCGCGGCTTCGAGGCCCACGACGACGGCACCCCGCTGGTCGTGGTCGACGTCGAGACCGAGCAGGAGTTCTCGGTCGCGGAGGTCGTGGCCGCGATCGACGAGGTGCCTGTCGAGTTCGCCGACCGCGGCGGCTTCGAGACCTCCGACGCCGAGTACGAGAAGCTCGTCGAGGCGATCGTGCGCGACGAGATCGGCCAGGGCGAGGGCGCCAACCTCGTGGTCGGGCGCCGCTACCGGGCCCGGGTCGCCGACTGGGGCGCCGACAAGGCCCTCGCCGTGTTCCGCCGGCTGCTCGAGCGCGAGCACGGCGCCTACTGGACCTACGTCTTCTTCACCGGCGACCGCTACCTGGTCGGGGCCAGCCCCGAGCGGCACGTCTCCATCCACGGCGGCGACGTCCGGATGAACCCGATCAGCGGCACCTTCCGGATCCCCGGCGAGGGCGACACCCGCCAGCAGCTGCTCGACTTCCTGGCCGACGAGAAGGAGATCTACGAGCTCTTCATGGTCGTCGACGAGGAGCTGAAGATGATGTGCGACATCTGCACCGAGGGCGGCCAGGTGCTCGGCCCGTTCCTCAAGCCGATGTCCCGCCTCGTGCACACCGAGTACCTCCTCGCCGGCCGCACCACCAAGGACCCGCGCGAGGTGCTGCGCGACACCATGTACGCCGCGACCGTGACCGGGTCGCCGGTGGAGAACGCCTGCCGGCTGATCAAGGCCTACGAGACCCACGGCCGCGGCTACTACGGGGCGGCACTGGCGATCCTGGGCCGCGACGCCGAGGGCGGCCCCGTGGTGGACAGCCCGATCGTGATCCGCACCGCCGACGTCGGCCTCGACGGCACCCTCACCGTCACCGCCGGCGCCACCCTGGTGCGCGACTGCGACCCGGCGTACGAGGTCGCCGAGACGCATGCCAAGGCCGGCGGGATCCTCAGCGCCTTCGGCCTGGTGCCGCCGGCGCCGGTCCCGGACGTCAACGTCGCCGAGCTGGTCAGCGACGAGGACGTGCTGCTGGCGCTGAACGCCCGCAACCGGCGGCTCTCGGGGTTCTGGCTCACCGACCAGGGCGGCGCCGACCCCGACCCGCGGCTGGCCGGGCGCAGCGCGGTGATCCTCGACGGCGAGGACGACTTCGTGAACATGCTGCGCCACGTGCTGCGGGTGCTCGGCATGACCAGCGAGGTGGTCCGCCACGAGGACTACCGGCCCGGGGTGCTGGACGGCTACGACCTGGTCCTCGTCGGCCCCGGCCCCGGCGACCCGCGCGACGGCGACGACCCGAAGATGGCGCAGCTGCGCGCGGCCGTGGCCGAGCTGCTGGAGCAGCAGCGACCGTTCCTGGCGGTGTGCCTGGGCCACCAGGCGCTGTGCCACCAGCTGGGCCTGCCGCTGACCTACAAGGACATCGTCTTCCAGGGGACCCAGTCCCCGGTCCCGATCGGCGGCCGCACCGAGCGGGTGGGGTTCTACAACACGTTCGTGGCGCGGCCCGACGACGCCACGGTGCTGCCCGACGGCGTGAGCGTCGAGACCGACCCGGAGACCGGCGACGTGCACCTGGTCCGCGGGCCGCACTTCCGCGGCATCCAGTTCCACGCCGAGTCGATCCTCACCGAGCGCGGCTACGACCTGCTGCACGACCTGGTCGCCGGGCTCCTGCTGGACTGACCCGGAGGTGGTCGACGCGGACGTCGTGGTCGTCGACCACCACGACTCCTACACCTGGAACCTGGTGCACCTGGTCGCCGGCGTCACCGGCCGGCTGCCTCGGGTCGTGCAGCACGACGAGGTGAGCGCGGCCGACCTGCTGGCGCACTCCCACGTCGTGCTCTCCCCGGGCCCGGGGTCACCCCACGACCCGGCGGACTTCACGGTCGGGCTGGAGGTGCTGCGGGCGGCCACCCGGCCGGTGCTCGGCGTCTGCCTGGGCATGCAGGGGCTGGTCGCGGCGTACGGCGGCCGGGTGGGGCGGGTGCGGCCCGCGCACGGGGAGGTGGCCACGGTCCGCCACGACGGGCGCGGCGTGTTCGCCGGCGTCCCGCAGGGCTTCGCGGCGGTGCGCTACCACTCCCTGGCGGCGCAGGAGGTCCCCGAGTGCCTCGAGGTCACCGCCCGCGCCACCGACGGGGTGGTGCTCGGGGTGCGGCACCGCACGCTGCCGCTCGAGGGCGTCCAGTTCCATCCCGAGTCGGTGCTCTCCGAGCACGGCGCCCGGCTGGTCGCGAACTTCCTGGGCCCCCGATGACCGGCCCGGCCGAGGAGTTCCGCGCCGTCGCGGCGCGGCACCCCCGGTGCTTCTGGCTGGACGGGGTCGGCTCCCGGCCCTGGTCGGGCCGTCGCTCGGTGCTGGGCTGGCTGGAGCCCGAGGACGTCTCGCTGGCCTACGACGCGCGCACCCGCGAGGTCACCCGGTACGCCGGAGGCCGCGCCGAGGTCGTCGGCGACGACCCGTTCACGGTCCTGGCCGAGGAGCTGGCCGCCGGGTCGGCCACCGACCGGTGGTTCGGCTACCTCGGGTACGCCGCGCGCGCCGACCTCCCGGCGTACCCCTCCCGCCGGGACGGGGCCGGGCTGCCCGACGCGGTGTGGATGCGGCCCAGCCGGGTCCGGGTCGTCGAGGTGCCACTTCTGGGGCAGTCCTCGGGGTTCTCGGGGTCTGCAATGCCCGAGAACCCCGGGGATCCCCGGCCCCCCACCCCCACCTACCGCGCCGCCTTCGACCGGGTCCAGGAGCACCTGCACGCGGGGGCGAGCTACGAGGTGAACCTGACCCACCGGGTGACCCGGGCGGTGGACCGGGACCCGGTGGCGACGTACCTGCGGCTGCGCGAGCTCAATCCCGCGCCGTACGCCGGGTTCGTCCAGCACGACGTGCCGGGCGCCCAGGCGTGGGTGCTCGGGTCCAGCCCGGAGCGCTACGCGCTGGTCGAGCGGCACCCGGACGGCGGGCGGACCCTCGAGACCCGGCCGATCAAGGGCACCACGCCCCGGGGCTCGACGCCGGAGGAGGACGAGCGGTGGCGCACCGAGCTGCGCACCGCTGCTCGGTTCCGGGCCGAGAACCTGATGATCGTCGACCTGCTCCGCAACGACCTGGCCCAGGTGTGCGAGCCCGACACGGTGCAGGTGCCGGAGCTGATGGCGGTGGAGTCCTACGCGACGGTGCACCAGCTGGTCTCGACGGTGCGCGGCCGGCTGCGGCCCGACGTACCCACCGTCGAGGCGCTGCGCGCGCTGTTCCCGGCCGGCTCGATGACCGGGGCGCCCAAGCTGCGCACCATGCAGGTGATCGAGGAGGTCGAGGTGACCCCCCGGGGCGCGTACGCCGGAGCGCTGGGGTGGGTGGGCGCCGACGGCCGGGCCGACCTCGGCGTGGTGATCCGGGCGCTGACCACCACCGGCAACGGGACCTGGCAGGTCGGCACCGGCGGCGGCGTCACCGTCCACTCCAGCGTCGAGGCCGAGTATGCCGAGGCGGTGCTCAAGGCGGAGCGGGTGCTGGCCGCGCTCGCGGTCGGCCACCGGAGGTGACTACCCTCGAAACCATGGAGCGACCGTGCGTGATCGTGCTGTTCGGGGCCACCGGCGACCTGGCTCGACGCAAGCTGCTGCCGGGGCTGCTCCACCTCTTCGAGGCGGGGCTGATCGTCGACGCCCGGATCGTGGGGACCTCGCTGGAGGATCTCGACACCGAGCAGTTCGTGAAGCTCGCCCACGAGGCGTGCCTGGAGTTCGGCAAGGCCCAGGTCAGCGAGGAGCAGTTCGCCCGGTTCGCCGGGCTGCTCACCTACGTGCCCCAGGGCCGGGGTCCGCACGCGCTGGCCGCGGCGGTCGCCGAGGCCGAGGCGGCCTTCGACCCGTCCGGGCCGTACGTGGGCCGCCTGCACTACCTCTCGGTGCCGCCGAAGGCCGCGCTGGACGTGGTGCACCAGCTCGACGAGGCCGGCCTGGTCGAGCGCTCCCGGATCATCATGGAGAAGCCCTTCGGCACCGACCTGGAGTCGGCCAAGCGGCTCAACGCCCGCCTGCACCAGGTCTTCGAGGAGCGGCAGATCTTCCGGATCGACCACTTCCTCGGCAAGGAGCCGGCGCAGAACATCCTGGCCTTCCGGTTCGCCAACGGCCTCTTCGAGCCGATCTGGAACCGCAACTTCATCGACCACGTGCAGATCGACGTCCCGGAGACCCTCGGCCTGGAGGGCCGCACCAAGTTCTACGAGTCCACCGGCGCCTACCGCGACATGGTGGTCACCCACCTGATGCAGGTGCTGGCGTTCATGGCGATGGAGCCGCCGACCTCGCTGGCGCCCGACCCGATCAGCGACGAGAAGAACAAGGTGTTCACCTCGATGCGCCCGATCGACCCGAACAACGTGGTGCGCGGGCAGTACGCCGGCTACCGCGGCAAGGACGACGTGGCCGACGACTCCGACACCGAGACCTTCGTCGCGCTCAAGGTCGAGATCGACAACTGGCGGTGGGCGGGCGTGCCGTTCTACCTGCGCACCGGCAAGAAGCTCGCCGAGGGCGCCCGGATCATCTCGATCGCGTTCAAGGAGCCGCCGCTGTCGATGTTCCCGGCGGGCTCGAACGCCGGCACCCAGGGGCCCGACCACCTCACCTTCGACCTGGCCGACCAGTCCAAGATGTCGCTGTCGTTCTACGGCAAGCGGCCCGGGCCGGGGCTGAAGCTGGAGAAGGCCTCGATGCAGTTCGCCACCCACGAGACCACGTCGTCGGGGGCGGTCCTGGAGGCGTACGAGCGGCTGATCTACGACGCGATCCGCGGTGACCACACGCTGTTCACCACCGCCGAGGGCATCGAGACCCTGTGGGAGCGCTCGGTCCCGCTGCTCCAGGACCCGCCCCCGGTCCGGCTCTACGCCCCGGGCAGCTGGGGACCCAACGCGATCCACCAGCTGATCGCCCCGCACGCCTGGCGGCTGCCGTTCGAGCGGTCCTGGCGCGGGGTCTCCCGCTAGCGCCCGCTCAGGCGCCGGGCGTCGACGTACGCCGTCGGGTGCCGTCCTCGGCGTGCTCGACCTCGCCGAAGTTCACGACCCGCTTGGCGTTGGCCAGCGCGGTGGTGATGACGGTGCCGAGCCGTCCGGAGCGGTCGAAGACCGCTGCCGTGCCGACCGCGATGCCGTCGTGCTCGCGCCGGTCGACGGCCTGGAGGCCGATCGAGACCCCGTCGGGCTCCCGGGCCAGGGCCAGGGTGATGTCGGTGTTGATGTGCTCCACGCCGCGGCTGCCCCAGTTCGTGACCAGGCTGGCCCCGTCGGCGAGCGAGGCCACCGCCTGGAACGGGGTGAGCTCCTCCCCGGCGACGATCCGCGGGCCGGTGCTCCAGGTCTGCTTGCGCCCGGCGTTCTGGTGCTCGCGGAAGTCCTGGGACCAGCCAGCGTCGCTGGCCACGAACGGCACGTGCGGCTCGTCGGTGGGCGGCGCGAGGTCGGCCGGCGGGGGGACCGGGTCGGCCTCCTCGGGCGCCCACACCTCGCCGCCGGTGCTGCCGGCGGCCTTGAGGAACAGGGCGCCCGCCCGGGCGACGGGGCGCCCGTCCTGGCTGAGTGTCGCGTCGACCAGGCACAGCCGCGGCCCCTCGCGCACCACCTCGGTGGTCAGCACGCAGGCGGCCGTCGTCGCGGCCCGGTACAGGTCGACGGTGTAGCGCGCCGGCCGCAGGTCGTCGCGGCCCAGCTCGGCGACGGCCCGCTCCGCGGCCCGGGCCAGGGCGCCGCTGACCGCGACCCCGTGCAGGTGGTCGTTGCCCCACAGGCTGCGGGCGAGGTCGGTCGGCAGCAGCGTCTCGGCGCCGTCGGGCGCGGTGTCGCGCGTGAAGAAGGACAGGTCCACGCCGGTCATTGTGTCCGGGCCCACGGTCGGGCCGGCACAGCGGGTCGGCCGCCGACTATCCCGCGTCGGCGAGCTCCGCGGCCTCGGAGGCGTGCGTCGAGAGCTGGGTCATCGCGAGCTCGATCCCGCGGACCAGCGCGCGGCGGTCGTAGGGGCTGGTGTCGGCGGCGTTGACGACGTGGATCAGGTTGCCGTTCTCGACGAACCCGGTGGCGGTGACGCCGTCAGCGTCGGCGGTGACCACGAGCCGGGCGGCGTCCGCACCGGGGATCGCCGGTTCCGAGACGCTGCCGTCGTCGGGGGGACCCATGGTCCGCCAGGCCGCGTCCAGGCCGTCGGCGAAGACCATGTAGTTCGCGTCCAGGACCGGGTCGCCCTCGGTTTCCGGCAGCAGAGCGCAGCGGGGCGCGTCGGCGGTGCCGCGGTCCGGCGTGACCTCGGCGCCCAGCGCCGCGGAGACCTCGTCGGCGGCGATCCCGTCGCAGGGGTTCCAGGTCTCGGCGGTGCCGTGCGGGTCGCCCTCGGACGCGGAGTCCACCGAGGAGCTGGTCGCGGGCTCGTCGTCCCCGGCGCCGCAGGCCGCGAGCGGCGTGACCAGCAGGCCGGTCAGCAGCGCGGGCAGCACGACCCGGGCGGCGCGGGTAGAACGGGGGCAGGTAGGGCGGGAGCGGAGGATACGGCGGTTCATGCGGGGTCCTGTCCGGCCCGGGGAGTCCGGGCGGCTGGTGGCGGGGCTGGCTGAGCGGGCTGGGGAGGAGGCTGGCGGGGCGGCGGGGTGGCGTTGCCGGGCAGCCGCAGCTGCAGGCGGGCGCCGCCCGCCGGGGAGGTGTCGGCGCGCACCGAGCCGGAGTGGCGCAGCGCGACCTGGTGGACGATCGAGAGCCCGAGGCCGGAGCCGGGCATGGAGCGGGACTCCTCGGAGCGGAAGAAGCGGTCGAAGACCCGCGGCAGGTCCGCCTCCGGGATGCCGGGCCCCTCGTCGTCGACGGTGAGCAGGCCGCGCTCCAGCACGACCCGGACCGTGCCGCCCTCGGGGCTCCACTTGGCGGCGTTGTCGAGGAGGTTGGTGACCGCCCGGGACAGGCCGGCCTGCTCCCCGACGACGTACCAGGGCTCGGCGCGGACCTCGAAGCGCACCTGCGGGGCCCGGCGGCGGACCCGGGTGATCGCGTCGTCGAGCACCTCGGAGAGGTCGATCGTCTCCACGACGTGGGTCAGCGGCTCGTCGCGGGCGAGCTCGACCAGGTCGCCGATCAGCGTGGTCAGCTCCTCCATCTGGGCGCGCACGTCGGCGAGCAGCTCGGCCCGGGCGCCCGGCGGCAGGGCGGCGCCCGAGGAGTCGGCCTGGGCGAGCAGGTCCAGGTTCGTGCGCAGCGAGGTCAGCGGGGTGCGCAGCTCGTGGCCGGCGTCGGCGACCAGGCGGCGCTGCCGCTCCCGGGAGGCCGCGACCGTGGTGAGCATCTGGTTGAACGCGGTGGCGAGGCGGGCGATCTCGTCGGCCCCCTCCACCGGGAGCGGGTCGAGGTCCTCGGTCCGGGCGATCTCCTCCACCCGCCGGGTCAGCCGGCGCACCGGCCGCAGCCCGTTCGCCGCGACCACCCAGCCGGCCATGCCCGCGCCCACCACGCCGGCCAGGCCGAAGAGCAGCATCACCACGCCGAGCCGGCCCAGCACCTGCTGCTGGGACTCCAGGGACTCCGCCAGCACCAGGGCGTTCCCCTCGCCGTACGGCACCGCGACCACCCGGTAGGCCTCGCCGTCGGTGCGGACGGTGCGGACGCTGGAGGACTCCTCACCGCGCGCGACGGCCACCTCCGGCGCCCCGAGCCGCGGGGTGGGCTCCATCCGCTGGGGGACGTACGTCGTGCCGTCGGCGGCGATCATCGCGACCCGCAGGTCCGTGGCCACGACCGCCCAGGCCGGGACCTCCTCGCCCGAGGGGAGGGCGGTCAGCGCCGGCGCCTGCGCGGCCTGCCGGGCGCGGTCGCGCAACGAGTCGTCGAGGGTCGCCTGCAGCTGCATCCGGACCGTCACGTAGGCGCCGAGCGCCACGAACGCGACGGTGAGGCCGACCGCCATCGTGGTCAGCAGCGTGACCCGGCTGGCCAGCGAGCGTCGGTAGTGCCAGCGGTCGTCGGCGGGTCCGGTGGGTCCGGTGCTCATGCTTCCTTCAGCACGTAACCGACCCCGCGGACGGTGTGGATCAGCCGGGGCTCGCCGGCCGCCTCGGTCTTGCGGCGCAGGTAGCCGACGTAGACCTCCAGCGAGTTCGCGCTGGTCGGGAAGTCGTAGCCCCAGACCTCCTCGAGGATGAAGCTGCGCTCGAGCACCCGGCGCGGCCGGCGCAGGAACATCTCCAGCAGCGTGAACTCGGTGCGGGTCAGCTCGATGAGCCGGCCGTTGCGCCGCACCTCGCGGGTGGCGACGTCCATGCTGAGGTCGGCGAAGGTGAGCGTCTCGTCGGGGGTCTCCTCGCTCGGGACCACCCGGCGCAGCAGCGCCCGCAGCCGGGCCAGCAGCTCGGCGAGCGCGAACGGCTTGGTCAGGTAGTCGTCGGCGCCCGCGTCCAGGCCGGCCACCCGCTCGCCGACGGCGTCGCGGGCGGTCAGGACCAGGATCGGGACGTCGTGCCCGGCGGTGCGCAGCGCCCGGGTCGTCTCCAGCCCGTCCAGGCGCGGCATCATCACGTCCATCACGACGACGTCCGGCGCGGACTGGCCGATCGAGGCCAGCGCCTCGGCGCCGTCCTGGGCCAGGTGCACGTCGTAGCCGTTGAACTCCAGGGACCGGCGCAGGGACTCCCGCACAGCCCGGTCGTCGTCGACGACGAGGACGCGGGGCTTCGGCGCGGTTGCAGTCACTCCCTCATGATGCCGAACCCGCCTGAGCCGGAACTGAGAGCGTCAGGAGTACGTCGCCGCGGCGGCCGCAGCGCGGGCGCCGTACCCGCCGCCGAACAGGCAGGCGTGCACCAGCAGCGGAAATACCTGGTGCGCGGCGGTGCGCTCGCGCCATCCGTCGGTGAGCGGACTCACCTCGGCGTAGGCGTCCAGCACGCGCTGCAGGTGCGGCAGCCCGAACAGCGCCAGCATCGCGAGGTCGACCTCCCGGTGCCCGCCGTACGCCGCGGGGTCGACGACGGCGACGTGGCCCTCGGTGCCCCACAGCACGTTGCCGTTCCACAGGTCGCCGTGCAGCCGCGAGGGGGCCTCCTCGGGCAGCAGCGCGCCCAGCCGCCCGACCAGGCCCTCGATGGTGGCGGCCTGGCCGTCGGTGACCGCGCCCCGGTCGCGGGCCAGCTTCAGGTAGGGCAGCACCCGCCGCACGGCGTAGAACTCCGCCCAGGTCGGCGCCGGCCGGTTCGGCAGCGGGAGCCGGCCGATGAAGCCGTCGGCGTCCAGCCCGTACGTCGGGGCGCCCGCGCGGTGGGTGGTGGCCAGCGCCCGGCCGAACTCCGCCGCGGCGTCACCGGAGTTGCGGCCCGGCTCGACCCACCGCAGGATCAGGCACTCCTCGTCGGCGGCGAGCACCTCCGGGGTGGCGACCCCGCCCTCGACCTCGGCCAGCCAGCGCAGCCCGCGGGCCTCGGTGGGGAAGAAGCCGGCCGGAGCGCGGGGGAGGGTCTTCATCAGCGCGGTGGTGCCGTCGCTGAGGCGGAGCTTGGTGGCGGTGCAGATGTCGCCGCCGGCGACCGGCGCCGTGGCCACGACGGACCCGCCGAGGAGGGCCTCGGCGTGGCGGGCGGCCAGCGGCTGGCGGGTCACGACGCGCGCAGCTCCCGCTGCAGGGCCGCGACGATCGCGGCGGCCGTGCGCTCCACCATCGCCAGCACCTCCTCGAACCCGTCGTCCCCACCGTAGTAGGGGTCGGGAACCTCGCCGCCGGGCTCGACCGGGTCGAAGTCGCGGAACAGTCGCACCCGGTCGCTGCGCCCGCCCAGGTCGGCGAGGTTGGAGCGGTCCATCGCGAGGACCAGGTCGTGCTCGTCGGCGCGGTCGGGCGCCCACTGGCGGGCCCGGTGCCGGGTGCTGTCGTAGCCGTGCGCGGCGAGCGTGGCGGCGGCGCGGGGGTCCATCGGGCCGCCGACGTGCCAGCCGCCGGTGCCGCTGCTGTCCACCCGGACCCGGTCGGCCAGTCCGGCCTCCTCGAGGCGCCGGTTCAGCACGACGTCGGCCATCGGGGAGCGGCAGATGTTGCCCAGGCAGACCACGGTGAGCGTGTAGCGGTCCGGGTCCCGGGCCGGAGGGAGCGCGGGTGGCGTCATCGGCGGTCGTCGGTGCCGAACAGGCCGTCCACGCCCCAGGTCACGATCGTGATCACGATCGCGCCGCCGACCGCCGGCCAGAAGCCCTCGACCACGAAGCCCAGGTCCAGCTTGCCGGCGATCCAGCCGGTCAGCTTGAGCATGCCCGCATTGATGACCAGCAGGAACAGGCCGAGCGTGACGATGATGAACGGGATCGACAGCACTGTCAGCACCGGCTTCACCAGCGAGGTGACCAGGGTCAGGATCGCCGCCACGACCAGCAGCGGGAGGATCTTCTCCTCGATCTGGGCCTGGCCGCTGGTCGGCCCGGAGAACCGGATCCCGGCGAAGATCCAGGCCGCAACGGCGAGGGCCACGGCATTGCTGGCCAGCAGGCTCAGGAAGCGCATGCGGCGATTGTGTCAGTCGCCGTCCAGTCCGAGCGCGTCGGCGATGTCGCGCTCGGCGGCCTCGAGGTGGCCGCGCAGGAACTCGTGCGCGCCGACGACGTCGCCGGCCTCCAGCAGCACCACGAGCTGGGTGTGGTTGTCGGCCTCGTCGTGGGCGTTGCGCCGCAGCCGCTCCACCTGGGCCAGCGCCACCTTGAGCTCGCCCACCAGGCTCTCGGCCGTGCCGACCAGCCGCGGGCTGCCGGTGAGCGCGACCAGCGAGACGTGGAAGGCGAGGTGGCGCTCGTTGAGCTCCTGGTAGGACGCGTCGGCGCGGACCGCGGCCGTGTAGGCCTCCAGGCGGCGGCGTACGTCGTGGCGCAGCTGGGGGTCGGCGTCCGGCCAGCGCAGCACGCCGGCCCCCTCCAGGACCCAGCGGGCGGCGCAGATGTCGCGCACCGAGTCCAGCTCCGGTCGGGTGACGCTGACGCCCCGGTGCGGCTCGCGGGTCGCGAGCCCCTCGGCGACCAGCACGGTCAGCGCCTCGCGGACCGTCGGGCGGGACACCCCCAGGGAGGCCGCCAGTGCGACCTCGCGCAGCGGCGTACCGGACTCGAGCTCGCCGTCGAAGACCGCCCGGCGCAGCTCCTGGGTCACCCGCTCCACGGCGGAGGGGTGCTCCTGGGGCAGCGTCCCGGAGGGGGCGGCCGGAGCGGGCATGGGGCCATTGTGGCCCATCCGGCAGGCACGGCGGGTGGTTCGGCCCGCCACGGGGCGGCTCGCTACGGTCGGGCGCATGGTCCCGGTCGGCGGTGTGGCGGTGATGCTCCTCGGCGTGGTCGTCTCCGGCGTCCTGTGCCTGCTGGTCTACCTGGTCGCGCGCGGCCCGCTGGGCGTGCTGGGCGCGGGTGCGCTCGCGCTGCTGCTGTGGTCGCTGGCCGTGATCGCCTGCCTCACGCTGGTGCCGGCGGAAGGCGCGCCCGGGATCGTCCCCGCCGAGACCCGGCAGGAGACCTGCTCGTGGGACTACGGCGGGCCGGCCCCCGAGGGGTTCTGGATCTTCTCCGGCGGGCAGCGGCTGCTCAACACGCTCGTCTTCGTGCCGCCGGGCCTGCTGATGGTGGTGTTCCTGGCCCGCTGGCCGCGGGCCGCGCTGGTCACGGTGCCGCTCGGGCTGGCGGTGCTCGCGGCGTACTCCGCCGGGATCGAGCTCACCCAGCTGGAGCTGGCCCGCCTGGACCGCGCCTGCGACATCACCGACGTCGTCGACAACAGCACCGGGGCGCTGCTCGGCGGCGCGGCCGGGCTGCTGGCCGCGCTCGTCCTGCGACCCTGGCGCGCGCGCCTACGCTGAGCGCCATGACCGGTCAGTCCCGCCCCGCACCGCGGCCCAACATCGGCCTGATCCCGCCGTACGTCGCCGGGCGGCCGCCGACGGTGCGCCCCGGGATGACCTCCTACAAGCTGTCCTCCAACGAGAACCCGTATCCGCCGCTGCCGGGTGTCGTCGAGGCGGTGCAGGAGGCGGTCGCGCAGATGAACCGCTATCCCGACATGGGGTCCGCGGCGCTGTACGCGGCGCTCGCCGAGACCTGCCGGGTGCCGGTGGAGGACCTGTCGGTGGCGACCGGGTCGGTGGCGCTGATCTACCAGCTCGTGCAGGCGTTCTGCGAGCCGGGCGACGAGGTCGTCTTCGCCTGGCGCTCCTTCGAGGCCTATCCGATCGCGGTCACGGCCGCGGCGGCGACAGCGGTCCGGGTGCCGGTGCTGCCGGACGGGCGCCACGACCTGCCCGCGATGGCGGCGGCCGTCACCGACCGGACCCGGGTGGTGCTGGTCTGCACGCCCAACAACCCCACCGGGCCCGCGGTGAGCCAGACCGAGCTGGACGAGTTCCTGGCGGCGGTCCCACCCCACGTGCTGGTCGTGGTCGACGAGGCCTACCTGGAGTTCGTCCGGATGGCAGACCCGGTCGACGGGCTGGCGACGTACCGGCGCCACCAGAACGTCGTGCTGACCCGCACCTTCTCCAAGGCCTACGGGCTGGCCGGCTTCCGGGTCGGGTACGCCGTCGCGCCGGCGCCGCTGGCCGCGGCGCTGCGGGCGGTGTCGCTGCCGTTCGGGGTCTCCTCGGTGGCACAGGCCGCGGCGATCGCCTCGCTGGAGCGGCGCGAGGAGCTCCTCGAGCGGGTCGACGCACTCGTCGCCGAGCGCACCCGCGTCGCCACCGGCCTGCGCGAGCGCGGCTGGGACGTCCCGCAGGCGCAGGGCAACTTCGTCTGGTTCGAGCTCGGCGAGCGCACCGCCGACTTCGCGGCCGCCGCCGAGGAGCTCGGGATCATGGTCCGGCCGTTCGCCGGCGAGGGCGCCCGGGTCTCCATCGGCGAGACCGAGGCCAACGACCGGCTGCTGCGGCTCGCCGAGGGGTTCGTGCGCTGACCGGCCTCGGTGGTCGAGCCGTGAGCGCAGCGAGCGTGTCGAGACCCCGATCGGAGCGCAAGGGGTCTCGACACCCCCAGGCGTCAGGGCGCCTTCGCGGCTCGATCACCGGGAGGGCCAGGCGCCGGGGCGCCTTCGCGGCTCGACCACCGGGGCAGGTGGTCGAGCCGTGAGCGCAGCGAGCGTGTCGAGACCCCGGTCAGATGGTGACGATGGTGGTGCCGGTGTGGTCGCGGCGCAGGTGGATGCCGTTCGGGGTTCGCCACAGGTAGGTGGTCTCGTCGAGCTTGGTGTAGGTCCAGGCGGTGTGGGTCTTGGCCCGGTGGTGGGTGCGGCACAGGGGTGCGAGGTTGGGGTCGGTGGTCTCGCCGAACTCCTCATGGCCCGGTGGCCCCTCGCGTTCGTGCCGGTGGCGGATGACGTGGTCGGTGTCCGCGCGGCGGGCCGAGCGGCCGCACCAGGGGAAGACGCAGGTCGGGTTGTTGAGCTGGACCCGTTCTGACATCCGGTCGGGGACCTCGTAGGCGTCGGTGTGGTCGACGTCGGCGAGGTCGAGAACCGGCTTCACGATGACTTGGGCATCGGGGTTGGCGCACCAGGTCTTGACCTGGTCGGCGGAGACGAACGAGCGGGTCTCCTCGACCCGGGCCAGATGCAGGCCGTCCCCGCCACTGAGGGCGGCCTCGGTGAGGTGGACGTGGATGACGACCTGGCGGGGCTGGCAGCGCTTGGACAGGCCCTGCACCTGGGTCGGGGTGGTGTCGAGGTCGAGGGCGAGCTGGCGGCGGGCGATCTCGCCGACCGCTAGGGAGCGGCGGACGTCGAGGGACTCCGCGCAGCCGAGCTCGCCGAGGACCCGGGCACCGCGGGCGACCGCGTCCTCGAGGTCGAGGGCGTCGGCGAGGTCGAGCTCGCCGTCCACGACCACGGTCCCGCCGAACGAGACGCGGCCGGTGTCGAGGTCGAAGTGCCGCCGGTCCGCGGCAGCGCGGCGCTTCTCTTCGGCGCCGGCGGGGTCGAACCGGACCCGGGCCTCCTCGATCAGCCGGTCCAGCGCGGCGTACCCGATCTTCCCGGCCACCGCGTGGACGTGGGTGTCGACGTAGGCCGCGCCATCGGCGGGGAGCGAGAGGGTGTTCGCCGCGATCTTGCGGCCCCGCCAGGCGGGCACGCTCCCGGCCCGCACGGCAGCCCAGGTCCGCGGGAGCCGGTGCGCGAGCTCGACCGCCTCACCGAGCATCGCCCGAGCAGCGTCGCTGCTCATGCCGAGCGCGGCACCGAGCTCGAGCGGGGCGAACTCGGTGACCAGCGGCGCGCCCGGCCCCGCGATCGCGATCTCGCCCTCGGCACCCGGCAGGCAGGCCGCGTCGTCCAGGCAGTCGACCGAGTGCATCGAGGCCCACGCGACCGCAGCCTCGAGCAAGGCGACCTCGGCACGGTCAGCCACAGCACGCTGGGACCGCGCGAACGCCAGCACCGCCGCTGGGCTGTCGCACTCGCCCAGCGGGGCGGGGTTCGGGTCGATGGCCATAGCACATTCTACTCGAACAGATGTTCGAAGAACTAGAGGTGGAGTGAAGAATGTGGAAGGAAATTCTGCGACGGAGGGCGGGACCGTCAGCCCAAGACAACGGCAACGCGACCGCGGGCGGAACCAAGACCCTCAACCCCAGCGGCGCGGAACCACCTGGTCCGGTGACCGGGGTCTCGACACGCTCGTCGCTGGCGCTCCTCACGGCTCGACCACCGGGGGGGCTCGACCACCGAGGGGCTCGACCACCGGGACCGGCTCGACCACCGGAGCGGCTCGACCACCGGGGGGCGTCACCGGCCGCTGGCGCTGAAGTGCTGGTAGTCCTTGCGGGTCGACCAGGCCCCGCCCCAGGCCCAGCCGATCCGGGCGAACGCGCGCACGACCGGGCCGTCGGGGGTGATCATGCCGGGCCGCACCCAGGCGCGGTCGGCGTACGCCGAGGCGAGCTCGGGCAGCACCAGGTCGCCGCGGACGTAGGGGTTCTGGAACGGGTTGATGTCGATGGCCAGCCCGTAGGCGTGCTCGGAGTACGACGTGCCGCCGGTGATCGGGCGGCAGACGAAGGCGCCGGTGTCGTTGCCGTCCCCGGTCGGCGCGGCGTCCAGCTCGGCGCGGGTGGTGATCGCGATCCGCTCGAACGGGAAGCGGGCCCGCCACAGGTCCCGGAAGACGCCGACCAGGTCGTCGGCCGCGGTGCGGTTCACGAGCAGCTCGCCGGTGTGCCGGGCGCCGTCGAAGCCGCGGAAGGCGACCCGCACCCAGGCGAGGTCGTCGGCGGCGACGGGGCAGCGCGGCCCCCAGGTGGAGCGCGCCAGCACCCGGGCCGGTGCGGGGGCGACGACCCGGGAGGCGAAGCCCCGGCCGGGAAGGGCGGCCACCGGGTCCGGCAGCGTGAACCGGCGGTTGCGCAGCTCGCGCGGCGTCGCGCGCACCGCGCCGTACCCGTCGGGGCCGAGGGGGAGCACCCGGGTGCCCAGCCAGTCCGGCGGGACGGTCCCGGGTGCGGCCGACGCCGGCGCGGACGGCGAGGACGCGGACGGCGAGGGTGTGGACCCGGAGGTCGAGGGGGCGGACGCGGACGGCGAGGGGGTGGCCGACCGGTCGGCGGAGTCCCCGCCGCCCTCGCTCGAGCAGCCGGCGGCCAGCACGGCCGCGGCCACCAGGGCGAGCAGCCCGCGCAGGGCGGGGGTCCGAGGCATCCGACGACCGTACGTCAGCCCGCCCCGGGTCGTTGAACGCTCACCTAGGATCGGGACATGAGTGCCGGTGCTGACCAGACCCCCACGAGCTCGACGTACGTCGAGAAGGGGAAGGCCTTCGACCGGGACATGAACTACATCCCGGACCGGATCACCCGCGACGCCCGCGTCCCTGAGCACGGCCCCCGCGACGTGCCGCTCTGGCCGGTCGAGCCCGGCCGCTACCGGCTGGTGGCGGCCAAGGCCTGCCCGTGGGCGAACCGCACACTCATCGTCCGGCGCCTGCTCGGACTCGAGGACGTCCTCTCGGTCGGGCTGCCCGGCCCGACCCACGACCAGCGCAGCTGGACCTTCGACCTCGACCCCGACGGGGTGGACCCGGTGCTCGGCATCCACTTCCTCAAGGACGCCTACGAGAAGCGCTTCCCCGGCTACCCGCGCGGCATCACCGTCCCCGCGATCGTCGAGGTCGAGAGCGGCCAGGTCGTCACCAACGACTTCCCGTGGATCACCCACGACCTGTTCTTCGAGTGGCGCGACTTCCACCGCCCCGACGCGCCGGACCTGTGGCCCGCCGACCTCCGCGAGGAGATGGAGGAGGTCATGAAGCGGGTCTTCACCGAGGTCAACAACGGCGTCTACCGGTGCGGCTTCGCGGGCTCCCAGGAGGCCTACGACGCGGCGTACGACCGGCTCTGGGTGGCCATGGACTGGCTCGAGGACCGGCTGGCGACCCGGCGCTACCTGATGGGCGCGGCGATCACCGAGGCCGACATCCGGCTCTTCACGACCCTGGCCCGCTTCGACGCGGTCTACCACGGCCACTTCAAGTGCAACCGGCAGAAGCTCACCGAGCTGCCCAACCTGTGGGGCTACGCCCGCGACCTGTACCAGACCCCGGGCTTCGGCGAGACGATCGACTTCGACCAGATCAAGGCGCACTACTACGTCGTGCACACCGACGTGAACCCCTCGGGCATCGTCCCGAAGGGCCCGGACCCGGCGGTCTGGCTCACCCCGCACGGGCGGCACTGAGACCGCCACAGCCCTGCTCCGGCCTGCTCCGGGGCCCCCGGCCCCGGCCTAGAGTGGCGCCATGGGGCACGACCACGCGCACGCCGCCGGGCGGGCCGAGGACCGGGGCCGGCTGCGCATCGCGCTCCTGGTCACCGGCAGCGTCCTCGTGCTCGAGGTCGTCGGCGGCCTGCTCACCGGGTCGCTGGCGCTGCTCGCCGACGCCGCGCACATGGCCACCGACGCCGGCGCGATCGTGCTGGCCCTCGGGGCGTCCTACCTCGCCAGCCGCCCGGCGGGGGTTCGCTCCACCTTCGGCTACCACCGCGCCGAGATCCTCGCCGCCGCTGTCAACGGCCTGCTGCTGCTGGTGGTCTGCGGGTACGTCGGCTGGGCCGGGGTGCGCCGGCTGGCCGACCCGTCCTCGGTCGACGCCGGCCCGATGGTGGGGTTCGCGCTCGTCGGCCTGGTCGCCAACGCGATCTCGCTGGCGGTGCTGAACCGCTCCGAGACCGGGTCGCTGAACCTGCGCGGCGCCGCCAACGAGGTGCTCGCCGACCTGGTCGGGTCGGTGCTCGCGGTGATCGCGGGCGTGGTCATCTGGACCACCGGCTGGCTGTACGCCGACCCGCTGGCCTCGCTGGTGATCGCGGTGCTGATCGCCCCGCGGGCGGTGCTGCTGGTCCGTGACAGCGCCGCGATCCTGTTGGAGATCGCGCCGCGCGACCTCGACCTGGACGACGTACGCCGGCACCTGCTCGGGGTTCCCGGGGTCGTGGACGTCCACGACCTGCACGCCTGGACGATCACCAGCGGCATGGCCAGCCTCTCCGCCCACGTGACGGTCACCGACGCGTGCCTGGCCGAGCGCGGCGTCGGCCCGACGCTCGACGAGCTGAGCCACTGCGTCGCCGCGCACTTCGCGGTCCAGCACGCGACCTTCCAGGTCGAGCCGGTCAGCCACCGCGACCACGAGGACCTCGGCGAGGTGCACTGAGCCGGCTCCGCGCCGGGGTGGGGCCGGTTGGCCGCCCGCACGGGGCGGCGCTAGGTTGGGCGCATCCCACTTGTGGGCCGGGTCACAGAGGTGCACCACCACCGCGCCCTGCGCCCGCCCGCCCTCGGCGTGCGGCGACCCCGCGGCCGGAGAGCAGAAGGAGTGCTGCCATGACGCAGGAATCGACATCCTCCCCTGGAGACCCGGGCTTCGGACCGGACCTCGCCGAGGTCTTCGGGCCCTCGCACCAGGACGGCGGCCCCGACCTCGTCCAGCTGCTCACCCCCGAGGGCGAACGTGTGCACCACCCGGAGTTCGACCTGGACTTCGACGCCGACGAGATCCGCGGGCTCTACCGCGACATGGTCCTGGTCCGCCGTCTCGACGTCGAGGCGACCGCCCTGCAGCGGCACGGCGAGCTCGGCATCTGGGCCCAGCTGCTGGGTCAGGAGGCCGCCCAGATCGGGGCCGGCCGGGCGCTGCGGCCGCAGGACCACGTCTTCCCGACCTATCGGGAGCACGGCGTCGCCTGGTGCCGGGGGATCGACCCGCTCAAGCTGCTCGGCCTCTTCCGCGGCGTCGACCACGGCGCCTGGGACCCCGAGGAGTTCCACTTCGGCCTCTACACGATCGTGATCGGGGCGCAGACCCTGCACGCCACCGGCTACGCGATGGGCATGCAGCGCGACGGCGTGGTCGGCACCGGCGACCCCGAGCGCGACGCGGCGGTCGTGGCGCACTTCGGCGACGGGGCCTCCTCCCAGGGCGACGTCAACGAGGCGTTCATCTTCGCGGCCTCCTACAACGCCCCGGTCGTCTTCTTCTGCCAGAACAACCAGTGGGCGATCTCGGAGCCGATCGAGCGGCAGTCCCGGATCCCGCTCTACCAGCGGGCCCTCGGCTTCGGCTTCCCCGGCATCCGCGTCGACGGCAACGACGTGCTCGCGACCTACGCCGTGACCCGCGCCGCGCTGCAGCGGGCCCGGGAGGGCCAGGGCCCGACGTTCGTGGAGGCCTACACCTACCGGATGGGCGCGCACACGACCACCGACGACCCGACCCGCTACCGGCTCTCCGACGACGTGGAGCGCTGGAAGCTGCGCGACCCGATCGCCCGGGTGGAGGTCTACCTGCGCCGCAACGGGCTGGCCGACGACGCCTTCTTCGAGACCCTCGGCGAGGAGGCCGACGAGCTCGGGGCCCGGCTGCGGGAAGGCTGCCGGGCGATGCCGGACCCCAGCCCGCTGGCGATCTTCGACCACGTCTACGCCGAGGAGACCGAGGAGCTGGCCGCGCAGCGGGCCGGCTTCGAGGCCTACCTCGAGTCCTTCGAGGGGAGCAGGCGATGAGCCAGCGGATCACGCTCGCGAAGGGCCTCAACCTGGGCCTGCGCAAGGCGATGGAGGACGACGACAAGGTCCTGCTGATGGGCGAGGACGTCGGCAAGCTCGGCGGCGTCTTCCGGATCACCGACGGCCTGCAGAAGGACTTCGGCGAGGACCGGGTCATCGACTCCCCGCTGGCCGAGTCCGGCATCGTCGGTACGGCGGTCGGGCTGGCGCTGCGCGGCTACCGCCCGGTGGTCGAGATCCAGTTCGACGGGTTCGTCTACCCGGCCTACGACCAGATCGTGTGCCAGGTCGCGAAGATGCACTACCGCAGCAAGGGCCGCTCCCCGCTGCCGATGGTGATCCGGATCCCGTTCGGCGGCGGCATCGGCGCCGTCGAGCACCACTCGGAGTCCCCGGAGGCGCAGTTCGCGCACACGCCCGGCATCAAGGTCGTCGCCTGCTCCAACCCGGTCGACGGCTACTGGATGATCCAGCAGGCCATCGCCAGCGACGACCCGGTGGTCTTCCTCGAGCCCAAGCGGCAGTACCACGCCGACAAGGCCGACCTCGACGAGACCGCGACCCCGGAGCCGCTGTTCACCTCCCGGGTGGTGCGCTCCGGCACCGACGTCACCGTGCTCGCCTACGGGCCGACGGTGAAGACCGCGATGCACGCCGCCGAGGCGGCCGCCACCGACGGCCGCTCGCTGGAGGTCATCGACCTGCGCACGCTCTCCCCGCTGGACATGGTCCCGGTCCTGGACTCGGTGCGCCGCACCGGCCGGGCGGTGGTCTGCCACGAGGCGCACGTGAACCTCGGCATGGGCGCCGAGCTCGCGGCCCGGATCACCGAGGAGTGCTTCTACGCCCTGGAGGCCCCGGTGCTGCGGGTCGGCGGCTTCGACACGCCGTACCCCGCGTCCCGGATCGAGGAGGACTTCCTCCCCGACCTGGACCGGCTGCTGGACGCCGTCGACCGAGCCATGGACTTCTGAGAGGGATCGCGGTGCCCGAGTACAAGCTGCCCGACGTCGGCGAGGGCCTGATCGAGGCCGAGATCGTCTCCTGGAAGGTCAAGGTCGGCGACGTGATCGCCGTCAACGACGTGATCGTCGAGATCGAGACCGCGAAGTCGCTGGTCGAGCTCCCCTCGCCGTACGCCGGCGCGGTGACGGCACTGCTGGTGGCCGAGGGCGCGACCGTCCCGGTCGGCACCCCGATCATCGCGATCGGCGAGCCCGCCGCGGGGTCCGGCACCGGGCCCGGCTCCGGCTCTGACGCCGACACCGGTGGCGAGGCGCCGCCGATGGAGATCGACCTGTCGAACCCGGCGGCGAGCGGCGGCGGCGAGGGCGAGAGCCTGGTCGGCCGCTCCAAGGCCGACCGGGGGCCGGTCCGCCGCCCGCGCACCGGCTCGGCGTCCCCGCCCACGCTGTCGGCCGCCGCGACCCAGATGCAGGTCCAGGGGGCGTTCGCCCCCGGTGGCGCCCAGTCCCAGGAGGTCGTCGAGGTCGACGAGCCGGCCGTCCCGGCGACCCCCGCGCGGGTGGCCGAGCGCCCCGCCCGGACGCTGGCCAAGCCGCCGGTGCGCAAGCTCGCCAAGGACCTCGGCGTCGACCTGGGCACGATCACGCCCACCCGCGAGGACGGCGTGGTGACCCGGGCGGAGGTCGAGGCCGCCGCGGCCGCGCTGGGTCATGACACGGGTCTCGACACGCTCGCTGGCGCTCGCGGCTCGACCACCGGGGGCGGCTCGACCACCGGGGGCGGCTCGACCACCGGGGGCGGCTCGACAGCCGGGGCCCGGGAGACCCGCGAGCCGATCAAGGGCGTGCGGAAGATGATGGCCACGGCGATGGTGAGCTCGGCGTTCACCGCGCCGCACGTGACCGAGTGGCTCACCGTGGACGTGACCCGCACCATGGAGCTGGTCGACCGGCTCCGGGAGCGGCGCGAGCTGCGCGAGGTCCGGATCTCCCCGCTGCTGGTCGTGGCCCGCGCCGCGCTGCTCGCGATCCGGCGTACGCCGGAGATCAACTCGTTCTGGGACGAGGAGGCCGGCGAGGTCGTCCTCAAGCACTACGTGAACCTCGGCATCGCCGCGGCCACCCCGCGCGGGCTGGTCGTCCCGAACGTCCGGGACGCCCAGGACCTCGCGCTGCCGGACCTCGCCGGGGCCCTCAACGAGCTCACCGCGACCGCCCGCGAGGGCCGCACCCAGCCCGCGCAGATGAGCGGGGGGACCTTCACGATCACCAACGTCGGGGTCTTCGGCGTCGACGGCGGGACCCCGATCATCAACCCCGGCGAGTCCGCGATCCTGTGCGTCGGGGCCATCCGGCGGATGCCATGGGTGGTCGGCGACGCGGTGGTGCCCCGCGAGGTCATGCAGCTCTCGCTGTCCTTCGACCACCGTCACATCGACGGCGAGAAGGGCTCCCGGTTCCTGGCCGACGTGGCCGGGATCCTCGAGGACCCGGGGACGGCGCTGCTCTACTGACCTCTGCTGACCGGGTCGTGACCGACCCTCTGCTGACCGGGTCGTGACCGACCCTCTACTGACCGGGTCGTGACCGACCCGCCGGGGGATCTGGAAGTCCCCCGGCGGGCCGGAGCCTGGGTCGGGCCGGAGCCGGCTCCGCGGAGGGGGCGGCTCGGCGGCCGCCCGAACGCTAGCCGCGGCGTTCTCGATCGGGCGACTCGAAGTCGATGAGACGTTCGTGACCTTGCGCGGCGGCCGGACCGGTGCTCTCGGCGGCCACCAGACGGCGGCACCCAGACGGCACACTGGGGCCCGTGCCCGAGCGCGAGATCACCGAGCCCGTCGACCTGTGCCTGCCGTCCGGCCGGCTGGCCCCCGAGGCGGTGGGGTGGACCCGGCGGCCGCTGCACCGCGCCAACCTGCGGGGGTGGGGCCGGACCAAGCGCTGGGAGTACTGGGGGGTGGTCACCCCCGACCACGTGGTCGGGCTGGTGGTCTCCTCCCTGGACTACGCCGGGGTGCTCGGCATCTACGTGCTGGACCGGGCGAGCGGGGTGGAGACCGTGCACGACGACGTGGTGCCGCTCGCGCGGGGCGTCGAGCTGCCGGAGCGCTGCGGGGTCGGCGGGGTGCAGGCGTCCGGCGCCAGCACCGCGTTCGTGTTCGACCAGGACCACGAGCGGACCACGATCCGGGCCACCGCGCCCGACCTGACCCTCGACCTGACAGTGGCAGTCGTGCCCGGGCAGGACTCGCTGGGCGTGGTGGTGCCGTGGAGCGACCGGCTCTTCCAGTACACCGTCAAGGACCTGGCCCGCCCCGTCACCGGCCGGCTCACGCTCGCCGGGACGACGTACGACGTGCCCGCCGGGGAGTCCTGGGCGGTGCTCGACCACGGCCGCGGCCGGTGGCCGTACTCGATGACGTGGAACTGGGCCGCCGGCAGCGCGGCCGGGCGGGGCATCCAGCTCGGCGGCCGGTGGACCGCCGGCACCGCCACGACCGAGAACGCCGTGCTCGTCGACGGCCGGCTGCACAAGATCGGCGAGGAGCTGGCCTGGGAGTACGACCGCGAGGACTGGCTGCGGCCGTGGCGGATCCGCGGCGAGCGGGTCGAGGCGACGTTCCACCCCTTCCACGAGCGGGTCGCCCGGACCAGCCTGGTCGTGCTCGCCGGGGAGACCCACCAGTGCTTCGGCCACTTCACCGGCTGGGCGGCCACCGACGACGGGGAGCGGGTCGACCTCGCGGGGCTGGTCGGCTGGGCGGAGGAGGCCCGCAACCGCTGGTGAGGCGGAGCGGCCGAGCCGCTCAGGTCGGCAGCGGCACCCCGGCCGCCGCCTGGCCGGTCGCCGGCCGCAGCCGGATCGTCAGCGCGAGGGCGCCGGCGAGCGCGAGCAGCAGCCCCGCGACGCCGGGCAGCCAGCCGATGCCCACGGTGCCGGCGGCGCCGGCCGCGACCAGGCCGGCGACCGCGCTGCCCAGGTACATCGCCGAGGAGTTCAGCGAGACCGCGATCGATCCGGTGGCGGGCTGCAGCCGCAGCAGGCACGCCTGGACGGGCACGGTGATGGCCCACTGGGCGAAGGCCCACACCGAGACCAGCGCGACCAGGCTGACCGGGCCGCGGGCGAGCAGCGGCATCGCCAGCAGCGCGAGCGCCGCGAGCGCGACCGCGGCGCGCAGGGCGAGGACCGGGTCGGCGCGGTCGCTGGCCCGCCCGGCGGCCCAGGTCCCGGCCAGCCCGAACAGCCCGAAGCAGAGCACCAGCAGCGGGACCAGCGCGGCGTCGCCGGTGACGTGCTCGGCGTGCAGGCTGACCAGGAGGAAGAACGCGAACCCGGCGGCCTGGGCGGTCCCGGAGACCGCGAGCACCCGCCGGACCCGGGCGTCGCGCAGCACCGCGACCCGGTCCGCGAGCCCGGCCACCTGCCCGGGGGCCTGCGGGCCGAGGAACCGGGCCAGCCCGAGCGCGACCAGGATCCCGAGGCCGGCGATGGTCGCGAAGACCCAGCGCCAGCCGGCCTGCTGCCCGACCAGCGTCCCGAGCGGGACCCCGGCGACCGAGGCCAGCGAGAAGCCAGCGAAGACGACCGCGAGCGCCCGCCCGGAGCGGTCCGGGCCCGCGGCGGCGGCGCCCGCGGCCGCCGCGGTGGGGGTGAACGCGGCCGCGCCGAGGGCCGCCACGACCCGCCCGGCCAGCAGCACCTCGTAGCTCGGGGCCAGGGCGCACAGCAGGTTCCCGGCCGTGAACACGCCGAGCGCGGCCAGCATCAGCCGGCGGCGGGGCCAGCCGGCGAGGGTCACGGCCAGCACGGGAGCGGCGACGGCGTACGTCAGGGCGAAGACCGTCGCGAGCTGCACCACCAGCCCCGCGCTGGTGTCGAGGTCGGCGCTGAGCTCGGGCAGGATCCCGACCAGCAGGTCCTTGTCGGTGCCGACCACGAACGTGGCGACGGCCAGCAGGTAGATCGTTGCCGGCAGCCCCCGCCGCCCGGCGGAGCCGCCGCTCACCGGGGCGTCGGCCCGGCGTCGGGCGCCACGAGCTCCTTGACCAGCATCGCGACCAGCGTGCCGTCCCCGTAGTCCCGCTCCCCGACCTGGACGAAGCCGCGCCGGGCGTGGAAGGCCAGCGACGGCTCGTTCGGGGGGTCGGTGTTCACCTCCAGCGTGAGCCGGCTGTACGCCGCGGCGTCCCGCTCGACGGCGTCGTAGACCAGCCCACCCAGGCCGCGGCGGCGGAACCGAGGGTCGAGCACGATCCGGTCCAGGTAGTAGAACTGCTCGCCGTACCGCTCGGCGTACCAGCGGTAGTTGCCGCCGTCGTACGGCGTCCCGGGCCCGAAGGTCAGGAAGAAGCCGGCGACCTCGCCGTCGACGTCGACCACGTCGGCCCGGTCCGCCCAGCCGCGCAGCCGCTCGAGCCGGGCGGCGTCCAGCGGGGAGAGCAGGACGACGTCGCGCTGGTTGAGGGCCAGGACGGCCTCGACGTCGGCCGGGGTGATCGGTCGCAGGGTGGGCACCCCGGAAACCTAGCGGCCCCGGGTGCCCGGGGTCACTGCTCCGGGCGGCCCAGGTAGCGGCGGGCCCGGTCGCCCGGGGACCCGGCGCCGGAGCTCAGCAGGCCGGCGAGCTCGTGCTCGAGCACCGCGCCGACGCGCCGGCAGAAGGCCTCCGGCTCCTCGGCGGCGTCCGGCCGCTCGGCGACGATCAGGTCCACGATGCCGAGCGCGGCCAGGTCCTGGGCCCGGACCCGCTGCGCCCGCGCCATCTCGGGAGCGTGCTCGATGTCGCGGTGCACGATCGCGCTGGCCCCCTCCGGCGGGAGGGGGGAGAGCCAGGCGTGCTGGGCGGCCACGACCCGGTCGGCCGGCAGCAGGGCCAGGGCGCCGCCGCCGGTGCCCTCGCCGAGCATCAGGGACAGGGTCGGGGCGTCCAGCGTGACCAGGTCGGAGAGGCAGCGGGCGATCTCGCCGGCCAGGCCGCCGTTCTCGGCCTCCGGCGACAGCGCCGCGCCCTGGGTGTCGATGACCGTGAGCAGCGGCAGCCCGAGCTCGGAGGCCAGCCGCATCCCGCGCCGGGCCTCGCGCAGTGCCTCCGGGCCGAGCGGGTGCCCGGCCTGGGTGCGCCGGTCCTGGCCGAGGAAGACGCACGGCGCCTGGCCGAAGCGGACCAGCGCGATGAACAGCCCGGGGTCCTGCTCGCCCTGGCCGGTGCCGTTGAGCGGCACCACGTCGCTGGCGGCGTGCCGCAGCAGCCCGCGCACGCCGGGGCGGTCGGTGCGGCGGGAGCGGACGACCGCGTCCCAGGTCTCGATGTCGGGGGTGCCGTCGTAGAAGGCGTCCGCGGGTCGCGCGACCGGCTCGATGCCCTGCCGGGGCGCCATCAGGATCGTCAGCGCCCGGTCCAGGATCTCGGCGATGTCCTCCGGGGCGACGACGGCGTCGATGATGCCGCGCTCGTGGAGGTTCTCCGCGGTCTGCACGCCCTGCGGGAACTCCTTGCCGTACAGCGCCTCGTAGACCCGGGGGCCGAGGAACCCCAGCAGCGCCCCGGGCTCGCCGACGGTGACGTGCCCCAGGGAGCCCCAGGACGCCATCACGCCGCCGGTGGTGGGGTGGCGCAGGTAGACCAGGTACGGCAGGCCGGCGTCCTTGTGCGCGGCCACGGCCGCGGTGATCCGCACCATCTGCACGAAGGCGGGCGTGCCCTCCTGCATGCGGGTGCCGCCGCTGACCGGGCCGGCGAGCAGCGGCAGGCCCTCGGTGGTCGCGCGCTCGATCGCGGTGACCAGCCGGTCGGTGGCGGCCCGCCCGATCGAGCCGGCCAGGAAGCCGAACTCGCCCATGACGACAGCGACCCGGCGGCCCTTCAGCAGGCCCTCGCCGGTGAGCACCGCCTCGTCGACGCCGCTCTTCTCCTCGGCGCGGGCCAGGTCCGCGGCGTACTGCTCGCTGATCCGGCCGCGCTCGGGCCGGGAGTCCCAGGAGGACCAGGACCCGTCGTCGAGGACCAGGTCGATCAGCTGGGTGGCGTTGAGGCGGGTCACCCCCCGAACGCTAGTGGGGCTCGGCCCCGCCGCCCTCGGCAGGAGTGGACGACGATCGGCCCGACTTGTCGTGGAACCGCGCGATGACGTCGGCGCCTCCGTCCGGGTTCGGCAGCCCCGCTCAGTCGCGCGGCGGCGTGTCCTCCCCGAGCAGCCAGGCGTCGAAGAACCCCGCGAGGTCCTCCCCGGTCTGCTCCTGGATCCAGGCGAGGTACTCCTCGGTCCCGGCGTTGCCGTTGTCGCGGGTGGCCGGCCAGGCACGCACCATCGCCCAGAACTCCTGGTCGCCGAGCCGCTCGCGCAGCTCGTGCCACATCAGCGCCGGCCCGTAGTAGATGTTCGAGGCGCCGAAGGAGTCGGCGTCGAAGGCGGCCGGCGGGCCGGCGGCCGTGCGCCAGTCCCGCTCCCACACCGCCCACTCGTCCATGACCGCCTCGACCGTGCGGCCGGACTCCTCGGCCTCCCACACGCCCTGGAGGTACATCGCCATGCCCTCGTTCATCCACACGTCGAACCAGTCGCGGGGCGAGACCTGGTTGCCGTACCAGTGGTGCGCCACCTCGTGGACCAGCACCGGCGTCGAGGTCGTGTACGCCGTGTCGCCCAGCGTGATCATGGTCTGGGTCTCCATGCCGCTCTCGGAGTCGACGACGACCACCCCGAGGGTGTCGTAGGGGTAGGGCCCCAGCCGCTCGCTGACCCAGTCCAGCGCCGCCCCGGTGCGCCGCACCCGGCGCAGCGTGCGCTCGTCGCCGGCGGGGGTCCAGTAGGTCAGCGGGACGCCGGCGGCCGAGGTGTCCTCGGTCATCGTGAACTCGCCGGTCGCCACCGTGACGAGGTACGACGCGGCCGGCTCGGCGAGGTGCCAGCTGGTCCGGGTGCGGCCGTCCTCCTCGGTGCGCGAGGTCAGCTCGCCGTTCGCGACGCCGACCCAGGGGGACGGCACCGTGAGCGTGATGTCGTAGAGCGCCTTGTCGGAGGGGTGGTCGTTGACGGCGTACCAGCTGTAGGCGCCGAACGGCTCCTGCATGGTCCAGGTCTCGCCGTCCTCGGTGATCGTCCAGCCGGTCTCGGTGAAGTCGGTGCGGGAGGTGGGGGCGGAGACCGGCTCGGGCGTGCCGGCGTACTCGACGGTGAGCAGGTGCCGGTCCTCGGCCGTGACCTCGGCGGCGACGACGAGGTCCTTGTCCTCGTGGGCGAACTCGACCTCCTCACCGTCGAGGGCCACCCGGGAGACGTCGAGGGGGGCGCCCAGGTCCAGGCGCACCTCGGCGGCGTCGGCGGTGGCCCGGAAGGTCAGCTCCTCCACGCCGGTCAGCGTCGAGGACTCCGGGTCCCAGTCCAGGGCCAGGTCGTAGTGGAGCGCGTCCACGCCCGGGTCGCCGACCTCGGGGTAGAGCGGGTCCTCCACGGGCTCGCTGAGCGCCACGTCGAGGTCGGTCGCGGGGGCGGAGGAGCCGGCGCCGTCCGGGTCCGCGGACGGCGCGGCGGTCGGCTTCGCGGTGGGCTCGGCGTCCTCGCCGCTGCAGCCGGCGAGGAGGCCCAGGCAGAGCAGGCCCGCCACCACGGCACGGTGGGTGGACCGACGGGCGGTCCGGCGGGCGGGCGGGAGCGGCGTCATGCGGCAAACCGTAGTGCGGACCGGGGATGCCGGGGGCGAGACCGTCTCCTACGGTGTGCCCCATGACCAGCCTGATCCTGCACGAGGTGCGCCTCGTCCCGCTCGCCGCCGGCGACGAGGTGCCGGCGGCGCCGGTCGACGTCCTGGTCGAGCACGGCGTGGTGACCGCGGTCGGGCCGGCCCTGTCGCGACCCGCCGGCGTGGCCGAGGTCCGCGGCGAGGGCCGGTGGCTGACGCCCGGGCTCTGGGACCAGCACGTGCACCTGGCGCAGTGGACGCTGAGCTCGCAGCGGCTCGACCTCGCGCCCGCGCGCAGCCCCGAGGACGCGCTGCGGATGGTGGCCGACCGGATCGCGCTGCTGCCCGGGCAGCCCGTGATCGGCTGGGGTCACCGCGCCGGCGGCTGGGAGCGCGACGTCACGGTCTCCGAGCTCGACGCGGTCTCGGGGCACACCGCCGTGGTGCTGATCAGCGGCGACGGCCACCACGCCTGGCTGAACACGACGGCGCTGATGCATCTCGCGCTGCCGGTGCGCGACGCGGTGATCCGCGAGACCGAGTGGTTCGCCGCCTATCCGCGCCTGGCCACGCTGGCCGGGCACGAGGGCACCTCGCCGGAGGCGTTCCGCAGGACCCTGGACGCCGCGGCGGCCCGCGGCGTCACCGGCATCGTGGACTTCGAGTTCGGCGGCGGCCTCGACGAGTGGGCGCACCGCTGGATCCACGGCTGCGACCGGGTCCGGATCCGCTGGGCGACGTACGCCGCGACCCTGGACGAGGTCATCGCCTCGGGCCTGCGCACCGGGGACCTGCTCCCCGGCTGCGACGACCGGGCGACGATGGGGCCGCTGAAGATCATCAGCGACGGGTCCCTGAACACCCGCACCGCCTGGTGCTGCGAGCCCTACGCCGACGCCCACCGCCTGGAGCACCCGGCCGGGCAGCCCAACCAGTCCGGCCCCGAGCTGCGCGAGCTGCTGGACCGGGCGCACCGCGCCGGCCTGGAGGTGGCCACCCACGCGATCGGCGACGCGGCCGTGGCCGAGGCGCTCGCGGCGTACGCCGAGACCGGCGCCCGCGGCTCCATCGAGCACGCCCAGATGGTCAACCGGGACGACGTGCGGAGGATGGCCGAGCTCGGCATCCGGGCCAGCGTCCAGCCCGCGCACCTGCTCGACGACCGGGACGTGACCGAGCGGATCTGGGGGGACCGGTCCGCGCGCTGCTTCGCGTTCCGCTGGATGCTCGAGGACGGCGTGCAGCTCGCGCTGGGCTCCGACGCCCCGGTCTCCCCGCTGGACCCGTGGCTGGCGATCGCCGCCGCGGTGCACCGCAGCGCGGACGAGCGGGACCCGTGGCACCCCGAGCAGGCGCTCACGGCGCAGGAGGCGCTGGCCGCGTCCGTGGACGGGCACCCGACCGTCGGCGTCGGGTCGCTCGGCGACCTGGTGCTGCTCGACGCCGACCCGCTGGCGTCGCACCCCGACACCGCGACGGCCGACGCGGCGCTGCGCGCGATGAACGTGGCGCTCACCGTGGTCGGCGGCCAGGTGGTCCACGCCGACCTGGGCTGAGCAGCCCGCGGCTACTCGCTCAGCGCTTCGACGACCAGCCCGGCGACGGCCTCCTGCTCGGCGGCCAGCGGGTGGTGGGCCAGCGCCTCGCCGGTCGCGGACTCCGACCCGCTGACCCAGGGCTGCGCGGAGCAGCGGTCGTGGGCGTCGCTGGCGGCGTACACGTCAGCGAACGCGACGCCAGCCGTCCGGGCGGCCTGCTGGACGGCCCGGTCGAGCCGGGTGTTGAGGTCGGCGAGGAACAGGTGGTCGTCCTCGGCGAGCGGCAGCCGGTCCGGGCAGGTGCGGTCCGGCGGCACGATCTGCGGGTAGCCGATGACCACCACCTCGGCGTCCGGGGCCCGGCGCCCGACCTCCTCCAGCACCCTCCCGACCCGGACCGTGACCTCGTCGAGCTGGGTCCGGACCTGGTCGACATCGACCCGGTCCTGGCAGGACTCGCCGTCGTCCGCGCCCGCCTCGAGGCAGCCGACCAGTGTCGAGAAGAGCCCGAAGTCGTTGCCGCCGATCCCGACAGTCACCAGGCTGGTCCCGGCCCGGACGGCGTCGAGCTGGGCGGGCACCGACCCGGTCAGGGTGCGCTGGGGGCCGGTGAGGTTCGAGGTGTCCGCGCCGGTGCAGCTGCGGTCCTCGAGCTGGGCGCCCAGGGTCTCGGCGACCCGGGCCGGGTAGTTGCCGGCCGAGCGCAGGCAGCCCACGGTGTCGATGGGCTCGCTGATCAGCGGCGCCGCGGTGTAGGAGTCGCCGAGGGCGACGTACGTCGGGAAGCGGGCCGCCGCGGAGGGCGGCGGCTGCACCGGGGCCGCCGGGGTCTCGGTCGGGCTGGCCGACGGGCTGGCGAGCTCGGCCCGGGTCGGGCCGTCGTCGTCCGAGCAGCCGGTCAGCAGGCCGGCCAGGCAGAGCAGTCCGGCCAGGCCCGCCCGCGCGGATCGGGGGCGGCGGCGGAGAGGGACGGTTCGCTCGGTCACGGGACCAGCGGTACCCGGTGGGGAGGCGCCGGTAGCGGCGACGAGGCCACCCTCACATGCCAAAGCGGGCCGGACGCGTCGCGTCCGGCCCGCCCTGGTCGGCATCGGCTCAGAGGTCGATGGGGCGCAGCACGCGGTTGATCGCGTGCCCGATCTGCTTGTTGCCCTTGTTGATGTCGGTGACGGTCACCACCGCGTTGCGGTCGTTGCGGTCGGCGTCCTGGAGCACGACGCCCTTCTTCTTGACCTCGATCTTGACCTTGCTGCCCAGGGCCGTGGTCACCGACTTGCCCTCCAGGGCGACGACCTTCTTCGCGCCGAGGGTCTTGCCGGGGACGACGTGGTAGAGCAGCACCGACTCCAGGGTGTCGACGTCGGCCACGGAGGCGACCGCGCTGAAGGCGGCGGCCTCGTTGGCGGGCCGCGAGCCGGTGAGGTCGCGGACCAGGCGGCGGAAGGCGGCGTCGGTCGGCAGGAACGCCGTCGCCCGCTTGCGGCCCTGCGTCAGGAGCGCCACCGGGCTGTCGGGCTTCTCGGTGAGGACCGTGACGACTGCCTTCTCGAGGATGTCGAAGTCCTTCCAGTTCTTGTCGAACCGGGCGCCGTCCTGGGCGAGGACGGCTGCGAGGCTGCGGTTGCCGCCCTGGCGGGCCGAGTCCCCGTGCTCCTCGGCGGCCTGGGCCGGCCCGGTCGCGACGGTGGTGCCAGCCAGGGCCGCCGTGACAAGACCGGCGATGCTGACCTTCAGGGTCTTGCTGCGGTTCATGGGGGTGCTCCCTTTCGATGGATCGGCGCCGCGGATGTGGGGCTCGTCACGGCGTTCACTGTCGATGGGTCTTCGGTGCTGGTCGGCCAGCGGATTGGATCGGGCTCCGCGACCGGGCGGTCGCCGGCTCAGTCGGCGGCGGCCGGCGTCCGCTCCGGCCGGCCCAGGGCGAGGGTCAGCGCCAGCAGCGTGTCAGGGTCCTCGAGCAGGTCGCCGTAGGCCTCGCGGAGCTGGCCGAGGCGGTAGCGCACGGTCTGCGGGTGCACGAAGAGCGCCGCCGCCACGTCCTCGCGCCGCCCCTGGTGGAGCACCCACGCGCGCAGCGTCTCGGTGAGCTTCTCCGCGGTCGCCGGCCGCAGCTCCGCCAGCGGCGCGAGGGCGCGCTCGCGCAGGTCCGCGAGCGCCTCGGGATCGGCACTGAGCACCAGTTCGGGCAGGTGGATCTCGGTGTCCAGGTCGAGCCCGCGGAGCCGGGCCCGGGCGGCCCGCAGGTAGGAGGAGCGCACCTCCAGCCAGGGGCGGGCGGGACCGGCGATCGCGCCCCGGTCGCGCAGCACCGCGAGCAGCGCGTCGCGCCGATGGCCGTGCGCGTCGGGGACCAGCAGCAGCGCCGCGTCGTCGAGGCCGACCAGGTCCCCGACCCGCAGGGTCAGCGGGGAGACCGCGGCCAGGACCGGGCGAACCTGAGCCTGCGGCACCAGCACCGCGGTCAGCGTGGCCGGCGGCACCCAGCCGGCCGCCTCGGCGGCGGCCTGGACGTCCTCGGCCGGCGACCCGTCCAGGAGGGCGCTGGCGACCCGCTCCAGCAGCCGCTGCCGGACCCGGCCCGTCGTCTCGCGCTCGTCGTTGTGGCCGGCGGCGCTGGCCGCCGACAGCTCGTCGATGTAGGCGAAGACCAGCTCGGCGAAGTCGACCAGGTCGGTGCTGTCGAGGCCGGCCGCGACGGCAGTCGTGGACAGCTCGCGCCACGAGACCCGGGCGCCGATCCGGTACGCCGCCAGTAGCGCGTCGATGGACCGGCCGCTGCGGGCCTCGCCGCGGCCGAGCTGGTAGGCCCCCTCGACGGCCGGTGCGGTGGGGGTGCCGGCGCCGGCGCCGCGCCGGCCGCTGGCCAGCGACAGGAAGCCGCCCAGCGCGAGCTGGACGGCGTTGCCGATCTTGGCGCCCATCGGGCCGTCGAGGGCCTGGGTGTAGCTGGGCACCTCCTCGATGATCGCGCCGACGGTGGTCTCGGCCACCCGGGGCAGCTCGGCGCGCATGGCGGCGACGGCGACCGGGGGGAGCTTCAGTCCGTGGCCGTCGGTGCGGCGCGGGGTCCGTGGCGGCACGGTTCCTCCGAATTCTGGGCAGTCAGCGGGCGGACTTTGTTCGTGACGAACAAAAAGGCGCGCCGGGTTCACGTCGACAGCACAGGACTTTACGCCGCCAATGCAGGAGAGTGGGGGTATGGCCAGTCTTGTCACCTCGGGGAACCCCGGCTCCGGCACCTCCTTGCGAGGAGTGCTGCGCCGGGTCGCCGGGGCCGCGGTCACCCCGCTCGAGCTCGACGACGTCCTCGACGTCTTCCACCCGCTGCGCGCCGGCGCGCCGCTGCGCGGCCGCGTGGTCCAGGTCCGCCCCGAGACCGCGCAGTCCGCGACCCTGGTCATCAAGCCCGGCAAGGACTGGGCCGGACACGTGCCCGGCCAGTACGTCCGGATCGGCGTCTCCGTCGACGGCGTACGCCTGTGGCGCACCTACTCGCTGACCCACGGCCCGCGCGCCGACGGCTGCATCTCGATCACTGTCAAGGCGATCGAGGACGGCACCGTCTCCTCCCACCTCGTGCACAGCGTCCGGCCCGGCGAGATGCTCCAGCTCGAGCAGGCCGAGGGCGAGTTCGTGCTCCCGCAGCCGCTGCCCGAGCGGCTGCTCCTGGTCACCGCCGGCTCCGGCATCACGCCGGTCATCGGCATGTTGCGCAACCTGTTCTCCCGCGCGACGCGTCCCGCGACCGACATCGTGCTGGTGCACGTCAACCCCTCGGAGTCGGCCGCGATCTTCCGCGACGAGCTGCGGGCGCTCGGTGCCCGGGGCGCGATCACGCTGATCGAGCGCTACGACGACCAGCACGGCCTGCTCGACGTGGCACTGCTCGACGAGCTCGTCCCCGACCTCGAGCACCGGCTCACCTACGCGTGCGGCCCGGCGGGCCTGCTCGACGCCCTCGAGGAGCACCACACCGCCCGGGGCCTGGCGCTCACCACCGAGCGCTTCCGCCCGGTCCTGATGGAGGCCAGCGGCGAGGGCGGCACCGTCACCTTCGCGTCCGGCGCCACCGTGGACGCCGACGGCAGCACCCCGATCCTCGACGCCGCCGAGGACGCCGGCGTCCTGATGCCGAGCGGGTGCCGGATGGGCATCTGCTTCGGCTGTGTCCTGCCGATGACCCAGGGCGCGGTCCGCGACCTGCGCAACGGCGAGGTCACCGTCGCCATCCCCGGGGAGACCAACCCCGAGGGCGTCCCGATCCAGACCTGTATCAGCGCCGCCGCCGGCGCCTGCACCATCGCTCACTGACCAGCGCCACTGATCCAGCCGATCCAGCGCCCATCCCGACCCCGAAGGAGTCTGATGACCGCCATCACCAAGAAGCCCGAGAACCCGACCGCTCACCTCACCGCCGAGGACATCGAGCAGATCGGCGCCGAGCTGGACGCGATCCGGCAGGACATCATCGACAGCCGCGGCGACAGCGACGCGGCGTACATCCGCGGGATGGTGGCCTTCCAGCGCCGTCTCGAGCTCGGCAGCCGCGCGGTGCTGCTCGCCAGCGCGTTCCCGCCCGCCTGGGTCGCCGGGACGGTCGGGCTGAGCGTGGCCAAGATCCTCGAGAACATGGAGATCGGCCACAACGTCATGCACGGCCAGTGGGACTGGATGCGTGACCCGAAGATCCACTCGACCACCTGGGAGTGGGACAACGCCTCGACCGCCGAGGGCTGGAAGCACAGCCACAACGAGGTGCACCACACCTACACGAACATCGTGGGCAAGGACAACGACCTCGGCTGGGGCATCATGCGGATGGACGAGGACCAGCGCTGGCACCCGATCTACCTCGCGCAGCCGCTGCTGAACTTCATCAACGCCTGCTTCTTCGAGTACGGCATCGCCGCCTACGACCTCGAGCTCGGGAAGAACCTGCGGGTCCCCAAGGAGCGGCGCAGCGAGACGTTCAAGAAGAACGCCAAGAACACCGTGCGCAAGATCCGCAAGCAGATGACCAAGGACTACGTGGTCCACCCGGCGCTCTCGCTGCCGACGGGCTCGTTCCTGCCCACGCTGGCCGCGAACTTCACGGCGAACCTGGTGCGCAACCTCTGGTCGCACTCGGTGATCATGTGCGGCCACTTCCCCGAGGGCGTCGAGACCTTCGAGAAGAAGGCGATCCCGGAGCGGGAGACCCGCGGCGAGTGGTACGTGCGCCAGATGCTGGGCTCGGCCAACATCTCCGGCTCGAAGGCCATGCACGTGATGACCGGCAACCTGTCCCACCAGATCGAGCACCACCTGTTCCCGGACCTGCCCTCGAACCGGTACGCCGAGATCGCCCCGAAGGTGAAGGCGCTCTTCGCCAAGTACGACCTGAACTACCACGAGGCGTCCCTGCCCAAGCAGGTCGGCAGCGCCTGGCACAAGGCGATCCGGCTCTCGCTGCCCAACGGCTGGATGGCCACCACCAAGCCGTCCAACGCGCCGCAGCAGCTCTCGCTGCTCTACAAGATGGCCACCGGCGGGCCCAAGGTCCGCCGCGCCGCCCAGGCCCGCCTGGAGCAGCAGGCCCGCAAGCTCACCAAGGCCGCCTGAGGCCTCCGGCCGGCGCCTCGGCGCCGGCCGGAGCCCCTCAGCCCAGGTAGCGGACCTCGACCGGGCTCTCGGCCACCTCCGGAGCCTCGGTGCCGTCGACGATGTCGAGGCCGTCCCCGGCCCGGTGCACCCGGAACGCGCGCGCGTCGGGGCGCGAGGAGACGGCCTCGATGAGCTCGCCGTCGCGGAACAGCAGGGCGCAGCCGTCGTCGGCGGCGTACCCGGCGGGCAGGACGCCGCTGCCGACCAGGTCGAGGTACGTCGGGCGCCGCTCGGTCTCGCCGTCGTAGTGCGGGCAGGCGCTGCCGGGCAGCAGGCCCAGGCCGTCGGGCAGCGCGGCGAGCGCTCCGAAGGAGTCGGTGACCGAGCCCTCGAACCAGCAGTTCATCCCGGCGCTGATGCCGGCCAGCACGACCCCGTCGGCGAGCGCGTCGCGCAGGATCGCGTCGAGTCCGTGCAGCCGCCACAGCGCGAGCAGGTTCGCGGTGCTGCCCCCGCCGACGTAGATGACGTCCTGGGCGAGCACGTGCTCGCGCAGGCCGGCCGCGTCGGGCTGGTCGGGCTCGGAGAGCCGGAACAGCTCCAGCGAGCTGGTCTCCGCGCGACCGGCGAACGCGGTCGTGAACCGGTCCGTGTAGTCCAGCGAGTCCCCGCTCGCGGTCGGCACGAAGCAGATCCGGGGCAGGTCGCCCGCCCCGCGGCGCCGGACGGCCAGCGAGACCAGGAAGTCGTCGAGCAGCGGGTTCTCCGGCTCCATCGAGAAGCCGCCGCCGCCGAGGGTCAGGATCGTGCCGGGAGTCGGGGTCATCCGGCGATTCTGCCGGTGCCCCGGTCGGCAGGCTCCGGCGTCTCGGGGGGCGTCTCGGGGAGCGTCTCGGGCGGGTCCGCGTCCGGCTCCCAGCGCAGCAGGTCGCCGGGCTGGCAGTCGAGGACCTCGCACAGCGCGGCGAGCGTGGTGAACCGGACCGCCTTGGCGCGGCCGTTCTTGAGCACCGCCAGGTTCGCCGGGGTGATCCCGACCCGCTCGGCCAGGGTCCCGACTGACATCTTGCGCCGGGCGAGCATCACGTCGACGTCGACGACGATCGGCATCAGATCACCTCGTCGAGCTCGGCCCGCAGCTGGCTGGCCTCGGCGTCGCGGTCGACCGCCTGCGCCAGCAGCGCGCGCATCACCAGGACCACCAGGGCGATCCCGGCGACCACCAGGGCGGCGCCCCCGATCAGCAGCACCAGGCCGGGCGCGACGGCCTCGCCCGGAGCGAGGACGACGCCCAGCGCGAGCAGGAGCAGGCAGGCGGCGGCGATCGCGCCGATGACGACGTCGACCCAGCGGAAGGCGGCCGAGGAGAACACCGTGCCCCGGCGCGCCATCGTCGCCAGCCGCCACACGCAGACCATCACGACCTGGGCGGCCAGGATGCCGAGCACCAGGATCGTCAGGACCGGGGTCCGCACCTCCAGGACGTCGGCGTCGGCGCCGTCGAGGTCGCGGTACGCCAGCGGGACCAGCACCACCTGCACGACGAGGGAGCCGGCGAGCGCGGCGGCGAGCACCACCCGCAGCGCGAGGATCGTCCACCGTCCCATGACGCATCTCCTATCGTTTCTCGATAAGAATCTATCGCTGCGCGGAGCGCAAGGCAAGCGTTCAGCGCAGGTTCAGGAGCGGGCGGGAACAATGGCGGTCCCGACTCCCCGGAGGTGCCCATGCGCGTGCTCGTCGTCGACGACGAGGTACGGCTGGCACGGTCCCTGCGGGTGGGCCTGGAGGCCGAGGGGTTCGCGGTCGACGTCGCCCACGACGGCACCGACGGGCTCTGGCTGGCCCGCGAGAACGAGTACGACGCGATCGTGCTGGACCTGATGCTGCCCGGAATCAACGGCTACCGGGTCTGCGCCGCCCTGCGCGCGGAGCAGGACTGGACGCCGGTGCTGATGCTCACCGCCAAGGATGGCGAGTGGGACCAGGTGGAGGGCCTCGACACCGGCGCCGACGACTACCTCACCAAGCCGTTCTCGTTCCCGGTGCTCACCGCGCGGCTGCGCGCGATCGCCCGGCGTGGGGCCCGGCCCCGCCCGACCCTGCTCGAGGCGGGCGACCTGCGGGTGGACCCGGCCGCCCGGCGGGTCTGGCGCGGCGAGGAGGAGATCGCGCTGACCGCCCGGGAGTTCTCGCTGCTGGCCTTTCTGGCCCGGCACCGCGGGGACGTGGTCTCCAAGCGGCAGATCCTCGAGGCGGTCTGGGACGTGGACTTCGACGGCGACCCGAACATCGTGGAGGTCTACGTGCGCCACCTGCGCAACAAGGTGGACCGGCCCTTCGGTCGGGCCGCGATCCAGACCCTGCGCGGCGCGGGCTACCGACTGGCGAGCGACGGTGGCTGAGCGCCGCTGGGCCCGCGCCTCGGTGCGGCTGCGAACCACGGCCGCCGCGGTGCTGGTGGTGGCGCTGGTCCTGCTGCTGGGCGCGGTCGCGCTGGTGCTCCTGGTGCGCGGCTCGCTGGGCGAGGGCATCGAGGCCAGCGCCGAGCAGCGCGCGGCCGAGCTGGCCGCCCAGGTCGAGGCCTCGGGTCCGCCGGCGCCGGGGACCGCGGCCGAGGACCCTGGGGACACTGAGGACTCTGGCGACCCCGAGGACCGGGAGGAGCCCGAGGAGCTGGTCTGGCAGGTGCTCGCCCCCGACGGGACCGTCGCGAGCGGCTCCCAGCCGCTCACCGCCCCGCTGCCCGCCGAGGACGCAGACACCGCGGAGCTGCCGGGCGCCGACCACGGCTACGTCGTGGTCACCGAGGACGTCCGGTCCGGGGATCGGGAGTACGTCGTGGTCGTGGCCGCCTCGCTGGAGGAGGTCGACGACTCGACCGACGCGCTGCTCCCACCGCTGCTGGTGGGCCTGCCGCTGGTGCTCCTGCTCGTGGGCGGCACCACCTGGGTGGTGGCGACCCGGGCGCTCGCGCCGGTCGAGCGGATCCGGACCGAGGTCGAGCAGATCACCGGCGACCGGCTGGACCGCCGGGTGCCCGAGCCGCCGTCGCGCGACGAGATCCACCGGCTGGCGCGCACGATGAACCAGATGCTCGCCCGGCTGGAGCGCTCCCGCGACCGGCAGCAGCAGTTCGTCGCCGACGCCTCCCACGAGCTGCGCTCCCCGCTGGCCAGCATCCGCCAGACCGCGGAGGTGGCCCGGGCCCACCCCGCCGCGCTCCCCGAGGGCGAGCTCGCCGAGGCGGTGCTGGAGGAGTCCGCGCGCATGCAGCGCCTGGTCGAGCAGCTGCTCCTGCTCACCCGCGCCGCCGGCGACCCCCACGAGCGGAGGTCCCAGGACGTCGACCTCGACGACCTCGCGCTGGGGGAGGCCCGGCGGATCCGTCGGGAGGGGCTGGGCGGCGGCCTCGGCGTGGACACCGCCGGGATCGGCCCGGGCCGGGTGCGCGGGGACGAGGTAGCGCTGGCCCAGGTGGTGCGCAACCTCGTCGACAACGCGGCCCGGCACGCGATCTCGACGATCCGGCTGGCGGTCCGGGAGGTCGACGGCGCCGGTGCGGACCCGGCCGTCGAGCTGGTGGTGGAGGACGACGGGCCGGGCATCCCCGAGGCGGAGCGCGAGCGGGTCCTCGACCGGTTCGTGCGCCTCGACGAGGCGCGCGCCCGCGACGCGGGCGGCAGCGGGCTGGGGCTGGCGATCGTCCGGGAGACCGTGGCCGCCCACGGCGGGACCGTCACGATCTCCGCGGCCCCCACCGGTGGCGCCCGCGTCGTGGTCCGGCTCCCGGCAGCCGCTGGCGAGGGCCGGTCCTGAACGGATCTTCAGACGCGTTCAGGTGGCCTTCAGCGACCGGGACGCAGGCTGGGGCCGTCCCCAGCCGGGGACGACCCCACGCAGAGAGGCATTCCCCATGAACCGACCCACACTTCGCAGCAAGCGCGTCGTCCTGCCCGCCATCGCGGCCGTCGCCGTCCTCGGGATCGGCGGCACCGTGTGGACCGCCACCGCCGACGACGGGGGCGAGCGCGTCGGCGGCGCCGAGCGCGACCGGATCGGCGCGGCCGCCACCGAGGCCGTCGGCGGCACTGTCGTCGACGTCGAGACCAGCGACGACCGGGGCGAGGCCTACGAGGTCGAGGTGCGCCTGGAGGACGGCAGCGAGGTCGACGTCGCCCTCGACGAGGACCTCACAGTGGTCCGCGAGGAGACCGACGGGCCGGACGGCGAGGACGAGGACGGGGACGAGACCGACGACCGCCCGGTGACCGACGCGGAGCGCGGCGCCGCCGAGGAGGCCGCTCTCGGTGCCGTCGAGGGTGGGACCGTCCTCGACGTCGAGGTCAGCGACGACGCGGGAGCGGCCTTCGAGGTCGAGGTCGTCGACGCGGAGCAGGCGGAGTGGGACGTGGTGCTGGACGCCGACTACGCGGTGCTGCGCACGGACCCCGACGACACCGACGACACCGCTGACAGCGACTCCGACGACTGAGTCGGCGCGGCTACTCGTCGCCGGTCAGGTTGAACGCCCGCAGCCGCCGCCCGGTCAGCCACGCGCCGCCGGCGATGACCACGGCGGAGGCGACGACGGCGTACCAGATCGACAGGTTGCCGGCGAGCCGGACGTCGGCGACCGCGTCGACGATCTCGCGGGCCCACCGGGTGATGCTCAGCCAGCGCACCCCGTCCAGGAGGCCGCCGAGCAGCCCCTCCCAGATCAGCAGGTAGATCAGGCCGATCACGACTGCATGCCGGGTCAGCACCGAGAGCAGCGCGAACAGCGAGCAGTACGCCAGGCCGCCGACCAGCCCGGCGACCAGGAAGCCCGCGCCCAGCTCGGGCGTCGAGGTGCGCAGCACGAGGCCGGCGACCAGCAGCGGCACGGCGCCGAAGGCCAGCACGCAGCCGGCGGCGACGAGGAGCTTGCTCGCGACGATGTCGTAGCGGGAGATCGGCTTGGCCAGCAGGTAGGCGATGGAGCCGTCGTCGATCTCGGGCGCCAGCAGCCCGCTGGTGGCGAGCAGCGCGACCAGCGGCACCGTGACCGTGAGCCCGAAGGCGTTCAGGGTGCTCTCGGCCGCGTCGGCGTCCTCGCCGACCAGCAGCCGGACGAGCACCGCGAGCCCGACCAGCACCACCGGCAGCACCAGCAGCAGGACGCCGCGCCAGCGTCCGAAGACGCTGAGCACCCCGAGCCGGACGATCGTGGGCGAGATCATGAGGACACCAGGTAGGCGAAGACGCTCTCGAGCGACTCGTCGGTCGGGGAGACCTCGAGCAGCCGGATGCCGTGCTCGCGGGCCAGCCGCGGCAGCACCTCGCTGAACCGCCCGAAGTCGGAGGCCTCCAGCTCGATGCCGCCCTCCGCCCGCAGCCGCGCGCCGCGCACGGACCGGTCGGCCAGCAGCACCGAGGCCATCGCGCGGTCGTCGCCGGTGCGCAGCACGAAGCGGTTGGGGCGGTCGGTCATCAGCCGCCGGATCGCGCCGAAGTCCCCGGACGCCGCATGGCGGCCCGCGACGACGACCTCGATCTGGCGCGCCACCTGCTCGACCTCCTCGAGGATGTGGGAGCTGAACAGCACCGTGCGCCCCTCCGCGCCCATCGCGCGCAGCAGCTCCATCAGGTGCATCCGCTGCCGGGGGTCCATCCCGTTGAACGGCTCGTCGAGCAGCAGCACGGCCGGGTCGTGCACCAGGGCGGAGGCCATCTTGATCCGCTGCCGCATCCCCTTGGAGTACGTCGAGATCCGCCGGTCCTGGGCGTCGGTCATCTCGATCTGCCCGATCGCGCGCTGCGCGGCCGCGCCGGCGTCGGCCAGTCCGTGCAGCTCGGCGTTCGCGACGACGAACTGGCGCCCGGTGAGGTAGTCGAACAGCGCCTCGCGCTCGGGCACCAGGCCGAGCTTGCGGTAGACCTGCTCGTTGCGCCACAGCGGCTCGCCGTCCAGCGTGACGGCGCCGGTGGACGGCGCGAGGAAGCCCGACATCAGCGCGATCAGCGTGGTCTTCCCGGCGCCGTTCGGGCCCAGCAGGCCGGTCACCCCCGGGCCGATCGTCATCGTGACGTCGTTGACCGCCACCACGTTGTGGTACCACCGCGAGACGTGGTCGAGCCGGATCTCGCTCATCAGTCCACCCTCCGGTAGCGCAGCAGCAGCGCCCCGACCGAGCCGAGCACGCAGAGCGCCACCGCGACCAGGTACAGCAGCCCCATCCCCGTGCCCTCGGGCGGCGTCGGGGTCGCGGCCGGGGAGTCGAAGAGGAACCTCTGCACCCCGTTGACGAGCGTGTACGGCGAGAACAGCCCGGCGACCTGGCCGACCGTGTCGTGGTCGGTCTCGGTCGCGATGCCCTGGATCGTCGAGACCACCGTGTAGGTGACGACCAGCACCACGATCACGCCCGCGGCCGCCAGCCCGCGGCGTACGGTCAGCGAGGCCATCACCGCGGCCAGCCCGGCCAGGCAGGCCGCGAGCAGCAGCGCGCCGACCAGGCCGCCGAGGAACCGGCCGGTCTCGCGGCCCAGCGGCAGGTCGGCGAGCACGCCGCCGACGTACATCAGCAGCAGCGGGGCCCCGATCAGCAGGAAGGTGGCCACGGCGAGCGAGGCCAGCCGGACCAGCACGTAGGTGCTGCGCCGCATCGGGCGCGCCAGGTAGAGCGTGATCGTGCGGAACCGAAGGTCGCGCGAGACCAGCGCGGGGGCCTGGGCGGCGACGAAGACCGAGATCACCAGCTGGGTGGTGAGGGGGTAGGTCGAGTAGGCCACGATCTGGCTGTCGAGTCCCAGCAGGTCGCGGGCCTGGACCAGCACCCCGACCAGGATCAGCGCGGGCAGCAGCATCGTCGCCAGCAGGATCATCGGGAGCACCTTGGAGCGCCCGGAGCGGCCCAGGCCGTAGGTGTTGCGCAGCCCGGTGATGAGGAACGACCACGCCACGGCGCCCTCGCCGAGGCGCGGCCCCGTGTAGGGCCGGTAGCCGAGGTCGTGGATGACCCCGCTCGGTCGCTCAGACGGGCTGGACATGGCCGGCGCCTCCCTCGCGGAAGACGTCCTCGATGCGGTGGTGGCGCTCCTGCATCCGCACCAGCCCGAGGCCGAGGTCGACGGTGAGGTCGCGGACCTGGTCGCGGGTGTGCTCGTCGCGCACGTCCACCTCGACCAGCCGCCCCTGGGCGGGCCGCGCCGCGAGCCCGGCGTCGACCAGCGCCTGGCCGAGCAGGCGGTCCGCGTCCGGGCGGCCCTGGACCTCGACCAGCAGGCTGCCGGTGGTGTTCAGGAAGTCGGTGGTGGCAGAGGAGCGCAGCAGCCGGCCGCCGTCGAGCACGACGATGCTGTCGCTGACCCGCTCCAGCTCGCCGAGCAGGTGGGAGGTGACCAGCACCGCGATGCCGAAGTCCGTGCCGATCCGGCGGACCAGGGCCAGCATGTCGTCGCGCGAGGACGGGTCCAGGCCGTTGGTGGGCTCGTCGAGGAGCACCAGCCGCGGGTCGTGCACGAGTGCCTGGGCGAGCTTGGCCCGCTGCTTCATGCCCGTCGAGTAGCCCCCGATCGGCCGGTAGCGCTCCTCGGCCAGCCCGACGTGGCGCAGCACGTCGGCGGCCCGCTCCCGGGCGGCGGCGTGGGGCAGTCCGGACATCTGGCCCAGGTGCACGACCAGGTCGCTCGCGGACACGTCGGCGGGGAGGCAGTCGTGCTCGGGCATGTAGCCCACCAGCCCCCGGATCGTGGCGCCCTCGGTGCGTACGTCGTGGCCGAGCACGTGCGCCTCGCCGTCGGTCGCGGGGATCAGCCCGAGCAGGATCTTGATGAACGTCGACTTGCCGGCGCCGTTGGCGCCGACCAGGCCGGTGACGCCCTCGTCCACGCGCACGTCGAGCCCGTCCAGCGCGGTCACGCTGGGGTAGCGCTTGGTCAGCGCCGCGGTCTCGATCACGGGCACGGGCACGTCGACAACCTAGCCAACACGCAGCCGGGCCGGTGCCCCCCACGCGTGGGAGACACCGGCCCGGCCGGGTGGGTCAGTTGTTGTAGTAGGGCTGGGACTGCGGGTTGAAGACGTCCATGCGGACCCTCTTCGCGCTGCTCACCCGCCGGTCATCCAGGTCGAGGGTGTCGAAGCCCTGCTGGATGTCGTTGCTGTAGATGTGGCCGTTGTACCAGTACGCCGACCACGATCCACCCAGGATCAGCTCGGTGTCGGAGAGCGGACCCCGGTCGAACCAGGCGATCTCCTTGGGCCGACGCGAGTTGGTGAAGTCGAAGACCGAGATGCCGCCCTGGTACCAGGCCTGGACCATGATGTCCTTGCCCCGGACCGGGATGAGCGACCCGTTGTGGGCCACGCAGTTCTCGGTCGCGGCCTGCATGCGCGGGAGCTTGTAGTAGCTGCGGAACTCCAGCTGCGGGCTCCCCTTGCCCCGCTTGCCCCGGGTGATGTCGTAGATCGCGTTCGCACCCTTGGTGGGGCCGGTCTCGGCGTTGCAGGTCGGGGCGCCGCCACCGCCGAGCTCGTCGGTGAAGACCACCTTGGTCGCCTTGTTGTTGAACGTCGCCGAGTGCCAGAACGCGAAGTTCTCCTCGTCGCGCACCTGCTCGATCACTTCCGGCGCCTCGCGGTCGGAGATGTCGAGCAGTACCCCGTCACCCATGCAGGCGCCGGCCGCGATGTCCTTGGCGGGGTACGCCGTGATGTCGTGGCAGCCGCTGGTCGTCGCGGAGTACCCGTCGCCCGGGTTCCCGCCGTCGGGGAAGAGCACCGGGGCGTTGACCAGCGAGGCGGACGCCGCGTCCCGCAGCGGCACCTTGACGATGCTGATCTTGTCGTGCGGCGGCTGGCAGTCGGGGAAGGTGGCGTTGGGCGAGTACGAGGAGACGTAGACGTAGAGGTTCCGCCCGCGCTTCTCCGGAGCCAGCGTGTGGGTGTGCGAGCCGCAGGCGGTCTCGACCGCGGCGACGTACTCCGGGGCCTCCGGGTTGCTGATGTCGAAGACGCGCACACCCTCCCAGGCGACCTCCTGCGTCGCGCTCAGCGGCTGGCTGTTGCACGAGTCGTCGCTGCGGCTGGAGTCGACGGAGAGCACGAGGAGGTTGCCGTAGACCGAGATGTCGTTCTGCGAGCCGGGGCAGACGACCTGGGTGACGATCCGCGGGTGCTTGGGCCGCGCGATGTCGTAGACCATGAAGCCGTTGTAGTTGCCGGCGAAGGCGTACTTGCCCTTGAACGCCAGGTCGGAGTTCAGTGCCGAGACGTCGGCGAAGGCGCCCTGCTTGGGGATGTTGCTGATCAGCGACAGGTTGTCGCTGCTGTCGGACTCGCCCGGCTTCAGCGCCCGGGCGGGGGTGCGCAGCGTGGAGAAGTCGTTGCCGGCGATGTCGCAGGCCGCGACGAAGTTGTCGCCGAGGGCGGCCAGCTCCTTGCGCTCCGCGGCGGTGCAGGCCCCGGCGCTCGCGGTGCTGCTCGCGCCGTCCTTCTGCTCGCCGTGGGTGTCGTCATGGGCGATGGCGGGGGCCGAGGCGAGGGCCAGGGCGAGCGCCGTGGCCGCTCCTGCGGCGAGGTGCCGCCACCGGCGGCTGAGGTGTGGGGGTGTGCTGTGACGTGCTGTGCTCATAGCCCGAGGACCTTTCGCTGGGAACGGGGGCCTGTTCCCCAGACACCCTCCTCTGTCATACCGTGACCCGGATCACTTCGTAAAGGCCTGTCGCGGCAGCTTTCGCGGCGGCTCACCAGACATCACCGGACATAAGGACGCCTTCGTGGTCTCGGGAATCCCTCGCACCTACCGGTACGCCGCCGCGCTCGTCGGCGCTCTGCTCCTCCTCCCGGCCTGCTCGGAGGACTCCGAGCCCTCGCCCGAGGCGAAGGCTGAGTCGGCGGGGACGGCGGGGACCGCCACGCCGAGCGCCCCCACCGTGATCGTCCCCGGCGCGCCGGGGGAGGCCGCCGAGACCGTCGGACCCGACGAGGTCGAGGTGGAGGACCCGTGGAACCACGCCGACGTCGCCTTCCTGCAGATGATGATCCCGCACCACGCCCAGGCCCTGGCGATGTCGGAGCTGGCGAGCACCCGCGCCGCGGACCCGCGGGTCCGCCGGCTCGCGGACCGGATCCACGCGGCTCAGCGGCCCGAGATCCTGGCCATGGCCGCCTGGCTGGAGGAACACGACATCGAGGTGCCGCGGGCGGCCGAGGACCCCTCGGCCTACGACCACGGGCAGCACGGGCACAACGAGATGCAGGGCATGCTCTCCCCGGAGCAGATGGCGTCGCTCGAGCGGGCCTCGGGAGCGAGGTTCGACCGGCTCTTCCTCCAGGGGATGATCGGCCACCACGAGGGGGCCATCGCGATGTCCGAGGACGTCGCCCGCGACGGGGCCCACGTGCGGGTCAGCGAGATCGCGTCCGACGTCATCGTCACCCAGCAGGCCGAGATCGACATCATGCGCCGGATGCTCGGCGGCTGAGTCAGGAGCCCAGCGCCTCCTGCACGACCTCCTGCGCCTCCTGCTGCACCTGGGCGAGGTGCTCGGGCCCGCGGAAGGACTCGGCGTAGATCTTGTAGACGTCCTCGGTGCCGGAGGGCCGCGCGGCGAACCAGGCCGAGTCCGTGGTCACCTTCAGCCCGCCGATCGGGGCGCCGTTGCCGGGCGCCTCGGTGAGCTTGGCGGTGATCGGCTCGCCGGCGAGCGTGGTCGCCGGGACCGCGTCGGCCGCCAGGGCCGACAGCGCCGCCTTCTGCTCCCGGGTCGCCGGGGCGTCGGTGCGGGCGTACGCCGGGTCGCCGTGCTCGGCGACCAGCGCTGCATAGCGCTGCGAGGGCGTCTCGCCGGTGGCCGCGAGGATCTCCGCGCCGAGCAGGCAGAGCAGCAGCCCGTCCTTGTCGGTGGTCCACACCGAGCCGTCACGGCGGAGGAACGAGGCGCCGGCGGACTCCTCGCCGCCGAACCCGAAGGAGCCGTCGAGCAGGCCGGGGACGAACCACTTGAAGCCGACCGGCACCTCGATCAGCGGGGCGCCGAGGGAGGCGGCGACCCGGTCGATCATCGAGGAGGAGACCAGCGTCTTGCCGATCCGCGCGGCCGCCGGCCAGTCCGGGCGGGCGCCGCCGAACAGGTGCCCGATCGCGACCGCCAGGAACGCGTTGGGATTCATCAGCCCCGCGTCGGGGGTGACGATGCCGTGCCGGTCGGCGTCGGCGTCGTTGCCGGTCGCGATGTCGTAGGAGGACCGCTGCGCCACCAGCGAGGCCATCGCCGACGGCGAGGAGCAGTCCATCCGGATCTTGCCGTCCCAGTCCAGCGTCATGAACCGCCAGGTCGGGTCGACGAGCGGGTTCACCACTGTCAGGTCCAGGCCGTGCCGCTCGGCGATCGCGCCCCAGTAGTCGACAGCCGCGCCGCCCATCGGGTCCGCGCCGATCCGGACGCCCGCGGACCGGATCGCCGCCAGGTCGACCACGCTCGGCAGGTCGTCGACGTAGGTCCCGAGGAAGTCGTACGCCGTCGCCGCCCGCCGCGCGCGGGCGAACGGGATCCGGCGGACGCCGTCCAGGTCGGCGGCGATCAGCGCGTTGGCCCGGGTGGCGATCGCCGAGGTGGCGTCGGTGCCGGCCGGTCCGCCGTGCGGCGGGTTGTACTTGAACCCGCCGTCGGCCGGCGGGTTGTGCGACGGGGTGACCACGATGCCGTCGGCGAGCCCGGACGCCCCGCCGGTCGAGCCTGCCCCGGTGGTCGAGCCTGTCGAGACCCGCCCGGCGTTGGCCCGCAGGATCGCGTGCGAGACGGCCGGGGTGGGCGTGAAGCGGTCGTCGGCGTCGACGAGCACGGTGACGTCGTTGGCGGCCAGCACCTCCAGCGCGGTCGCCCAGGCCGGCTCGGACAGCGCGTGGGTGTCGCGGCCCAGGAACAGCGGGCCGTCGTACCCCTGCTCGCGGCGGTAGTCGCAGATCGCCTGGGTGGTGGCGAGGATGTGGGTCTCGTTGAACGAGGTGCGCAGCGAGGAGCCGCGGTGTCCGCTGGTGCCGAAGGCGACCTGCTGGTCGGGGTCCTCGGGGTCGGGCCGCCCGGTGTAGTACGCCGTCACGAGGTGGGCGACGTCGACGAGGTCCTCGGGCTGCGCGGGGGTGCCGGCGCGGGGATGGGGCATGGCCTCATGGTGGCCGATCTCGCGTCGGCGGAAACGCCCGACCTCCCGGCGCGGACGGTCCGCCCCTGAGAGGATCGCCGCATGGGACAGCGCGGTCGTCGGGGGCACTCGCCGCGATGAGGCTCCCGCGCACGGCTGCCCTGGTCGGGGTGGCCCTCCTCGTCGGCGCCGTCGGCCCGGTCGTCCTGGTGGCCGCACTGGCGCTGCTCGGGAGCCGGCGGGTGCGGGACTGGCTGCGGCCCACCTGGCGGGTGGTCGCCGGCTGGACGGTCGCCGTGGTGGCGCTCGCCGGCCTGGTCGTCGTGGTCCCGGACGGCTGGCTGCCGATCCCGCCCGGTCCCGGTGCCGCGGTCACGCCGGCGTACGTCGGACGCGCGGCGCGGGCGCAGCCGATCGAGATGGCGGTCCCGCAGCACCCGCACCTGGCCGCCAACGGCCGCAGCGGGCGCCACAACGACGCCTGGTCCAGCGGCGCGTACGCCGGGCCGGGCCCGCTGGGTGACTCCGTCGAGGTCGACTCCGCGTGGTTCGGGATGCGGGCGTGCGCCACCGTCGCGGTCGACGCCCACGACCGGCTGGTCGTGCTGTGCGAGGGCCGGGCCGCGGCGACCCTGCGGGTGCTCGACGCCGAGACGATGCGGCCGCTCGCCACCAAGGATCTGCCCGGCCGGCCCGAGGGCGACGGGCCGGCGGCGCAGTCGCCCTGCGGCCGCTCGGCGTTCTACCTCGACGACCGGGACCGGGCCGTCGTGGCGACCACCGACCGCCGGGTGCTCGTGGTCCGCACCGACGACGCCGACGGCGCCGCGGACCTGACCACCGACCTCGCCCACGACCTGTCGGCGCACGTGCCCGCGGACGACTGCCTGGTCGCGCTGCTGCCCGACTGGGGCGGCCGGATCTGGTGGGCCAGCCGGGACGGGCGGGTCGGGGCCATCAGATCCGGCGGTGCCGGCGGTGCCGGCGGTGCCGAGGTGACCGACCTCGGCGAGCCGATCACCGGCTCGCTGAGCGCCGACCGCGACGGCGGGGTCTACGTCGCAACCACCGCGGCGGTCTACAAGCTCGCGGCCGACCCGGCCGAGCGGCCCTCCGTGCGGTGGCGCGCGCCCCGCGGCGGCGGCGAGCGCCCGGACGGGCCGCTCGCCGGGGACCCGGCGCCGACGATCCTGCCCGGCGGGGTGCTGGCCGGCACCGACCATGGCGGCGGGCGGCTCCAGGTGGTCTTCCGGCGCACCGGCGACGGCAGCGAGGTGTGCCGGGCCGCGGTCTTCGACGAGGGCAGCGCCGCGACCCGCAGCGCCCTCGTTGCGGTGGGCGGCGGCGTCGTGGTCGAGAACAACCACGGCTACGGCGGACCGCTGCGCACGCTGCTCGGCCGGACCACCTCGCCCGGGCTGGCCCGGGTCGACCACCGGGACGGCGCGTGCACCGTCGCGTGGACCTCCCCGGAGGTCGCGCCGTCGGCGGCGGCGAAGGTGTCGCTGGCGACCGGCCTGCTCTACACCTGGACCAAGCCGCGCAGCTGGTGGGGCGTCGACGCGTGGTACCTCACCGCGATCGACGCCCGCACCGGGCGCACCCGCTTCTCGGTGCGCGCCGGCCTGGGCGCGCTGCGGGACAACCACGGCGCCGCGGTCACGCTCGGCCCGGACGGCTCGGCGTACGTCGCGACGCTGGGCGGGATGGTCCGGGTCCGCGACAAGCGCTGAGCCCGAGACCGGGTCACGGCCGGCCGGGGCCCCGGTCGGCCTCGTCGGTGCTGTCGGGCTCCTCGACGCTCGCCCGCGCGGCCGCGCGCCGTTCGGCCTGCTGGCGCCGGCGGCGGACCTCGCCGCGCGCCAGCACGTAGGCCAGCACGATCGGCCAGACGTACTTCACGTGGTCCAGGATCCAGGCCAGCCAGCCCGGCACTGACCAATCGGGCAGTGACCAGTCCGGCAGCGGGATCGACGGCAGGTCCGGCCAGGGGATCGACGGCAGGTCCGGCAAGGGGATGCGCGGCAGGTCCGGCCACGGGACCGTGAACGCGATCCGGGCCAGCAGCGCGGCCACCAGGATCGGGACCAGCACCGCGGCCACCCCGCCCGCGGTCTGGATGACTGCATAGCGGCGCGGGTGGGCCAGCACCCGGTCCTCGTACGCCGCGGCGCGCGAGCCGGGCTCGGGGTCCAGGTCCAGGCCGCCGAGGCCGCTCAGCGAGGTCAGCTCCGAGGCCTCGTCGGCGGTGTAGAGGGTGGCGCGGCGGGGCCGGCCCAGCGTCGTGAAGAGCACCGCGACCATGCCGAGTCCGTCAGGGAGGCGGGTGCGTTCCTCCTCGTCGAGCCCGTCGCCGGGCCGCAGCCGGATCTTGTCGTCCATCGCGGCCTTGCGGGCGATGACGACGCCGTCGCGCAGCCACACGACGCGCCGGGTCACCGAGCCCCGGACCTCGACGTGGTGGCGACCCTCGGGGGTGACGAGGTCCCAGGCCTGGGCGGGGGAGTCGGGCACGGATCGAGGCACCTGTCGAGCCTAGGAGTCGCCACCGGCCCGGGCATCGGCCCGGAGACGGCGGCCGGGGGAACTTTGGTCGGGGGAGCTCTGGTCAGGGGCAGGACTCAGGGGTAGCGGATCCCGGTGACCCGCTCGCTGAGCTCCCAGAGCCGGCGCTGGGCGTCCTCGTCGTGGGAGAGCTGGCTGCTGCTCACCACCCGCGGCGGGCCGCTGACCTCCTGAAGCCCGCCGGGCCCGCAGTACGTCGCGCCCGGCAGGTCGGCGGTGGCGGCCATCAGGGTCGGCCAGGCGCCCCGGGCGGCCGGCTGGGAGACCGCCCGGACCGCGGCGTTCAGGATCGTGGCGGCCCCGCCGGTGGCCCGGCCGAACTGCCCGTTGGCCGCCAGGTGGGTGCCGGCGAGACCGGGGTGGGCGGCGAGCGCCTTGACCGGCACCGCTGCCGCCCGCGCGCGCCGGTCCAGCTCGTAGGTGAACAGCAGGTTCGCCAGCTTCGTCTGGGCGTAGACCTGCCAGCGGCGGTAGCGCCCCGGCTGCTCGGCGCGGGGGTCGCCCAGCGGGGCGCTGCGCGCGACCCGGTGCATGACCGAGGAGACGGTCACGACAGTCCCCGCGCCGCTGGCGACCAGCTGGGGCAGCAGCAGCCCGGTGAGCAGGAACGGGCCGAGATGGTTGGTCGCCAGCTGCAGCTCCAGGCCGTCCTCGGTGCGGGAGTACGGCGGGGCCATCACGCCGGCGTTGTTGACCAGGACGTCGATCGGGCCGAGCCGGGCGGCGTCGGCGGCCGCGCGGCGTACCGACGACAGGCTGGCGACGTCGACGTGCAGCTGCTCGGGGGCCGCGGCCGGGACCTCGCTGCGGATCGCCGCCGCCGTCGCGGCGAGCTTCTCCTCGCTGCGCCCCGCGAGCACCACCCGGGCGCCGCGGCGGGCCAGCTCCAGCGCGGTGTGGTGGCCGAGGCCGCCGAGGGTGGTGCCGGTGACCAGTGCGGTGCGGCCGGCCTGGTCCGGGATGTCCGCGGGGCTCCAGGTGTCGGTCGCGACCTCGGGTGCCTCGCTCATGGCGTGGTCGCCAGGTTCGCGACGAGCAGCCGGCCGAGCTCGGCGTCGCCCTCGACGGTGAGGTCCGCGGCGGCGCCGGGCCGGCGGCCACCGGCGAGCAGCACGTAGGTCTCCCGGTCCGCGCCCAGCCGGACGGTGGGGTCGGGCGGCGGTGCGGGCAGCCGCTCCCCGCGGCCGGCGTCGGTGACCGTGAACGCGTACGGCGCGCTGCCGGCCAGGTCGAGCACGACGCTGGCTCCGGGCGGGGCGCCGGTCTTGCGGGCCAGCACGTAGCCGAGCCCCTCGGCGAGGTACTCGGCGGTGTGCCGGGCCGCCGCGGTGTCCAGGCCGCCGGGGCGGCCGACCGCGCGGCGTACGTCCTGCTCGTGCATCCAGACGTCGAGGGGGCGGTTGCGCAGCAGCGTCTCCCAGCTCCACGGCACGCCGCCGAAGATCCGCTCCGGCCGGGCGTCCGCGTCGGCGGGCGGGTCCGCGAGCAGCGCGGCGTGCCGGGCGGCGGTGCTGCGCCGGATCTCCTCGCGGATCGCGGCGGGGCTCGCGGTGCGCCGGTTGACCACGCCGATCTCGGTGTAGCGGCCCAGCGGCCCGGTCACGTGGGCGGGCTCGCCGATCTCGGCGGTCTCCTCCGCGCCGGTGGCCAGCACGCTCTCGAGGTGGGCGGTGTGCGCGGCGACCGCGCGCACGTCCCACCCGGGCAGGTCGGTGGGGGCGGACCACTGCTCGTCCGGGACCTGCTCGAGCAGCCGGGTGAACGACTCGACCGCCTGCCACCACACCTCGACGTACCCCGCGAGCCGGTCCTGCGCTGTGGCGTCCATGGCCGTGAGCCTAGACGCGTCCCGGGCACACCGGGCCCGGGCGGGGCCGGCCCGCGCGGCAGACTGGTCCCATGAGCACGACCCCCCGCGTCCGCGCCCCCGAGCTCGCCGGCCGCGGCTGGCTGAACACCGACGGCCCGCTCTCCCTGCGCGACCTGCGGGGCCGGTTCGTGCTGCTGGACTTCTGGACCTTCTGCTGCGTCAACTGCCTGCACGTCATCGACGAGCTGCGCCCGGTGGAGGAGAAGTACGCCGAGGAGCTGGTCGTCGTCGGCGTGCACTCCCCGAAGTTCGTCCACGAGGCCGACCCGGTCGCGCTGGCCCAGGCCGTCGAGCGCTACGGCGTCCACCACGCGGTCCTCGACGACCCCGACCTGGTGACCTGGCAGGCCTACACGGCCCGCGCCTGGCCGACCCTGGTGCTGGTCGACCCCGAGGGCTACGTGGTGGCGCAGTACGCCGGGGAGGGCCACGCCCACGCGATCGACGCGCTGCTGACCGACCTGGTGGCCCAGCACCGCGAGCGGGGCACGCTCCAGCCCGGCGACTCGCCGTACGTCGCACCGCCAGTGGAGTCGACCGACCTGCGGTTCCCGGCCAAGGCGGTGCCGCTGGCCGACGGGCGGGTGCTGGTCGCCGACGCGGGCCACGACGAGGTCGTCGAGCTCGGCGCCGACGGGGCCGTGCTGCGCCGGTTCGGGGGCTTCCGCGAGCCCAACGGGCTGTGCCTGCTGCCGGCCGAGGTGGCCGCCGAGGTCGGCTACGACGTGGTGGTCGCCGACACCGTCGGCCACCGCCTGCACGGCATCGCGCTGGCGACGGGGGAGACCCGGGTGCTGGCCGGCGACGGCGAGCAGGCGATGCCCGGCGACGGGACCGCCCGGCTCTCCAGCCCCTGGGACGTGGCCTGGTGGCGGGACCGGGTCTGGGTGGCGATGGCCGGCCTGCACCAGCTGTGGACCCTCGACCCGCGCACCGGCGCCGTCGAGGTCGCCGCGGGCACCGCGAACGAGGGGCTCCTGGACGGCCCGGCGGCGCAGGCGTGGTTCGCCCAGACCTCGGGGCTCGCGCCCGACGGCGACCGGCTTTGGCTGGCCGACAGCGAGACCTCGGCGCTGCGCTGGCTCGAGGCCGACGGCAGCGTCCACACAGCTGTCGGGTCCGGGCTCTTCGAGTTCGGCTTCCGCGACGGCCCGGCCGCCGAGGCGCTCCTGCAGCACCCGCTCGGCGTGGCGGTGCTGCCCGACGGCTCGGTAGCGGTCTGCGACACCTACAACGGCGCGGTGCGCCGCTACGACCCCGCCGGCGGCGAGCTGACCACGCTGGCGACCGACCTGGCCGAGCCGAGCGGGGCGTACGTCGACGGCGACCGGCTGGTCGTGGTGGAGTCCACGGCGCACCGGCTGACCGGGTTGCCCCTCGGCGCGGCCGGCACCCGCACCGACGGGTTCGCGCACACCACCCAGCGCCCGGTCACCGAGGTCGGCGACCGCCTCGAGCTGCGGGTGGCCTTCGAGCCGCCGCCGGGCCAGAAGGTCGACGACCGGTTCGGCCCCGCCACCCAGCTGGTCGTCGAGGCGACCCCGCCCGCCCTGCTCCGCGAGGGTGGCGGCCGCGGCACCGACCTGACCCGCACCCTGGTCCTCGACCCGCACGTCGGCGGAGGCGTCCTGCACGTCGCCGCCCGGGCGGCCTCCTGCGACGCCGCCGGCGGCGAGGGCGCCGCCTGCCGGATGCACCAGCAGGACTGGGGCATCCCGATCCGGATCGCCGCCGGACCCGGCGTCCTCGAGCTGCCGCTGGGGGGCTCGGCTACGGCGCCCCCCGCGGCTCCGTCCAGTCCTCCACCGACTCGCTGAGCTCGTCGACGACGAGCAGGTCCTGGCGGACCTGGCCGGCGCGGAACGACGCGCGCCCGACCATGTGGCTGGAGACCACGCTGGTGGCCATCTGCATGATGATCACCAGCAGCAGCAGGCCCAGCACGCTGGGGTCGCGCAGCCGCAGGGCCAGGCCGACCACGACGAGCATCATGCCGATCACCTGGGGCTTGGTGGCCGCGTGCATCCGGCTCAGCAGGTCGGGCAGCCGCAGCACGCCGATCGCCGCGACCAGGGCGAAGAAGGCGCCGCTGAGCAGGCAGACGGCGGCGAGCACGTCGGCGACCACGGTCCAGCTCATCGGTCCTCCTCCGGGCTCTCGTCGGCCTCGCCCTCGGCCTCGACGTCGTCGCTGCCGTTGGCGTAGCGGGCGATGCTCACCGCCCCCACGAACCCGACCATGGCCAGCACCAGCAGGACCGGCAGGACCTCGGTGCGGTCGAAGTGGGCGGAGTAGAGCGCGGTCGCGCAGATCGTGACCGACATCAGCACGTCGAGCGCGACGCTGCGGTCCAGGATCGTCGGCCCGATCGTGAGCCGGACCAGCAGGACCAGGGCCGCGACCGTGAGCATCGCGGCGGCGACGGCGAGGACGGCGCTCATGCGCGACCTCGCTCGGGGGTGCGGCTGTCGTCCGGCTCCGGGCTCGGGACGAACGCCGCCAGGAAGCGCTGCTCGACGGCGAGCGCCTGGGCGCGGAACCGCTCGGCCGCCGCGCGGTCCGGTACGTCGAGCACGTGCAGGTAGAGGGTGTGGGTCGAGCGTCGGGCCTCGACGACCACCGACCCCGGCACCAGCGACAGCATCGCCGCGACGCCGGTCAGCACGAAGTCCGAGGAGCTCTCCAGGTCGACCGCGATGACCGCGTTGCGCACCGGGCGGCGCCGCAGCACCACCATCGAGACCTCGATGCTCGCGCGCACGATCGAAACGAGGAACCCGGCGACCAGCGTGACCAGCCGCCACGGGTGCACCCGCGTGAACAGCGAGATCGGGGGCAGCGGGAAGGCCAGGCAGGACAGCACCGCGACCAGCACGCCGGAGAGCACCAGCAGCGGGGAGAAGCTGCCCCACAGCAGCAGCCAGACCACTGTCAGCCAGACCACGGCCATCGGCTGGAGCGCGCGGTAGCGGACCGGCCGCGAGCTGCCGTCGCGGCGGGTGCGCAGCTGCGGGCTCACCGCTCGCCCCCGGGCAGCACGGTCTCGACGTACGACGTCTGACCGACCAGGTCGCGGGCGGCCCGGTCGCTGTAGGCGTAGAGCGGTCCGGCGACGACTGTCAGCGCCACGCTGAGGGCGACCAGGGCCGCGGTGGGCCCGACCATGCTGAGCGGGAGGTGGGCGTTGTCGTCGCCGGCGAGGATCAGCTGCTGGAGGTCGCGCTCGGGCTGGTCGTCGTCCTCGAGGCGGCGGGCGTCCTCGATGTCGTGCGAGGACAGGATCCCGCCGGCGGTGTGGATGTGGCCGCGGTGCTGCACGAGCGGCTTGGTGTCGTGGCCGGGAGGCGGGGAGCCGCCGGTGCTGCCGATCGCCTCCAGCGCCTCGTGGGCCTCGCGGGGGGTGCGCCAGAACGCGACCGCCCAGGTCTTGGCCACGGCGTACAGCGTGAGCAGGCTGGTGAGGACGCCGGCGGTCACCAGCAGCCACGCGAGCGGCGACCCGTTGCCCTGCGCCGCCTGGAGCAGCCCGACCTTGCCGATGAACCCGGAGAACGGCGGGATGCCGGCCAGGTTCATGGCCGGGACGAAGAAGAGCACCGCCAGCAGCGGCGCGATCCGGGCCAGACCGCCGATCCGGAGCAGCGAGGAGCTGCCGGCGCGGCGCTCCACCAGCCCGACCACGAGGAACAGGGCGGTCTGCACGGTGATGTGGTGGACGATGTAGAAGATCGTGCCCGCGACCCCGGCGGTCCCGGCCAGCGCGATGCCGAGGACCAGGTAGCCGATGTGGCTGACCAGCGTGAACGAGAGCATCCGCTTGATGTCGGACTGGGCGATCGCGCCCAGGATGCCGACGATCATCGTGAGCAGCGCGGCCCACAGCAGCAGGTCGGTGAGGTGGCTGTCGGGGAACAGCAGCGTCTGGACCCGCAGGATCGCGTAGATGCCGACCTTGGTGAGCAGGCCGGCGAAGACGGCTGTCACCGGCGCGGGCGCGGTCGGGTAGCTGTCGGGCAGCCACAGCGAGAGCGGGAAGACGGCCGCCTTGATCGCGAACGTCGTCAGCAGCAGCAGCTGGAGCATCAGCGACACGGAGTCGGGCAGGTCGGCGATGCGACCGGCGAGGTGCGCCAGGGTGAGCGTGCCGGTGGCGGCGTACACGACCGCCAGCGAGATCAGGAACAGCGTGGAGGAGAGCAGGTTGACCAGCACGTAGATGGTGCCCGCGCGGATCCGGGTGGCCGTCCCGCCCAGGGTGAGCAGCACGTAGCTGGCGAACAGCAGCATCTCGAAGCTGACGAACAGGTTGAACAGGTCCCCGGCCAGGAAGGCGTTCGCGACGCCGGCGGCCAGGACGAGGAACGTCGGGTGGTAGACCGACAGCGGTGCGCCCTCCTCGTCCTCGGTCATGCCCTGCCCGACGGAGTAGGCGAGCACGGCGAGCGTGACCAGCGCGCTGACCAGCAGCATCAGCGCCGAGAGCCGGTCGGCGACCAGGACGATGCCGAGGGTCTCGCTCCAGCCGCCGACCCACAGCGTCTGCGGGCCGTCCCGGTCGGCCTGCACCATCAGGATCGCGGCCAGCGCCACCATCGAGGACAGCGCGACGATGCTGATCCAGCGCTGGATCCGGGGGTGGTGGCCGAGCACCAGCGAGAGGCCCGCTCCGAGCAGCGGGATCGCGACCGGCAGCGGCACGAGCAGGTTGTTCACGAGGCCGCCTTCTCGGAGTCGTCGGGACCCTCGGTCTCGTCGGAGCCGCGCGGGTCGTCGTCGGCGTCCGCGTCGGCGACCTCGGCGTACGCCTCGGAGGTGACGTCGGCGGTCGCCAGGCGGCGGATGGTCGCGTCCTCGAGGTCGTCCTGGACGTCGTCGTGGCCGTTGAGCTGCCAGCTGCGGTAGGCCATCGCCAGCACGAAGGCGGTGGTCGCGAGCATGATCACGATCGCGGTGAGCACCATGGCCTGCGGCAGCGGGTCGGAGAGCTCGACGTCCGGGGCGGAGCCGGCGATCGGCGGAGCTCCGGCGGGCCCGCTGGAGACCAGGAACGCGATGCTGACGCCGTTGCCCATCATCACCAGGCCGGCGAGCACCCGGGACAGGCTGCGCTCGAGCAGCAGGTAGACCCCGCAGCCGAGCAGCGCGGCCGAGATCAGCACCAGGGTGAGGTTGACGTCGCTCATCGGGTGACCTCCAGCTCGTTCTCGCCGGCCCCGGTAGACCCGGCCTCAGCAGCCTCGGCTGCCTCGGCGGCCCGCCGCTCGCGCAGCACCTGCCGGTCGATCTGGGAGCCGAGGGCCCGGAGCAGGTCCAGGGCCAGTCCGACGACCACGAGGTAGACGCCGATGTCGAAGAAGACCGACGTGACCAGGTGCAGGTCGCCGAGCAGCGGCAGGTGCAGGTCGATCACCGCGCTCTGGAGCACCACGCCGCCGAACGCGAGCGGGAGCAGGGCGGCGACGGCGGCGACGGCCAGCCCGGAGCCGATCAGCCGGCCCGCGTCGACCGGGGCGGCCTCGTCGAGCTCGTAGCGGCCGCCGGCCAGGTAGCGGATGACCAGGGCCAGCCCGGTCATCATCCCGGCCGCGAAGCCGCCGCCCGGGTCGTTGTGCCCCGCGAGCAGCAGGTAGATCGAGAACACGATGATCGTGTGGAAGACCATCCGGGTGATGACCTCGAAGATGATCGAGCGGCTCTCCGGGGGCAGCGTGCGGGGCGCCGCCAGCCACACCCGCCGGCCCGGCCGGGTCGGCTGCTTGCGGACCCCGGCCGGGAACGGGATCTCGTGCACGCGCCGGATGCCGGCCCCGCGGGAGTCGATGAAGATCAGGCTGGCGACGCCGGTCGCCGCGGCGACCAGGACCGAGATCTCACCGAGGGTGTCCCAGGCCCGGACGTCGACCAGGATGACGTTGACGATGTTCGCGCCCCCGCCGTAGTCCAGCGCCTCGGCGGGCAGCGCCGCCGAGACCGGGGTGGCGGTGCGGGCGTCGGCGCCGACCAGCATGAAGCCGGCGGCGACCACGGCGACCGCCAGCCCGAGCCCCATCCGCCAGTAGCGCTGGCGGCTCAGCGGGCGGTCGGTGAAGTACTCCGGCAGCCGGCGCAGCGCCAGCACGAACACGACGATGGTGAGCGTCTCGACCAGCACCTGGGTCAGCGCCAGGTCGGGAGCGCCGTGCAGCACGAAGAGGACGGCGGTGCCGTAGCCGGTCGCCCCGGCGAGCAGCACCGCGCGCAGCCGGCGCCGCGAACGGGTGGCCATCACCGCGGCGATCACGATCACGACCCCGGCCGCCGCCTGGGCGGGGGTGTCCCACCACCGGAACGAGATGCCGTCCCACGCCGCCAGCAGCGCCGACCCGGGGACCACGACGACGACCAGCAGGATCACCCCGAGGTACGCCGCGGCGGAGCCGCGCTGCACCAGGCCGGTGACCTCGACGGCCGTGCGGTCCAGGGTCCGCATCGTGCCCCGGTAGAGACGCTCGAAGCTGAGGTCGTGGGCGAAGCGGGCCTGCAGCGCGGCGACCGGGCGGCGGGCCACGAAGAGCAGCGCGCCGGCGGTCAGCGCGACCACGGTGGCGCCGAGCGGGAGGCCCACCCCGTGCCACAGCGCCAGCTCCGGCTCGTGGGCGCCGGCGGGCACCTCCTCGGCGTACGCCAGGATCGCCTCGGTCAGCGGCCGGCCGAGGAAGCCCAGGACCAGCGAGAGGCCGGCGAGCAGCACCGGCCCGGCGACGAACCCGGCCCGGACCGGGCGGACCACGAGCTCCTCCTCGACCTCCCGGTCGGCGAAGGCGCCCCACAGGAAGCGGGCGGAGTAGGCGGCGGTGAGGGCCGAGCCCACGACCACGCCGATGAGCACGAGCCACCCGGTCGCAGTGTCCAGGCCGGTGCCGTCCCCGGTGGCGGCCACGTCGACGAGGGCGACGAAGACGCTCTCCTTCGCGACGTAGCCCAGCAGCGGCGGGACGCCGGCCATCGAGGCGGCGGCGAGCGTGGCGGCGACGGCCACGACCGGCATCCGGCGGCCCAGGCCGGTGAGCCGGCGCAGGTCCCGCACACCGGTGCAGCGGTCGATGATGCCGACGACGAGGAACAGCGTGGCCTTGAACAGCGCGTGGGCCAGCAGCAGGCCGAGGCCCGCCACCAGCGCGCTGCGGGTGCCGATGCCGAGCACCAGGATCAGGAACCCGAGCTGGCTGACGGTGCCGTAGGCGAGCAGCAGCTTCAGGTCGTGCTGGCGCAGTGCCCGCAGACCGCCGAGCAGCATCGTGAGCAGGCCGAGGCCGAGCACCAGGCTGCGCCAGCCGGCGATGCCGGCGAAGGCGGGGGCCAGCAGCGCGACCAGGTAGACCCCGGCCTTCACCATCGAGGCGGCGTGCAGGTAGGCGCTGACCGGCGTCGGCGCCGCCATCGCGGCGGGCAGCCAGAAGTGGAACGGCACCAGTGCCGACTTGCTGAGCGCGCCGATCAGCAGCAGGTGCACCGCCACGACGACGGCGGTGCCGGTCGGCGGGTCCGCCAGGATCTCGCTGATCCGGCCGGTGCCGGCCTGCGAGGCGAGCAGCAGGGCTCCGACCAGCAGGGCGAGTCCGCCCGCGGTGGTCACGATCAGCGCCTGGATGGCTGCCTGGCGGTTGGCGCGGCGGGCCGGGTCGTGGCCGATGAGCAGGAAGGAGAAGACAGTGGTCAGCTCCCAGAAGACGTAGAGCAGCAGCAGGTCGTCGGCGAGGACGAGGCCGAGCATCGCCGCGAGGAACGCGGTCAGGACGGCGGCGAAGCGGGGGACCCCGAGGCTGTCGGCGTGGAAGTACCAGCCGCAGTAGGCGATCACGACGCTGCCGACGCCGAGCACGACCAGCGCCAGCAGCCACTGCAGCGGGCCGAGCCGGAAGGCCAGGTCCAGGCCGATGCTGCCGACCCAGGAGTGGATCTCGGTGAGGCTCTCGCCGTCCAGCACCCGCGGGCCCTGGAGGCCCAGCCACACGGTGCCCGCGAGCGGCGCGAGGGCGATTGCGCCGAACGCCCGGCGGCCCCACCGCCGCACCAGCCACGGACAGAGTGCCGCGAGCACGAGATGGCTGGCGACGAGGATCAGCACGAAGTAGCCCTCCGGGGTCCTCGGGGGCGGTGGAAGGGGGGATCGCAGTCGATTCTACGTGGCGGGTGACCGCGTCCACGTGGCGGGTGACCGGGCCCGAGCACGGGCCGAGCCCCCTCCTCGTGCGGAGAAGGGGGCTCGGGTGCGGTACGCGGAACGGCCGCTAGGAACGGCTCAGAACGCGTCCTCGGAGAGGTCCATCACCGACAGGTCGGTGGCCTCCGCGATCGCCCGCTCGGCGCTGATCCGCGGCAGGTTGAGCTGCGCGAAGAACTGCGCCGCGGCGACCTTGCCCTCGTAGAAGGCCGTGTCCTTGGCGGAGTGCCCGCCGGCGGCGAGCTTCTCCAGCGCCACCTCGGCCTGGCGCAGCAGCAGCCAGGCGCAGACCACGTCGCCGAGCACCATCAGCAGGCGGCTGGTGTTCAGGCCGACCTTGTAGATGTTGCGGATGTCGGACTCGGCCGACATCAGGTCGTTGATCATGTGGCCCACGAGCGCGTTGGCGTCGTCCAGCGCCGTGGCCAGCAGGGCCCGCTCGGCCTTGAGCCGGCCGTCGCCGGCCTCGGAGTCGATGCACCGCTGGATCTCGGTCGCGAGGTGACCCAGCGCCTTGCCCTGGTCCTTGACGATCTTGCGGAAGAAGAAGTCCTGGCCCTGGATGGCGGTCGTGCCCTCGTAGAGCGTGTCGATCTTCGCGTCGCGGACGTACTGCTCGAGCGGGTACTCCTGGAGGAAGCCGGACCCGCCGAAGGTCTGCAGCGACTCGGTGCCGAGGAGCACCCAGGAGCGCTCCGATCCGTAGCCCTTGACGATCGGGAGCAGCAGGTCGTTGATGGCGTTGGCGAGGCGGTACTCCTCGGTGTCGGTCTGGCCGGCGTGCTCGGCCACCATCACCTTGTCCTGCCAGGTGGCGGTGTAGAGCACCAGCGCGCGCATCGCCTCCGAGAAGGACTTCTGCACCATCAGCGAGCGGCGCACGTCCGGGTGCTGGGTGATCGGGACCCGCGGCGCGGTCTTGTCGCCGGAGCGGGTCAGGTCGGCGCCCTGGATGCGGGTCTTGGCGTACTCCAGCGCGTTGAGGTAGCCGGTCGAGAGGGTCGCGATGGCCTTGGTGCCGACCATCATCCGGGCGTTCTCGATCACCTGGAACATCTGCGCGATGCCGTTGTGCACCTCGCCGAGCAGCCAGCCCTGCGCGGGCTCGCCGCCGCCGACCTGCGGGTCGCCGAAGGTGAGCTCGCAGGTGTTGGAGACCTTGATGCCCATCTTGTGCTCGACGTTGGTGACGTAGACGCCGTTGCGCTCGCCGGTGAGCTCGCCGGTCTCGTGGTCGAAGTGGTGCTGGGGGACCAGGAACAGCGAGAGCCCCTTGGTGCCGGGGCCGCCGACGCCCTCGACGCCCTCGGGCCGGGCCAGCACCATGTGCATGATGTTCTCGCTCAGGTCGTGCTCGGCGGAGGTGATGAACCGCTTCACGCCGGTGATGTTCCACGAGCCGTCGTCGTTGAGCGTCGCCTTCGCGCGGCCGGCGCCGACGTCGGAGCCGGCGTCGGGCTCGGTGAGCACCATCGTGGCGCCCCACTCGCGCTCGACCATGATCTGCGCGATCCGCTTGTCGCGGTCGTTGCCGTTGCGGTGCACGACGCCGGCGAACGGCGCGCCCGCGGCGTACATCCAGATCGGCGCGTTCGCGCCGAGGATCATCTCGGCGAGCGCCCAGTTCAGCGAGGACGGCGCGGGCGTCCCGCCGATGGCCTCGGGGATCTGCAGGCGCCAGTACTCCGCGTCCATCCAGGCGCGGTAGCTCTTCTTGAACGAGTCCGGGATCGGCGCGGTGTTGGTCTTCGGGTCGAAGACCGGCGGGTTCCGGTCGCTGTCCTCGTAGGAGGCGGCGAGGTCCTCGCGAGAGATGCGCTCCACCTCGGCGAGGATCTCGCGCGCCGTCTCGGAGTCGATCTCGGCGAACGGGCCGGAGCCCAGGACCTCGTCGGAGCCCAGGACCTCGAAGAGGTTGAACTCGATGTCGCGCAGGTTGCTCTTGTAGTGGCTCACGGACCCACCTATTCGTGTCTCGGGAAGCAGCAGCGGCGGATGGTGCCTACTGGTCGGTAACTTGATGGTAGGCGGGGCTGCCGCCGCTCGCAACACGGCATCGCCGGAGTCGGTCGCCAGAGTCGGTCGTGTCCAGACGGGTCGGCGGACGCGCCGCGCGGAGGCTTGCGTTCCTCGAGTCGCTAATGTGTACTGACTCGGTCAGAAATACTCGATCTAGTGTTTCTGGCGTTTCTATCCGCTCGGTGCCAGGTGCAGTCACCGATCGAACAAGGGTGCAACCTTCATGCGTCAGCTCATCGTGCTCGGATTCGTCGGATTCCTGGCCCAGCTCATCGACGGCTCGCTCGGCATGGCGTACGGCGTCACGTCGTCCACGCTGCTGCTCGCCGCGGGCGTCGCCCCGGCGGCGGCCTCGGCCGCTGTCCACTTCTCCGAGATCGGGACCTCGCTGGTCTCCGGCTTCTCCCACCACAAGCTCGGCAACGTCGACTGGCGCACCGTCTCGATCCTGGCCGTCCCCGGCCTGGTCGGCGCGTTCGCCGGCGCGACGTTCCTGGTCAGCCTCGACGGTGACGCCGCCAAGCCGTGGGTCGCGGGCATCCTGCTGACGCTCGGCGTCTACGTGGTCTGGCGGTTCCTGGTCCTCGGCGGCCAGCGCCCGACCTTCAAGGGCCGCCCGCCGGCGGCGATGCTGGCGCCGATGGGTCTGGTCGGCGGCGCGCTCGACGCGATCGGCGGCGGCGGCTGGGGCCCGGTCGGCACCACCACGCTGCTCTCCTCGGGCCGCCTGGAGCCGCGCAAGGTGATCGGCTCCATCGACACCTCCGAGTTCCTCGTGGCGGTCGGCGGCTCGGCCGGCTTCCTGCTCGCGCTGGGCTCCGCCAACATCGAGTGGGGCTATGCGGCCGCGCTGCTCGCCGGCGGCGTCGTCGCCGCGCCGATCGCGGCCTGGCTGGTCAAGAAGCTCGCCGCGCGGGTGCTCGGCGTGGCGGCCGGCGGCCTGATCATCCTGACCAACACCAAGACGATCGTGGAGTCCGTCGGCGGCTCGGGCGCGGCCGTGTGGGTGAGCCTCGCGCTGCTGTTCGTCCTGTGGATCACCGGCATCACCTGGGCGGTGCGCCAGGAGCTGGCGGCCCGACGGGCCGAGACCGCCGCCGCTGCCGGCGTCGAGGTGCCCGTCCCGGCCTGACAGCGACCCTGCCGGGGTTGGTCGAGTGTGTGGATCGACATTTCTGACACACTGACCCCATGCGAGTCTCCGCCAAGTCCGACTACGCCCTCCGCGCCCTGATCGAGATGGCGGCCCGGGCGGACGGCCGCGCGGTGAGCGCCGAGGAGCTCGGTCGGCTGCAGGAGATCCCGCACGGGTTCCTCCAGGCGATCCTCGCCGACCTGCGTCGCTCCGGGATCGTCATCTCCCAGCGCGGCCAGTCCGGCGGCTGGCGGATGGCCCGGCCCGCCGACGGCGTGACGGTCGCCGACGTGATCCGGGCGGTCGACGGCCCGCTGGTCTCGGTCTACGGCCTGCGCCCCGAGGCCGTGACCTACAACGAGTCCGCCGAGGTCCTCCAGCACGTGTGGATCGCCGCGCGGCGCTCGCTGCGCGAGGTCTTCGAGCAGGTCTCGATCCAGCAGCTCGCCGACGGGAAGCTGCCGGCAGCGGTCACCTCGCGCACGGCCGACGAGGACGCCTGGCAGCCGCACTGACCGCCGCTGCGGGCCCGGGGTGGTCAGCCGGTCCGAGCCGCGACCCACTCGACGAGCGGCCGCAGCCGGCGCCAGTCCGCCCGCACCAGCTCCAGCAGCTTCGGCGTGTGCACGACCGGCTCGAAGCCGAGGTCGTGGTGGGCGGTCAGCGACCGGTGCCGCAGCAGGTCGATGCGGGGATGGTCAGCGGCGTAGCCGCGGGGGCTGGTCTTGAGCCGGTCGCCGGTGATCTCCCAGCCCTCGGCGCGCAGGCCCTCGACGATCCGCTCCAGCTCGCGGCCGGTGCGGTCGTCGTCGATGGCGGCCCGGACCGTGGCCAGGACGGCCGGGTCCGCGCGGTAGAACCCGGCGTCGGTGCTGACGCCGCGCGGCGAGACCTGGACGTACCAGCCGGTCGCGGCCCCCACCGCGACGAACGCGCCCTGGTGGGTCTTGTACGGCGTCTTGTCCTTGCGGAAGCGGACGTCGCGGTAGGGCCGGAAGATCTTCGCCGGTCCGAACTCCTCGGCCAGCTCGGCGCAGAGCGCCTCCATCGGGGCCCGCACCGCCTCGGCGTACACGTGCTTGTGCTTCTCCCAGAACGACCGGGTGTTGTCGAGCTCGAGGTCGTCGTAGAAGTCGAGCGCGGCCACCGGGAATCCCTCGAACGTCACCGCCACAGCCTACGAACGGGGGCGGGCGGGCCGACGACGGGGCAGGCCCCTGACGAAGCGGAGCGGATGACGAGACTCGAACTCGCGACATCGACCTTGGGAAGGTCGCGCTCTACCAACTGAGCTACATCCGCATGACCGGCGGGACCGGTCGCAGGGAATCGTAGACGATCACGAGCCAGGAAGGGACACCCGCCCCGGCGTGGGGTACTTCGGCTCCAGCCCGTCGCCCGAGGAGCGGCCGGTGACCCGCCGCTTGACCCACGGCAGCAGGAACTCCCGTGCCCAGGCGGCGTCTGCCCGCAGCCGCTCCGCGCGCGGCACCGGCAGCACCTCCGGGAGCGGGCCGTGGGTGAGGCCGTGGTCGATGCCGAGGAGGTCGAGGACCATGATCGCGACGACCTGGTGGCCGACCGGGCCGAGGTGCATCCGGTCGACGTCCCACATCCGGGGGTCGTTGGCCAGCACGCCCTCGGGCAGCCGGTGGGCGACCCGCCAGGAGTCCGCGATCAGGGCGCCGTGCTTGTCGGCGATCGCGCGGACGTGCTCGTTGTAGAGGGCGAACCGGCCCCGGACCGGGCCGTAGACGCCGCCGCTGCCGGGGTCGAACGCGGTGAACAGCACGATCCGGGCACCGGTGGCGGCGAGCCGGGCCACGGCGTCGTCGTAGCGCTGGGCGAGGCCGTCGAGGTCGACCTTCGGCCGCAGGATGTCGTTGGCGCCCGCGTAGAGCGTCACCAGGTCGGGCTGCAGGGCAATCGCCGGCTCGACCTGCTCGGCGATGATGCCGTCGAGCTTGCGGCCGCGGATCGCCAGGTTCGCGTAGCCGAAGTCCGCGCCGGCCGTCTCGGCGCGGCGGGCCAGGACCTCGGCGACCCGGTCGGCCCAGCCGCGCAGGCCGTTGGGGCGGTCGGGGTCGGGGTCGCCGACGCCCTCGGTGAAGGAGTCGCCCAGGGCGACGTAGCGGTGGAACGAGGTGGTCACGTCCTCATTGTGCCGGGGCCCCCGGCGAGATCTCGAACCGCCGCCGGGCGGCCGCGACCTCGGCGCCGACCCGGTCGGCCGCGGCCACCAGGCCGACCTCGGCGCCGGCCGCGAGGTCGTGCTCGAGGTCGGCGCAGACCGCGGAGAGCCGGACAGCGCCCACGGCGGCGCTCGCCGACTTCATGCTGTGCGCCACCGCGGCGACCGTCGTCCGGTCCCCGTCGGCGGCCGCGGCCGCCAGCGTCGCCAGCTGGTTCTCCGCATCGGCGTGCCAGGCCGTGACGAGGGTCTCGGCGAACTGCGGACCGCGGGCGCCCAGGTGCCCGATCAGGACGTCGAGCACGGTGGGGTCGACGACCGGGAGCGTCGGCCGGTCCGCGGGGACGGGGGCCGCCTCGGCGAGCTCGGCCAGCTCCTGGACCACCGGCGTACGTCGCTCTCGGCGGGCGCGGTCCAGGACGGCGGCGAGCTCCTCGGCGCGGACCGGCTTCGCGAGGTGGTCGTCCATGCCCGCGGCCAGGCTGGCCTCCTGGTCGCTGCGCATGGCGTTCGCGGTCATGGCCACGATCCAGGGCTGGCGCTCCGGCGGGACCTCGGCGCGGATCCGGCGGGTCGCCTCCAGCCCGTCCATCACCGGCATCTGCACGTCCATGAGGACCAGGTCGTACCGCGCCGAGCGGACCTGCTCCAGGGCCTCCTGGCCGTTGCCGACCACGACCGGCCGCTGACCCAGCCGCTCCAGCATCAGCGTGGCGACCCGCTGGTTGACCGAGTTGTCCTCGGCGAGCAGGACCCGCAGGCGCTGGGCCTCGTCGGGCTCGCGGGTCCGCTCCTGCGGGGTCACCCGGACCCCGCCCAGCGCGCGGGTCAGGACCGAGCGGAGCGCATCCGCCTTCACCGGCTTGGTCAGGTGCGTCATCCCGAGCTCGCCCGCCTCCGCGACCCGGTCCCCGAGGGAGGTGAGGAGCACCAGCGGCACTGGGGCCCAGCCGTCGGTCCGGCGCAGCCCGCGGGCCAGCCCGATGCCGTCGAGGTCCGGCATGTGCATGTCGAGCACGGCGACGTCGACGGGGGCAACCGACCCCGACCCCGCCCACGCGAGCGCCTCCAGGGGCGAGGCGTGGTCGACGACCGTCATCCCCCAGCCCTCGAGCTGGGCGCGCAGGATCCGGCGGTTGGTGTCGTTGTCGTCGACGATGAGTGCGGTGCGCCCCGGGAGCTCGGCCGGCGGGACCAGGACCCGGTCCTCGAGCTCCTGGCCGTGCACCAGCGGAACGGCGGCGGTGAACGTCGAACCGACCCCGACGGTGCTGGTGACGTCGAGGCGGCCGCCCATCGCCTCGGTGAGCCGGCGGCTGATCGCGAGCCCGAGCCCGGTGCCGCCGTACACGCGGGTGGTGCTGGAGTCGACCTGGCTGAAGGAGCGGAACAGCCGGTCCATCCGGTCCTCGGGGATGCCGATGCCGGTGTCGCGGACCGCGAACCGCACGGTGCTGCGGTCGCCTCCCGGCAGCGGCTCGGCCTCGACAGTCACCAGGACCTCGCCGGCGCTGGTGAACTTCACCGCGTTGCTGAGCAGGTTGACCAGGACCTGCCGCACCCGGGTCAGGTCGCCGACCACCACCGGGGGCACGCCGGGGTCCAGGTGGGCGACCAGGTCGAGCCCCTTCCTCGACGCCTCGGCGGCGGTCAGGTCCAGGGCGCTCTCCACGCACTCGCGCAGCACGAAGGGCTGGCTCTCGAGGTCGAGCTGCCCGGACTCGATCTTGGAGAAGTCCAGGACGTCGTTGATGATCGTCAGCAGTGCGTCGCCGCTGGACCGCACGGTCTCGGCGAACTCCCGCTGCTCCTCGTCGAGGTCGCTGTCGAGCAGCAGCCCGGTCATCCCGATCACGGCGTTCATCGGGGTCCGGATCTCGTGCGACATCGTCGCGAGGAACGTCGACTTGGCGGCGTTGGCCTCCTCCGCGGCCGTGCGGGCGGCCACCAGGTCCCGCTCGCGGCGCTCGGCCTCGTCCTTCTCGTGGGCGAGGCCGGCCGCCATCTCGTCGAGCCCGCGGCCGATCTGGCGGAACTCCGTGGCCCCCGCGACGGCGGCGCGGGCGCTCAGGTCGCCGGCACCCAGGCGGCCGATCGTCCCCAGCAGGCTCTCGACGGGACGGACCACTGCCAGACGCAGCCGACGCCGCTGGTACTGGAGGATCAGCACGCCGAGCACCAGCAGCGCCAGCTCGGCCACCAGGGCGGTCCGGAAGGCGTCGGTCCGCTGGTCCTCGAGCTCCTCGCGGCGGTCGTCGGCGGCCTGCTGCGCCTCGTCGTACGCCGCGCGGTAGGCGTCGAAGAGCTTCTTGCCCTTGGTCACGAAGGCCCGCTGGGGGCGCGAGGTGGCCGAGTTCGCGAACGCCTGCCCGCGCAGGAGTGCCGGCTGCGCCCACTCGGTGGTCCACGTGGTGACCCGGTCCGACTCCAGGTCGACGAGGCGCAGGATCTCCGGCTCGTCGGCGAGGGCCTCGCGGACCTCCTCCAGGTGACCGGCGATCCGCTGCCGGCCCAGGAAGTAGACGCCGAGGTGGTCGTCGTCGCCGGTGATCAGGTAGGCGCGCAGCCCGGTCTCCTGGTCGAGCATCGCGAGGTGCTTCTGCCGCTCCAGCCGAGCCCCGTCGGACACCCGGTCGATCGTGCGGTCCAGCGTCACGGCCAGGTAGCCGAGCAGGGCCAGGTTGAGCACCGCCACCGCACCGAGCACCACCAGGGCCGTGAACGTCACGCGACTGACCTGGCGGGAGAGATTCACGGGCCAGATGCTCCCATGGCGGCGCGGCGTGCGCCCCCAGGACTGGGCAGCTCGCCGGTCCGGGCCGGTAGGTTGTCGCCGTGCTGCTCTCCGACCGCGACATCCTCGCCGAGATCGACGCCCGGCGGGTCGCCCTGGACCCGTGGGACCCGGCCATGCTCCAGCCCTCGTCGGTCGACGTCCGCCTGGACCGCTTCTTCCGGGTCTTCGAGAACCATCGCTACCCCCACATCGACCCGGCGGCCGACCAGTCGGACCTGACCCGGGTGGTCGAGCCCGAGGGGGACGAGCCGTTCATCCTGCACCCGGGCGAGTTCGTGCTGGGGTCGACCTACGAGGTCGTCACGCTGCCCGACGACATCGCCGCCCGGGTGGAGGGCAAGTCCTCGCTGGGCCGGCTCGGGCTGCTCACCCACGCGACCGCCGGCTTCGTGGACCCTGGGTTCTCCGGCCACGTCACGCTCGAGCTCGCGAACGTCGCGACGCTGCCGATCAAGCTCTACCCGGGCATGAAGATCGGCCAGTTCTGCTTCTTCCGGCTCTCCTCGCCCTCCCAGCACCCGTACGGCTCGGAGAAGTACGGCTCGCGCTACCAGGGGCAGCGCGGCCCGACGCCGTCACGCTCCTTCCAGAGCTTCCACCGCACCCCGATCTGAGCCCCCGGATCTGAGCCCCGGATGTGAGCACCGCTGGTCGCGGCACCGTCGGCGAAGTAAGGTGAGCCTTACCGACCCGACCGAAGGACCGCGATGCCTACGACGGCCACCACCCTCCCTCTGCTTCTCGAGGAGGTCGAGGTGCGTCGCGTCGAGCGCCTCTCGCCGAGCTTCGTCCGGCTCGAGCTGGGCAGCCCCGCCCTGGCCGACCTCGGCGTCGACGGGCCGTGGTGGGACCAGCGCTTCAAGCTGATCGTCCCGCACGCGCCCGGCGCCTCGGTGCCGTCGTTCGCCGGCGCCGACGAGTCCTGGTTCTCCACCTGGCTGGAGCGCCCGGTCGAGGAGCGCGGCGTGATGCGCACCTACACCGTGCGCGAGGTGCGCGGGACGGGCGCCGACACCCGCATCGTCGTCGACATCGTGCTGCACGCCGACGGCGAGGCCGGGCCGGGTGCCGCCTGGGCCGGACGAGCGGTCGTGGGCGACCGGGCGGTGGTGCTGGCGCCGCGCCGGGGCGCCCCCTTCGGCGGCATCGAGTTCCTGCCCGACGCGGCGCGGCGGGTGCTGCTGGTGGGCGACGAGACGGCGGTCCCGGCGATCACCTCGATCCTGGCCCAGCTGCCGGCGGAGGCCCAGGGCGCGGCGTTCCTCGAGGTGCCGCTCGCCGCCGACGTGCAGTCGGTGGTCCACCCCGAGGGGGTCACGGTGACCTGGCTGCCTCGTGAGCGCGCCGAGCTGGGGTCGCTGCTGCACCCCGCGGTCCTGGAGTGCCTGGGTCTGGGCCCCGAGGCGCTGGCCGAGACCGCGGTGACCGACGACGAGGTCGACCCCGACCTGTGGGAGACCCCGACGTACTCCTCCTCCGGGGAGGCGGTCCTCGACCCGGTGGAGCTGAGCGAGCCGGTCGACGTCCGCGACGGCCTCTACCTGTGGATCGCCGGGGAGTCCCGGATGGTCACGGGGCTGCGCCGGGCCCTGGTGAAGGACCACGGCTTCGACCGGCGACAGGTGGCGTTCATGGGCTACTGGCGCCACGGCGTGGCGATGAAGTCCTGACCCGAGCGACTCAGCCGTCGAGCCGGTCGGCCATCCGGCGCAGCTGACGCGCGACGCGCTGGCGGCGGGGCACCCGGCTCAGCCGGGTTGCGGAGGCGCGAGCGATGCGCTCCTGGATCTGGTGGCGGGCGCGGGCCTCGCTGATCATCTCGTCCATCTCAGCTCCTCTCGAAGACGTGCTCATGCCTCGACGAGCATGATGTCGCCGCTGACGCTGGTCGCCCGCAGCTCGACGTGGTCCGCGCCCTCGGCCGGCGCCCCCGTGCCGCGGACCTCGGAGCGGATCGACCCCGTCACGGTGCTGAGGTCGGTCCAGACGGGGACGCCGGGCGGGATGCCGATCCGGACGTCCCCGGACGCGGCTCGGGCCTGGAGTCGGCCGCGGTGGGCCGACCCGATGGCGAGGTCGCCGCTGCCGGTGGTCATCGAGACGTCCGCGTGCACGGCGCGGATCAGCAGGTCGCCGGTCCCGGTCTTGACCATCACCGGCCCCTCCACGGCGTCCAGCACGACGTCGCCCGACCCGGCGGAGACCGCCAGCGCCCCCGCGGCGTGGGTCACCTCGGTGTCGCCGGAGCCGGTCTTGACCTGGAGGTCCCCGGCGGCGTGCCCGACGCGGACGTCGCCGGACCCGGTCTCCACCTGGCCCGGACCGGTGAGCCGCTCGACCCGGACCCCGCCGGACCCGGTGCGGACCTGCAGGCGGCGCACGGCGCCCTCGACCGTCACGTCGGCGGAGCCGGTGCGGATCGCGGCATCGCTCCCGGTGGGGAGCTCGATCTCGACCTCGAGGGGCAGGGGTGCGCCGGAGAGGAACCCGCTGCGTCGCGGTGGGGCGGTGACCTCGATCCGGCCGTCGGTCTGCTCGACGGTCGTCTCGCGCGCGTCGGCGCCGGCGACCCGGACTCGGGTCTCGGCCGTGTCGGCCGCGGCGACGCGGACCGTGCCCTGGTCGACCTCGACGACGAGCTCGGCCGGGTGCGGGGTCTGGAACTCGTAGGTGCGGGACACACTCATGGAACGGTCTCCTCGGGTCGCTGTCGTGCCGATCAGAGCCAGCCGGTCAGCCGGCGGCTGCCGCGGGGGTTGCCGAAGGGGCCGCCGCCCAGGAACGGGATGCTGGACAGGTCGAGGTCGACCTCGACCGCGTGCTCCCGGGTCGCCTGGCGGATCGCCTGGACCAGCCAGGTGTTCAGCGACTGGCCCGACCTCGCGGCCAGCTCCTCGGCGCGGGTCTTGACCGACTCGGGGATTCGCAGCGTCACCCGGGCGACGGTCCCGTCCTCCGGGTCGTCCTCGCCCGGGGCCGCCGGTGGTGCGGGCGGTGCCGGCGGCGTGGGCGGGGCGGCGTCGACCACGAAGTCCAGCTCGCGGCCCAGCAGCCGCACGTCGACGCCGCCGGCCGGCATCTCGCTGGTGATCTCCGCGGTGGCCTGCGAGATCGCCTCCATCAGCGCCAGTCGAGCCGCGGCGTCCAGGGCGTGGCCCAGCCGCTCGGCGAGCTGGCGGGTCTGGTCGTCCCCGGACTCCGCGGCGGCCAGGAGATCGCGGCGCAGACCTTCGACGTACGGGGTGAGGTCCATGTGCACCACAATGACGCCATAGTGACGTCACGTCAACGCCCTCATGACGTCAGGCAGCAGATCAGGTGGCGTCAGGCGTGTCGATCCCTCGGCGCCGTCGGCGTGTCCCGTTTGTTCGTCCCACCTAGTGGGCACGGGGCGGAATGGTCCATCCGGGCGTCCGCCACCGGATCGGTGCATGAGAGGCAGCCCAGAATGAGTCCGAGTGCGTGGCTGACGCCGCTGGCGAGCGACACGATCATCGACGCGAACGCCGTCGACTACCTGATCGTGATCCTCTACTTCGTGGTCGTCCTGGCGATCGGGGCGATCGCTCGTCGACAGGTCTCCGACTCCGTCGACTTCTTCCTCTCGGGCCGGTCGCTGCCGGCCTGGGTGACCGGTCTGGCCTTCATCTCCGCCAACCTCGGCGCCGTCGAGATCATGGGCATGTCCGCCTCCGGTGCCGAGTTCGGGCTGCCGACCGTGCACTACTTCTGGATCGGCGCGGTGCCGGCCATGCTGTTCCTCGGCGTGGTGATGATGCCGTTCTACTACGGCTCGAAGGTGCGCTCGGTCCCCGAGTTCATGCGCCGCCGCTTCGGCACCGGCGCGCACCTGGTCAACGCGATCTCGTTCGCGGTCGCCCAGCTGCTGATCGCCGGCATCAACCTGTTCCTGCTCGGCAGCGTGATCCGCGCCCTGCTGGGGTGGTCGCTGTGGGTCGCGCTCATCGTGGCCGCCGTGATCGTGCTCTCCTACATCACCCTCGGCGGCCTGAGCGCCGCGATCTACAACGAGGTCCTGCAGTTCTTCGTGATCGTCGCGGCGCTGCTGCCGCTGACCCTGCTCGGCCTGAACCGGGTGGGGGGCTGGGACGGCCTGACCAGCAAGATCACCGGCGCGGCCGATGCGCACCCCGGCGAGATCGCGCCGGCCGACCAGCAGCTGAACTCCTGGCCGGGCCAGGCGCTGTCCGGGTTCGACTCCCCGATCCTCTCGGTCATCGGCATCGTGTTCGGGCTCGGCTTCGTGCTCTCCTTCGGCTACTGGACGACGAACTTCGTCGAGGTGCAGCGCGCGATGGCCTCGGACTCGATCTCCTCGGCCCGCAAGACCCCGATCATCGGCTCCTTCCCGAAGATGTTCGTCCCGTTCATCACGATCATCCCGGGCATGATCGCGGCCGTCCTCGTCACCGAGATCGCCGACATCAAGGCCGGGGAGAAGGTGCCGGGCGGGGCGTCGGGCGACGGGGTCGCCTACAACGACGCGTTGCTGTACCTGATGCGCGACGTGCTGCCGAACGGGCTGCTGGGCCTGGCGATCGCCGGCCTCCTGGCGGCGTTCATGGCCGGCATGGCGGCGAACATCTCCGCGTTCAACACGGTCTTCAGCTACGACCTGTGGCAGCAGTACGCCGTCAAGGACCGCGAGGACTCCTACTACCTCATGATCGGGCGGCTGGCGACCGTCGGCGCGACGGTGGTCGCGATCTTCACCGCGTCGCTGGCGTCGAACTTCTCCAACATCATGAACTACCTCCAGACCCTGTTCGGGTTCTTCAACGCGCCGCTGTTCGCGACGTTCATCCTCGGCATGTTCTGGAAGCGGATGACCCCGACCGCCGGCTGGGTGGGCCTGGTCGCGGGCACGGCGTCGGCCGTCGCCGTGGCCTTCCTGAGCGAGGACGCGTTCGGCTCGCTGAGCACCGGCGTGATCCCGATCGGCGGTCAGGGTGCGGCGTTCGTCGCGGCCGGCGTGGCCTTCGCTGTCGACATCGTGCTGAGCATCGTGGTCTCGCTCGCCACCCGGCCCAGACCGGCCTCCGAGCTGCGCGGCCTGGTGTACTCCGAGACCCCCCGCGAGGACCTCGTGGATCCGAACGAGGCCTCCTACCCGTGGTTCCGCCGGACGCTTCCGCTCGCCGGGATCTCGCTCGCCCTCGTCGTCGTGCTCAACCTGCTCTTCTAGAAGGAGGACCTCGTGACCGAGTCCCCGAACCGTCCGCGCAACCCCGTCCGCGCGCCGGAGCGCCGGCACAGCGCCGGCGTGCTCGACATCCGCAACATCATCGGTGGGCTGCTCGCCGTGTACGGCGTCATCCTGCTCCTGATGGGCCTCTTCGCCGACACCGAGCCCGAGAAGACCGGGGACGTCAACGCGAATCTCTGGGCCGGCATCGGCCTGCTGGTCGTTGGCGCTGTCTTCATCGTCTGGGCTTGGCTGCGTCCGGTCCTCGTGCCCGAGCAGAAGCACTCCGACTGACCGACGCGCCACCCAGGGCGGCCGAAACTCGGGTCGGCCGGAACCACGCGGGCCCCGGCGCGGTCCGGGGCTCGCAGCCCCAGGACCGGGCCGGGGCCCGTGCTGGTGGAGGGATCAGAGGTCGAAGAGCGACCTGCCCTCGCTGATCTCGACATCGGTGCGCGGCGTGTGCGCGGCGCCGTTCGAGCTCGGCTTCGGCCTCTCGGCCGGAGCCTCGGTGGCCGGCTCCGCCGCCGGCTGGGCCTCGACCTCGACCTCGGCCTCCGGCTCGACCTCGACCTCGACCTCGGTCTCGAGCTCGGGCTGAGCCTCGACCTCGGTCTCCTCGGGGGCCTCCGGAGTCGCGGTCGCCGTGCCGCCGGCGATCGCGGTCGCGGCCGCGCTGACCTCGGCGCCGCTCGGCTGCCCGTCCGTCGGCTCCGTGGTCGGCTCCGGCTCGGCGGCCTCCGGGGGCGCCACCTCAGCGCTGGCCTCGGCGGGCTTGGCCTCGGCGGGCTGGGCCGCGGTCGGGGCGCCGGCCGTGGTCGGCTCCGGAGCGGCGATGTCGAACAGCGATCCCAGGCTGTCGAAGTCGACGTCCGAGACCGGCGTCGACGCCGCGCCGGAGCTCGCCGCCGGTGCGGCGGGAGCGGCCGGAGGAGCCTGCGGCTCCGCGGCGGCCGCCGGCTCCTCCTCGACGACCGGCTCGACCGGCTTGACCGGCTCGGCCGCCTCGGGGGCTGCGATGTCGAAGAGCGACCCGCCCTCGGGGATCTCCGTGGCCGGCGTGCTGGTCGCGGCCTGCTCGACCGGCGCGGTCGGCTGGGACGCCACCGGCTGCGTCGGCTCCTCGGCGGACGTCGCGACCGCAGGCTCGGCGGGCTGCGACGCGGCCGGCTCCTCGGTCGCGATGTCGAACAGCGACCCGCCCGACCCGAGGTCGATGTCGGCCTTCGGCGCGGACGCCTTCGCAGGCGCGCTCTTCGGGGCCTCGGCCTTCGGAGCCTCGGCCTTCGGGGCAGCCGGGACAGGGGTCTCGGGCTCGTCGTTCCCGAGGTCGAACAGCGAGCCGCCAGAGCCCAGCGTCGTCTCGGTCTGGGAGGCGGGCTTCGAGGCCTTCGGCTCGGCCTGGGGCTCCGGCTTCGCCTTCGCCTCCGGCTCGTCCCCGCCCAGGTCGAACAGTGACCCGCCGGAGGAGGCCGGCTTCGACTCGGCCTTCGGCTCCGCCTTCGCGGGCTCGTCGCCACCCAGGTCGAACAGCGACCCGCCGGAGGACGCGGGCTTCGCCGCCTGGGCCTCCTCGGCCGCCGGCTTCTGCGGCGCTGCGGTCTCGGACTCCGCGGGGGTGTCGAAGAGCGACGACCCGCCGGACGCCTTGGCCGCCGGGCCGGCGTCCTCGGTGTCGACGACCGTGTTCTCGGTGATCGTCGCGTCGCCGGCCTCCGGCTCGGCCTTCGTCGCGGGGTCGGTCGGGGCGGCCTTGGCCATGGCCGGGGCCGGGGCGCCCGGAGCCAGCTTGGTCGCCATCTCGCCCTTGACCGAGGCGAGCAGCATCTGCGCGACGTCGAGGACCTCGACCTCCTCGCGGGCCGCTCCGGCGGACTGCTCGGCGGTGAGGCCGTCGGAGAGCATCACCCGGCAGAACGGGCAGCCGACGGCGATCTGGTCGGCACCGGTGCCGACCGCCTCACGGGTGCGGTTGACGTTGATCCGCTCGCCGAGGTTCTCCTCCATCCACATCCGCGCGCCGCCGGCGCCGCAGCAGAAGGACCGCTCGGAGTTGCGCTCCATCTCGACGTACTCGGCGCCGGGCAGGATCTCCAGCAGCTCACGCGGCGGGGTGTAGACGCCGTTGTGGCGGCCGATGAAGCACGGGTCGTGGTAGGTGATCGAGCGCTTGTGGGCGCCCGCGCCGTCGGTGACCGGCGTGAGCCGGCCCTCGCGCACCAGCCGGTTGAGCAGCTGGGTGTGGTGGACGACCTCGAGCTCGACGCCGAACTGCTTGTACTCGTTCTTCAGGGTGTTGAAGCAGTGGGCGCAGGTCGAGACGACCTTCTTGACCTTGTACTCCTGGAACGTCTCGACGTTCTGCTGGGCCAGGCCCTGGAAGACGAACTCGTTGCCGGCCCGGCGGGCCGGGTCGCCGCTGCAGGTCTCGCCGTTGCCGAGCACGCCGAAGCTGACGCCGGCCATGTCGAGCAGCTCGGCGACCGCCCGGGTGGTCTTCTTGGCGCGGTCCTCGTAGGCGCCGGCGCAGCCGACCCAGAACAGCCAGTCGACCTCGTCGAGGGACTCGATGTCGTCGCCGACGACCTTGACCTCGAAGTCGAGATCCTTGGCCCAGTCCAGTCGCGCGTTCGGCGACATGTTCCAGGGGTTGCCCTTGTTCTCCAGGCCCTTGAACAGCCCGTTGAGCTCGGCGGGGAAGTTGGACTCGACGAGCACCTGGTAGCGGCGCATGTCCTCGATGTGGTCGACGTGCTCGATGTCGACCGGGCACTGCTGCACGCAGGCGCCGCAGTTGGTGCACGACCAGAGCACGTCGGGGTCGATGACCGCGGCGCCGCTCTCGGGCATGTAGAACCAGTCGTCACCGGTGTCGCCGACCAGCGGACGGGCGACCTCCCGGGCCAGGGCGGGGTCGTTCTCGAGCAGGGCGGTGGCGGCCTCGCTGCCCTCGCCGCCGGCCTGCAGGTACGGCGCCTTGGCGTGCGCGTGGTCGCGCATCGCGGTGATCAGCAGCTTCGGGGACAGCGGCTTCTCGGTGTTCCACGCGGGGCACTGCGACTGGCAGCGGCCACACTCGGTGCAGGTCGTGAAGTCGAGGATGCCCTTCCAGCTGTAGTCCTCGATCGCGCCGACACCCAGCCGGGAGTCCTCGTCGAGGTCCTCGATGTCGTCGAGGGTGATCGGGGTGCCGTTGGAGGTCAGCGGCTTCATCGCGCCGAGCGCCAGGCCGCCGTCGGACTCGCGCTTGAACCAGATGTTGAACCAGGCGGTGAACCGGTGCCACGCGACGCCCATGGTGAGGTTGCGGCACAGCACGGTCAGCCAGATGGTCGCCATCAGGATCTTGGCGGTGGCGATGAGCAGGATGATGTTCTCGGCCGTGTGGTCGGAGATGTCGCCGTACAGCGAGCCGATCCACCAGGTGAGCGGGAAGTGCGCCCGGGTGCCGTCGTGGAGCTGGTACTCGGCGCCCCGGATGAGCAGCCCGGCCACGCCCTCGCCGAGGATGATCGACTCGACGAAGTAGGCCTGCCAGAAGTTGGAGCCGAAGAAGCGGCTCTTGCGGCCCAGGCGGCGCGGGTGGTTCTTCTGGCGGACGTAGATCAGGTACGCGATGCCGAGGACTGTCAGCCAGGACAGCAGCTCGGTGGCCCACTCGAACGGGTACCACTCGCCGACGATCCACAGCGTGTAGTGCGGGTCGAAGATCTGGAAGTACGCCGTCAGCACCGCGGAGCTGAGGAAGATGAAGCCCGCGAAGACCAGCCAGTGCATGATGCCGATCCAGGTCCACTGGAGCATCCGCGTGTGACCGACGGTCTCCTTGAGCATCGTGATCGTACGACGCCCCGGCTGGTCGCTGCGGGCCATCGCCGGCCCGCCGATGCGGATGACCTTCAGCAGCGATCTGACGCCCACCACCGCGGTGGCCACGGCCACGACGGTGAAGGCCATCGAGACCACGATGGCGAGGATCTGCACGATGTCCATGAAGTACGGCCCTTCGTCGTGACGCACGTCCGCCAGTGGACGCGAGGGGGAGCCTATTCGGCACCGTCCCGGCCGTGGGTCCCGGCCGGGGTGACCTCGATCCTACTGGTCGGTAACCGGCGGGCAAGCCTCGTCGGGACGGGGGTGGACGGCCGCCCGGCGGCCCGGCGGCCGAGGCCGCCGACCGCGAGCAGGATGAGGCCGGTGCCGATCAGTCCGGCCGTGCCGATCCGCTCGCCGAGGACGGCAGCGGCCACCAGGGCGGCGGTCACCGGCTCGAGCAGCGTCGCCACCACGGCCGCGCCTGCGTCGGTGGTCCGCAGCCCGGCGTAGAAGAGCCCGTAGGCCAGCGCCATCGTCGCCACACCGAGGTAGGCCAGCGTGCCGAGCACGACCGGGTCGGCCGCTGCGAGGTGCCCGGAGGCCAGGCCCGCGCCCGCGCCCAGCGGCAGCAGCCCGGCGGCCCCGACGGTCGTGGTGAGGGTGGTCAGCGCCAGCGGGTCCCCGGCCCGGGCCAGCGGCTCGCCCAGTGCCGTCGCCAGCGCGTACGCCGTACCGGAGCCGGCCGCGAGCAGCAGCCCCCAGCCCGGGTGCGGGCCGGTCTCGCCGGCGTGGGCGGATCCGGTGACCAGGACCAGGCCCAGGAGGGCGGTCGCGAGCACCGCGACCCGGCCGGCGGACGGGACCGTGCGGGTGCGGACCGCCGTGGCGATCGTGAGCAGCACCGGGGCCAGGCCGAGGCTGACGACCGTGGCGACGGTGACGCCAGCCGTGACCACCGAGCCGAAGTAGAGCGCCTGGTAGGCAGCGGTGCCGAGGCCGACGAGGACGACCCGGCCCGGATGTCGCCGCAGCAGCCGCCGGGTGGCCGCGCCCCGGCGCAGCCACCCCACGGCGGCGAGCAGGACGACGGCGGCGATCGCCAGGCGCCATGCGCTGAGGGTGAGGACGGGGATCGGCGCGGCGTCGCGCACGACCTGCACGGCGAGCCCGCCGGTGCCCCACAGGACTCCGGCCAGGCAGACCTGCAGCAGCCCGGCGCGGGCGGCGAGGTGGGACATGGGACCTGCTCCTCGAGGGATGCCGACGGGACCGGAGCGCACGCTCCGGCAGCGAGGTGTCTTCAGGCAGCCGTCTCGGGGGGTGGCCGGAGCCGGCGGTGGCAGGTCACCTGTGCATCCTCGTGGAGCCGGGCTCGGCGGTCATCCCATTTCCGGGCCATTTCCGGGCGCGACGCCCGCGATGCGGGCGGTGATCGTGGCGGCGGTCGTCCGTACGGCGTGCGCGAGCTCGTCGGGCCTGAGTCCGCTGGGGCCGGCGGGACCCGCGAGGGGGCCGTCGAGGGGATAGGTCAGGGCGACTCCGGCGACGGGGTGCGCGTTGTGGTCGTGGACCGCTGCGGCGACGCTGGCGAAGCCCGGGGTGATCTCGCCGTCCTCGACGGCGTACCCCCGGCGCCGGGTCTCGCCGAGCAGGGTCCGCAGCTGGCCCGGGGTGCGCGGGCCGGTGCCGTGCCGGTCCACGAAGGCCCCGGCATCGGGATAGAGCGCGCGCACCTGGTGGCGGGGCAGGCCCGCGAGCAGGGCCCGGCCGCTCGCGGCCAGGTGCGCCGGCAACCGGACGCCGACGTCGGTCACCAGCGGCGGGCGGCCCGGGGCCCGCTCCTCCACGACGTACAGCACGTCGCGCCCGTGCAGGACCGCGAGGTGGGCGCTGTGACCCACGGTGTCGACGAGCGTGGCCAGTGGCCGGCGGGCGATCCGCTGCAGCGGCTCCTGGCGCGAGTAGCCGCTGCCGACCTCGAAGGCCGCGACGCCCAGGCCGTAGCGGTGCTCCTCGGCGAGGTGGACGACGAAGCCCTCCTCGATCATCGCGTGCAGCAGGTGGTACGCCGTGCTGCGCGGCAGACCGCACACCTGCGCGACCCGGTCCAGGGGGACCGGGTGCGGCTGGGTGGCGAGGAAGCGCAGCACCCGCAGGGTGCGCGTCGCCGCCGGTACCTGACCCATGGCCGGAGGCTAGCCCCGGCCATGAGTCAGAGGGGGCTCAGCGGGCCTCAGCCGGGCGTGCCCGGCCCGCGGTGGCTGCCGCCGGTGCTGCCGCCGGTCCCGTCCGTCCCGTCGGGCCCGTCGGTGCCCTCGGTGTCGGCCTGCCCGTCCCGGTAGCCCTCGGTGTACTCGTCGGGTCCGCCGGCCGGGGCCGCAGGAGTGCCGGTGCTGGTGCTGCCGGTGCTGCCGGTGCTCGAGGAGTGCGTCCCGGTGGCGGAGGCGCCGGAGGCCCGGGTGCCGTCCTGGTCGCGGTGCTGCGGGTCGGGGACCTGCGGGCGGTAGTCCTTCGAGCGGTGGTCGACCGTCGGGTCGAGGCGGTCCGCCTCCCGGACCACGTCCTCCTGCCGCGCCGAGGCGGCGGCGGCACCCTGTCGGGCCTCGGCGGCCTGGGCCGCGGCCTGCTCGGCCTCGGCGCGCCGCAGCTCGGCCTCGGCCTCGGCCTTGCGGGCCTCCAGCTCGGACTGCTGGACGTCGGGCTGGTGGTGGGTGGCCTCCCGGCGCAGCTGCTCCGCGTGCGCATGGTTCCGGGCGCGGTCCCGGTCCTTCTTGCGCTTGGTGAGCAGGTAGGCGAGCACCGCGATGAGCGCGATGACCACCACCGCGATGATGATCCACACGATCACGTCGTCGTCGTTCATGCCAGTTGACCTCTCGTAGGGTCCCTGCCCGGTACCCGCGGTCCCTGCCCGGCACGCCACGGCGACCCGTCCCGCCTCAGGAGAGCTCGCGCTCCGCGTCGACCGGGACCAGGGGCGCCGCGAGGACCGGGAACAGGGCGGCCAGCGCGAACGCCGCGGCGTACCCGAGGTGGGTGACGGCCAGCCCCGCGACCGGCGGCACGGCGGACCCGGCCAGGAACTGGGCGGTGTTCTGGACGCCCAGCGCGCGGCCGGACCAGAACGGGCCGGCGCGCTCGGCGACGGCGGTGAACGCGAGCCCGTTGTCGGCGACCGTGACCACGGTGGCGAGCACGACCAGCGGCACCGCGATCGCCCAGTCCAGCCCGGTGGCCAGCGCGAGCAGCCCCATCGCGGCCGCGGCGGCCAGGGCGACCCAGCGCAGCGGCGCCATCCGGGCGCCGACGACGTCGGAGAGGTGCCCGGCGGCGATCCGGCCCAGCGCGCCGAGGACCTGGGCGCCCGCCACCAGGCCGCCGGCCGCGGCCGGGGACCAGCCCCGCTCCTGGACCAGCCAGACCAGCGCGAACGTCCACACCACGAACTGCGGGACCACCAGCAGCACCGAGACGCCGTGCACCCGCGGCAGGAAGCGGTCGCGGCGGTACGGGCTGGGGGTGCCGCCGGCCGCCCGCGCGGGGCGCGGCGGGTCGATCACGACCAGCGCCACCACGACCGCGCTGGCCGCGCAGGCCAGCGCCGGCGCCCAGAGTGCGGCCTGGACGCCGGAGCGGTCGGCGACGACGGCGATGGTCAGGGCCGCGACCCCGACGCCGAGCGGCTGGGCCATCTGCCGGATGCCCATCGCCAGCCCGCGTCGATGGGCGGGGAACCAGCCCACGACGACCCGGCCGCCGGCCGAGTTGGTGCTGGCCGCGGCCGCGCCGGCCAGCAGCAGCGCGAGCGCCATCGGGACCAGGCCGTCGACCAGGGCGCTGACCACGCCGGCGACCGCCGCGGACCCGAGCCCGGCCAGCAGCACGAACCGCTCGCCGACCCGGTCGGTCACCCAGCCCCAGGCGACCAGCGCGAGCATCACGCCGACGGTCGGGGCGGCCGCGACCAGGCCGGCCTGGGCGAGCGAGAGTCCCTCCTGCTCGTGCAGGGCCGGGATCAGGAAGGCCGGGCCGTGGTACATCACCGCGGCCGAGGCCTGGGCCAGGGTGCTCGCCGCCAGCATCCACCAGCGGCGTGCCGCACCCACCTCGTCCACCGCGCCAGTCAACCCGGGGCGGCCTCCGGGGCCGCGCCGGGTCTCGGCAGGCGGCCGGTGACGTTGCCGACACCGGCCCACTGACCCGAGCTGGGATCCGAGTCTGGGATCCGAGACACGGGCGCCCGCTTCGCTCTGGCGGGGGACGACGTCGAGGCCTGCAATGGAGCGATGAGCGTCGAGCCGCGAGTCGAGCCACCGGTCGGGGTGGACGTCGACCCCCTGTCCTTCGCCGAGGTCGTCGCGGTCGCCCGGCACGGCGCGGGGGTGGTGCTCACCCCCGCCGCGCAGGAGGCGGTACGCCGGGGGCGGGCGGTCGTCGACGCGCTCGCCGCGGGGCCGCGGCCGGCGTACGGCATCTCGACGGGGTTCGGCGCGCTCGCCACCCGGCACGTCCCGGCGCAGCGGCGCACCCAGCTGCAGCGCTCACTGGTCCGCTCGCACGCGGCCGGGTCCGGGCCCGAGGTGGAGCGGGAGGTGGTGCGCGCGCTGATGCTGCTGCGGCTCTCGACGCTCGCGACCGGGCACACCGGGGTGCGGCCCGCGACCGCCGCGCTGCTCGCCGGCCTGCTGGACGCGGGGATCACCCCGGTCGTGCCCGAGCACGGCTCGCTGGGCTGCTCCGGCGACCTGGCGCCGCTCGCCCACTGCGCGCTGGCGCTGATCGGAGAGGGCACGGTCCGCGACGCCGCGGGGGTCGCCCGTCCGGCGGCCGAGGCCCTGGCGGCGGCCGGGCTCGCGCCGGTGGAGCTGGGCGAGAAGGAGGGGCTGGCGCTGATCAACGGCACCGACGGGATGCTCGGGATGCTGGTGCTGGCGCTCACCGACCTGCGGCTGCTGCTGCGCACCGCGGACATCGCGGCGGCGATGTCGGTCGAGGGCCAGCTCGGCACGGACCGGGTCTTCGCCGCCGAGCTCCAGCGGCTGCGCCCGCATCCGGGCCAGGCGGCGTCCGCGGCGAACCTGGTCGCGCTGCTGGCGGACTCCCCGATCGTGGCCTCGCACCGCGGCCCCGACTGCCACCGGGTCCAGGACGCCTACTCGCTGCGCTGCTCCCCGCAGGTGCACGGGGCCGCCCGGGACACCGTCGAGCACGCCGCCGCGGTCGCGACCCGCGAGCTCGCCGCGGCGATCGACAACCCGGTGGTGGTCGGCGACCGGGTCGAGTCCAACGGCAACTTCCACGGCGCTCCGCTGGGCTACGTGCTCGACTTCGCCGCGATCGTGGCCGCCGACGTCGCCTCGATGAGCGAGCGCCGCACCGACCGGTTCCTGGACCGGGCCCGCAGCCACGGGCTGCCGCCGTTCCTCGCCGACGACCCCGGCGTCGACAGCGGGCACATGATCGCCCAGTACACCCAGGCCGGGATCGTCTCGGAGCTCAAGCGGCTCGCGGTGCCGGCCTCGGTGGACTCGATCCCGTCCAGCGCGATGCAGGAGGACCACGTCTCGATGGGCTGGTCGGCCGCCCGGACCCTGCGCCGCTCGGTGGACGGGCTGACCCGGGTGCTGGCCATCGAGGTGCTGACCGCGGCCCGGGCGCTGGACCTGCGGGCGCCGCTGACCCCGGCGGCCGCGACCGGCGCGGTGGTGCGGCTGCTGCGCGAGGCCGGGGTCGAGGGGCCCGGCCCGGACCGCTACCTGGCTCCGGAGATCGAGACCGCCGTGGGCCTGGTGCGCTCCGGGGCCGTCGTGGCCGCGGTCGAGGACGAGATCGGAGCCCTGCGATGACCCCTGGGATGACCCCTGAGGACCGCCCCCCGGTGCGGGCCCCGCGCGGCACCGGGCTGACCGCGCGGTCCTGGCAGACCGAGGCGCCGCTGCGGATGCTGATGAACAACCTCGACCCCGAGGTGGCCGAGCGCCCCGCCGAGCTGGTCGTGTACGGCGGGACCGGCAAGGCGGCCCGCAGCTGGGCGGCGTACGACGCCATCGTGCGCGAGCTGCGCGCGCTGGGTGACGACGAGACGCTGCTGGTGCAGTCCGGCAAGCCGGTGGCGGTGCTGCGCACGCACGCGTGGGCGCCGCGGGTGCTGCTGGCGAACTCCAACCTGGTCGGCGACTGGGCCACCTGGGAGGAGTTCCGGCGGCTCGAGGACCTCGGGCTCACCATGTACGGCCAGATGACCGCCGGGTCGTGGATCTACATCGGCACCCAGGGGATCCTCCAGGGCACGTTCGAGACGTTCGCAGCGGTGGCGGACCAGCGCTTCGGCGGCAGCCTCGCCGGCACGATCACGCTGACCGCGGGGCTCGGCGGGATGGGCGGCGCGCAGCCGCTGGCGGTGACGATGAACGGCGGCGTGGCGATCTGCGTGGAGTGCGACCCGCAGCGGGTCGCGCGGCGCCTGGAGACGCGCTACCTCGACGTGCTCGCCGACGACCTCGACGCCGCGCTGGCACTCGCGGTCCAGGCCCGCGACGAGCGCCGGGCGCTGTCGGTGGGCGTGGTCGGGAACGCTGCCGAGGTGGTGCCGGCGCTGCTGGAGCGCGGGGCCCCGGTCGACGTCGTCACCGACCAGACCTCCGCCCACGACCCGCTCTCCTACCTGCCCGCCGGCGTCCCGTTCGATCAGTGGCGGGAGCGGCGGGAGGCCGACCCGGCCGGGTTCACCGAGCAGGCGCGCGCCTCGATGGCTGCGCACGTCGCGGCGATGGTGGGCTTCCGCGACGCCGGCGCGGAGGTCTTCGACTACGGCAACTCGATCCGCGACGAGGCCCGCAAGGGCGGCTTCGAGCGGGCCTTCGACTTCCCCGGCTTCGTGCCGGCGTACCTGCGGCCGCTGTTCTGCGCGGGCCGCGGCCCGTTCCGCTGGGCGGCGCTGTCCGGGGACCCCGCCGACATCGCGGCCACCGACCGGGCAGTGCTCGAGCTGTTCCCCGACGACGAGCGGCTGCGGACCTGGCTGACGATGGCGCAGGAGCGGGTCGTCCACCAGGGGCTGCCGGCGCGGATCTGCTGGCTGGGGTACGGCGAGCGGCACCGCGCCGGGCTGCGGTTCAACGAGATGGTCGCCTCCGGGGAGCTGTCCGCCCCGGTGGTGATCGGGCGCGACCACCTCGACGGCGGGTCGGTCGCCTCGCCGTACCGGGAGACCGAGGCGATGCGCGACGGGTCCGACGCGATCGCCGACTGGCCGCTGCTGAACGCGCTGGTCAACACCGCCTCGGGCGCCACCTGGGTCTCGATCCACCACGGGGGCGGGGTCGGCATCGGCCGCTCGATCCACGCCGGGCAGGTCGTGGTCGCCGACGGGACCGAGCTGGCCGCGCAGAAGATCGAGCGGGTGCTGACCAACGACCCGGCGATGGCAGTGGTGCGCCACGTCGACGCGGGCTACGAGCGGGCCGAGCAGGTCGCGGCCGAGCGCGGGGTGCGCACGCCGATGGCCGAGGCCGCGACGCCCCCGCCGGGACCCGGCAGGATGGGCCCATGACCGCCTACTGGATCAGCATCTACAAGGACGTCCTCGACGAGGCGAAGCTCGCGGCGTACGCCGAGCTCGCCGGCCCCGCCCTGACCGACGCGGGCGGCAGGTTCATCGCCCGCGGGTTCCCCGAGCTGACCTACGAGTCGGGGCAGGCGACCCGGACCGTGCTCATCGAGTTCGCCTCGGTCGAGGCCGCCCGGGCAGCCCACGACGGCCCGGCCTACCAGGAGGCGCTGGCCGCGCTCGACGGTGGCGCGGTGCGCGACATCCGGATCGTGCCGGCGGTCGAGTAGGGACTTATCACTGTTCAATCGGGGATCGGCGGGCCGAGCACCTCGAGCCCGTAGCGGGGTCCAGCCTCGGCCCACCGGCCGATCTCCTCGGGCATCGAGCGTCCCTCGCCGTCGCGGGGGATCCGTCGGGCGCCGGCCGGCACGCCCACCTCGTCGTACAGGCCGAGGAGCCCGCCCGGGACGGTCAGGCTGAGGAACCGTGCCGGTCTGTCGCCGCGGATCCGGAAGGCGTGCGGCACGCCGCGGGGCAGGTAGAGGAACCACCCGGCGCTCAGCTCGTACGTCGCCTCGCCGGCGCGGTAGCTGAGCTCGCCCTCGAGCAGGAAGAGCGCCTCCGCCTCCCGCTCGTGGCGGTGCAGCGGCGTGGCGATCCCCGGCGGCTGGGTCACGAGTGCCACCCCGAGCCCGCCGCCGGTCTGCTCCGGGCCGGCGAGGTGCTCGAAGAGCGACCCCATCGCCCAGGTGCCGCGGCCGGTCCCCGGGCCGCAGGCGACCACGTCGTCCACCTGGTCGTGCCGAGCGCTGGTCTCCGTCATGGCTACCACCCACCGGAATTGGTCCGAATCGGCCTCGGACGAATATTGCTACGCTAGGCCGCGTGGACCAGCCCGTCAATGCCCCGGGCGCCCGCCGCTACGACTCCCCGGTCCGGCGCGAGCAGGCCGAGGCCACCCGTCGCGCGGTGCTGCGGGCGGCCCGGGCACTGTTCACCACCCGCGGGTACGCCGAGACCTCGGTCGCCGAGATCGCCCGGCGGGCCGGTGTCTCGGTCGACACCGTGTACGCCAGCGTGGGCCGCAAGCCCGCCCTGCTGCTCGCCGTGCACGACATGGTCCTGGGGGCGGCCGAGGAGCCGGTGCCCGCCGAGGACCGCGACTACGTGCGCCGGATCCGGGAGGCGGCGAGCGCCGAGGAGAAGATCCGGCGCTATGCCGACGCCCTCGGCGAGCGGCTCCCGCAGACCGTGCCCCTGGACCGGGCGCTGCGCGAGGCCGGCGCCCGGGACCCCGCCTGCCGGGAGGTCCGCGAGGCCATCGGCCGGCGCCGGCGCGCGAACATGCTGCTGTTCGCCCAGGACCTCCAGGCCACCGGGCGGCTGCGCCCGGAGCTCACCCTCGAGCAGGTCGCCGACCTGGTGTGGTCGATGAACTCCCCGGAGTACTTCCAGCTCCTCGCCGATGCCGGCTACCCGCCCGAGCGGTACGCCGACCTGGTGGCCGATGTCTGGACCCGGACGCTGCTCGGCTCCTGAGATCCGCTGCCGCCCTCGGTGGCAGGGGGGAGACGCGTCCGCGGGTAGGCTCGTCGCTGCCGATCAGACAGGGGTGCGAGATGACGGCGAGCCGTTCCGCTCGTGAGAGGAAGGCCGCCGCGGACGGCGGTCCGCTGGCGAGGGTCAAGATCGACGTCGACGCCGACCAGCAGTTCGTCTACAAGATCAGCTGCTCCGCGTGCGTGGTCAAGGGCGGGCGCAACTGGTCGGCGTACCGCGCCGGTGGCGACAACGGCTACCTGGCCGCGATGGACCGCTGGATCTTCCACCTCACCGAGAAGCACCCGGACGTCGAGGCGCCGTGCCTGGCGTACCTCCCCGAAGCGCAGCAGCGGCTGCACGAGCGCCGCGAGCAGCAGGGCTCCGGAGCCGCCGGGGGCGACCCCTCCGCCTGAGGGACGACCCGAGGCGCGAGGACCTCCGAGGGGTTCCCGTCGGGTCCGGTGGCTGCGACGCTGTCGTGATGCGCGTGCTCCTCGCCAGCACCGCGGGCTCCGGTCACTTCGGCCCGCTGGTCCCGGTCGCGCACGCGTGCCGGAGCGCCGGTCACGAGGTGGCCGTGGCGGCCCCGGAGTCGTTCGCCGCCCAGGTCGCCGGCGCAGGGCTGGAGCACCTGGCCTTCGCGGACGCACCGAGTGTGGTGCTGGCGCCGGTGCTGGCCAGGCTGCCCTCGTTGTCCACCGAGGAGGCCAACCGCACAGTCCTCGCGGACGTGTTCGGCCGGCTCGACGCCCAGGTGGCGCTGCCCGGGGTGACGGCGATCATCCAGGAGTGGGGGCCGGACCTCGTGGTCCGTGAGCCGATCGAGTTCGGGTCGCTGGCGGCGGCGCTCGCGGCCGGCGTACCGCACGCGGTCGTCGCCGTGAACGTCTCGGCCCTGATGGACCGGGTCTCGGCGGTCGTCGCGCAGCCGCTCGCAGAGCTCGACGAGATCGCCGGGATCGCGCTGGGCAGCTGCTCGGCGGCGCTCCGCACCGCGACGACCTTCACCAGCGTGCCGCGGATCCTCGACGACGCGCGCCCGTTGATCATCGGGTACGGCGGGCCGCTGCACCGCTATCGCGCACCGGCCGGCACCGGCGACCGCGAGCTTCCGCCGCCCTGGGGGGATCCCGCCGACCCGCTGGTCTACGTGAGCTTCGGCTCGGTCGCCTCGACCCTCCCGCACGTCGCCGGCGTGTATCAGGCGGTCCTCGGCGCGCTGGCCGACGAGCCGCTGCGGGTGCTGCTCACGACCGGGGACGGCCTCGATCCCCACGCGCTCAGCGCCCCGGGGAACGCCTGCGTGCGTCGGTGGTGGCCGCAGGCGGCCGTCCTGCCCGAGGCGTCGGCCGTCGTCGGGCACGGCGGGTTCGGGACGACGCTGGCGGCGCTGGCGGCAGGGGTGCCGCAGGTGCTGCTGCCGCTGTTCGCGATGGACCAGTTCGTCAACGCCGAGCAGGTCGCGGCGGTGGGCGCCGGGGTCAGGCTCCTCGGTGGCGCCGACGCGGCGGTGGGGGTGCCCGCCGCGCTCGGCACCGTGCTCGGCGAGCCCCGGTACGCCGCCGCCGCGCAGGCGGTCGCCGACGAGATCGCCGCGCTGCCCCCGGTCACCGAGGTCGTCCGGGCCCTCGAGGAGCTCGCTGGCTGACCTCGCGCGGTCCTATCCAGCAGGCGCCGGGCTCGGTACGGTGATTCGATGACCGAGGACTGGCGGACCGGGACCATCGAGCAGGCGCGTGCCCTGATCCTGGCCGCCGACCCGGACGTGGTCGAGGAGGCCAAGTGGCGCAAGGCCGCGAACCCCGACGGCGTCCCGACGTTCTCCTGCGCCGGTCTGATCTGCACGGCCGAGACCTACCGCGACAAGGTGAAGCTGACCTTCGCGCAGGGCGCCGCGCTCGACGACCCGTCGAGTCTGTTCAACGCGAGCCTGGACGCCGGCACCCGCCGCGCCATCGACCTCCGCGAGGGCGACGTGCTCGACGAGGCCGCGTTCACCGAGCTGGTCCGCCGGGCCATCGAGCACAACCGGTCCTGAGTCGCGGCCTGGGTGTGCCGATGAGCCGGATCTTCACGGTGAGCGTCGCCTCGGTCTACCCGCACTACCTGACCAAGGTGGAGAAGAAGGGGCGCACCCGAGCCGAGCTCGATCGGGTGATCGAGTGGCTGACCGGCTTCGACGAGGCCGCCTTGGGCCGCCACCTCGCGGCCGGCACGACGTTCGAGGACTTCTTCGCTGCCGCCGCTCTCCACCCGAACGCGGTGTCGATCACCGGCACGGTCTGCGGAGTGCGGGTGCAGGACGTCGAGGACCCCCTGATGCGGCAGATCCGCTACCTCGACAAGCTCGTCGACGAGCTGGCGCGGGGAAAGTCAATGGAGTCGATCCTGCGTGCGTGAGCTTGCGCGCACAGGCCGGTTTGTCCGCTTTTTCGCACACGTCACCCTCGCCAATGCCGCCGGCGGACCGGCCTGACGGCGCCGCCCGTCAAGGTCTGGTCGGCGCGACGGGGCGGCGTACGCCTGTATCGGAAGTGGTTGTCCACAGTTTCCAGAAATGTGGATTGAGCCTATTGCTTCGATTCGAACAGGTGAACGATTAGTGTTAGTGGCGGGGGTGCCACGCCTGGTGACTTCCGGGGGCTGCGATGGCGGAGACGGTTCACCCGTTCCTGGTGGGTGCGGAGTCGATCGAGGGCGTGCTGGACAAGCTGGTCGGCCTCGAGCCGGTGTTCCTGCCGGTCGCCGAGAAGCGTGAGGCCCTGCTGGCGCTGGCGCGGTTGTCCTCGCGCGTCGAGGCTCTGCAGGCGAAGCTGATCGCGTGCGCCGGGGAGGTCGCCGAGGCTGACGGGCACCGCGATGTGGCGGGGTGGCTGGCACACCGGACCCACGCCTCGGGGGCGGCGGCCCGGCGGGCTCAGCGGCTCGGGGTCGCGTGCGACCGACGCTGGCAGCGACTCGGCGGGTCGCTGCTCACCGGGCAGGTGAACGTCGACCAGGGCCACGTGATCGCGGGCGCCCTCGATGACCTCGCCTCGGCCGCGGCGCTGGTGGACATTGGCGCCGAGGAGTGGGGTGAGGTCCTGGCCCGGGCCGAGCAGCACCTGGTCGAGCAGGCCGCGCACTTCGGGCCGCGGGAGCTGCGGCGGCTGGGGGAGCGGATCCTGGAGGTGGTCGCTCCCGAGCTGGCCGAGGAGCTGGAGGGTCAGCAGCTGGCCGACGCGGAGCGGCGGGCCCGGCGGCGTACGTCGCTGCGGATCCAGCACCTCGGCGACGGCACCGCGCTGATCAAGGCCCGGGTGCCCGACGCGGTCGCGCTGCGGCTCACGACCTCGCTGGAGGCGTTCACCAGTCCCCGTCGCTCAAGCGACGGTGCGGAGCAGCAGCCCTACGACCGCCGCATGGGGGAGGCGTTCTGCTCGCTGCTGGAGACCATCGACCCGGCCCGGCTGCCGCTGCACGGCGGGGATGCCACGACGATGATGATCACGATGGACGTCGACGCGCTGGTGAGCGGCCTCGGGACCGCGGCCCTGGCCGACGGCTCCCGGATCACCGCCGGCGAGGCACGCCGACTGGCCTGCACGGCGAACCTCGTCCCGGCCGTGCTCGGCACCCGGTCGGTGCCGCTCGACCTGGGCCACACGGCGCGGCTGTTCACGCCCGCCCAGCGCAAGGCGCTGGCCCTGCGGGACCGGGAGTGCCGCGCCGACGGATGCTCGATCCCCGCGGCCTGGACCGAGGCGCACCACCTCCAGCCCTGGTCCCGCGGTGGGAGGACCGACCTCGCGAACGGGATCCTGCTCTGCTCCCGACACCACCACCTGGTCCACGACGACCGCTACCTCCACGACCGCATGCCCAACGGCGACGTCCGCTTCGCTCGGCGGCGGTGAGCCGGCGGAGCTAGTGTCGGGATCTCGACCGCAGACCGGCGGCGGGCGGCCACGGCGCCACTCCGCTGGAGCGGGCCATGAGCGGCCCTGAGGGGGGATCGACGTGGAGCGTGAGACGACGACCGAAGGCGGCACCACCCGCGTGCTGGTGACCGGGGTCCGCGGCAAGACCGGGGCTCCGCTGGCGGAGCTGCTCGCCGCGCGCCGCGACGTCGAGGTGCTCGGCGGCAGCAGCGACCCGTCGACGGTGAGCGGCCCGGGGGTCCGCCCGACCGCGTTCTCCTGGGACGACCCGGCCGGCTGGGCTGCGGCCACCGACGGCGTCGACGCGGTGTACGTCGTACGCCCCGACCGCGCCGACGCGCCGGAGCTGATCGCGGCGTTCCTCGCCGAGACGGCGCCGAAGACCCGGGTGGTCCTGCTGTCCGAGCGGGATGCCGACGACGTCGCGCCCGACGGGTGGGCGGCGCACGTCGAGCAGGTCGTGCGCGGAAGCGGCCGGGCCTGGACCATGCTGCGGCCGAGCTGGTTCATGCAGGTCTTCACCGACCCCCGCTTCTACGGCGGGCGGCTCGCCGAGACCGGCGAGCTGCCGTTCGCGAGCGGCGGGGTGGGCCTGGCCTGGATCGACGCCCGCGACATCGCGGCGGTTGCGGAGCAGGCGCTGCTCGACCGGCGGCACGCCGGCCGGGTCTACGAGCTCTCCGGCCCGGAGGCCCTCTCGCTGCCGCGCACCGCCGAGCTGCTCTCCGGGGCGATCGGGCGACCGGTCACCCACCGCGACGTGCCGATCAAGGAGGCCGTGGCCGGGACCGAGGGGTTCGAGCGGGACCTGATGGCGCTGACCTTCGAGCGGGTGCAGGCCGGCAGCTTCGCGGCGGTGACCGACGACGTCGAGCGGGTCACCGGCCGCCCGGCGCGGTCCTTCGAGGCCTTCCTCGCCGACGCCGAGCCGATCCTGCGGCGCCCCTGACGCGCGAGTGACCCACGTCGCTGGCCGGGAGCGGTAGCCGCAGGCATGCGCGCCGCCCGGTCGGGCACCGCAGCGGCATGACCGACGCTCTCTCCGTTCCCCTGGCCGCCCCTGCGGCCGACGCGTGGGGTCTCCAGCAGGACTGGGTCGACGCCGACGACCGGCCCCAGCGGGTCCCCGACGCCACGATCGAGCGGCTGCGCGAGGTGATCGGGACCCCGCCGGCCGACCTCGAGGACACCGCGCCGATCGTCACCCGGCCCGGTCGGCCGCTCGGGCTCGGCGACGTCACCGTGCGGTGCGAGGACGGCACCACTGTCTCCGTGAGCGACACGCTGCCGCAGGACTTCCCGCTCGGCTACCACACGCTGCGCGACGCCGCCGGGCGCGAGCGCCGGCTGATCGTGTCGCCCGGGCGCTGCCACGTCCCCACCCAGCAGCGCTGGGGCTGGACCGTCCAGCTGTACGGCGCCCGCTCCCACCGCAGCTGGGGCATCGGCGACCTCGCCGACCTGCGGCGGCTGCGCGAGTGGACCGAGGCCCTTGGCGGTGGGTTCCTGCTGGTCAACCCGCTGCACGGGGTCGCTCCGACGCTGCCTCAGGAGGCCAGCCCGTACCTGCCCGCCACCCGCCGGTTCCGCAACCCGGTCTACCTCGCCGTCGAGGACGTCCCCGGCGTCGACGAGGCGGACCTCGCGCCGTACGCCGCGGAGCTCGAGCGGCTGCGCGGCACGGAGCTGGTCGACCGTGACGGCGCCTGGCGGGTGAAGCGGCCGGTGCTGCAGGCAGTCTTCGACCGCACCGGCGGCGGCGCCGAGTTCGCGGCCAGGCGCCGGGACTCGGCGGCCGTGGAGTCCTGGGCGACCTGGTGCGCGCTGGCCGACCGGCACGGCCCGGACCGGCTGACCTGGCCCGAGGAGCTGCGTCGTGCGGACGGTCCCGGCGTGGCGGCCTTCGTCGCGGAGCACGCCGAGGAGATCCGCTTCCACGCCTGGCTGCAGTGGCTGCTCGACCTCCAGCTGCGCGCGGCGACCGGGGAGCTCACGGTCCTGCAGGACCTGCCGATCGGCGTCTCCGGCAGCGGCGCCGACGCCTGGGCCTGGACCGACGCCCTCGCCACCGGCGTCACGGTCGGCGCCCCGCCCGACCTGCTCAACAGCATCGGGCAGGACTGGGGGTCGCCGCCGCTGGTCCCGTGGCGGCTCCGGGCGGCCGACTACGAGCCGTTCATCGAGTCGGTGCGCGCCACCATCGCCGGCGCCGGCGGTCTGCGCATCGACCACGTGATGGGCCTGTTCCGGCTGTGGTGGATCCCCGAGGGCACGGCACCGACCGAGGGTGCCTACGTGCGCTACCCGGCCGACGACCTCCTCGACATCGTCGCGCTGGAGTCCCACCGCGCGGGCGCGGTGGTCGTCGGGGAGGACCTCGGAACCGTCGAGCCGGGGGTCCGCGAGGCCCTCGCCGAGCGCGGGATCCTCTCCTACAAGGTGCTCTGGTTCGAGGACGAGGACCCCGCCGAGTGGCCGGAGGGGGCGCTGGCCGCGGTCACCACCCACGACCTGCCGACCGTCGCCGGGCTGTGGACCGGCTCGGACGTCACCGACCAGCTCGAGGCGACCGACATGGCCGAGGACGACGTCCGCGCCGGCCGCGAGGACCTGCTGGTCCGGCTGCGCCGCGACGGGCTCGCCGCGGACGCCGAGGTCCCGGAGGCCGTCGAGGCGGCGTACCGGCAGCTCGCCCGGGCGCCCTCGCTGCTGCTCTCCGTCGCCCTCGAGGACGCGGTCGCCGAGGAGCGTCGGCCCAACGTCCCGGGCACGGTCGAGCGGGAGAACTGGCGGATCCCGCTGGCGGTCCCGCTCGAGGAGCTGGTCGCGGACCCGCGCGCCGAGCGGCTGGCCCGGCTGGTGGGCGACCTCACGGCCCGGTGAGCGGGCCGCCGACCGATCCGGGCGAGTTCGTCGCCCGGCTGCCGCTCGGCTGGTCGGAGGTGGAGTACGCCGGACGCCGCTACGGACTCAGCCGGACCGTCCAGGTCGGCGGCCGCAGCGAGAAGGTGTACGCCGAGGAGCTCGGCGGGTCCGACGTGGTCAGCGCCAACCTCTACCGACCGCGCCAGGGGCCTGCCGTGCTCCGGCCCTGCGAGATGTCCGCGGCGAAGGTGACCTCATTCCTGGCCGGACTGCGGCTTCGGGGCGGCGGGAGCGGGAGCCTCGGTGGGGACCTCGGCCTCGGCGGCCGGTGAGGTGACCGGCGGCACCTGGGCGAACGGTGCGACCGGCGTCGTGAGCGGGCCGGACTCGCGGTCCTCGTCCCGGCAGGTGCCGCGGCGCTGCTCGCGCTGGAGCAGCGGGAAGACGTGGAAGAGCTGGCTGCTGCCGTTGCGCCAGCCGCACCCGACGGTGCGCTCGGCGCCGTAGCCGCTGGCGGTCGTCCTCGCCGCGATCGCGAGCGGCCGGCCGTCGGCGTCGTAGAGCTGCACGCCGTCGAGGGGCTGGCCCGCGCTGTCGTAGGCGAACAGGTTGCGGACCGGGACGCCGTCGAGCCGCAGCCCGGTGGACCGCTCATCGGCCCCCATCACGTAGCCGTCCTGGAATGCAGTCCCCTCGTAGGACGAGTGCAAGGTGGCGGCGCTGGGCAGGTTCGAGGCGACCACGAGCAGGGCGACGAGCGCGCCGGCGTTGATCGCGAGCAGCCCGAGCCGTTCCCGCAGCGGGCTGCCCGGACCGCCGTGCAGCCGCAGCCGCCCCTGGCCGAGCAGCACGCTCGCCACCACAGCGGCGGCGAGCAGCACCTGTCCGATGAGCGGGCCGTTGAACGAGGGGATCAGCGTGACGAGCTCCGGGGGTCCGGCGAGCTGGTCCAGCAGGGTGACGACGGCCCAGGCCCGCAGCACCCACCAGGCCGGGCGCAGCGGAAGCAGCACCCGCCAGGCCTCCTCGGCGGCACGGTGGCTCGAGACCAACTGGGACAGGTCCTCGCGCAGGCCGTCGAGGGTCTCCTCGAGCTCGGCCGCGGTCGGCAGCGTCGGTCGCGGCGCGCGTCGCGGCCGCCGGCCGGGCGCCTCGGGCAGCCCGGCGGCGGCGCGCAGCTCCGCGGCGTACCGCTCGGGGTCGCCGAGGTCGGCGCCGTCGGCCACCTGGTCGGCGAGGTCGGCAGTCAGGCCGCCGAGCAGCTCCTCGCGCTCCTCCTCGGAGAGGTCGGCGAGGTGACCGCTGACGGCGGCCACGAACGCCTCGACCTCGGGCCGGTGCGCGGTGTGGGTGGGGTCGTTCATGAGTCGGCTCCCTGCGCGGTCGGCTGGTGCGGGTGGTCGAGGAGGGCGGTGACGGTCCCGGTGAAGGTGTGCCAGTCCTTGGTCTGGCGCTCCAGCTGGTCGCGGCCGGCCTGGGTGATCCCGTAGTACTTGCGGTGCGGGCCCTCGTCGGAGGGAACGACGTACGACGTGAGCGCGCCGGCGGCGTACAGCCGGCGCAGGGTGCCGTAGACCGACGCGTCCCCGACCTCGTCCAGGCCGCCGGCGCGCAGCCGGCGCAGGACGTCGTACCCGTAGCCGTCCTCGTCCGCGACGACGGCGAGCACTGCCAGGTCGAGGACGCCCTTGAGCAGTTGGGTGGTGTCCATGCATCGCAGACTAGTGCGCGATGCGCGGTAGTGCGGAGAAACGAGCACTACGGCGTGTCGAGGGGATGGCGGCCGCGGACGCAGCGAGACCCCCGACCGGTCCGGTCGGGGGTCTCGCGATGCTTGGTGCGCCGGGCTAGAAGACCCTGCGGCGCGAACCGCCCATGGGCACGAAGTTCAGGATCAGCCCGACGACCAACAGGATGGCGCCGATCGTCGTCAGGATGCTGATGCTGGCGACGAGGCCGATGATGAGCAGGATCAGTCCAAGGATGACCATGGTGGTTGTTTCCCTCCGTAGGTGAGTGAGCACCCGTTAACCGGCCCGCCGATCCGGCAAACCTGCGATGCGCGTCACCGCGGGCGGAGGCCCGCTCAGCCCTCCAGCGCCTGGACCGCCTCGTGGATGCTCAGGGTCCGCTGGGCGGACTCGACGTGCAGGTTCTCCACCATCCGGCCGCGGTAGGTCACGACCCCGGCGCCCTGGCCGTCCTGCCAGGCCGCGATCAGGCCCCGGGCGTCCTCGACCGCCTCCGCCGACGGCGCGAACGCCTCGTTCGCGCCCGCCACCTGGCCGGGGTGGATCAGGGTCTTGCCGTCGAAGCCCATCTCGCGGCCCTGGCGGCACTCGGCCAGGAAGCCGTCGAGGTCCTTGACGTCGTTGTAGACGCCGTCGACGATCGCGATCCCGGCGGCGCGAGCGGCCAGCAGCGCGGTGTGCAGCGACGGCAGGATCGGCGCGCGGCCGGGCACGTGCTCGGCGTACAGCTCCTTGACCAGGTCGTTGGTGCCGATCACGAACGCCGTGAGCCGCTCGGAGGCCCGGGCGATCGCGAGCACGTCGAGGATCGCGACCGGGGTCTCGATCATCGCCCAGAGCTTGGTGTGCGCGGGTGCGCCGGCGCGCTCCATCGCCGCCACCAGCTGCTGCACCTCGGCGGCGCTGTTCACCTTCGGGACCACGATCGCGGCCGGCCCGGCCTTCGCTGCCGCCTCGAGGTCGGCGTCGTGCCACTGCGTGCCGAGGGCGTTGACCCGGATCGTGACCGTCCGGCGGCCGTACTCCCCGGAGCCGACCGCCGCGCAGGCCGCCTCGCGGGCGGCCTCCTTGGCGTCGGGCGCCACGGCGTCCTCGAGGTCGAGGATCAGCGCGTCGCACGGGATCGACTTGGCCTTCTCCAGCGCTCGCTCGTTGGAGCTGGGCATGTAGAGGACCGAGCGCAGCGGCGTGAAGTCGCTCATCGCGCTCAGCCCTCCAGCTCGATCGCGTCGTACTGCTTCTTCAGCTCGGGGTCGATGGCGGCCAGCTGCTCGGCGAGCTCGACCATCACCAGGCACTGCTTGAGGGAGGCGTCGTCCTCCATCTTGCCGTCGAGCATCACCGCGCCGGTGCCGCCGCCCCCCAGAGCAGACATGGCGGCGGCGACCCGGCGGGCGTGCCGGACGTCCTCGACGCTCGGGCTGAAGACCCGGTTCGCGATCGCGATCTGCTTGGGGTGCAGGCTCCAGGTGCCGACGCAGCCGAGCAGGAACGCGTTGCGGAACTGGTCCTCGCAGGCGACGACGTCGGTGATGTCGCCGAACGGCCCGTAGTAGGGGTAGATGCCGTGCATCGCGCAGGCGTCGACCATCCGCGCGATCGTGTAGTGCCACAGGTCCTGCTGGTACGTCGTGCGCGGACCGTTGATCTCGCCGCCCTCCGGGTCCTGGCGGACCAGGTAGCCGGGGTGGCCGCCGCCGACCCGGGTGGTCTTCATCCGGCGGTCGGCGGCCAGGTCGGCCGGGCCCAGCGAGAGACCCTGCATCCGGGGGCTGGCGCCGCAGATCTCCTCGACGTTCGCGACGCCGCGGGCGGTCTCGAGGATCGCGTGGACCAGGATCGGCCGGTCGAGCCCGGCCTTCGCCTCGAGCTGGGCGAGCAGCCGGTCGACGTAGTGGATGTCCTCGGCGCCCTGCACCTTCGGCACCATGATCACGTCGAGCCGGTCGCCGATCGCGGGCACCAGCGTGGTCAGGTCGTCGAGGCCCCAGGGGCTGTCCAGGGCGTTCACCCGGGTCCACAGCTGGGTCGGTCCGTCGCCGCCGAGCCCGGGGGTCTCGCGGGCGATCTTCACCAGCCCCTCGCGGGCGGCGACCTTGTTGTCGGCCTTGACCGCGTCCTCGAGGTTGCCGAGCAGCACGTCGACGGTGCCGACCATGTCGGGCACCTTCGCGGCCATCTTCGGGTTGCTGGGGTCGAAGAAGTGGATCGCTCGGCTGGGCCGGGCGGGGATCTCCGTCAACGGGGTCGGTGCGCCCACGGCGAGCGGGCGGAAGAAGTCCTTGGCGCTGCGCATGCGCGCGAACGTAGCAGCGCCCCGGGACGGCTCGGTATGAGCCAGGTCTCGGTGGACGGGCGGTGGGCGGGTCGGGGATCCCCCGAGGCAGCCCGGTTCAGCGCCGGCGCCACCGCCACCGGGAGCGGCGGGGTGGTGGCGGTGCCGGTGCCGGCGTACGCCGGGCGGCCCGGCGCTCGCGCCAGGCCTCGACGGTGGCCTCCACGTCCCGGGGCATCGTCACCAGCGGCGGCCCCTCGGGGAGCCGGTAGCGGGCGGCGATGACCCGGGTGTTGAAGTCCTCCAGCTCGCGGCGCACCTGCTGCTCCGAGCCGAGCCGGTCCAGGCGGTCGTCGAGCTCGGCGTCCTCGTGGCGCAGCTGCACGCTCATCGGCAGCACCACGATCCGCTCGCGCTCGATGAGCCTCTTCAGCCACCAGTCGGGGTCGTGCTCGCCGCCGAGGCCCTCGATCGGCTTGCCGGCGCCGGGCAGGTCCTCGAAGTCGCCGCGCTCCATGGCCTGGCGGACCTGCAGGTCCACCCAGGTCTGCTGCTGGGCGATGCGGGCCCGGGCGGCCTTCCGCTCCGGGGCCTGGCCGGGGTCCGGCTCCGGGCGCGGGTCCTGCTCCATGCCCTCCGAGGATAGTGCGCGGGTCAGGCCAGCGAGGGCAGGAAGATCGCTGCGACCACCAGCAGGCCGGTTCCCAGCAGGGCTGCTGCCACGGCGGCCAGCGTCATCGCGGCGGCCGGGGAGGACCGGCGCAGGGGCAGGGCCCCGGAGGCAAGCCCGAGCGGAAGCAGCATCGGCAGCGCGATGAGGGCCGCGGACGCCAGGCCGAGGTTCGCGTCCTCCGTGGGCTGGGCCATGGTCACGATCCCGACGACCACCGCCACCGCGATCCCGACGACGCTCACCACCTGGGCGGTCCGGGCCAGCCGGCGGAAGGTGCGGTCCTCGGAGCGGGGGGACACGGGGGCAGGGGTCGTCTGCGTCATGGCTGGATTCTGGCGCCTCCGGGGCGCCTCCGCCTGAGCACGGGGGCTCAGGGCTGCGGCCCGGTCAGCGGAGCGCGGGCTCCTCGGTCAGGTCGGGGGCGGCCTCGCGCGGCATCATCAGCAGGGCGAGGGCGGCGAGCAGGGCGGCGACGGCGCAGACGGCCCAGACCGTGAGGTAGCCCGACATCGGGGCCTGGCCCTCGTCGGGGCCGTCCAGGGAGCCGGTGGCGGTCAGGGCGATCGCGAAGATCGCCGAGGCGATGGCGCCGCCGACGGTCTTGGTCGCGTTGGTCATGCCGGTGGCGAAGCCGGTGCGGTGCGCGGGCGCGGCGGCCGCGGCGGTCGCAGGGAGGGCGGCCACCAGGGCGCCGGACCCGAGCCCGGCGACTGCCATGTTGAGCAGCGCCTGGCCGGTCGTGTCGTGGAAGACCAGCCACAGGCCGTAGCCCACCGCCACCAGCACCGAGGACGCGACCAGGGCCCCGCGGGCACCGAGCAGCCGCGAGGTCAGCGGCAGCGTGAAGGCGCCGATCGCGAGGAAGACGACGTACACGCCGATCAGCGTGGAGACGAAGCCCGCGCTGGCGCCCAGGCCGTAGCCGGCCACGGCGGGATCGGTCTGCGCGAACGTGGAGAGCGGGATCTGCGCGCCCAGCACGGACATGCCGAACAGGAACGCGGTCAGCTGCACCGGCCACTGGGCCCGGGTGGCGAGCAGGCGTACGTCGACCAGCGGCTCGGCCAGGCTGTTCTCCCAGCGCACGAACGGCACCAGCGTCGCCAGGCCGAGCAGCACCAGCATCCAGGCGACGACGCTGCCGGGGCCGTCCAGGCGGACCACGACCAGGCCGGCCATCACCAGGCCCAGGGCGGCGGTGACCAGCGCCAGGCCGGTCCAGTCGATGCCGCCGGACGACTCGCCCGGGAGGTCCTCCACGCCCCACCAGATCAGTGCCAGGCAGGCGGTGACGACGATCGCGGGCAGCATCAGCAGGACCGTCATCGAGGTCGCCTCGACCAGCGCCCCGGAGGTGAGCGCGGCGACGATCACCGCCAGCTCCAGCGCACCGACCAGCACGCCGGCGGCGCGGCGGGTGAGCACTGTCTGCCGGCCGCTGCCGGCGGTGCGGCGGTGGATGATCGCGATCTCCAGCGGCAGCCACACGACGTACGCACCCTGGAGCGCCCACCCGATGAGGAACGTCGTGAAGCCCGGCGCCAGCGCCAGCATCCACGAGCCGAGCGCGGTGACGGCGGTCGAGAGCAGCAGCACCTTCTTGTGGCCGACCAGGTCGCCGAGCCGGGCCAGCAGCGGCACGCACAGCGCGGACACGATCAGCTGCGCCGCCTCGAACCAGTTGACGTCGCCCTCGGGGATCGACAGGTGAGCGGCGATGTCGGGGTAGATCGGGGTGTAGTAGCCCTGGAGGACGCCGCTGGCGATCTCGACGCAGACCAGGAACCCGACGACGGCGGCCAGGCCGTGCACCGGCCGGATGCCGCTGCCGCTGCCGCTGCCGGTCGGGGCGGGGGCGGGTGCGCTCACGCGGGGAGCCTCTCGATCAGGCGCCGGTACCAGTCGACGCCGTCGAGGAGGGCCTCGATCCCGAGATGCTCGTCTGCGGCGTGGATGGACTGGCGCTGGGCCAGCGTCATCCGGAACGGCGCGAAGCGGTAGACGCGCTCGCAGATCGTGGTGAAGTGCCGGGCGTCCGTGGCGGCCATCATGACGTACGGCGCGGGCACCGCGTCGGGGAACACCTCGCGGATCGTCGACTCCAGCAGCCGGAAGGCGTCGTCGTCGACCGGGGAGAGCGGGCTCGGCTCGTGGGCCTCGACGACCTCGAGCCGGACCTGGTCGTCGCCGATGGTGCAGCGCACGTGCTCCACGACGCCGGCGACGGTGTCCCCGACCATGACCCGGATGTTGACGCCGGCCTTCGCGTTCGCCGCGATCACGTTGATCGCGGGGCTGCCGGAGAGCGTGGTCACCGCGACTGTGGTCCGGGCCATCGCCGCGGTCTCGGGCCCGGCCGCCAGCAGCACCCGGGTCAGCAGCGGCCGCAGCCGGCCGGCGTTCGCCAGCACGGGGCGCAGCGGGGCGGGGGCGTGCGGGGCGAGGCGCCGGAACAGCTCGACGGTCGGCTCGGGCACCCGCGCCGGCAGCGGCGCCCGGTCCAGCCGGGTGATCGCCCGGGCCAGCCGGGCCGTCGGGCCGTTGCGGGTCGGGGTGGAGGCGTGGCCGCCGCTGCCCTCGACGCTCAGCTCCAGGGAGGTGACGCCCTTCTCGGTGACGCCGACGACGCCGATCGGCGCGCCGATGCCGGGGAACGCCTCGCTGGCGACGGCGCCGCCCTCGTCGACCACCAGCCAGGGGCGTACGCCGCGGCGTACCAGCTCCGCGACGGCGAGCGGGGCGCCCTGGCCGAAGACCTCCTCGTCGCAGCCGAGGCTGATCCAGACGTCCTGCGCCGGGACGAAGTCGCGTTCCAGGAGGGCCTCGACGGCCTCGCAGATGCCGACCACGCAGCCCTTGTCGTCGAGAGTGCCGCGGCCCCAGACGCTGCCGTCGACCAGGTCGCCGGAGAACGGCGGATGGGTCCAGCCGTCCTCGACGGGGACGACGTCGAGGTGCGCCATCAGGACCACCGGCCGCGCGGCGGAGGCGCCGGGCCAGTGCACCAGCAGGCCGTGGGTGTGCACCCGGGTGACCTCGAGGCGCTGGTGGATCAGCGGGAAGCGCCGCTCCAGCTCGACCAGCAGGTCCTCGAACGCCTGCGGGTCGAGCTGGTCGGGATGGCTGACCGTGGGGATCCGGACGAGGGCCTGCAGCGTCTCCACGGCGCGCGCGTGCGGGTGCGCCTCCCAGGTGCCGGTCACGGCGGCAGGCTAGCCGGGGCCGGCCGCCGGGGCGGGGTCAGACCGCGGCCGGCGGGTCCAGGTCGTTGCGCTGCTCGTTGACGGTCTGGCGACCGTCGGCGTGGGTGGTGCGGGAGACCGAGGTCGCGCTGCGGCGCGCGTTCATCTGGATGGCGGTCAGCAGGATGACCAGCAGGCCGGCGCCGGCGAGGATCCAACCGACCATGGTGAGGTCGACGTTGCTGATCGAGTCAGTGACGGCGAACCCGAGGATCAGTCCGATCGCCAGCAGGAAGACACCGAGTCCGTAACCCATGACAGTTTTCCTTTGGTCGCGCCCGCCCGATGGTCGGGCAGGTTCCTCCGCGCCGTATCCGATGCGGCCGGGCCGCAAACGACGCGGCTGCGACCAGTGGGCCACGAACGACCGTTGACCCGGACGCGCCGGGACTGTGGACTGGCGGGCGTGCCCGCCTCAGCCGCCGACCCGCCAGCCGCCCCGGTGCACGACCTCGTCCAGCGGCCGGCGCCGCCGACGGGCGGGGGAGCCGGCGCTGCCGGGCTCCGCGGCCGGGTGGCCGAGCGAGATGACGCCGACCGGGTCGTGGTCGGCCGGGATGCCCAGCTCCGCGCGCACCGCGGCGTCCGCCTCCGGGGGTACGCCGAAGAAGCAGCCGCCCAGGCCCTCGTCGACAGCTGTCAGCAGCACCAGCAGGCTGGCCATCGCGGCGTCCATGTGCCAGAACGGCATCGACCAGCGGGCCTCGTCCCGGTCGGTCCAGCCCTTGTCCGGCTCGGCGTAGCGCTCGACGTACGCCGAGCGGCTGCTGCACGGCACGATCAGCACCGGCGCTGTCATCATCCCCTCCAGCCACCGGTTGGTGGGGGCGCCCGAGCCGGTCGTGGCGCGCCAGAAGCGGGCCACGTCCGCGGGGGTGTCCAGGACCACGAACGCCCAGCCCTGGGAGAACCCGGCGCTGGGTGCGCGGACCGCGTTGGCCAGGGCCCGGTCGACGACCGCCGGGTCCACCGGGGTCGGCTCGTAGCGGCGGACCATGCGGCGCCGGCGTACGACGTCGGTGAACTCCATGCCCGCCAGTATCCGGGGCGGGCCGATGCGCTGGAGGTGCCGGTCCGGTGAGCGGGTCGGCGTACCTCCTGGAGCGGGCCTGGGTGGACGGCGCCGTCCACGACGAGGTGCTGGTGGAGATCGAGGACGGCCGCTTCACCGCCGTACTTCTCGGGCAGTCCTCGGGGTTCTCGGGGTCTGCCATGCCCGAGAACCCCGAGGATCCCCGGTTCACCGGGGATCCCAGGCCCAGACCCACCCGCCTGGCCGGCCTCACCCTCCCCGGGTTCGCGAACGGCCACAGCCACGCGTTCCACCGGGCCCTGCGGGGACGCACCGAGCGTGGGCGGGGGACGTTCTGGACCTGGCGGGAGCAGATGTACGCCGTGGCGGCGGCGCTGGACCCGGACACCTGGCTGGCGCTGGCCCGGGCGACGTACCGGGAGATGGCGGCGGCCGGCTACACGACCGTGGGGGAGTTCCACTACCTGCACCACCAGCCCGACGGGACGCCGTACGACGAGCCGAACGTGATGGGGCTGGCACTGATCGAGGCGGCGGACGAGGCCGGGATCCGGATCGCGCTGCTCGACACCTGCTACGTGTCCGGCGGATTCGGGGCGCCGGTCGCGGGCGCCCAGGTCCGCTACGACGACGGCGACGCCGAGCGCTGGGCAGCGCGCGTCGCCGCCCTCGCCGAGCCCGAGCACGTCCGGGTGGGGTCGGCGATCCACTCGGTCCGGGCGGTGCCGCGCGAGCAGCTGGAGACCGTCGTCGACGCGGCCAGCGGGCGCCCGCTGCACCTCCATCTCTCCGAGCAGCCGGCCGAGAACGACGCCTGCCGGGCTGCCTACGGCGCCACCCCGACCCAGGTGCTGGCCGACGCCGGGGTGCTGGGCCCGGACACCACCGCTGTGCACGCCACCCACCTGACCCCGACCGACGTCGCGCTGCTGGGCGGCACCCGCACCACCGTGTGCCTGTGCCCCACGACCGAGCGCGACCTCGCCGACGGGGTCGGGCCGGCCCGGGCGCTCCGGGCGGCCGGCGCGCGGCCCAGCCTCGGCAGCGACAGCCACGCGGTCATCGACCCGTTCGAGGAGATGCGGGCCCTCGAGCTCGACGAGCGGCTGGTCACCCGCACCCGTGGCCACTGGCCGGCCGCCGACCTGCTGGCGGCGGGCGCCCGCCACGACAGCCTCGGCTTCCCCGACGCCGGCCGGATCGCCGTGGGGGCCCGCGCCGACCTGGTCACGCTGGACACCGCGAGCGTGCGCACCGCCGGCACCGGCGCCGACGAGCACACGGCCGTCTACGCGGCCGGCGCCGCCGACGTCACCTCGGTGGTCGCCGACGGCCGGGTGGTGGCCGGGCCGGGGGAGCAGGCCGAGATCGGTCGCGAGCTCGCTGCGGCGGTCGCCGCCGTGCTGCGGAGGGTCCGGTGACCAGCACGCTGGTGACCGGCATCGCCGAGCTCGTCACCAACGACCCCGAGCGCGGGCCCGGGCCCCTCGGCACGGTCCCCGACGCGGCGCTCGTGGTCGAGGGCGGGCGGGTCGCCTGGGTGGGGCCGGCCGCCGGCGCGCCCGCCGCCGACGCGGCGTACGACGTGGCCGGCCGGGCCGTGCTGCCCGGCTTCGTCGACAGCCACAGCCACCTGGTCTTCGCCGGCGACCGGGCGGCTGAGTTCGCGGCCCGGATGGCCGGGGAGCCCTACACCGCCGGCGGGATCCGGGCCACGGTCGCGGCCACCCGGGCCGCCACCGACGAGCAGCTCACCGCCCAGGTCGCGCGGCTGGTCGCCGAGATGCGCGCCCAGGGCACCACCACCGTCGAGATCAAGAGCGGCTACGGGCTCACCGTCCACGACGAGGCGCGCAGCCTCGCCGTCGCCGCCCAGTTCACGACCGAGACCACCTTCCTCGGCGCGCACGTCGTACCGGAGGGCAGCACCCCCGAGGAGTACGTCGCGCTCCTGACCGGCCCGATGCTGCGGGCCGCGGCACCGCACGCCCGCTGGATCGACGCGTTCTGCGAGGAGGGCGCCTTCGACGCCGACCAGGCCCGCGCGGTGCTGGCCGCGGGCGCGGCGGCCGGGCTGCGCGGCCGGCTGCACGCCAACCAGCTCGGGCCGGGCCCCGGCGTCCGGCTGGCCGCCGAGCTCGGCCTGGTCGCCGTCGACCACTGCACGCACCTCACCGACGCCGACGTCGCCGCGCTCCGCGACGCCGGGACGATCGCGACGCTGCTGCCCGGGGTGGAGTTCTCCACCCGCCAGCCGTGGCCGGACGCCCGCCGGCTCCTCGACGCCGGGGTCCGGGTCGCGCTCGCCAGCGACTGCAACCCCGGCTCGTCGTACACGACCAGCCTGCCGCTGTGCATCGCGCTGGCCGTGCGGGAGATGGGGATGACCCCGGGCGAGGCCGTGCACGCCGCGACCGCCGTCGGCGCCGCCGCGCTGGCCCGCGACGACGTGGGGGTGCTGGCGCCCGGCAGCCGGGCCGACCTCCAGGTCCTGGAGGCGCCCAGCCACCTGCACCTGGCCTACCGGCCCGGGGTGCCGCTCACCCACGCCACCTGGACGGCCGGGCGCCCGGTGCCTCAGACGGCGCCCGCCGCCGGAGGACCGCCGGGAGGCGCCCGCGAATAGGGCTGCTGCCCGATGCCCCGGCCTACCTCAGAGACGGACTCTGGTCGTCCACCAGCAGAACTGAGGAGCCCGAGATGTTCACCGACAGCAGCATCGTCGCCAAGAGCGAGATGGAGTACCGCAGCACCCGGATCCGCAACGGCGTGCCGAGCACCCGCCGCGGCTTCCCCCGGTCCCCGCGGGCCCGCCGCGTGGCCCGGACCAACCAGGGCACCCGCTGAGCCCCCTGCCGCCTCCCGACACCGCTGGTCGAGCCGCCCGAGCCCCCGGGCGAGGGCGTGTCGAGACCCCGCTGGTAACCGGCGAGCACCGAACGCCGCCAGCCGTCATCATGGAGCCCGTGGCGTACACCAGCGGGACCCTCGTCGGCCGGGACACGGAGCTGGCCGCGCTCGCCGGCCTGATCGGGGTCGGGTCGACCACCCCGGGCGGCGCCGTCCTGCTCTCCGGCGACGCCGGCGTGGGCAAGACCCGGCTGCTGACCGAGCTGCGCGACCGCGCCGTCGCCGAGGGTTGGCAGGTGCACGCCGGGCACTGCCTGGACTTCGGCGACAGCGCGCTGCCCTACCTCCCGTTCTCCGAGGTGCTCAGCCGGCTGGCGACCGCGCTGCCGCAGGTCGTCGAGAAGGTCGCCGCCGCCCAGCCGGCGCTGGCCCGGCTGCAGCCGGGTCGCCGGGTGCTCGGCTCCCAGGACCGCGAGGGCGCCGCGATCGACCGCGGCGACCTGCTCCAGGCCGTCCACGACCTGCTGGAGCAGGCCGCCGAGCACGCGCCGCTCCTGCTCGTCATCGAGGACACCCACTGGGCCGACCCCTCCACCCGCGACCTGCTCAGCTTCCTGTTCTCCCGGTCGTTCTTCGGCCCGGTGGCAGTGGTCGCGACCTACCGCTCCGACGACCTGCACCGCCGGCACCCGCTGCGTGCCAAGGTCGCCGAGTGGTCCCGGCTGCGGGGCGTGGACCGGCTGGCCCTGGCTCCGCTGCCGGACGACGCCGTGCGGGCCCTGGTCGCCGAGCTCGCCGCGGACGGCACCTCCGCGGCCGAGATCGCCGAGCTCGCCGAGCGGATCGTGCCGCGCGCCGAGGGCAACGCGTTCTTCGTCGAGGAGCTCACCAGTGCCGCCTCGGGCCCCGAGCGCTGGGTCCCGGCCGACCTCGCGGACGTGCTCCTGGTCCGGCTGGACCGGCTCGACGACACCGCGCGCCAGGTGGTCCGCACCGCGAGCGTCAGCGGCCGCCGGGTCCGCCACGACATGCTCACGGCCACCAGCGGGCTGGACGCCGGCGCCCTCGAGGAGGGCCTGCGGGCCGCGGTGGAGAGCAACGTCCTGGTCGCGGACCGCGGCGGCTACGCCTTCCGCCACGCGCTGCTCGGCGAGGCGGTGTACGACGACCTGCTGCCCGGGGAGCGGGTCCGGCTGCACACGCTCTTCACGGCCGCGCTGCGCGACGGCGTCGCCCGGGGCACCGCCGCCGAGCTGGCCCGGCACGCCCGGCTGGCCCTGGACCTCGACACCGCGCTGTCGGCGAGCGTGCGCGCCGGCCGGGAGGCGCTCGAGGTCGGCGGCCCGGACGAGGCGGCGTACCACTTCCAGCAGGCGCTGGAGCTGGTCGCGGACCCCCGGCGCCGCATCGACTCCGAGCTCGACGTCTCCAAGCTCGTGGTGCAGGCAGCGGAGGCCCTGACCGCGAGCGGGGACCCCGAGCGGGCGGCCGCGGTGATCCGCGAGCAGCTGGAGCGGATGCCGGACGCGACCGACGCCGAGCGCTCCCGGATGCTGGCCGCCCAGGCCAACGCGCTCTACATCACCGAGACCGACGTGGACCCCTCCGCGGTATCGGCGCAGGCGGTGACCCTGGCCCCGGCGGGCGAGAGCGCGCTGCGGGCCCGCACCCTCGCGACCCACGCCCGGATCCTGGCGGCGGTCGGGCGCTACGACGAGGCGGAGTCGGTCGGCATGGACGCGCTCGCGCTGGCCGAGCGCCTCGACCTCGCCGAGCACGTCTCGGACGTGATCACCACCCTCAGCGGGCTGAAGAAGTCCGGGCCGGTCGACGGGCTGCGCTCGGCGCTGCGCGACGCGGTCGCCCACGCCGAGCAGACCGGCGCGGTCGCCGCGGAGCTGCGCGGACGGTTCCTGCTGGGGCGCTCCTACGAGGACTGGGCGGACTTCGACGAGGCGGAGCGCTGGTTCCGTGCCGCCATCGCCCGGGCCGAGAGCGCCGGCCTGCCGTGGGCGCCGTACGGCTTCGAGTCCCGCTGGCAGCTGGCCTGGGTGCAGCTGGTCCGCGGCGACTGGGACGCCGTGCTGACGCTCGCCTCGACCGCAGACCCGCACCCGCCGCCGATCCCCGCGGCGATGCTCGACTCGCTGCGGCTGATGGTCCTCCAGGCCCGGGGCGAGGACGTCGCAGCACCGGCCCGGGCGCTGCGCCGGTTCTGGGAGCGGGAGGGCGCGGTCGTCATCCACGCCGCCGCCGTGCAGATCGTCGCGGCCGCCCGCGCCGAGGACGCCGACGGCGTGCTGGCGGTCTACGACGACGCGGTCACGGTCCTGGGGCGGATCTGGCAGGAGTGGTTCAGCGCCCGGGTCCGGCTCGCTGCGCTCGCGGCCGGCGCGCTCGCCGACCTGGTGCCGCGGATGAGCGCCGCCGAGCGGGAGCGGCACCTCGCCCGGGCCGAGCGCCTGCACGAGGACGGCCGGACGGTGCTGCAGCGCTACGCCGACCCGTCCGGGCACTGGGGGCCGGAGGGCCGGGCCTGGATGCGGCGCCTGGAGGCCGAGGTGCTGCGGATGCGCTGGCTGGCCGGCACCGCGCCGGCCCAGGACGAGCTCCTCGCCGCCTGGCGCGCCGCGCTGGCCGCCGCCGAGGAGTTCGGGCACGTCTACGAGACCGCCCAGGTCCGCGCCGTCCTGGCCGCCATCCTCCGTGCCGGTGGCGACCTCACCGGCTCTCGGGAGCAGTCCGACCTGGCCCGAGCCAGCGCCCGGCGGCTCGGTGCCGCCCCGCTGCTGGAGCGGCTGCGCGCCCTCGGCAGCACACCGGTCCGCGCCGAGTCCCGGCCCGACTCGCTCACCGCCCGGGAGACCGAGATCCTCACGCTGGTCGCCCAGGGACGCTCCAACGGCGAGATCGCCCGGCAGCTGTTCATCAGCGCCAAGACCGTCTCGGTGCACGTCTCGAACATCCTCGGCAAGCTCGGCGCCGCCGGGCGCACCGAGGCGGCGGCGATCGGCCGCCGGCGCGGGCTGGTGGAGTAGCCGGCTCGTGTGGCGGCCCGACCCGGTGGGTACTGCCCGGGCGCCACGACCACCGCTCGTCCACCTGGAGGAACCATGACGACCACTCCCGAAGAGCCCCTGAGCGACGACGACATGACCACCGCGCCGGCTGGCGGCGGCCCGAGGCTCGGCGGCGGGGACGCTGATGGCACCGACGGTGGCGACGCCGACGGCACCGACGGCGGGGACGCCGACGGCACCGACGGGACCGACGGCGACGGCACCGACGGAGGCGACGCTGACGGCACCGACGGGACCGACAGCCCGTCCTGACCGTGCTCCCCGGCTCCGCGCTCGACCTGCTCAGCGGTGACGCCCGGACCTTCCTCCAGAAGGTCTGGGCGTCGCGCGTGCACCTGCACCGCGCGGACCCGGACCGGCTGGCCGGACTGCTCTCCCTCGAGGACGCCGACCACCTGCTGACCGCGAGCGCGATCCGGACCCCCTCGATCCGGATGGCCCGGGACGGGGCGGTGCTCCCGGAGTCGGCGTACACGCGCTCGGCCACCCTCGCCGGCCAGCCGCTGACCGGGCTCGTCGACGCCGGGAAGGCCCTCGCGCTCTTCGACCAGGGCGCGACAGTGGTCTTCCAGGGGCTGCACCGCTACTGGCCGCCGCTGACCGACCTGGTGGCCCGCCTCGAGCTGGAGCTCGGCCACCCCTGCCAGGCCAACGCCTACCTGACCCCGCCCGGCTCGCAGGGGTTCGCGGTGCATGCGGACAGCCACGACGTGTTCGTCTTCCAGACCGCCGGCGCCAAGCGCTGGGAGGTGCACACCCCCGAGGGCGTCGAGGACGTGACGCTGGAGCCGGGGGTCTCGATGTACCTGCCGACCGGCACCCCGCACGCCGCACGGGCCGAGGAGGTCGCCTCCCTGCACGTCACGCTCGGCATCAACCAGCTCACCTGGCGCGGCCTGGTCCGGCGCTCGGTCGACGAGGCGCTGGGCGGCGTCCCCGACGAGCACCTCCCCGGCGGCTGGCTCGACGACCCGAGCGCCCTGCGCTCCGGCCTGGCCGACCGGCTCGCCGAGCTCGCGGACCGGATCCGCAGCCTCGACACCGACGCGGCCGTCACGGCCGAGACCCGGCGGTTCCTGACCAGCCGGCCGCCGCGCGTCGCCGGCGGCCTGCGCGACGTGCTCGCCGTCCGCGACCTCGACGACCAGACAGTGCTGCGCCGGCGGCCGGGCCACCCCTGCGTGCTGGTCCCCGCCGGCGACCGCCTCGAGGTCCTGCTCGGGGACCGGACCGTGACGGTGCCCGGCTGGCTGGCCCCGGCCCTGGAGTCGGTCCGCGCGCGCTCGGAGCTGCGGCCCGCCGACCTGGCGCTGGACCCGCAGAGCCGCCTGGTGCTGTGCCGCCGCCTGGTCCGGGAGGGCCTGCTCGAGGTCGTGGGGTGAGCGAGGGGAGCTTCCGCTGCGCCGCCGCCAGCCTGGAGCGGTCCGACCCGCTCGCCGGCACGGCCTCGACGGTGCGGGCGTTCCTGCTGCTCGAGCACCCCGGCCCGTGGGGGGTCGAGGCGCTGCGCGACGCCCGCCTGCCCGACGGCGTCGGAGACCGGATCCGGGTCGCGGCCGCCGCCGCGAAGGTCCGGGTGCTCCTGGTGCGCCGGCCCGGGCGGTCGGCGTCGAGCGGGCCGCGCCGGGTCTTCGCGGCCTCCTGCCTGCCGGGCGGCACCCGCCTGGAGGCCGGGACCCTCGACGATCCGGCCGAGGTCCTCGACCTGGACCTCGCCGGCCTGCGGGCCGGCGGCTCCGCCGGCCTCGCGGCGTACGACGGCGCGCTGTTCTGCGTGTGCACCCACGGGCGCCACGACACCTGCTGCGCCGAGCGCGGTCGGCCCGCTGTCACGGCCCTCGCCGCGGCGTACCCGGAGGAGACCTGGGAGGTCTCGCACATCGGCGGGGACCGCTTCGCCGCCAACATGCTGGTGCTCCCGCAGGGCCTCTACTACGGCCGGCTGGAGCCGGAGGCCGTCCTCGGCGTCGCGGCGGCGCACGGCCGCGGCCACCTGGAGCTGGAGCACCTGCGCGGCCGCTCGGCGTACGCCATGTCGGTGCAGGCCGCCGAGGTGCACCTGCGCCGCGATCTCGGGGAGACCCGGGACGCCGCGGTGCGGCTGACCGGTGCCCGGGGCACGGGGGACGACCTGGTCGAGGCCGACTTCGCGGTGACCGACGGGTCCGCGGTGACCGGCTATCGGGTGCGGGTCCGGACGGTGCCCGGGGGCGGGGTGCACCGGCTCACCTGCCGCGCCACCCGCGAGGAGCCGGCGCCGCGTCACGAGCGGGTCGGAATCGAGCGGCTCGGGCGGATCGACCCGTAACGCGAACCAGGCGCCCGCTGATGCGGGCGCCTGGTTCGGAGAGTGGTGAGCGACAGGGGGCGGGACCGGCCCGACCCCGCCGGCTCAGTGGTGCGCGGAGCTCTTGCTCTTGCTGCTCATGCCCTCGGCCACGCCGATGAGCAGGATCGCGGCGACGATCGCGACGATCGCGCCGAGGATGTTCAGCTCCCAGATGTCACCGGTGCCGAGCAGGTTGGCGATGATGCCGCCGATCAGGGAGCCGACCACGCCCAGGAGCAGGGTCGCGAGAACGCTGAGGTTCTGGCGTCCGGGCTTGATGAGCCGCGCCACGGCGCCGACGAAGAGTCCGAACACGAGGAAACCGATGATTGCCATGCTCCTCAGGTACCCCCTTGGCCGCAGAGGATGCTCAGCGGCGGCGGTGACGTGCGACTCGTCGCAGCAGGTACGCCGTCCCGGCCGCCCCCGCGACCCACGGACCGGCCACCACGACCGGGTCCAGGGCGTGGTGCCCGACGTCGGTGCGGTTGCGGCCCAGGCGCGAGGACAGGCCGTGCCCACTGATCTCGGCCCGGATCCCGGTCTCGGCGATCGGGTTGTCGGGACGCCCCCGGGCGGCCGAGGCGACAGCGCTCTCCACCATGTCCACCCGGTCGGCCGCCAGGAGGATCAGCCAGTGCGCGGCCTTGGCCTCGCTGTGGCGGCGGTAGGCGTACTTGCGCAGCGCCCCCGAGAGGCCCTTCGGAGGGCATGAGGTTCCGAAGACCGGGGTGAGCCGGGCGTGCTCGATCGAGCGCTCCCGGGGCCAACGCTCCTCCTGCTGCTCCGGCAGCTCCCAGTGCGCGCCGGTGGCGCCCGGGTCGAACCGCTCGCGGGGTAGGACGGCCGGTCGGCGGGGTCCAGGTCGGCGCCCCAGCCCGGGATCCGGGCGCGCAGCTGGTCGGAGGTCTCCGGGAGCGGCGGCTTCTCGGCGGTGTACGGCGGCTGGCTGGTCGTGTCGGTGCTCATCGGGTGCTCCTCAGGCGGCGTCGGGGATGATGACCGGCTTGATGCAGCCGTCGAGCTTCGCGGAGAACAGGTGGTAGGCCTCGGCGATCTCCGAGAGCGGCACCCGGTGGGTGATGATGTCGCTGGGCTTGAAGTAGCCGGCGCGGATGTGCTCGAGCAGCCGCGGCCACTGCCGCTTCACCGGGCACTGGTTCATCCGCAGGGTCAGCCCCTTGTTGAGGGCGTCGCCGAACTTCACAGCGCTGAACATCGGGCCGTAGGCGCCCATCACCGAGATGGTCCCGCCCTTGCGGACCCCGTCGATCGCCCAGTTCAGCGCGACCGGCGAGCCGCCCTGCAGCTTGAGCTTCGCCGAGGTGAGGTGCTGGGTCAGGTTGCCGTCGGCCTCGGCGCCGACCGCGTCGATCACGACGTCGGAGCCGAGGTGGTCGGTGGTGCGCTTGAGGTGCACGACGACGTCGTCGTGCTCGGTGAAGTTCACGGTCTCGGCGTGGGCGAAGGTGCGCGCCTTCTCCAGCCGGTCCTCGAGGTGGTCCACGACGATCACCCGGCCCGCGCCCATCAGCCACGCCGAGCGCGCGGCGTACAGGCCGACGGGGCCGGCGCCGAGGACTGTCACGACGTCGCCCTCGCTGATGTCGCCGAGCTGGGCGCCGAAGTACCCGGTGGCCAGCGCGTCGGTCATCATCAGCGCGTCCTCGTCGTCGAGCCACTCGGGGATCACACTGGGCCCGACGTCGGCGAACGGCACCCGGACCAGCTCGGCCTGGCCGCCGTCGTACCCGCCGCAGGTGTGGGAGTAGCCGTAGATGCCGCCGACCGCTGTGGCGTTCGGGTTCACGTTGTGGCAGTTGGAGTACAGCCCTCGGGCGCAGAAGAAGCAGGATCCGCAGTAGACGTTGAACGGCACCATCACCCGGTCGCCCACTGCCAGGTTCCGCACCGAGGGACCCACCTCCTCGACCACGCCGATGAACTCGTGGCCGAAGGTCATGCCGACCCGGGTGTCCGGCATCATCCCGTGGTAGAGGTGCAGGTCGGAGCCGCAGATGGCGGCTCGGACGACTCGGACGATCGCGTCGTTGGGGTGCTCGATCACGGGGTCGGGCTTCTCCTCGACCCGGACCCGGTACGGGCCGCGGTAGACCATCGCGCGCATGGAACTCCTCAGAGGTGGGGTGGGCCCCCGAGGTATCCCCGGCGCCGCGGCACAAACGGCCGCGCTGCCGCGCTCCCGGAACCTGTTGACAGTTGTTCAACAGCGGGTCGAGCATGACGACGTGGCGACCGTCCAGGATCCCCCGAACCCCGCCGAACCGGACACCAGCGAGCTCACCGCGCAGCGGTTCCGGCGGATGAGCGGGCGGGGGCGCGGGCCGCGCGTGCCGGTGGACACCAGCGGGCTGCCGCCCGGCCCGCGGCTGCCGGTCCTGGTGCAGAGCGCGGCGGTGCTGCGCTTCCGGCACCAGTTCCAGCCCTGGCTGCACCGCCGGTACGGCGACGCCTTCACGGTCCGGCTGGTGCCCGGGGGCCGGCCGCTGGTCTTCTTCACCCGTCCCGAGCAGGCCCGGGAGATCTTCGCCGCCGACCCCGCCACGTTCCACGCCGGGAAGGGCAACGCGATCCTCGGCCCGGTCATGGGCGAGCACTCGCTGCTGCTCCAGGACGGAGCCGAGCACCAGCGCGCCCGCAAGCTGCTGATGCCGGCCTTCCACGGCCAGGCGCTGCGCGGCTACCGCGGGCTGGTCGCCGACCTGGCCCGCGACGAGGTCGCCCACTGGGCCACCGGGGTCCCGTTCCGGTCGCTGGACCGGATGAACGCGCTGACCCTGGAGGTCATCCTGCGGGTGGTCTTCGGTGTCACCGACGCCGATCGGCTGGCCGCCCTGCGGCCCCGGGTCAACGCCACCGTCGACATCAGCCCCGCGATCCTGCTGGGCTGGGGCTATCCGCGGCTGCAGCGCTTCGGCCCCTGGAAGCGGACTGTCGACAACCAGCGCGAGCTGGACCGGCTGATGTACGCCGAGATCCGCGAGCGTCGCCGGGCGCCGGACCTGGCCGCGCGCACCGACGTGCTGTCCCGGCTGATCGGGCAGGGCGAGGAGGGTGCGCCCGAGGAGCGGCTGAGCGACACCGAGCTGCGCCAGCAGCTCAGTGACACCGAGCTGCGCCAGCAGCTCAGTGACACCGAGCTGCGCGACCAGTTGGTCACGCTGCTGCTGGCCGGCCACGAGACCACCGCGACGGCGCTGGCCTGGGCGCTCTACGAGCTGGGCCGCGACCGCGCGCTGCTGCGGCGTACCCAGGAGGCCGCGGACGCGGCGGACGAGGCGGAGGGTGACGCCTGGCTCGAGGCGGTCCTGAAGGAGTCGATGCGGCTGCACCCGGTGATCCCGATGGTGGTGCGGACCCTGATGAGCCCCGCCACGATCGGCGGCTGGGAGCTCCCCGCCGGCACCTCGGTCGGGGCCTCGATCCTGCTCGCCCACCGCAGCCCGGAGAGCTATCCGGAGCCGGCGGCCTTCCGCCCCGAGCGGTTCCTGGGCTCGAGCCCGCCGCCGAACTCCTGGATCCCGTTCGGGGGCGGGGTCCGCCGCTGCCTCGGCGCGGGGTTCGCGCAGATGGAGGGCGTGGCCGTGCTGCGCGAGGTGCTCACGGCGTACGACGTCGCGGCGGTGGGCGCGGACCGCCCGAAGGTCCGCAACATCACCAGCGTGCCGCGGGAGGGCGCCCGGATCCGGGTGACGGCGCGCGGTTAGCGGCACCGCCCTCAGGCGCCGGTGCGCTCCCGGGGCGGGACGTCGCTCGAGGGCACGGCCGCCGAGATCAGCAGGGCCAGCTTCTCCGCGCTCTCGGTGCCGGGGTCGGGGTGGAAGACCACGAGGTGCAGGCCGTCGGTCCCGTCGACGCTGAGCCGCTCCCGGTTCAGCGTCATCTCGCCCACCTGTGGATGGTCGAATCGCATCGGCGCGCCGAACTGCGTCTTCACGTCATGGCGTGCCCACAGGTCGCTGAACCGCGGGCTCGCCAGCGACAGCTCGCCCGCCAGCTCGATGAAGCGCGGGTCGCCGGTGTCGGTGCCGACGGCGTGCCGCAGGTTGGCGGCCAGGCAGGCGGTGGAGCCGTGCCAGTCCGGGTGGAGCGCCTGCTCGGCCGGGTCGAGGAAGAGGTCGCGCAGCTGGTTGCCACCCACGACCAGGCGCGGGGAGAGGGCCCGCGCCCACCCGTTCGCCACCAGGATGTCGAAGTAGCGCCCCTCCACGTACGCCGGGTGGGGCAGCGAGGCCACCAGCGTGGCCACCCCGGGCGGAACGGTCTCCGGGTGCGGGCGGCGGCGTCGCGGCGCCGGCCCGTCGCACGCCAGCGTCCGCAGGTAGGCGAGGTGGGCCTGGTCGAGCTGGAGCACCCGGGCGATCGCCTCCAGGACCTGGGTCGAGGGGTTGCGGTCGCGGCCACGCTCGAGACGCAGGTAGTAGTCGGCGCTGATCCCGGCCAGCATCGCCACCTCCTCGCGGCGCAGGCCGGGGACGCGTCGCGTGCCGGCGTCGGGGATCCCGACCTGCTGCGGGGAGACCAGGCCGCGCCGGGCGCGCAGGTAGTCGCCGAGGACGTTCGGTCGAGTGGGCACGCCTCAGCCTAGGACCGCAACGGGTCCCGAAGGGGGGTCCTGTCGCTCCCCCGGCCCGACGGGGTCCTGCCTGCCGGCCGCGAGCGCGCCTAGCGTCGCGTCCTGCCCACCCGGGGCATCCCCACGGAAGGACTCCCATGACCGTCACCCTGATCACCGGCGCGAACAAGGGCATCGGCTTCGCCACCGCCCGCCAGCTCCTCGACCTCGGCCACGAGGTGTACGTCGGCGCGCGCGACGCCGAGCGGGGCGGGAAGGCCGCCGCCGCGCTGGGCGCACGGTTCGTCCAGCTCGACGTCGCCGACGAGGCGTCGGTGCGCGCCGCCCTGGCCACGATCGAGGAGGCCGAGGGCCGGCTCGACGTGCTGGTCCACAACGCGGGAGTCATGAACACCGACCCGGACCCCGACGGTCCGACGGCGCTGGGCGTCTTCGACACCAATGTGGTCGGCATCGTCCGGGTCACCACGGCGGCGCTCCCGCTGCTGCGCCGCTCCGAGCACCCGGTGGTGGTCACCGTCTCCAGCAGCATGGGGTCGTTCTGGGCGACCACGAACCCCGAGCGTGCCGAGCACGGCATCGTCGCCCCGCTCTATGCGGCGTCGAAGTCGGCGGCCACCATGCTCACGCTCCAGTACGCGAAGGCCGAGCCCGGCATCAGGTTCAACGCCGTCGAGCCGGGCTTCACCGCCACCGACATGACCGCGGGGATGGCGGGCGGGCGGCCCGTCGAGGAGAGCGCCCGGGTCGTCGTCCGGATGGCGACCCTCGGCCCGGACGGGCCGACCGGCACCCTGAGCGACGAGGACGGGGAGCTCGCGTGGTGACGACGAGCGTCGTCATCGGGCCGGCTCGATGACGAACTCGGGGTCGACACCGTCGACAACAGCCCGCAACCTCGCCCGGGCTCAGCCGGTCGCCGCGTCGACGATGCGGCGCAGCCGGGTGCCGTGAGCGCCGTCCCAGTAGACCTGCCCGCAGGCCGCACAGCGGTGGAACGTCTCGTAGCTGCGCCGGGTGCCGGGTCGCAGCAGCGACTCGACCTCGGTCTTCGGGACGGCGTGCAGCTCGCCGTTGCACGAGGGGCACCGGGTCCCCGGCGCCAGCGGCGGCGCGAAGCGCGCGAGCACCTCGCGCAGCTGGTCGTCGGGCACCTGGGTGTTGACGTGCGCGCCCCAGCGCAGGGCGCGGCGGTGCAGCAGTCCCCGGTCCCGGGTGAGCAGGATCCGCTGCTCGCGCAGCGACGTCTCGAGCAGCTCGTCGTCGTCGGCGTTCGCGGCGTACGCCGTGTCCAGGCCGAGCAGCCGCAGCCGGCGGGCCAGGGTGCCGAGGTGGACGTCGAGCACGAACCGGGGAGGTGACGTCGGCGCGGCCTGCGGCCGGCGTGCCGCGGCGACCTCGATCCGGTCACCGGGCGCCGGGCGGTAGGACAGCGGCACCGGTACGCCGCCCGCCCGCAGCTCGCCGACCTCGGTCCGGGGCACGCCGAGCGAGGCGAGCAGGTGCCCGACCGTGGAGGTGCCGTCCGCCGGCAGCACCTGCTCCGCGCCCCGGTGCTTGGCCGGCAGGAAGAACTGCAGCGGCCCCGGCACCACCAGCGTCACGGCGTCAGCGGGCATGACCGGGCAGCGCCCCTCAGACCTCGCCGGGCTCCGCGATGACGAGCTCCCCGGCAGCGTGGGGGCTCCCGGCGACGTCCTGGGCGACGTGCGTCTCGGCGCCGGGCTGGGCAGGTCGCTCGGGCGGCTCTCTCATGGCTCCCCGTACCCCGGGAGGCGGGGGGCAAGCGTCGCTGTCTCGGCCCGGTTCGGCAGTTGTCCACAGGGGGTCTGACCTGGGGGAACAGCCGATCAGAACTGTCGGTGGTCGGTGGTGTAGTAGGTCACATGACGGCAGCGTTCGCACCTCGATCTGGGCATCCGGTGGCCCGGGCGGTGGCGTACGTGCAGGAGGCGTTGGACGGGGTGGCCGAGGCTCCGGTGTGGTCGCTGGACGCGGCCGAGGCGGGGGCCGCGCTGCTGGATCTGACGTCCGAGATCGCGCGACTCCACGAGCTGCGGCTCCGGGTCGCGGCCCAGGCCCACACCGTCGAGACCGGCGCCGCTGTGGGCGCGACGAGTACGGCGAACTGGTGGGCCCACGAGGCACGGTTGACCCGCCCGGAGGCACACCGGTTGATGCGGCTGGCCCGGGCCTTGGACACGCCGCGCCACGACCCGGTCCGGGATGCCCTCGCCGCGGGCCGGGTCAACCTGGACCAGGCCCAGGTGATCGTGGACGCGGTCGAGGACCTTCCCGCGGAGTACGTCGACGAGGACGCCCGGGTGCGGGCCGAGGAGTTCCTCCTCGGCCAGGCCCGCCACCACGACGCCATCGCGCTGCGCAGACTGGGCAAGCGGCTGATCGAGGTCATCGCCCCCGAGCACGCCGACGCAGTGGAGGCCGCCCGACTGGAGCGGGAGGAGGCCGCCGCCCGCGCCGCCGCCCGGCTCACGATGTCCGACGACGGACACGGCAAGACTTATGGCCGGTTCACGATCCCGACCCACCACGCGGCAATGCTCCGCACCGCGCTGCTGGCGATCGCCGCCCCCAAGCACCAGCACGCCGTGAACGGCGCCGGAACTGGGGCCGGTGAGCGGCGGCCGGGTCCGGAGCGGATGGGTCAGGCGTTCTGCGAGTACGTGGAGCGCTACCCGGTCGATCGGCTCCCCGACGCCGGCGGCGTCGCGGCCACGATCGTGGTCACGATGGAGATGGAGTCGCTGGTCGGCGGACTCCGGGCCGCGCAGCTGGCCACCGGCGAGACCATCTCCGCCTCCGAGGCGAGGCGGCTGGCGTGCGAGGCCGGGATCATCCCCGCCGTCCTCGACGGCGCCGGCCAGCCCCTCGACGTGGGCCGCACCCGCCGGCTGTTCACCAAGGCCCAGCGGACCGCGATGGGCCTACGTGACGGCGGCTGCACCGCCGAAGGATGCGACTGGCCACCCGGCCTGTGCCACGGCCACCACGTCATCCCCTGGCACCTCGGCGGCGAGACCAGCCTGACCAACGGCCGCCTGCTCTGCCCCCGCCACCACGCCCGCGCCCACGACCCTGCGTACGAGACCAGGGTGCTGTCGGGCGGGAAGATCGCCTTCCACCGACGGTGTTAGACCGCCCCTGGCACCCCGGCCCGACCGGGACGCCCCATCGCGGCGGAAGGACGCAGGGGTTTGATACAGGTCAGGCGACTCGCCTGTAGATGCCACCCGCCGTCTAGCAGACCCCTCCGAACGAGAGGAGGTTGAACGGGTGCCGGTGAGTTGTATAGGCCTACACCCGAATTTGCGCGCGTCTTACGGCTAGCGACCCGGGGTTGCCGGAGAATTCGAGGGTGTCGGCTAAACGTCGAGTGGGCTGCGTCGACTGCTCGGTATGCGCCCTTTGCGACGTGGGTGTGTGCGGCGGTTGCGGACCTAATCCGAGGTGACGGTGCGATGAGCTCAGGCGGGACCAGTAGCGGTGACGGGGACGAAGAGCCAGGCGAGCGACCCGAGTCGGGTGGCGTTCCCGACTTTGAGGTGGCCTACGCCGAGAACCGGGACATGCTGCATCGAGTTGCCGCGGCGGCGTTGCGTCCCTTTGGCCTGGAGTCGCATGCGCCGGACGTAGTGCAGGAGGCGGTTCTGTCGGTGTGGCGGCACCCGCCGGCACAGGTGTCGAGTTGGGTCGCGTTGTTGGTGTCGACGGTGAAACGTCGCGCTATCGACGTGGGGAAGCTTGGGGAGACCAGGTATGCCGGTCCGGATGTCATTGAGCTCTCGGAGCGGCCCGCTGTCGCGGCTGACGTTGACGTGGAGGGCGAGTTCGTCGCCGTCGAGGAGCGTGAGCTCAAGGTCGCTGCGGCTCGTGCGGCTATCAGCGAACTTCCCGATGACCAGCGTGCGGTCGTTCGCCGGATGTACTACGGCGAACAGAGCCAAGCGCAGATTGCGCGGGAGCTTGGGTTGACGCCTGGTCGTATCAGTCAGTTGAAGACGACCGCGTACAAGAAGTTGGCGACAATATTGGAAGCGAAGGGGGTGAGTTTGTGAGTCATGAAGAGCAGCACGGTGACGACAGCGGTCGCATGGCGCGGCTCTTGGAGCTGCCTCCAGGTGCGGAGCGTGAAAGTCTGTTGAGCACGCTGCCTGAAGCTGAGCAGGCTGCCGCGCGTCGTCTGCTGAATGTCGCCGACCTGGTGTGGGAGGACGCCCATGGGGCGCCGGCTTTGGAGGACGACCCGGTAGCTGCGCTGCTGGGTCTCGTGCCTGATGCTGGGTATCAGCTGGACCCGGCTGCGCTGAAGCGTGTCCGGTCGGGTGCCGGGGTGAAGGCGTCGGTTTTGGCTGACCGCCTGACCCGTCGCGGTTGGTCGGTGAGTGCTGTCGACGTGCTCGGATGGGAGACGCGTGGGGCCGCGGTTGTGCCGCCGGCTTTGGTGCGCGCTGTCGCGGACGTCCTGCACACGGACGCTGACCGCCTCACGGCTCCTGCACGTGGGGCTGTGAAGTCTGGGGCTGGCGCGGAAGTCGTGGCAGCTGACGTTGCGAACGAGGTCGCCGGAACAGTTCGGTTCCGAGGTCTGGCCGAGCGGTTCGCAGCTCTTCAGAACATGACCCAGAAGATGGCCGAGTCGGCACTGCACGCACGGATGCTGGCCACAGTTCATCGCGGCGACCAGCCCAACGCCGAGCAGATGTTGTCGGCCGTTGAGGGTCTTGTCGATGCGCTTGAGTCCGACTAGGGATCATTCGTGTTAGAGACCATGGAGGACTGTGTCGACCGGGCTTTGGGCGAAGTCGACGAGCCGATTCAGGCGAGCTTTGCCGCTGACCCGCTCCGGACCCTGAACGTGGAGTTCGGGTTGAAGGTGCGTGCCGCCGACCATCTCACCGAGCAGCGCGACGACGGCGGCACTTGCGATGGGGTGTCGTTCCTGAAGGACGGCGTCATCCTTTACGCGGCCACCGGGAACCGGCGAGAGAACTTCACGCTGGCGCACGAACTCGGCCACTCTCTGGTGGCCGACATCGATGACATTATCGACTGGTTGGCTGACCAGCCCGATGCCGCGGTTGCGCTCGAGACGCTGTGTGACCGGCTCGCGTCCCGACTCCTGTTCCCCGATGAAATAGTGACGCGCATCATCGGCGCCGGCCCGGTGCGAGCACGTCACGTGGCTGAGCTGTACCAAGCCACGAATGCGAGCGTCCCGGCGTGCGCCATTGCGCTAGCGGGCCGGCTTCCGACGCTCGGCGCCGTCATCGTTCTTGACCAGGCGACGAACGTGGTCACGTACGCGAGCGTTCACCCTGACCCTGAGCACGGGTGGCCGACGGTGCACCCGTGGCCGAGGCAGACACTGCCGGCTGCGCACCCGCTGGGTGGGCTGACCTCCGGCGCGACGTTCACCCGCCGTTCGTTCTGGGCGACATCGTGGGGAAGCCGCGCCGACTTTTACATCGATGCGTATGCGGGGGACCGCCGCACCGTTGCGGTTCTGGTCGACGATGACCTGTGGGGCGTTGACGTGTTCCACCCTCAGGTAAGCCGCGATTTCGACCAACGACCTGAGGGGACCTTTCGGTGTTGCGGGGTCGAGCGAACTGTTCGTGCGTGGCCGTGCGTGGACTGCGGGGAACCGTACTGCCCCACGTGCGGAAAGTGCCGATGCGGACGTCGCGCGTCGCGGGAGGCCCTGTGCGCGGGCGGGTGCGGCATGAAGTACCTCCCGCATCTCCTCGAGGACGGTCGCTGCGAGGAGTGCCGCTAAACATCCGGCTACCTGCCTCGACTACTAGGTGAGAGGACATCGAGACCTCGGTCGGTGGCTCTCGGGGAGGAGGTGGAACGGATGGCGAAGAACACGGGGCGCGGGCACCGCGTCGGCGCGGTGAAGAGTCGCAGCGAGTTCAAGGTCGGCAAGACCTGGTTCAAGCGAGACGCCGCAACGGGTCGCATCATGAACGGCAGCTCGAACCAGCACAAGGGCGTCCGCAACGAGAAGTGACACTCGGGGGCGGCTGGCACCTGACCGTGTCCAAGTCGCCCCCGACCTCGCTCGGTGCCTGCAGCGTCGCCGCACCCGGAAACCGCAGCTCGCTCATGGGCCTCGGACGGTCTGGCCCGCGACCCGGCGCCGCAAGTCAGTTACACCATTGATCAACAGGCCCAAGGGAGGAGGAAAGAAAAGTGAGGATGCAACCAATTGTCTCAAACAACCTGAGCGCTGTCGGGTATGACGCCGACACTCGCACCATGCGGGTCCCGTTCCACAGCGGCGGCGTTTACGACTACCTCGACGTCGCGTACCCGCTGTTCAAGCAGATCCTGCTGCCGCACCCGTGGCGTCGTACTGGCTTCCATGTCAAGGCACACCACTACCATCGCGTGGCAGCGGCGTAGTCCGACGACGTCCGTTATGGGGCCGTTCGATGGTGCGTCTGACTGGGCGGTGGGCAGCGCCGCCTCGTGCGGCTCGACTACCGAGATCAGGGAGCGGTGGCGCCCTTGAGCCTGCCGGAAGGCATCACCTGATCCCCGATCGCCTCGCCGGTCCGCTCCAGCAACGTCCGTGCGTCCACCATGCACCGCGCCGGGTCCGGCTCCAGGTCGGTCAGCGCCCAGGTCCCGGCGAAGCCCGCGGACTTGAGAGCGGAAGGCGCGAGCGTCGTACGGCCGCAGACGGCGACGACCGGTACGCCGAGGCGGCGGCAGGCGGCGGCGACGCCGACGGGGGCCTTGCCGTGCAGCGTCTGCTCGTCGAGAGAGCCCTCGCCGGTGATCACCAGGTCCGCGTCCGCGACCGCGGCGTCGAAGTCGACCAGTGACAGCACGGTCTCCACGCCCGGGCGCATCGCGGCGTCCAGCAGGGCGAGCGCGCCGAAGCCGGCGCCTCCGGCCGCGCCCGCACCGGGGCCGGCGCGCAGGTCCCGGCCGGTCGTCTCCGCCACCAGCTCCGCCCACACGGTCAGCGCCTTCTCGAGCACCGCGACGTCGTCGGGCGCCGCGCCCTTCTGGGGGCCGTAGACGGCGGCCGCGCCCGACGGGCCGAGCAACGGGTTGTCGACGTCGGACGCGAGCGTGACCCGTACGCCGCTGAGGCGCGCGCGCAGGGGAGCGAGGTCCAGGGCCGCCGCCGAGGCCAGCGCCGCACCGCCGGGCGGCAGCGGCCTACCCGACGCGTCCAGGATCCGGGCGCCCAGGCCCACCGCGAGGCCGGCGCCGCCTTCGGTGGAGCAGCTGCCGCCCACGCCGAGCACGATGTCGCGGCAGCCCGCGTCGATCGCGGCCGCCAGGAGCTGGCCGGTGCCGATCGTGCTCGCCGTCAGCGGTGCGAACGCGCCGGGCAGCCGGAGCAGGCCGGAGGCGTCCGCGAGCTCCACGACCGCCAGGTCGCCCTGCCGGGCGAAGGCGGTCTCGACCGGCTCCCCGGTCGGGCCGTCGACGGTCACCGGGCAGCGCTCGTAACCCGCCTCGAGTGCGGCGGCCAGCGTGCCGTCGCCGCCGTCGGCGACCGGGACCCGCTCGACGACGACGTCCCGGACCGCCCGGCGCAGCCCCGCCGTCAGCGCCTCGGCGACCTCGGCGGCGGTGAGCGAGCCCTTGAACTTGTCGCTGGCGATCACGATCCTCACGGGTGGCCTCATCCCTTCCCGGTCGGCGCCGGGCCGGTGGAGTCGCGGACCACCAGCTCGGCCGGCATCCGCTGCCGCCGCGGTCGCCGGCCGGGCTCCTTCAGCGCCAGGCCCAGGGCCCGCGCGCCCATCTCGGCCATCGGCAGCCGCACCGTGGTGAGGCCGGGGGAGAGGTCGCCGGCCACCGCGACGTCGTCGAAGCCGGTGACCGAGATCCGGCCGGGCACCGGGACCCCGGCCTGGCGCAGCTCGGAGAGGCAGCCGATCGCCATGTCGTCGTTGAGCGCCAGGATCGCTGTCGTCTCCGGATGCTCGGCCAGGACTGTGCGGGCGCAGACCCGGCCGCCCTCGCGGGTGAACTCGCCCTCGATAACCGGCGCCGACGCGGGATCCAGGCCGGCCGCCGCCATCGCCTCGTGCACGCCGGCCAGCCGGTCGGTCACGGTCGTGAGCTCCCGCGACCCGGCGATGACCGCCAGTCGGCGGTGGCCGAGGTCCAGCACGTGGCTGGCGATGTCCCGGCCGCCCTCGGTGTTGTCGGGAAGTACGGCGTCCACGCCGAGGTGGTGGCGTCCGATCACCGCGACCCGGCCGCCGGTCTCGGCGAACCGCTCCAGCTCTCGCCGCGACGGCAGCTCGACCTCGGGGTCGACGAAGCCGGACCCGGCGACCAGGATCGCGCCCACCCGGCTCGCGACCAGCGAGCGGATCTGGTGGAGTTCCGCCTCCGGGTCCCGCCCGGTGTGGCAGATCTGCACGGTCCGCCCCTCCGCGACGGCCACCCGCAGCACGCCGCTGGCGATCTCGGAGAAGTACGGGTCCCCGATCTCGTGCACGACCAGGCCCACGGTCTCGGTCGAGCCGCTCGCCAGCGAGCGGGCGTGCAGGTTCGCGACGTAGCCGAGGTCGGCGGCCACCTGCCGCACCTTCTCGGCCAGCGAGGAGCTGACCCCGGGGGTGCCCGAAAGAGCCCGCGAGGCCGTGGCGATCGAGACGCCGGCCGCGGCGGCCACGTCGATCAGCCTGGTCTGCCCGTTGCTAGGTCGTTTCATCGGTCCCCGGAATTTTCCCGCGCTGTGACGGTTGCCACACCGCCAATGATGTGTGTAGCGTCACTGTAACCGCTTACGTAAGCGCTTTCATAACCGAGGAGTCCCGATGTTCTCTCACCGGAAGTCACGGCGCGGCGCCCTCGCCGTGACCGCCTGCCTCAGCCTCGCCGCGTCCCTCGGTGCGTGCGGCCTCGACTCCGGCGGAGGGGAGGGCGAGGGTGGCGACGACGAGATCGTCATCGGCGTCTCGCTGCCGCTGACCGGCGACTTCAGCGAGCCCGGCAAGGGGGTCCAGCGCGGCTACGAGGCCTGGGCCGACTACGTCAACGAGAACGGCGGACTGCTCGGCAAGGACGTCCGCCTGGAGATCCTCGACGACCAGTCCAGTGCCGACCGGGTCGCCTCGGACTACGAGAAGCTGATCAACCAGGACAAGGTCGACCTGGTCTTCGGCCCGTTCTCCACGCGGCTCGTCGTGCCCGCCGCGCAGGTCGCCCAGGACTACGGCTTCCTCTTCGTGGAGCCGGCCGGTGCCGCCGAGGAGGTCTTCACCCAGGGCTTCGACAACCTCTTCTACGCCGCGCCGGCGATCGCCGACGACCACTACAACCTGCTGGCCGAGCAGATCATCGCGATGCCGGAGGGCGAGCGGCCCAAGACGGCCGCCTACGCCACGATGGACGACCCGTTCGCGCAGGGCACGGCGTACGGCCTCAAGGACAAGCTGGAGGCGGCCGGGGTCACCACTGTCGCCGACGAGGTCTACCCGCCGAACACCACCGACTTCAGCAGCATCGCGGCGAAGGTCGCGGACAGCAAGGCTGACATCGTCGTCGGCGGCACCCAGTACCAGGACGCGGTGAACCTGATCGTCGCCCTCCAGCAGCTCAACTTCCAGCCGAAGATGGCGGCCTTCTCCACGGCCCCGACCAACCCCGAGTTCCCCGAGGCGATCGGCTCCAAGACCGAGGGCATCCTCTCGCCGACCGGCTACACGCCGGACGCGAAGTACCCCGAGAACCAGGAGTTCGTCGAGTTCTACACGGAGAAGAACGGCACCCCGCCGTCGGAGGACGAGGCGAACGCCTGGACGACCGGCGAGGTCGTGGCCGCGGCGGTCGAGGACGCCGAGTGCGCCGACCCGTCCCAGGAGTGCCAGCAGAAGCTGATCGACTTCCTGCGCGAGGCGACCGTCGACACGGTCGTCGGGCCGCTGAGCTGGGACGCCGAGGGCCGGCCGGAGAGCGCGCACCTGATCCAGCAGTACGTCGACGGCGAGATCCGGATCGTGCTGCCCGAGGACCAGGCCGAGGCCGAGTTCATCGCCGTGAAGCCGCAGTGGTGATCTGAGTGTCCGGCTCCCTGCTGCTGCAGAGCATCATCCTCGGGCTGCTGCTCGGGGGTCTGTACGCCCTGCTCGCCGCCGGCCTCACGCTGTACTTCGGCGTGATGCGGGTCGTGATGATCGCCCACTCGGCGTTCCTCGTGCTGGCCGCCTACCTCGCCTGGTACTTCCAGCGCGAGACCGGCCTGGACCCGCTGCTCTCGCTGCTGGTCACGGTGCCGCTGTTCTTCGTCGTCGGGTTCACCATGCAGCGGCTGCTGCTCGCCCGGCTCCGGCCGGCGACCCTGACGATGATGTCGGTGCTGCTGACCTTCGCGATCGCGCTGACGATCGAGGGCCTGCTCGGATACTTCTTCTCGGGCACCCAGCGCCGGATCCAGCTGGACTACTCCGGCAGCAGCATCGAGTTCTTCGGCGCGAACATCGCCGTGGTCAAGATGATCGCCTTCGCCCTCGCGGCCGTGGCGCTGCTGGGCCTGTGGGCGCTGATGAAGCTGACGAGGTTCGGCCAGGCGCTGCGCGCCACCATCCAGCACCCGGAGGCCGCGCGCCTGCTCGGCATCAACACCGACCGGATCGCGGGCTTCGGGTTCGGCCTGGGCCTGGCCACCGCCGCCATCGGCGGCACGGCGCTCTCGCTGGACTCCACGATCTACCCGTCGCTGCACTGGCACTGGATCGGGCCGCTGATGGCGATCATCGTGATCGGCGGCCTGGGCAGCATCCCCGGCGCGGCGATCGCCGCGATGGTGCTCGGCGTCTCGCAGAGCCTGCTGCAGGTCCCGCTCGGCACGACGTGGGCGCAGACCGTCTTCTACATCGCCCTGTTCGCCACCTTGATGGTCCGCCCCCAGGGATTCTTCGGAGGTCGTCTTGCCCAGCGCTTCTAGCAGCCCGCCCGTGGCCGCCGCCCCTTCCACCGGCGGGGCCGGCCGCTCCGGCTTCGACAAGGCGGTCCTCGGGGCCCGAGCCGTCGCCCTCCTGGCCGCGGCGGTCCTGGTCCTGGCGTTCCCGCAGCTGGCACCCGACGCCTTCATCCTCTCCGTCGGCGTCGTCATCGCCAGCTACGCCGCCCTGGCCGTCTCCTGGAACTTCGTCGGCGGCTTCACCGGCTACATCTCGCTCGGCCACGCGGCGTACTCCGGGATGGGCGGCTACGGCACCGCGCTGCTGATCCTCGAGGCCGGCTGGAACCCGTGGCTCTCGCTCGTCGGCGCGGCGCTCGCGGTCGCGGTGCTCGCCGTGCCCATCGGGATCGCGTCGCTGCGCGTCCGCGGCGCGTCGTTCGTCATCGTCTCGATCGCCCTGGTCCTGATCCTGCTGCTCGTCTCGCAGAGCTGGGCCAGCTTGACCGGGGGCTCCAACGGGCTGCGGGTGCCGCGTCCGTTCGGGCAGGACGTGCTCCGGCCCGAGCAGCACGAGCGGTTCTTCTACCTCCACGTCGGGCTGGTGGTCATCGCCCTGGCGGTCTGGTGGGCCATCGACCGCTCCCGCTTCGGCACCGGCCTCAAGGCGATCCGCGAGGACGAGGACAAGGCGCAGGCGCTCGGCGTGCCGACGTTCAACTACAAGCTGGCCGTGTTCATCATCTCGGCGTTCTTCACGGCGCTGGCCGGCGGCATGTACGCCCTCTGGTTCGGGTCGCTGGACCCGATCTTCCAGTTCTCGATCCTGGTCGGCTCCTACATGGTCCTGATGTCGCTGCTCGGCGGCATCCGGAGCCTGCTCGGCCCGGTGGTCGGGGCGGTGATCGTGGGCTACGCGCTGGAGTTCTTCAAGGCGCAGTACGGCGACACCCAGTTCCACCTGGTCGCGCTCGGGCTGCTGCTCGCGCTCGTCGTGCTCTTCATGCCCGACGGCGTGCTGCCGGCCCTCGGGTCGCTGGTCAACCGGTTCCGGCCGCAGGCCACCTCGATCCGGGAGATGACGGCCGGCGAGCTGCTCGAGCACAACCGGGCCCTCGAGAACGACCGGGACGGGACCACCGACCCGGCAGACCGCGAGATCGAGGAGGTCGGCCGATGAGCGCCACCGCGGCCCCACCGGCCACCCGCACGCTCGAGACCGTCGAGCTGCGCAAGTCCTTCGGCGGCGTCCACGCCGTCGACGGCGCCACCGTCACCTTCCAGGCCGGCCGGATCAACGCGCTGATCGGCCCGAACGGCTCCGGGAAGACCACGTTCTTCAACTGCGTGACCGGGATGATCAAGCCGGACGGCGGGTCGGTCAGCTACCAGGGCGCGGACATCACCGGCAAGGCGCCGCACCGGATCGCCGCGGCCGGCGTCGGGCGCAGCTTCCAGCTGTGCCGGATCTTCCCGCGGATGACAGTGCTCGAGAACATGCTCGTGGGGGTCCGGCCGGAGGGCCTGGTCCACCGGCTGCGCGGGTCCCGCAACGCCGACGACATGGCCAAGGCGCGCGAGCTGCTGCGCCGGGTCGGCATCGACCACCTGGAGCGCTCCGAGGCGCGCGACATCTCCTACGGCCAGCAGAAGCTGCTGGAGCTGGCCGGGGTGCTGATGACCGACCCGGAGACGATCATGCTCGACGAGCCCGCCGGCGGCGTGAACCCGGCGCTGATCGGCCGGATCGGCACGCTCGTCCGCGAGCTCAACGCCGAGGGCCGCACGTTCATCATCGTCGAGCACAACATGGAGATGGTGATGAGCCTCTCCGACCACGTCGTGGTCTTCGACCGCGGCCGTCCGATCGCCGAGGGGACGCCCGCCGAGGTGCAGGCCGACCCGCGAGTCCTGGAGGCCTACCTTGGCATCTGACGTCCCCTCGCCCCCCGGCCCCGCGGGCCCCGCCAGCCCCGCCGGCCCTGCTGCTGCGGGCGAGTACCTCCTCGACCTGACCGACATCGAGGCCGGCTACGGCCGGGCGGCGCTGGTGCTGCGCGGGCTCACCGTGCGGGTGCCGCCGTCCAGCATCGTCTGCCTGGTCGGCCCCAACGGCGCCGGCAAGTCGACGGTGCTCAAGGTCGCCAGCGGGATGCTGACCCCGCGCTCGGGCCGGATCACTGTCGACGGCGTCGACGTCACCCGCAACGGCCCGCAGGACATGATCCGCTCCGGGCTCTCCCACGTGCTCCAGGGTCACTCGGTCTTCAAGGAGATGACAGTCGCGGAGAACGTCGGTCTCGGTGCCTACACCGTGCGCGACAAGGCCGCCATCGCCGAGCGCACCGACTTCGTCAAGACGCTCTTCCCGGTCGTCGCCGAGCGCTGGCACGACCTCGCCGGCGCCCTGTCGGGTGGCCAGCAGAAGCAGGTCGAGTTCGCCCGCTCGCTGATGGTCAGCCCCAAGGTGGTGCTGCTCGACGAGCCCAGCATGGGCCTGGACCCGAAGACCACCAGCAAGGTCTTCGAGCAGGTGGTGCGGATGCGCGACGCCGGCATCGCCGTGCTCCTGGTCGAGCAGAACGCCCGCCGGGCGCTGGAGACCGCCGACATCGGCTGCGTGCTCGACCTGGGCCGCGTCCACATCACCGGCCCGGCCAGCGAGCTGCTCGCCGACCCCCAGCTCGCCGAGCTGTACCTCGGCGGGCGCCCGGCCGCCGCCCCCACGTCCTGACCCCCCGACCGAAAGAGAGAGCAGACGAGCATGAGCGTCCGCACCCAGCGCATCGTGATGAACGGCGTCACCGGCCGGATGGGCTACCGCCAGCACCTGGTCCGCTCCATCCTGGCCATCCGCGACGACGGCGGCGTCCGGCTGCCCGACGGCAGCCGGCTGCAGGTGGAGCCGATCCTGGTCGGGCGGAACGCCGAGAAGCTCGCCGAGCTCGCCGAGCGCCACGGCGTCGCGGACTTCACCACCGACCTGGACGAGGCGCTGGCCGACGACAGCGCGAGCGTCTACTTCGACGCCCAGGTCACCTCCGAGCGGAAGAAGGCGATCCTCAAGGCGCTCGCCGCCGGCAAGCACGTCTACACCGAGAAGCCGCTGGCCGAGACCGTCGAGGAGGGCCTGGAGATCGCGGAGGCCGGCCGGGCGGCCGGCACGATCAACGGCGTCGTGCACGACAAGATCTACCTGCCGGGGCTGGTGAAGCTCAAGCGGCTGGTCGAAACCGGCTTCTTCGGCCGGATCCTCTCGGTGCGCGGCGAGTTCGGCTACTGGGTCTTCGAGGGCGACCTGCAGCCGGCGCAGCGGCCCAGCTGGAACTACCGCGCCGCCGACGGCGGCGGGATGGTCCTGGACATGTTCTGCCACTGGAACTACGTCTTCGAGCACCTCTTCGGCCGGGTCGACTCGGTCATCGCGAAGGCAGTCACCCACATCCCCGAGCGGTGGGACGAGCAGGGCCGGCGCTACGACGCGACCGCCGACGACGCGGCGTACGCGATCTTCGAGGTCGGCGACGCGATCGTGCAGATGAACTCCTCCTGGGCGGTCCGCGTGGACCGCAAGGAGCTGGTGGAGTTCCAGGTCGACGGCACCCACGGCTCGGCGGTCGCCGGGCTGTTCGGCTGCCGCATCCAGCCGCGGGTCCGCACCCCGAAGCCGGTGTGGAACCCCGACATCCCGACCGACCAGGACTTCCGCGCCCAGTGGGACGAGGTCCCCGACAACCAGGAGTTCGGCAACGGCTTCCGCGCCCAGTGGGAGCACTACCTGCGCGACGTCGTCGCCGGAACGCCGCACCCCTACGACTTCATGTCGGCCGTCCGCGGCCTGGAGCTGGTCGAGGCCGGGCTGCGCTCCTCGGCCGAGGGCCGGCGGGTCACGCTCGAGACCCGGACCTCATGAGCGTCCTCGCCGCCCGGGCCGGCGCCGTCGAGATCCCGTCCGCCGACGGCAGCTGGCGGCGGGTGCAGCTGGCCGAGCCCGGGCCCTGGGCCGACCACCCGGGGCCGTACGCCTCCCGGGTCGCCTTCGCCGCGGCCCACGTGGCCGCCGACCCGCTGGGCGACAACGTCCCCGGGGCGCCGGCGGTCATCGACTGGGACGCGACGCTCGCCTTCCGCCGGGAGCTGTTCCGCTACGGCTTCGGCGTCGCCGAGGCGATGGACACCGCCCAGCGCAACATGGGCCTGGACTGGCCGGCCGTGCAGGAGCTGGTACGCCGCAGCGCGGAGCAGGCCGCGGCGCACGGGGCCCGGATCGCCTCCGGCGCGGGCACCGACCAGGCCGCGCCCGGGTCGCTGAGGACCGTCGACGACGTGCTCGCGGCCTACACCGAGCAGGTCGCCTTCATCGAGTCCACCGGGTCCCAGGTCGTGCTGATGGCCTCCCGGCAGCTGGCCGCCGTCGCGACGTCCGCCGAGGACTACCTGCACGTCTACGGGCGGCTGCTCGAGCAGGTCACCGAGCCGGTGGTCCTGCACTGGCTCGGGGAGGCCTTCGACCCGCAGCTGCGCGGCTACTGGGGCAGCACCGACGTCGCCACCGCGACCGCCACCTTCCTCGACCTGGTGCGCGCCCACGCCGGCCGGGTCGACGGCGTCAAGGTCTCGCTGCTCTCCGCCGAGCACGAGACCGGCCTGCGGGCCGCGCTGCCGGCGGGGGTCCGCCTCTACACCGGCGACGACTTCAACTACCCCGAGCTGATCCGCGGCGACGGCACCCACCACTCCGACGCCCTGCTGGGCGCCTTCGCGGCCGTGGCGCCGGCCGCCTCGGCCGCCCTCGCCGCGCTCGACGACGGCGACCTGACGACGTACGACGCCACGATGGCCAGCACCCTGCCGCTCTCGCGGCACATCTTCGAGACCCCGACCTTCCACTACAAGACCGGCATCGCGTTCCTGGCCTGGCTCAACGGGCACCAGCCCGGGTTCACGATGGTGGGCGGCCTCCAGTCGGCGCGCGGGGTGCTGCACCTGGGACGGCTGCTGGAGCTCGCGAACGACGCGCGCCTGCTGCGCGATCCCGACCTCGCCGCGTCGCGGATGGCCGACTGGCTGCGGGTGCAGGGGCTGACCCGGTGAGCGGCACGCTCGCGGCGCCGGTCGACGTCCCCTCGGGGGCGCCCGCCCGGGTCCCGGACCCGGAGCCCGGCGACCCGCGGCTGGCCCGGCTCTCCCTCAACCAGCGCACGGTCGCGGGCTGGTCGCTGCGCGAGGCGATCGACGGCTGCGTGGCGGCCGGGCTCCCGGCGATCGGGGTGTGGCGCGAGCCGCTGGCCGAGGTCGGCGTCGACACGGGCGTCGGTTGGCTCCGCGACGCCGGCCTGCGGGTCTCCTCGCTGTGCCGCGGCGGCTTCTTCACCTCCGCGGACGGCGGCGCTCGCCGCCGGGCGCACGAGGAGAACCTCCGCGCCCTCGACGAGACGGCCGCCCTGGGCGCGCCCACGCTCGTGCTGGTGCCCGGCGGGCTGCCCGACGGCGACCGCGACCTCGCCGGCGCCCGCGCCCGCGCGGCCGAGGCGGTCGCCGCGCTCGCCCCCGAGGCGGCCGCCCGCGGCGTCCGGCTCGGCATCGAGCCGATGCACCCGATCTTCGCCGCCGACCGCGGCGTGGTCTCCAGCCTCCGCCAGGCCCTGGACATCGCCGAGCAGCTGCCGGCCGACCAGGTCGGCGTCGTCGTCGACACCTTCCACGTCTGGTGGGAGCCCGACGTGCTGGAGCAGATCGCGCGCGCCGGCGACCGGATCGTCTCCTACCAGGTCGGCGACTGGATCACGCCGCTGCCGCCGGACGCGCTGCTCAGCCGCGGCATGGTCGGCGACGGCCACATCGACTTCACCGCGCTCACCGCCGCCGTCGCCGCCACCGGCTACGCCGGCGACGTCGAGGTGGAGATCTTCAACGCCGACCTCTGGGCGGCGCCGGGCGACGAGGTCGTCGCGACTCTCGCCCGCCGGTACGTCGAGCTGGTGCAGCCGCCCCTGGAGGCATCAGCGACGCAGCGCTAGGGCCCCACCCCGCGGGTCCGACTCGGAAGGGAAAACGCATGGGCACCTCAGTCAGGAACCGCACGACAGCCGCCGCGGCCTCCGTCGCCCTGCTCGCCGCGGCGCTGGTCGCCGGGACCTCCCCGCCGGGCGTCGCCGGGACCGACCGGCCGGCCGCGGCCGGTGCCCGGCACGCGGAGGGCCCCGGGTTCGCGGTGGTCAGGCCGCGGGCGACCCCGGCGCACTGGGCGCTGCTGACGCCCGAGAAGTGGGACTTCGAGCGGGGTCAGGTCGTGCTGACCGAGCCGGGCACCGCCCCGACGGGCCCCCGGCGCCCGTTCGAGTACGCCGTCATCACCCAGGGCCCGGAGCTCGGCTCGCTGGTCTACCGCGCCGAGGTCCGCATCGACGAGGCCGTCGAGGTCACGAACCGCGACGTGATCCTGGTGTGGAACTACCAGTCACCGACGCGCTTCTACTACGCGCACCTCTCGACCGACAACACGATCTATCCCCACAACGGGATCTTCGTGGTCGACGACGCCGACCGGCGCCGCATCGACGACCAGTGGAACGGATCGGTCGGGGCCGCCCCGGCGATCACCGACGCCGACTGGCACGACGTACGCCTCGTCTACGACGCCCGGCGCGGCGGCATCGCGGTGTTCGTGGACGGCGCGCGCAAGCCGCTGATGACCGCGACCGACACCACGTTCAGCGGTGGCCGGGCCGGCTTCGGCTCGTTCGACAACTTCGGCCGGGTCCGGGACGTCCTCGTCGCGGGCGTCCGGTCCCGCTGAGCCACGACCACCACCCCAGAGAGAAAGCCCCCAGATAGTCACGAGAAGTCAGACAGAGAGGTAGTCATCCATGCGCACGTCACCCTGGTGGGCGGCTGCGGCGACCGGAGCCCTGGTCGCTGCACTGTTCGCACCACTGACAGCGGGAGTCGGCTCCGCCGCGGCACCGCCCGGCAGCACACCCGTCGCCGACCCCATCCCCGAGAGCCCCGTCCGCAGCTCGCTCGGCCTGGTGCTCGAGGAGTACCACCAGTTCCCCGAGACCGAGCCGATCCCCGAGCCGACCGACGCCCGGCTGATGCGGCACGCCCGGATCAACCACATCGGCGAGGTGCCGGACCGCTCGGGCCGCAAGTACGTCCCCGACCTCAACGGCCCGCTCTACCTGCTCGAACGGCGTGCGCGCCACGTCTACCTCGACTTCCGCGAGGAGTTCCCCGACTTCTACTCGGGCCGCGGCATGGGCAGCGGCTTCGGCTTCGTGACCTTCCACCCCGACTTCCGCAGGAACGGCAAGCTCTACACGGTCCACACCGAGAAGTTCGGCGCGATCGGGACCAAGCCCACGACGTACCCGGCCCAGCCGAACACCTTCCTGCACAGCGTCGTGACCGAGTGGACCGCCGACGACCCGTCGGCCGACACCTTCAGCGGCACCAGCCGCGAGGTCCTGCGGCTCGGGTTCGCCAGCCAGATCCACGCCGTCCAGCAGATCGACTTCAACCCGACGGCGCAGCGCTGGGACGAGGACTACGGCCTGCTCTACGTCGCGGTCGGCGACGGCGGCATCGGTCTCAACACCGAGATCCCGCAGCAGCTCGACAACCCCTACGGCAAGATCCTGCGCATCGACCCGCGGGGCAGCAACGGCCCCACCGGCGAGTACGGCGTACCGCGGTCGAACCCGTTCGTGCGCACCCCCGGCGCGGTCGGCGAGATCTTCGCCTACGGCATGCGCGACCCGCACCGCTTCTCGTGGGACGCCGGCGGCCGCAACCGGATGTACCTCGGCCACATCGGGCAGCACGCGATCGAGGCCGTCTACGAGGTCCGCAAGGGCGACAACCTCGGCTGGAGCGAGTTCGAGGGCCGCTACCTCTACGACCCGGCCGACGAGTGCAACCTCTACACGCTGCCCGAGGGGTACGACGACTCCGGCATCGTCTACCCGGTCGCATCCTTCGACCACGACCCGCCGGCCGGCTGGCCGTGCACCTCCGACAGCGGCCACGCCATCAGCGGCGGTCAGGTCTACCGCGGCCACAAGCTGCGCGGCCTGCACGGCAAGTACGTCTTCGGTGACCTCGTGGACGGACGGGTCTTCTGGACCGACGCCGCCTCGATGCAGCAGGGCCGGCGCGAGGAGGCCACCCTGCACGAGATGCAGCTCTTCGACACCGACGGCAACCGGATGCGGATGACGGACTTCGTGGACGACCCGCGGGTCGACCTGCGCTTCGGCACCGACGCCGACCGGAACCTCTACCTGGTGACCAAGGCCGACGGGAAGATCTGGAAGGTCGTCGGGACGCGGCACACGCCGTGGCCGCGCGAGGTCGAGCGGTCGATCCAGGACGACCTGGTCGCCCACTACGACTTCGAGCACCCGTTCCCGGCCGGGGGCCGGGAGCTCGACCAGGGCCCGTCGCGCACCTTGCTGAGCCTGGTCAACGGCGGCAACGAGATGTGGAACGACGACGGCGCCTTCCCCGGCAGCAACAACTCCATCCAGACCAAGCAGGTCGATCCGACGGTCGCCGGCAACGACGACTGGAAGGCCGGGGTCTGGGGCGAGAACGGCGTGCCGTCGCTGGAGCGGTTCGCCGGCGCCGAGGAGATCTCGGTGATGGGCTGGGTCAAGATGACCGGCGAGGGGCCCGCCCTGAACTCCAACACCCCGGACCCGAACGACCGCTACAACGCGATCGGGCTGGCCGGCATCCTGTCCGGCGACTCCGACGGGCACGGGGTCCGCGCGCTGCTGGAGCTGATCAACGTCAACGGGGAGCTCCGGCTGGTCGCGCTCGGCCGCCGGCTCGACACCGGCTCGTCGCAGACGTTCGCGGCGTCCCAGGACTGGCGCGAGCTGCTGCCGGTCGGGAAGTGGGTCCACCTGGCGGCGACGTTCGACTACACCACCGGTGAGATGGCCCTCTACCGCAACGGGCGGCCCCTCGACGGGTTCTACACCACCGCCGGCGACCCGTGGCAGGTCGACGGGACCGGCACCAGCGAGACCCTGCCGCGCGGCATCAAGATCGGCGGGTCCTACCCCCAGGACACCCGGGAGCAGAACCCGTGTGACTGCCGGTTCGACTCGCTGATGTTCCTCGACCGCGCCGTCACCGCGAAGGAGGTCGCCCGGCAGTACCGCCGCTTCCTGACCGCTGCCAACTAGCGGTCGGCTAGCGGCCGGCTAGCGGCCTGTGCTCCACCGTCGACCCGCCCGGTACTGCTCCGGGCGGGTCGACGGCTGCTCAGCAGGGCGGCTCGAGGGTCTCGGCGATCGCCTCGAACACCTCGCACCACTCGGCGTAGTCGGCCCGGGCGACGGTCGCGGTCAGGCAGGTGCCGAGCCCCCCGCCGAGCCAGCCCCACTGCTCGCTGACCAGGTCGCCCAGCGGGCCCCGGTGCGCGAACCGGTGGTAGGCCACCGGGCGCCCGTCCAGGTCGTACTCGTCGGCGTCCTCCAGCTCGAAGTCCGGCAGCCGGGCGGCCAGCGCGGCCACCGCCTCGGACCGCCAGGCGCCGACCCCGACGTCCGCACCGGCGGGCTCGCAGCGGACGACGACCTCCGGGCGGACCCCGCTCGCCGGCGGTCGCCGCGGTCGCGTGCACCAGCACGCCGTGGTCGGGCTCCGCGCGCCGCCGCCAGTGCGGCGGCAGCGAGACGGTCAGGTGCGGGGTCTGCGGGATCTGCGGGGTGGGGGCCATGTCCGTGGCCTCACCGCCGCGGCGTACGCCGAAACCGGCGGGCCGCCCGCCTGTGGACGAGCGGGGGGCGTCAGATGTTGTGGAACTCCCCGCAGTCGATGTTCAGCATCGTGCCGGTGACGGCCGAGGCCAGGTCGCTGGCGAGGAACAGCGTCGCCCGGGCGACCTCCTGCGCGGAGGCGAGCCGCTTGAGGTCGGTGGCGGCGGCCTTCTCCAGGTAGACGTCCTCGTGGGACTGTCCGGCCTCGGCGGCGAGCCAGTCGAAGTAGCCGGTGTTGACGTCCTCGTAGATGAACGACGGCGCCACGCTGTTGACCCGGATCCCGCGCGGCCCCAGCTCGGTGGCCAGCGAGGAGGCGAGATGGGCGAGGGTGCCCTGGGAGAGCCGGTGGCCGGCGTACTGGGGCTCGGAGGAGTACTGGACGCAGGAGTTCAGCATGATGATCGACCCCTGCGCGGCGGCGAGGCCGTCGGCGAACAGCGCGGCGAGCCGCAGCGGCGCGAAGACGTTTGCCTCGTTGGCCGCGCGCAGCGACTCCACCGGTAGCGTCGTGAGCGGGTCCATCCACGGGATCGCGAACGCGTTGTTGACCAGGCAGTCGATCCGTCCCAGCTCGGTCAGCACGGTTTCGACCAGCCGGACCCGCTCGTCCTCGTCGGTGACGTCGGCCGGCACGACGAGCGCCCGCCGGCCGTGCGAGCGGACCGCGGCGGCCGTCCGGTCCAGCCGGCGCTCGGTGGCGCCGACCAGCACCAGGTCGGCGCCCATCCGTGCCGCCTCCTCGCCCAGGGACCGGCCCAGGCCCGGACCGACGCCGCACAGGACGACCACCTTGTCGCGCAGCAGCGGGAGCGGGCGGTAGCGCTCCTCGACCGCGCGGGCGGTGCGCTCGTGGCGGGCCGACCCCCCGGCCGGGTCTGGCGGGACCGTCATGGCACCGGCCTCGCCGGCCGGAGCGCGTCGGAACCCATCTCTCGAGGTTAGGTCGGGTTCCCCAGCACGGCCAGCGCGTCGAGGGCCGGAGGTCCCGGTTCGCGCCACGGCCCGTCGTGCTCGACAATGGCAGCCCGACCTCGAAGCGAACCCGGAGTGACCGCCGTGGCCCCGTCCGAAGACCGTCCCGTCCTCACCGGCCTGCTCGCCCTCGTCGGTGTCGGCCTCGTCGTCGGCCTGGTGCTGGGTGGCGTCGCACTGGTCGCCACCCAGGTGCTGGGGATCGATGGCGAGGAGAGCGCCGAGGGGGCGTCCTCGGGCGCCTCGATGTACCTCCCGACCCCGTCGGAGACCCAGACCCCGTCCGGGCCGATGATGACGCTCGCGACCGAGGACGGCGAGGCCAGCGAGCCCGCCGACCCGGCGGAGGAGACCGAGAAGAAGGCGAAGAAGAAGCCCACGCTCACGGTCGCCCAGGACACCGTGTCGCCGATGCAGCGCATCGACCTCAGCGGGACCTACCCCCAGGGTGAGGGGGCGATCCTCCAGGTCGAGCGCTTCGTCGACGGGGGCTGGACCGACTTCCCGGTGACGGCGTCGGTCAGCAACGAGACGTTCTCGACGTACGTCCAGACGGGCCAGACCGGGGAGAACCGCTTCCGGGTCCGCGACACCGACTCCGGCAAGGTGTCCAACGAGGTCACGGTGACGATCGGCTGATCAGGCCGGGGGAGGGCTCCTCGCGCTTCTCGGCCTCTGCAAGGCCCGAGAAGCACGAGGAGTGCCCGAGGAGTCAGGCCGGGATGTAGTCGAACGTGTCCGGGTTCGGGCCGGTCCGGCCAGCCTCGCCGCGGTCCAGGGCCGCGATGTCGGCGACCTCCTCGGCGCTGAGCGTGAAGTCGAAGATGTCGAAGTTCTCCATCATCCGCTCGGCGCTCATCGACTTCGGGAACACGATGTCGCCGCGCTCGATGTGCCAGCGCAGGGTCACCTGTGCAGGGGTCTTGTCGTGCGCGGCGGCGATCCGGGTGATCACCTCGTCACCCAGCACCCCGCCCTGGGCCAGCGGCGACCAGGCCTCGACCTCGACACCGTGCCGGATCGAGGCGGCGCGGGCGTCCTCGTTGGTGAAGTACGGGTGCACCTCGATCTGGTTGACCACCGGCACGATGCCGGTCTCGGTGACGATCCGGTCCAGGTGGGCGGGCTGGAAGTTCGAGACGCCGACCGAGGTCGCGCGACCGTCGGCGACGAACTCGGCGAGCGTGCGCCAGGTGGAGACGAAGTCGCCGTCGTACCGGGTCGGCAGCGGCCAGTGGATGAGGAACAGGTCGATCCGGTCGAGGCCGAGGGCCGACAGGGTGGCGTCGAAGGAGCGCCGGGCGTCGTCGGGCCGGTGCACGTCGTTGTTGAGCTTGCTGGTGACGTAGAGCTCCTCGCGCGCGATGCCCGAGGCCGCGATCGCCTCGCCGACACCCTTCTCGTTGCCGTACATCTGTGCGGTGTCGATGTGCCGGTAGCCCACCTCGAGGGCCGCGGCCACGGTCTCCGCCGTCTGGTCCGGGGGAACCTGGTACACACCGAATCCGAGCTGGGGGATGGTCGTCTGGTCGTGCAGGGTGATGTTCGGAACGGTCATGCCTGCGACAAGACCATGCCGACCCAAACCATTCCCCGGCGCGAGCGACGTCACGCTCCGCGGACGGCTAGCGTGAGCCGCATGTCAGCCCGGGCGCCCGCAGGCGCCGCCACCGTGTTGGCGCTCCTGGCCGTGCTGGGCGGGGCGCTCGTCGGCGGCTGCACCGCGGACGACGAGGGGGGCGACGGGCGCGACCGAGCGGGCGGTGGCACCACCGCCCCGCCGTCCCGGGCAGGGACGCCCCCCGCCGAGCCCGGGCCCGGGCCGCCCGAGCTGCCCGAGCCGCCCGAGCTGCCCGAGCTGCCCGAGCTGGTCGTGGTCGGGCACGCGACCCGGCCACCGCCGCCGCTGGGCGCCGCGGCCGCGAACCGCCTGACCGAGGGGACGGCCACCCGCTGGCGGGGCCGGCGGGTGCTGCGCGCGACGGCGCCGGCCGCCGCGCGCCGGGCGGTACGCCGGGTCGAGCGCGACCCGGAGCTGCTGGCCGTCGTGCCGGTGGACGTGGTCGGCCCGACGATCGCGGTCGCCCGGGTGGCCGGCCGGGACCCGGTCCGCGACGCCCCGCAGGCGGTGCACGTCACGGTCGTCGGCGACGTGATGCCGGTCCGCGGCGTGCCCGACGCGGCGGCGGCCCTCGCGCCGATGGCGCGCCGGCTGCGCTCGGCGGACCTCACCGTCGGCAACCTGGAGACCACCCTGTCCCGCGCCGGTGCGCCCACCCAGGGCGGCGACTCCTTCGGCGCCGGGCCCGGACTGCTCGGGCCGCTGCGCCGCAGCGGGTTCGACGTCCTGTCGCTGGCCAACAACCACGCCGGCGACTTCGGCACCCGCGCCCTGCTGGAGACCGTGCAAGCTCTGCGGCGCAGCCCGGTGCGGCCCGTCGGCGCCGGGCGCGACCTGAGCGCCGCCGGCCGGCCGGCGTACGTCGAGGCGGGCGGGACCCGGTTCGCGCTGATCGGCTTCAACGCCATCGGCGAGACGCCGCGGGCGACGCCGGGCGCTCCCGGCGCGCTGTCGGTGCGGATGCCGCCGCGCACCGGCCCGCTGGTCGGTGCCGACGTCGACCACGTCACCGGCCTGATCCGCCGGGCCGAGCGGCGAGCGGACGTCGTGGTGGTGCTGCCGCACTGGGGAACGCAGTACACCCACGAGCCGGAGCCCGTGCAGCGCCGCGTCTCCCGGGCGCTGGTGGCCGCCGGCGCGGACCTGGTGGTCGGCGGCCACCCGCACTGGGTGCAGGGCGTGGACGTCGTCGACGGGGTGCCGGTGCTGCACTCGCTGGGCAACTTCGTCTTCGACATGGACTTCATGGAGCAGACGCTCCAGGGCGTCGTGCTCGAGGCGACGTTCTGGGGCGCGGAGCTCAAGGCGCTGCGGCTGGTGCCCTACGCGATGGACCCGGTGACGTTCGCGCCGCGGGAGGCGCGCGGGACGGTGGGGGAGGAGATCCTGGCCGACGTCTGGGCGGCCTCGACCGGCCCGTTCGCGCGCTGAGGCTCAGCGCAGCCAGGCGACGACGGTCCGGGCGGTCCGCTCCAGCTGCTCACGCTCGACCACCCCGGGGGTGTCGCCCGCGGAGTGGTAGCCGGCGTACGGCGTGCTGCCGAGCCGGACGCCGGGCAGGCCGGCCCGGACGAACGACCAGTGGTCGCTCGAGCGCTGGCCGTCCTCGGCCTGGGTCGGGACGCCGGCCCGCCGCGCGGCGGCGAGCACCTCGGCACGCAGCGGGTCGCCGGCCTCGACGCTCCCGACGGGGAGGGTGCCGCCGACGCCGACCCGGTCCAGCGAGACCATCCCGCGCAGGGCCCGGCGCTCGCGGGCCGGCAGCGACGCGACGTACGCGCGAGACCCGTAGTGGTGGTCGGCGTCGGTGGGCCCGCGGGGCTCCTCGGCGCCGAACGCCACCAGGACGACGGGCAGCCGGGTCCGCCGCGCCGCCACGGCCTCCGCGACCGCGAGCAGGACCCCGACGCCGGAGGCGTTGTCCTCGGCCCCGGGCGCCTGCGGAACGGTGTCCAGGTGGGCTCCGACCAGCAGCCAGGGCCGACCCGGTCGGACGTCGCCGCGGGTGGCGATCACGTTCGTCGAGCGCCCGCCGGGCACCGGCACGCCCCACGAGACGCCCGCCGGGGCACGGAACCGCTGACGGCGGACCTGCCAGCCCAGACCGGCGAGCTCGTCGTGCACCCACGCCGCCGCCCGGAAGTACGCCGGGGAGGTGCCGGGCCGCGGTCCGATCCGCCCGGCCAGGTGGCGCACCGCGGCCTGCGCCGTCGCGACCCGGACGTCGTCGGGCGCGACCCTGGGCGCGCTCTGGGGTGCGGGCGCCGGCTCGGTCGCCTGGGTGGGTGGCTGGGTGGGTGGTGCCGCCTGGGTCGGCGCGGCGGAGCGCGGCTCGCGGGGCTGGTCCGGCGCGGGGCTCGGGGAGTCCGAGCAGCCGGCGGCCAGGGCGACGCACGCGACAGCTCCCGCGAGCACCAGCGTCCGGGGCCTCATGGGCCGATCCAACCACCTGGGGCCCGCCGACCCGTGTGCTCCGGGCCGGATCGGGTCACCGGAGGAGGTCCACGGCGGCACGCGGTTCGAGAAAACCTCCCGCGGCGGGAACAACCAACGGTCCACCTGGCGTTGAGCCATGTGAGCAAACTTGAGTTGAACGAACTCAAGTGTTTTGTCAGACTCACGGCAGCGATGCAGCTGGCGACGCCGGCCCGCACGGCCGGGCACGAGCGTGCCCGGGCCGCCTGCGGGGCCTGGCGGACAGCTCGCAGCCACAGCTTGAAGACACAGACCTGCAAGATCCCCGAGCAAGAACCGGAAGGTGAATTCCCATGGCACGTGCGGTCGGCATCGACCTCGGCACGACGAACAGCGTCGTGTCCGTCCTCGAAGGTGGCGAGCCCACCGTCATCGCGAACGCGGAGGGCGCCCGCACCACCCCCTCCGTCGTCGCGTTCGCCAAGTCCGGCGAGGTCCTCGTCGGCGAGGTCGCGAAGCGCCAGGCGGTGACCAACGTCGACCGCACCATCCGGTCGGTCAAGCGCCACATGGGCACCGACTGGAAGGTGCGCATCGACGACAAGGACTTCACGCCGCAGCAGATCAGCGCGTTCGTCCTGCAGAAGCTCAAGCGCGACGCGGAGGCCTACCTCGGCGAGCCGGTCACCGACGCGGTGATCACGGTTCCGGCGTACTTCTCCGACGCGCAGCGCCAGGCCACCAAGGAGGCCGGCGAGATCGCGGGCCTCAACGTCGCCCGGATCGTCAACGAGCCGACCGCCGCCGCGCTGGCGTACGGCCTCGACAAGGGCGACGACCAGATGATCCTGGTCTTCGACCTCGGTGGCGGCACCTTCGACGTCTCGCTGCTGGAGATCGGCGAGGGCGTCGTCGAGGTCAAGGCGACCTCGGGTGACAACCACCTCGGTGGCGACGACTGGGACTCCCGCGTCGTGGACTGGATGGTCAAGAAGTTCAAGGACAACAACGGCGTCGACCTCGCCGCCGACAAGATCGCCAAGCAGCGCCTCCAGGAGGCCGCGGAGAAGGCGAAGATCGAGCTGTCGTCCTCGGCCGAGACCACGATCCACCTGCCCTACATCACCCACGGCGAGTCCGGCCCGCTGCACTTCGAGGAGCGGCTCTCGCGCAGCGAGTTCCAGAAGCTCACCGCGGACCTGCTCGAGCGCACCAAGACCCCGGTCCAGAACGTGCTGCGGGACGGCGGCGTCGCGATCAAGGACATCGACCACGTCGTGATGGTCGGCGGCTCCACCCGGATGCCCGCCGTGACCGACCTGGTCACCGAGCTCCTCGGCGGCAAGCAGCCCAACAAGGGCGTCAACCCCGACGAGGTCGTGGCCGTCGGCGCCGCGCTGCAGGCCGGTGTCCTCAAGGGCGAGGTCAAGGACGTGCTGCTCCTCGACGTCACCCCGCTGAGCCTCGGCATCGAGACCAAGGGCGGCGTGATGACCACGCTCATCGAGCGCAACACCACGATCCCGACCAAGCGCAGCGAGATCTTCACGACCGCCGACGACAATCAGCCGTCGGTGGAGATCAAGGTGGCCCAGGGCGAGCGCCAGATGTGGGCGCAGAACCAGCCGCTCGGCAACTTCGAGCTCACCGGCCTGCCGCCGGCGCCGCGCGGGGTGCCGAAGATCGAGGTCACCTTCGACATCGACGCGAACGGCATCGTGCACGTCTCGGCGAAGGACCAGGGCTCCGGCAAGGAGCAGTCGATGACGATCTCCGGCGGCTCCGCGCTGGGCAAGGACGAGATCGACCGGATGGTCCGCGAGGCCGAGCAGTACGCCGAGGAGGACGCCAAGCGTCGCGCCGCGGTCGAGTCCCGCAACCAGGCCGACCAGCTGGTCTACACGACCGAGAAGTTCCTCGCCGACAACGCCGAGAAGATCCCCGAGGACGTCAAGACCGAGGTCCAGGGCGACCTGGACTCGCTGAAGTCCCTGCTGGAGAAGGACGACGCCAGCGCCGAGGAGCTCGACGCGGGCATCGCCAAGCTCGGTGAGTCCAGCCAGAAGATGGGCGCGGCCATGTACGCCGCGGCCGAGGCGGAGAACGCCGCCGCGGGTGGGGCCACCGGCGCCACCGGCGAGGGCGACGAGGACGTCGTCGACGCCGAGATCGTCGACGAGGGTCCGGCCGACGAGGGCCAGTCCAAGTGAGCGAGGAGCGGCCCGACCAGCAGCGGCCGCCCACCGGCGGGCCGACCGATGACCCGGTGGACCCGGTGACCGGCGACGCCGCCGGTCACCCGGACGACCCGGGGGTCGCCGAGACCCCCACGGCGCCCGGGCCCGACCTCGATGCCTCCGACATCGAGGGTGACGTCGAGGGCGGGGCCGGGTCCGACGGTGGTGCGGAGACCGGTGGCGACCCGCTGCAGGCGGCGCGCGACCAGGTCGAGGTGCTGCGGATGGAGCTGGCGGAGCGGACCACCGACCTCCAGCGCATCCAGGCCGAGTTCCTCAACTACAAGCGCCGGGTCGACCGGGACCGCGAGCTGATCCAGCAGAACGCGACGTACGCCGCGCTCGCGCCGGTCACCGAGGTCCTGGACACGATCGACCGGGCCCGCGAGCACGGGCCGCTCGAGGACGGGTTCAAGACCGTCGCCGAGCAGCTCGAGCGCGCGGTCGCCAACCAGGGGCTGACCAAGTTCGGCGTCCCCGGTGACCCGTTCGACCCGGCCCTGCACGAGGCGCTGAGCCACCTCGGGCAGGACCCGGACGTCGAGGTGACCACCTGCAAGGTGGTCGCGAAGGCCGGCTACCGGATGGGTGAGCGCGTGCTGCGCGCCGCCCAGGTCCTGGTGGTCGACCCGGCGAGCCCGGCAACCCCGACAGAGTGACCCCGGCCCGGCGGGCCCGGCCGAACCTCGGCCGGGCCCGCCGGACCCGCATCCGAACGAGAGGAGGGCATGCGTGAGCAACAACGAGGGCTTCCGGCCCGAGTGGGCGCAGAAGGACTTCTACGCCGAGCTCGGGGTCAGCAAGGACGCCACGGCCGAGGAGATCAAGAAGGCCTACCGCAAGCTCGCGCGCGCCAACCACCCCGACTCCAACCCCGGGGACACCGCCAAGCACGAGAAGTTCAAGTCGGTCGCCGAGGCCTACGACGTCATCGGTGACCCCGACAAGCGCGCGAAGTACGACGAGATGCGCTCGCTGTACGGCTCCGGCGGCTTCCGCGGTGGCTTCCCCGGCGGCACCTCCGGCCAGGGTGGCGGCTTCAACCTCGACGACCTGCTGCGCGACCGGGCCTCGGGCGGCGCGGGCGCCGGCGGCTTCGGTGACATGTTCGGTGACCTGTTCGGGGGCGCCGGAGGCGGCTTCGGCCGCCGCCAGCAGCAGGCCCGGCGTGCCCAGAAGGGCGCCGACGTCGAGAGCACCGCGACGATCAGCTTCACCGACGCGCTCGAGGGCGTGACGATCTCGCTGCGGCTGACCTCCGACGCGCCCTGCCCGACGTGCAACGGCACCGGTGGCAAGCCCGGCACCAAGCCGCACGTGTGCCCCCAGTGCGAAGGGGCCGGCTACACGGTGGCCTCGGTCGGCGGCGGATTCTCGATGAACGAGACCTGCCCCGGCTGCGGCGGGCGCCAGCTGGTCTACGACCAGCCCTGCCCGACCTGCCACGGCTCCGGGCGCGGCACCTCGGCGCGCACCATCCAGGCCCGGATCCCCGCGGGGGTCAAGGACGGCCAGCGGATCCGGCTGCGCGGCAAGGGCGCGGCCGGCGAGAACGGCGGCCCGGCCGGCGACCTGTACGTCACCGTCAAGGTCAGCCCGCACCGGCTGTTCAAGCGCTCGGGCGACAACCTCGCCCTCGACGTGCCGGTGCGCTTCGACGAGCTCGCGCTCGGTGCCGAGATCAAGATCCCCACCCTCGGCGGCTCCCCGGTCACCCTGCGGATCCCGTCCGGCACCCCGGACGGCCGCACCTTCCGGGTGCGCGGCAAGGGCGCCCGGAAGGCCGACGGCACGGTCGGCGACCTGCTCGCCACGGTGCGGGTCCAGGTCCCGGCGGTGCTCGACGAGACCGCCCGCCGGGCGGTCGAGGCCTACCGCGACGCCACGGCGGACTCCCCGCTGCGAGCGAACCTCTTCAGCGAGGCCGGGTCCTGATGTCCCGCCGGGAGCCCTTCGGCGGCCCCCCGGGGCCGGACGCGGCGGTGTTCGTGATCAGCGTCGCCGCCGAGCTGACCGGTCTGCACCCGCAGACGCTGCGCACCTACGAGCGGCTCGGCCTGATCACGCCGCGCCGTACCGGCGGCGGTGGTCGGCGCTACTCAGCGCGCGACATCGAGCGGCTGCGCGAGATCGCCGACCTCACCGCCGCCGGGATCGGCATCGAGGGCGTGCGCCGGATCCTCGACCTCGAGACCCGCCTCACCGCGCTGTCGGCCCGCAACGAGGAGCTGCTGGCCGAGCTCGAGGCCACCAAGCAGGCGCTGCGGGCGCCGTCCCGCTCGAGCGACGGGGAGCCGGTCAACAAGCTCCCGGTGCTGCACCAGGCGGTCGCGGGGTCGATGGTCGTCTGGCGCCGCGGCCGCTGAGCCCGCGCTACATCGAGCGGCCGCGGACCACGGTCCGGGTGCTGCCGAAGGTGCGCACCTCGAAGCGGGTGTCCTCGGCCTCGTCCAGCCACCGGCGGACGGTCTCGAGGTCCACCCCGGACTCGTGGGCGATCGCCACGTCCTCGACCGGGTCCGGCTGCTCGCACAGCCGATCCGCGGTGGCGTAGACGAGCTCGGCCTCGGCGGTCTCGCGGTCGCTGGTCATGCGGGCAGGCTACGCGACGGCCCCGCACGCCGGACCCGACCGGACCACCGGGCCGCGCCCGCGCCGACGTGACGGGCGTCGCAGGGCACCCGCTAAAGTTGAGTGGAACAGACTCAACTCCGGGCATGTTGAGTCTGGTGACGCCGACGCCGCGAGACGTCCGGATCCACGCTGAACCTCTTCCTCAGGAGACCAGATGAGCCAGTTCGGTGCCGACAAGTTCACCACGCGCAGCCGGGAGGCGATCGAGTCCGCCCAGGTTGCGGCGACGACCGCCGGCAACTCCACGACCGAACCGATCCACCTCCTCGTCGCGCTGCTGCTCCAGGAGGACAGCACGCCCGCCGCGCTGGTCGCGAAGTCCGGGGCGGACGCCCCGGCGCTGGTCCGTGCCGCCGCCGCGCAGCGCGACGCCCTGCCGAAGGTGTCGGGCCAGACCGTCCAGCAGCCGCGCGCCTCGGCCGCGCTGACCCGGGTCCTCGCGACGGCGATGGACCTCGCCAACAGCATGAAGGACGAGTACGTCGCGACCGAGCACCTGCTGATCGCGCTGGCGACCGTCGAGAGCCCGGCGCAGAAGGTTCTCGCCGACGCGGGCCTGGACGAGCAGGGCCTGCGCGAGGGCCTCAGCGCCGTGCGCGGCAACCGTCGGGTCACCAGCCAGGACGCGGAGTCGACCTACGAGGCGCTCGAGAAGTACTCGGTCGACCTGACCGCCGCCGCCGAGGAGGGCCGCCTGGACCCCGTCATCGGCCGCGACGCCGAGATCCGGCGGGTCGTGCAGGTGCTCTCCCGGCGTACCAAGAACAACCCGGTCCTGATCGGCGACCCCGGTGTCGGCAAGACCGCCGTCGTCGAGGGCCTGGCCCAGCGGGTGGTCGCGGGCGACGTCCCCGACTCGCTCAAGGGCCGCCGGGTGCTCAGCCTCGACCTCGCGGCGATGGTGGCGGGCGCGAAGTACCGCGGCGAGTTCGAGGAGCGGCTCAAGGCGGTCCTCGAGGAGATCCGGGCCGCCGAGGGCCAGGTGATCACGTTCATCGATGAGCTGCACACGGTCGTCGGCGCGGGCGCCGGCGGCGACTCCTCGATGGACGCCGGCAACATGCTCAAGCCGATGCTGGCGCGCGGCGAGCTGCACATGATCGGCGCCACCACCCTCGACGAGTACCGCGAGCGGATCGAGAAGGACCCCGCCCTGGAGCGCCGCTTCCAGCAGGTCTTCGTGGGCGAGCCCAGCGTCGAGGACACGATCCAGATCCTCCGCGGCATCCAGGAGAAGTACGAGGCGCACCACGGCGTGCGGATCACCGACGCCGCGCTGGTCGCCGCCGCGACCCTCTCCGACCGCTACATCACCGGCCGCCAGCTCCCGGACAAGGCGATCGACCTCGTCGACGAGGCCGCCTCCCGGCTGCGGATGGAGATCGAGTCCTCCCCGGTGGAGATCGACCAGCTGCGCCGCCAGGTGGACCGGCTGAAGATGGAGCAGTTCGCGCTCGAGAAGGAGACCGACGACGCCTCCCGGGACCGGCTGGCCCGGCTCAAGGCCGACCTGGCCGACCAGGAGGAGCAGCTGCGCAGCCTGGAGGCCCGCTGGGAGCAGGAGAAGCGCTCCCTGGAGGGTGAGGGCGAGCTGCGCCGCCGGCTGGACCAGCTGCGCATCGAGGCCGACCGGCTGCTGCGCGAGGGCGAGCTGGAGCAGGCCAGCGAGATCCGCTACGGCCAGATCCCGGCCCTGGAGCAGCAGATCGAGGAGGTCTCCGAGGGCGCCCGCGTGGCCACCGCCGGGGCCGCCGAGAGCGAGCCCCTGGTCGGGGACGCCGTCGGCGCCGAGCAGATCGCGGAGGTCGTCGAGGCCTGGACCGGCATTCCCACCGGGCGGCTGCTCGAGGGCGAGACCGCCAAGCTGCTGCACATGGAGGAGGTCGTCGGTCAGCGCCTGATCGGCCAGCGTGAGGCGGTGGCCGCGGTCAGCGACGCGGTGCGCCGCTCCCGGGCCGGCATCTCCGACCCGAACCGGCCCACCGGCTCGTTCCTGTTCCTGGGCCCGACCGGCACCGGCAAGACCGAGCTGGCCAAGGCCCTGGCGGACTTCCTGTTCGACGACGAGCGCGCGATCGTGCGCATCGACATGAGCGAGTACTCCGAGAAGCACTCGGTGGCCCGGCTGGTCGGCGCCCCGCCCGGCTACGTCGGGTACGACGAGGGCGGCCAGCTGACCGAGGCGGTGCGCCGCCGCCCGTACTCCGTCGTGCTCCTCGACGAGGTCGAGAAGGCCCACCCCGAGGTCTTCGACATCCTGCTGCAGGTGCTCGACGACGGCCGGCTCACCGACGGCCAGGGCCGCACCGTGGACTTCCGCAACACGCTGCTGATCCTGACGTCCAACCTCGGCTCCAACTTCCTGGTGGACCCGCTGCTGGACGCGGAGACGAAGCGCGACTCGGTGATGGCGGTCGTGCGGTCCTCGTTCAAGCCGGAGTTCCTCAACCGGCTCGACGAGATCGTGCTGTTCGAGGCGCTCACGCTCGCCGAGCTCACCCAGATCGTGGACCTGCAGCTGGGGCTGCTGGAGAAGCGGCTCGCGGTGCGCCGGATCGCGATCGAGGTCACCGACGCCGCCAAGGCCTGGCTGGCCGAGACCGGCTACGACCCGGCGTACGGCGCCCGGCCGCTGCGCCGGCTGGTGCAGACCGCGATCGGGGACCAGCTGGCGCGGATGCTGATCGCCGGCGAGGTCACCGACGGCGGCTCGGTGCTCGTGGACACGGCCGACGAGGGTGGCCTGAAGCTCACGGTCCGGTGAGCGGCGTCGGGCCGTGCCCGGCGACCTGATGGAATGGGCCCATGAGTGAGCCCGTCTCCACCAGACCGCGCCAGGTGACGATGTCGGCCTGGCTGATCATGGGCGGGTCGATGTTCGTCGTGGTCTCGGTCTTCGAGCAGGTCGCCGGGATCTCCTCCCTGCGCACCCGCGAGGCGGTCGAGGACTTCCTCGCCGAGCCGCCCGGCGACGGGCTCGGGCTGGGCGTGGAGGGGGTCCTCGACCTGCTCCGGACCATGGCGATGGTCGCCGGCGCCTGCGCCGCGGCCGCTCTGGTCCTGGGCTACCAGGTCCTGCAGCGCTCCCGCAGCGCCCGGGTCGTGCTCTCGGTGCTGGCCGTGCCGCTGTTCATCAGCGGGCTGGTGGCCGGCGGGTTCATGTCCTCGGTCGTCGCGGCCGCCGTGGCGATGCTGTGGCTGCAGCCCGCCCGGGACTGGTTCGCCGGGATCGACCGGCCCGCGCCCCGGTCCGTCCAGGCAGAGCGCTCGGCGGCCCCGGTGTGGCCGCCGCCCGTCCAGCAGCCCCAGACCGAGCGGCCCCAGGTGGACCGGCCCCACGCCGACCGGCCCGGCGAGCAGGCGTCCGCCCCGCGTCCGTGGGCCGGCTACGGCACCGCGCCGAGCCAGGCGCAGGCGCCGTACGCCGGACCGGCGGGTGCCCAGCGGGCCGACCTGCAGGCGGCCAGCCGCCCCGCCGTCGTGCTCTGGGCCTGTGTCCTCACCTGGTCGGCCGCAGGCGTCGTCGGCGGCCTGATGCTGCTCACCGCGCTGGTGATGGCCGCGGCCCCGGACCCGATCTTCGACGAGATGCTCCGCCAGCGCCCGGACCTGCTGGAGTCCGCCGAGATGACCCAGGACCAGCTGGTGTCCGCCGTGCTCGTGGTCGCGGCCCTGGTCGTCGTGTGGTGCGCGGCCGTGAGCGTCGTCGCGGTGCTGGCGTTCCGGCGGGTCCGCTGGGCGCGGGTCGCCCTGGTGGTCTCCGCCGCGCTGGCCGGCCTGGTCTGTCTGGCCGGAACCCTGACCGGCAGCATCGTGCTGGCGGTGCCGTTCCTGGCCTGCGTGGCGACCGTCGCGCTGCTGTCGCGTCCCGAGTCCCGCTCCTGGTTCACCGCCGCACGTGGTTCGATGAACTCATGAGTGACTCCCCCCAGGGCCCCGGGCCGCACGACGACCAGCCGTCCGACCAGCCCTACGGTCAGCCGTCCCAGCAGCAGCCCTACGGCCAGGCGCCCGCGAACCCCTACGGTCACCAGCCCGGCCAGGAGCCCTACGGGCAGGCCGCCCCGCAGCCGTACGGCGCGCCGGGCCAGCAGCCCCAGCAGCCGTACGGCCAGCCCGGCGGGGCCTACCCGGCGTACGGACAGACCGAGCCCGACCGCGGCCGGCGGCCCGGCACGGTCACCGCCGCCGGCATCGTGACGATGGTCGTGGCGGGGCTGTCCCTGCTTGCGTTCGGGCTCACCGCGCTGGCGCTGCTGGCCTTCCCCGACGACCTCAAGAGCGACCTCGAGCGCGAGGTCCGCAACACCGAGGGGCTGGACGGCTTCAGCGCCTCGGACCTGATCGACTTCCTGGTCGTCGTGGTCGTGGTGCTCGCGGTCTGGTCGCTGATCGCGGTGGTCCTCGCGGTGCTTGCGATGCGCCGCTCGCAGGTGGCCCGGATCCTGCTGGTGATCTCGGCGGCGGTCACGGCCGTGCTCAGCCTGCTGACCATCACGTCCGCGGTCTCGCTGGTGCCCCTGATCGCCGCGATCGCGGTGATCGTGCTGCTGTTCACCGGCGGCGCCAACGACTGGTACGCCGGCCGCAATGACTCCCGGGAGTCCCGGGACCCCCAGCAGCCGGTCCAGCCCTGGTCCTGACCGGTCACCGGCCGAGGCCGGGGTCGCCGGGCGGACGTGGTTCCATCGGCGCATGAGCGACCCCGCGCAGGAACCCGACCGGGACCGGCGGCCCGGCACGGTCACCGCCGCCGGCGTCGTCACGCTGGTGATGGCCGGGCTCGCCACGCTCGGCTTCGGCGTCGCCGCCGTGATGGTGGTGACCTCCTCCGGCGACGGCGACGGGGGCGGCGACGGGGGCGGCGACGGGCAGGCGATGGCCGACTTCGTGGGCGCGGTCGCGGGGCTGCTCGCGGTCTGGTCGTTGGTCGCGGTGGTCCTGGCGGTGTTCGCGATGCGGCGCTCGCAGGTGGCCCGGGTCCTGCTGGTGGTCTCGGCCGCGGTGGTGGCCCTGCTCAGCCTGGTGGCGCTGGCCTCGGTGGTCTCGCTGGTGACGCTGCTCGGCGCGGTCGCGGTGATCGTGCTGCTGTTCACCGGTGGCGCGCAGGACTGGTACGCCGCGCGCGGTGCGCCGCAGCAGCGCCAAGAGTCGCCGCCGCCGGTCCAGCCCCGGTCCTGACCGGCCTCAGCGGCCGCCGGCGCGCAGGTCGGCGGCCGCCAGCCGGCGTACTCCCTCGGCGATGACCTCGGGCTGCTTGCAGAACGCCCACCGCACCAGGTGCCGGCCCGCGTCGGCGTCGTCGTGGAACCCCTGGGTGGGGATCGCGACGACGCCGGCCCGCTCCGGCAGGGCCAGGCAGAAGGCCAGCCCGTCGGGCCACCCCAGGGCGCTGGTGTCGGTCGTCGCGAAGTAGGTGCCCTCCGGCTCCCGGACGTCGAGCCCGGCGGCGGCCAGGCCCGCGCACAGCAGGTCGCGCCGCTCCCGCAGCTCGAGGGCCAGCCGCCGCGGGAAGTCCGGCTCCTCGTCGAGCGCGTGCGCCACCGCCGGCTGCAGCGGCGAGCCGGAGGTGAACGTCAGCCACTGCTTGGCGCCCAGCACGGCGCCGACCAGGTCGGCCGGACCGGTCGCCCAGCCGACCTTCCAACCGGTGAACGAGTAGGACTTGCCGGCGCTGGAGAGGGTCAGGGTCCGCTCGGCCATGCCGGGCAGGGTGGCGATCGGGACGTGCTCGTGGTCGTCGTAGGTGAGGTGCTCGTAGACCTCGTCGGTGACCACGACCAGGTCGTGCTCCACTGCCACGTCGGCGACGGCCTGGAGCTCGGCGCGGGTGAGCACGGTGCCGGTCGGGTTGTGCGGGCTGTTGAGCAGGATCAGCCGGGTCCGGGGGCTCACCGCGGCCCGCAGCGCGTCCACGTCGAGCCGGAAGTCCGGCGCCCGCAGGGTCACCGGGCGGCGCACGCCCCCGGCCATCTGGATCATCGCCAGGTAGGAGTCGTAGTAGGGCTCCAGCACGACCACCTCGTCGCCGGGGTCGACCAGGCCGAGCAGGGCCGCGGCGATCCCCTCGGTGCAGCCGGTGGTGACCACGACCTCGGTGTCGGGGTCGAGGTCGATCCCGTAGTGGCGGCGCTGGTGGCGCGCGATCGCCGCGCGCAGCGCGGGGACCCCGGGGCCGGGGGCGTACTGGTTGGCGCCGCCGCGCAACGCGGCCACGGCCTGCGCGATCACCGCCGGCGGGCCGTCGACGTCCGGGAACCCCTGACCGAGGTTGACGGCGCCCGTGCGGGCCGCCAGCGCGGACATCTGCGAGAAGATCGTCGGCGGGATGCCGTGCAGGCGGGTGGCGTGCCGCTGGCGTTGGGTGACCGGCATGGACCCACCGTACGGCCCGCGGGCGCTTGGGCGGCGTACGCGATGATGGGGGCGTGACGACCGCCGACACCGACCTCGCAGCCGACATCGACGCGACCTGCCGCCTGACCGGGACCTTCACCCTCCGGTCCGGCCAGGTCTCCTCGGAGTACTTCGACAAGTACCTCTTCGAGGCCGACCCGGCCCTGCTGTCGCGGGTGGCCCGGGAGATGGTGCAGCTGCTGCCGCAGGACACCGAGCTGCTCGGCGGCCTGGAGCTCGGCGGGGTCCCGATCGCGACGATGGTGGCCTCGATGACCGGGCACCGCACGCTCTTCGTGCGCAAGCAGGCCAAGACCTACGGCACCTGCAAGCTCGCCGAGGGGCCGGACGTCGCGGGTCGGCGGGTCACGCTGATCGAGGACGTGATCACCACCGGGGGCGCCGTCCGGGACGCGACCCGGGCGCTGCGCGAGGCCGGGGCGGTGGTGACCCACGTGGTGTGCGCGATCGACCGCAGCCCGGCGGGGGAGAACCCGCTCGCGGACGTCGGGCTGGAGGTCCGCGCCGTGCTGACCAAGGCCGACCTCGACGCCGCCCGCGCGCGCGCATGAGGGCCGGCACGCTGCTGGCGGCCGCGTCGGACCCCGAGGAGCTCGGCGGGGTCGCCGGCTGGGCCGTCGACCTGATGGAGCGTCTCGGCGCCCCGGGCGCCGGGCTCGCGATCGCGCTGGAGAATCTGTTCCCGCCGCTGCCGAGCGAGGTGATCCTGCCGCTGGCCGGCTTCACCGCCAGCCGGGGCAGCTTCGGCCTGGTCGAGGTGATCGCGTGGACGATCGCCGGCTCGGTGCTCGGCGCGCTGGTGCTCTACCTGATCGGCGCGGTCTTCGGCCGGGCTCGGATGTACTGGGTCTGGGAGCGGCTGCCGCTGGTCAAGGTCGAGGACCTGGAGAAGACCGAGGCGTGGTTCGGCAGGCACGGGCGCAAGGCGGTGTTCTTCGGCCGGATGATTCCGATCTTCCGCAGCCTGATCTCGGTCCCGGCCGGGGTCGAGCGGATGCCGCTGGGCCAGTTCCTGCTGCTCACCACCGCCGGCTCCACGATCTGGAACGTCGCGTTCGTGCTGGCCGGCTACTGGCTCGGCGAGCAGTGGCACAAGGTGGAGGGCGTCGCCGGCACCTTCCAGTGGGTAGTGATCTGCACAGTCGTGCTGGGCGTGTGCTGGTGGGTGGTGCTGCGCGTCCGCGCGACGCGGGCCACGCACCGCGACGCCTGAGCGGGACCGGTCAGGCCTCGTCGCGGGAGTGCTGCGACGGGGCGCGACCCGACGACTGCGGCGGCACCGTGGCGCCGGTGATGTCGCGGTCCGGGCGGCCGTCGTGGTCGCGGTCGTCGGCCTCCGGGCTGTCGGTGCGGCGGTGGCGCCACCACTCGTAGGCGATCGGCACCGCGGTGAACGCCAGGATGACCAGGAAGATCAGGTCGATGTTGTGCTCGAGCCACGGCACCGTGTGGCCGAGGAAGTAGCCCAGGCTGGTGACCACCAGCACCCAGGAGACCCCGCCGATCAGGCTCCAGACGTAGAAGCGTCGCCGGGGCATCAAGGTGATGCCGGCGACGACGGTGATGTAGGTGCGCACGAAGGCCACGAAGCGGCCGATCACCAGCGCCTTGTTGCCGTGCCGGTCGAAGAAGACCTCGGTCTGGTCGAAGTACTTCTGCTTCAGCACCCGCCCGTCGCGCTCCCGCAGGGAGGGGCCGATCTTGCGGCCTATCTCGTAGCCGACGACGTTGCCGAGCCAGGCCGCGGCCGTCATCAGCGTCATCGCGATCAGCAGCTCGACCAGCCGGGACCCGGGGAACAGGTCGATCTGGCCGGTGGCGATGAAGATGCCGAGCGCGAACAGCAGGCTGTCGCCGGGCAGGAACGGGAAGAACAGCCCGCACTCGATGAAGACGATGAGCAGGCTCAGCCAGAACAGCTCCGGGCCGAACTGCTGGAGCAGCCACTGCGGGTCGAGGAAATCGATCCCGAACATGAGTGGAGAGGGCAGCGAGGACAGATCTGCCGGAAGCACACTCACCACCTCAGCGTAACCGTCGCCGGCGAGGGGTTTATTCCGGTGCCGGTCGGTCAGGGGAGGGCGGGTGTCCTACGATTCCGCCGATGGACGGGGAGGGCAGCGACGCGGCGCAGCGGCGCGCGCCGTACGACCCGATGCCGCACGGGCCCGCCGAGGTCGGTGTCGGACCCTGGCCCGGCCCGTGGCCGACGGGCCCCGGCAGCGAGGTGTACGACGAGCAGCTGCTCGCCGAGGGCGACCGGCGCAACGTCGTCGACCGCTACCGCTACTGGAGCCTGGAGGCGATCGTCGCCGACCTGGACACCCGCCGGCACGGGTTCCACGTGGCCATCGAGAACTGGCAGCACGACTTCAACATCGGCACGATCGTGCGGACGGCCAACGCGTTCCTCGCCGCGCAGGTGCACATCGTCGGCAACCGGCGCTGGAACAGGCGCGGAGCGATGGTGACCGACCGCTACCAGCACGTGCACCACCACGAGACCGTCGCCGACCTCGCGGCGTACCTCGGCGAGCTGCCCGGGGGACCGGTGCCGCTGCTCGGTGTCGACAACCTGCCCGGGTCGCTGCACCTGGAGACGATGACGATGCCGGAGCGGGTCTGCTTCCTCTTCGGTCAGGAGGGCCCCGGCCTGTCCGCGGGCGCCCGGGAGGCGTGCGCGGGCACCTTCTCGATCGCCCAGTTCGGGTCCACCCGCTCCATCAACGCCAGCGCCGCCGCCGCGATCGCGATGCACTCCTGGATCCGGGCGCATGCCGACCTCTCCGGCGACGACGCCTGGCGCGGCTGAGGTCCGCCCCGACGCCGGGCGCGTCGCTACGCCAGGGCCCGGGCGAGCACCGCGACGGCGTCGGCCGGGTCCGCGGCGACCGGGCCGACGTCCTCGGGGAGGTCCCACGGCTCGAGCAGCACCAGGGGTACGCCGGTGCGGCGGGCCAGCGCGATCTCGCTGAGCGTGCCCCAGCTGCAGCCCACCGCCAGGACCGCGTCCGCGGCCCGCACCAGCAGGCCGTTGCGCAGCTCGCCGAGGCCGGTCGGCAGCAGGTGGGTGTGGTGCGGGGAGCCCGCGGCCCGGTCGCTGCCCGGCAGCAGCCCGATCGCCTCGCCGCCGGCCTGCGTGGCGCCGCGGGCGGCCGCGTCCATCACGCCGTGGTGGCCGCCGGTCAGGACCACGGCGCCCTGCTCGGCGAGCAGCCGGCCGACCTCGGCGGCGCGGGCCAGGTCTACGGGGCGGGCACCGTCGGCGGGGCCGACCACTGCCACGTAGCGCCCGGCCAGCGAGGTCACCGCCGGCCTTCCTCGGGGTCCGGAACCGGGGCAGGAGCGCGCATGGTCCGAGGCTACGCACCAGCCCTCCGGGGTGCGGCCGGGAGCCACTAGGCTGGCGAGCGACGTCGTACCGCCCCGCCTTGCCCGAGGAGTAGCCCCGATGCCCATCGTCACCCCCGAGAAGTACGCCGAGATGCTCGACGCCGCGAAGGCCGGGGCCTACGCCTTCCCGGCGATCAACGTGTCCTCGTCCCAGACGCTCAACGCCGCGCTCAAGGGGTTCGCCGACGCCGGCTCCGACGGCATCATCCAGGTCTCGACCGGCGGTGCCGAGTACCTCTCCGGGCCGTCGGTCAAGGACATGGTCACCGGCTCGGTCGCCTTCGCGGCGTACGCCGCCGAGGTCGCGAAGAACTACCCGGTCAACATCGCGCTGCACACCGACCACTGCCCCCAGGACAAGCTCGACGGGTTCGTCCGGCCGCTGCTGGCGATCTCCGAGGAGCGGGTCGCCCGCGGCGAGGCGCCGCTGTTCCAGTCGCACATGTGGGACGGGTCCGCGGTGCCGCTGGAGGAGAACCTGGTGATCGCCGAGGAGCTCCTGGACCGGTGCATCAAGGCGAAGATCATCCTCGAGATCGAGGTCGGCGTCGTCGGCGGCGAGGAGGACGGGGTCGCGCACGAGATCAACGACAAGCTCTACTCCACCCCCGAGGACGCGATCGCGACCGCGAAGAAGCTCGGCTACGGCGAGCGCGGCTACTACATGACCGCACTGACCTTCGGCAACGTGCACGGCGTCTACAAGCCCGGCAACGTCAAGCTCAAGCCCTCGGTGCTCAAGGCCGCCCAGGAGGCGGTCGTCGCCGAGTTCGGTCTCGAGTCCGGCGCCAAGCCGTTCCACCTGGTCTTCCACGGCGGCTCGGGCTCCTCGCCCGAGGAGATCGCCGAGGCCGTCGACTACGGCGTCGTGAAGATGAACGTCGACACCGACACCCAGTACGCCTTCACCCGCCCCGCCGCGGCGCACATGTTCGACAACTACGACGGCGTGCTGAAGATCGATGGCGAGGTCGGCAACAAGAAGGCCTACGACCCCCGTGCCTGGGGCAAGGCCGCCGAGGCCGGCATGGCCGCCCGCGTCGTCGCCGCCTGTGAGGACCTGCGCTCCGCCGGCAAGACCCTGGGCTGAGCCGCGGTGGGGGGCCGGGGCACAATCGACCCATGAGTCACGTGGACCTGATGGCCGGCCCCCCGCCCACCCACCTCCCGCAGGACCCGGCGGCCGAGCGGCTGGCGGCCGGCGAGGCCCCGGCGGCGGTGGTGCGCGACCTGCCGGCGTCCCCGTTCGCGTGGGCGGCGCTGGCCGAGCAGGCCCGCGACCAGGGCGCCGACGACGTCACGCTCTACGCCTACGCCCGGGTGGGCTACCACCGCAGCCTGGACCTGCTGCGTCGCAGCGGCTGGAAGGGCCACGGCCCGGTGCCGTGGGAGCACGAGCCGAACCGCGGCTTCCTGCGCTGCCTGGCGCTGCTCGCCCTGGCCGCCCGCGCCATCGGCGAGACCCCCGAGTGGGAGCGCTGCCGCGACTTCCTGCGCGAGTCCAGCCCCGCGGCGTACGACGCGCTGCTCGGCGCCGCCTGACGCTCAGGCGGGGGTGAGCAGCGCGCGGACCTTCGCGGTGCCCAGGGCCAGCAGCAGCGTGGGCAGCCGCGGCCCGCGGTCGGCGTCGACCAGCAGGTTGTAGAGCAGCTTGAAGAACGCCTTCTGGTCAGCCTTCACCTCGTCGGTGGGCGCGTCGTCGAGCTGCAGCCCCCGCGCCAGCTTCGGGACGCCGTAGACCAGCGCGGTCAGCTCGTCGGGGTCGGGGGAGTCCGGCAGCCGGTCGAGCAGCGTGGCGAGCCAGCGCCGCTCGTCCTCGCCCAGCGCGGCCAGCCGGGCGGTGTCCGGCTCCGAGCGCACCAGGGTGCGGTCCTCCGCCGGGACGAACTCGGCGGTCCAGGTCATCGCCTTGGTCAGCCGCGGCTCCAGCTCCGCGACCGTGCCGTGGGCGTGCCCGACCTCGCCGACGATCCGGCTGATCTGCTCGGCGCTGCCGGCGGTGACGTCGGCGACCGAGGACAGCAGCCGGAACGGCACGACGACGGCCGGGGTCGGCAGCGTCCCGGCGGTGCTCGTCGTCCGGGCCCGCTCGAACGCCAGCGTCTGGGCGTCCCGCTTCGCCGGGTCGGCGGCCTTGCGCGCCAGCGCGTCCCACTCGTCGTAGAGCCGGACCACCTCGGCGCCGAAGTCGACGTTGAAGGCCTGCCGGGGCTGGCGACGCACGTAGAGCCAGCGCAGGATCGGCGCCTCGAGGATCTTCAGGGCGTCCGCGGCGGTCGGCACGCCGCCGCGCGAGGAGGACATCTTCTGCATGCCGGCGACGCCGACGAACGCGTACCCCGTGAAGGACGGCGCGGGGGTGGCGTACACGCGCTTCACCAGCTCCTTGCCGACCGTGTACGACGAGCCGGGGGTGGCGTGGTCGAGCCCGGCGGGCTCGAAGTCGACGCCCTCGACCGACCAGCGCATCGGCCAGTCGACCTTCCACACGAGCTTGCCCTCGTGCTGGGTGGTCACGTTCGTGGTGCCGGAGAAGCCGCACGAGGAGCAGGTGTAGTCCAGGTCGGTGGTCTCGTCGTCGTAGCCGGTGACCTCGACGGTGTCCCGGCCGCAGTCGCGGCAGTAGGGCCGGTAGGGGAACCGGGCCAGGTCGCCGGGGCCGGCGACGTCCTCGTCCTGGTCGGCCACGGAGTCCGCGAGCGCGGCCGCCTCCTGGTCGCTCTCCGCGACCGGCTCGGCCTTCTTGGTGCGGAACTTGGCCAGCACCTCCTCGACCGTGTCCCGGTAGCGGATCGCGTGCAGGACCTGCTCGGTGTACGCGCCGGCGCGGTAGCGCTCGGTCTGGGAGATCTCCTCCATCTCCACGCCCAGCTCGACGAGCGCGTCGCGCAGCGGGGCCTTGAAGTGCTCCGCCCACGACTCGTGGCAGGCCCACGGGTCGGGAACGGCGGAGAGGGGACGGCCGATGTGCTCGGCCCAGGAGGGGTCCACGCCGGCCGGGACCTTGCGGAACCGGTCGAAGTCGTCCCAGCTGTGCAGGTGCCGCACGGGCAGGCCGCGGCGGCGGATCTCCTCGGCCACGAAGTGCACGGTGAGGAACTCACGCAGGTTGCCCAGGTGGATGGGACCGGACGGGCTGGCCCCCGAGGCGCAGGTGATCAGGCGGTCCTCGGGACCGGTGCGCCGGGCGTGCCGGATGGCGTCGTCGGCGGCCCGGGTGACCCAGTCGGTGGGTTCGCCGCTGTTGCTGCCTCGTGCCATCGGGTGCTTGCTCCTGGACTGGTGCTGGATGCGGGTGGGTGCTCCGGGAAGGCTAACGCGCGCGGGCGCTCCGGTCCGGACCGGTGGGCGCCGACGGGGCCGTCCTCGGTGGCGACCCGGCGGCGGGGCCGTCGGGGGCCTAGCATCCCACCAATGGCACGCGCGACCCCGACGACCCTGATGGGCGCCCTCGGCCTGCCCGTCCAGGTCGAGCGGCTCTACGACCGCATCCTGCGTCAGTCCGGGCGCGAGCTGATCTCGGTCGCCGAGGTGCTCACGCTCTCCTCCGAGGACCTGCTGCGCCAGCTCGAGCCGCTGCTCGAGCGCGGCGTGGTGCGGGTCGAGGACGCCCGGGTCTTCGTCGAGACCCCGGTCGAGGCCGTCACCCGGCTGCTCGGCGAGACCGCGGCCGGCGCCGCCCGGGCCCAGGCCCGGCTGCACGAGGTCGCCGCCGCGATCCCGTTCCTCTCCGGCAATGTCCCGCGGGCCTCGCTGGGCACCGGTCCGGAGGTCAAGCAGCTCGACGGCGAGGTGAGTGCCGGTGGCCAGCCGCGGCACCTGATCGCGGAGCTGGTCCGCACCAGCCCGGGGAACCTGTGCTGGCTGCGGCCCGACCAGTTCCGCCCGCCGCAGGGGGACGCGCTGGCGGGCGTGATCCGGGGCGTGGTCGAGGACGGCCGGCGCTCCCGGGCGATCTATCCGGTCCGGGCCCTCACCGAGGCCCGGGAGATCCTGACCGAGCGCGCGGCCCTCGGCGAGGAGATCCGGGTGCTGCCCCAGCTGCCCACCCGGATGCTGATCATCGGGACGAGCGTCGCGGTGCTGCCCGAGCCGCTCGGCTACTTCGACGAGCCGCGCACGCTGACCCGGCAGCGCGGCCTGGTCGAGGCGATGATCTTCTGGTTCGACATGATGTGGAACCGGGCCGCACCGGTGCCGGCGCTGGACAGCGACGACGTCCGCTCCGACCTGCGCCGGTTCCTGCTCCAGCAGCTCGCCTCCGGCGCCCAGGACGAGCAGATCGCCCGCCGGCTCGGGGTGAGCCTGCGCACCGTGCGGCGGCGGGTCGCCGACATCATGGAGGAGCTCGCCGTGGACACCCGCTTCCAGGCCGGTGTGGAGGCCGTCCGCCGGGGCTGGCTCTAGGCCGGCCGCCGGCTGGGAGCAGCGGAGCAGGGGGTCAGCGGATCAGGGCAGCACCATGCGGTACGCCGCCGGCTCCAGCCGCCAGGTCCGGGACCGCTCCGGGCCGTAGATCTCCCCGTCGGCGGCGCAGTAGAACTGCTCGCCGCTGATCGAGACCTGCTTGCCGCGCAGGTCCAGCACGTCGGTGCGCTCGGTGTGCTTGCCGCGCAGCAGCTGCGCGACGTACCCGAACCGGGCCACCGGGCCGGTCGCCAGCGAGATCATCACGTCGAGCAGGCCGTCCTCGGCGTCGGCGTCGGGGACCAGCGGGGTGCCGCCGCCGACCCGGCTGCCGTTGCCGACGGCGACCATCAGCACCGGCTGGTCGTAGTCGCAGACCAGCTCGCCGTCGACCTCGATGCGCAGCCGGACGTACGGCGGCCGGAACGACGAGAGCGCCGCTCCGATCGGGTAGCCGAGCTTGCCGAGGTTGACCTTGCCCACCCCGACCTGGTGCAGCCGGCCCTTCCAGCGGGCGCCGCGGCGGCTGGCCTGGGCGCCGGCGCCGGCGTGCACGCTGTTGACGACGACCTCGCCGACCTCGTCCAGGATCAGGTCCAGCGGGCGGACGTCGCCGTCGAGGATCACCCGCGCGGCGTCCTCGAGGTCGAGCGGGATGCCGTTGCCGCGGGCGAAGTCGTTGCCGGTGCCGAGCGGCAGCAGGGCGAGGACCGCGCCGGCCAGGTCGTTGCGCCGGTGCAGGGCCGAGACCACCGCGTGCAGGCTGCCGTCGCCGCCGGCGACCACGATCCTGCGGGACCCGGCGCGGGTCAGGGCGCCGTCGAGCTCTCCGGGGTTCGCGGTCTCCTGCACCTCCACCGAGGTGTGCTCCCGCAGCAGCGACAGAGCGCGCCCGAGGGTCTCCTCGTCCGCCGTGCCGGCATCGGCGTTCTTGATCACCAGGAGCGGGTCCACGGCGAGACCCTAGCCTGCGCGGGGGCGTCCCGGGCCTTCGTCGAATCCGGCTCGCGCCGAGCATTTTGGTAACGTGGCGCCGCAAGAGCCCGGTGCGTGTCGACTCGGCCGGGTCCGCTGCATGTGCGGCACCTTGCATTCCTGCAACCAAAAGGACGAGGGGTACCTCATGCCTGCAGTGGTCGTGCTCGGAGCCCAGTGGGGCGACGAGGGCAAGGGCAAGGCGACCGACCAGCTCGCCACCACCGATCCCATCGACTACGTCGTGCGCACCTCCGGCGGTCACAACGCCGGTCACACGATCGTCGTCAACGGCGAGAAGTACGCCACCCACCTGCTGCCCAGCGGCATCCTCACCCCCGGCGCGACCTCGGTCATCGCCAACGGCGTCGTGGTCTCCCCCGAGGCCCTGTTCCGGGAGCTCGACGGGCTGCTCGAGCGCGGTGTCGAGATCGGCGGGCTCGTGGTGAGCGCCAACGCCCACGTGATCGCGTCCTACCACTCCACGATCGACAAGGTCACCGAGCGGTTCCTCGGCAAGAACCTGATCGGCACCACCGGCCGCGGGATCGGGCCGGCGTACTCCGACAAGGTCGGGCGGATCGGGATCCGGATCGCTGATCTCTTCGACGAGGGCATCCTGCGCCAGAAGGTCGACGCGGCCCTCGACGTGCGCAACCACCTGCTCACCAAGATCTACAACCGCCGCGCCATCGACGCCGACGCGGTGGTCGAGGAGCTGCTCTCCTACGCCGAGCGGCTCCAGCCGATGGTGGCCGACACCTCGCTGCTGCTGAACCAGGCGCTGGACCGCGGCGAGACGGTGCTCTTCGAGGGCGCGCAGGCCACGATGCTCGACGTCGACCACGGCACCTACCCGTTCGTGACCAGCAGCAACCCGGTCGCCGGCGGCGTGTGCGTCGGCTCGGGCGTCGGCCCGACCCGCATCGACCGGGTGATCGGCGTGATCAAGGCGTACACCACCCGGGTCGGCTCCGGCCCGTTCCCCACCGAGCTCTTCGACGACGACGGCCTGCGCCTGCAGCAGCTCGGCGGCGAGATCGGGGTCTCGACCGGCCGGACCCGCCGCTGCGGCTGGTACGACGCGGTCGTGGCCCGCTACGCCGGCCGGGTCAACGGCCTGACCGACCTGTTCCTCACCAAGCTCGACATCCTCGGCGCCTGGGACCGGATCCCGGTCTGCGTGGCCTACGAGGTCGACGGGCAGCGGGTCGAGGAGATGCCGATGACCCAGACCGAGTTCCACCATGCCAAGCCGGTCTACGAGTACTTCGACGGGTGGGGCACCGACATCTCGGGGTGCCGCTCGTTCGCGGACCTGCCGAAGAACGCCCAGACCTACGTCGAGGCGCTCGAGCAGCTCTCCGGCACCAAGATCTGGGGCGTCGGGGTGGGCCCGGGCCGCGAGCAGACCATCGTCGTCCACGACTGATCGGGCGGACCGTCCGCCGTGCTCCCCCCGATAGGCTCTCGGCACGTGACGAACTCCCTGTCCTGTCTCGTGATCGGGACGGGTGGCCGCGAGCACGCCCTCGCGCTGGCCCTGGCCCGCGACCCGGCCGTGCACGCGGTGCACGCCGCCCCGGGCAACCCCGGGATCGGGGCCGTCGCCACGCGGCACGACGTCGACCCGATGGACCCGGCCGCGGTCGCGGACCTGGCCCGTCGCCTGGGCGTCGACCTGGTGGTCGTCGGCCCGGAGGCGCCGCTGGTGGCCGGGGTCGCCGACGCCGTGGTCGCGGCGGGGATCGCCTGCTTCGGCCCGTCCCGGGCGGCCGCCCGCCTGGAGGGGTCCAAGGCCTTCTCCAAGGAGGTCATGGCGGCGGCCCAGGTGCCGACCGCCCGGTCCCGCACCTGCGAGGACGCCGAGCAGGTCGCGGCCGCGCTGGACGAGCTCGGCGCGCCGTACGTCGTCAAGGACGACGCGCTGGCGGCCGGCAAGGGGGTCGTGGTCACCACCGACCGGGACGCCGCGCTCGCGCACGCCGCCGGGTGCGGCCGGGTCGTGGTTGAGGAGTTCCTGGACGGACCCGAGGTCTCGCTGTTCGCGATCTGCGACGGCACCACCGCCCACCCGCTCCAGCCCGCGCAGGACTTCAAGCGGATCTTCGACGGCGGCCGGGGCCCGAACACCGGCGGCATGGGCTCCTACACGCCGCTGACCTGGGCGCCGGCCGACCTCGCCGAGGTGGTCATCGAGTCCGTCGTCCAGCCGACCCTCGACGAGATGGCGCGCCGCGGCGCGCCGTTCCGGGGCTGCCTGTACGTCGGGCTGGCGCTGACCGCCGCCGGGCCGCGGGTCATCGAGTTCAACGTCCGGTTCGGCGACCCCGACATCCAGCCCGTGCTCGCGGTGCTCGACTCCCCGCTCGGGGAGCTGCTGCTCGCCGCGGCCCAGGGCCGGCTCGACGAGGTGCCCGCCCCGCGCTTCCGCGACGAGGCCGCCGTCAGCGTGGTGCTGGCCTCCGCCGGCTACCCCGAGACCTCCTCGAGCGGCGACGTGATCACCGGCGCCGACGCCGCCGACGCGGAGCCGGGCGTCGACGTGATCCACGCCGGCACCGCGCTGGCCGGCGACGAGCTGGTCACCGCCGGCGGCCGGGTGCTCGCCGTCCGGGCCACCGGCCCCGACGTCGCCGCCGCCCGCGCCGCGGCGTACGCCGCCGCCGACCGGATCGCGTTCGAGGGCCTCCAGCGCCGCTCGGACATCGCCGCCGAACCCCTGGGCGTCGTCGAGGGCGCCGCCGTCGCCGCCGTCAAGGAGTCCTGATGACCGTCCCCAACGTGCTCGCCACCCGCTACGCCGGGGCCGATCTCGCCCAGATCTGGTCGCCCGAGCACAAGATCGTGCTCGAGCGGCAGCTGTGGGTCGCGGTGCTCCGCGCCCAGCGCGACCTCGGCATCGAGGTCCCCGACGGCGTCATCGAGGCCTACCAGGCCGTCGTCGACCGGGGCGAGCAGGGCGTCGACCTCGCCTCGATCGCGGCCCGGGAGCGGGTCACCCGCCACGACGTGAAGGCGCGCATCGAGGAGTTCTGCGCGCTCGCCGGGCACGAGCACATCCACAAGGGCATGACCTCGCGGGACCTGACCGAGAACGTCGAGCAGCTCCAGGTCCGCCAGTCCCTCGCGCTGGTCCGCGACCGGGCGGTCGCCGCGGCGGCGCGCCTGGGCCGGCTGGCCGCCGAGCACCGCGCCACGGTGATGGCCGGGCGCAGCCACAACGTCGCCGCGCAGGCGACCACGCTCGGCAAGCGGTTCGCGACCGTCGCCGACGAGCTGCTGATCGGGATCGAGCGGGTCGAGGACCTGCTCGGCCGCTACCCGCTGCGCGGCATCAAGGGCCCGATGGGCACCGCCCAGGACATGCTCGACCTGCTCGACGGGGACGCCGCCAAGCTGGCCGACCTCGAGCAGCGGGTCGCGGCGCACCTGGGCTTCGACCGAGTGCTGACCTCGGTCGGCCAGGTCTACCCGCGCTCGCTCGACTACGACGCGGTCACCGCGCTGGCCCAGCTCGTCGCCGCTCCGTCGAACCTGGCGACCACGATCCGGCTGATGGCCGGCAACGAGGTCGTCACCGAGGGGTTCAAGGAGGGCCAGGTCGGCTCCTCGGCGATGCCGCACAAGATGAACAGCCGCTCCTGCGAGCGGGTCAACGGGCTCGCGGTGGTGCTGCGCGGCTACGTCTCGATGGTCGGCGAGCTCGCCGGCGACCAGTGGAACGAGGGCGACGTCTCGGACTCCGTGGTCCGCCGGGTGGCGCTGCCGGACGCGTTCTTCGCCGCCGACGGGCTGTTCCAGACGTTCCTCACCGTGCTCGACGAGTTCGGCGCGTTCCCGGCCGTGATCCAGCGCGAGCTGGACCGCTACCTGCCGTTCCTGGCCACCACCAAGGTGCTGATGGCGGCGGTCCGCAACGGCGTGGGCCGCGAGGCCGCGCACGAGGCGATCAAGGAGGCAGCCGTCGGCACCGCGCTCGACATGCGCCGCGGCCAGGCCGAGAACGACGTCTTCGCCCGCCTCGCCGCCGACCCCCGCCTCGGCCTGACCGCCGACCAGCTCGCCTCGCTGGTGGCGGACCCGATCACGTTCACCGGCGCCGCCGTCGACCAGGTCGACGAGGTGGTGCGCCGGGTCGAGGCCCTCGCGGCCCGGCACCCGGACGCCGCGGCGTACGTCCCGGGCGAGATCCTCTGACCGGCTGGCCTGGACTGTCCGCGCTGAGCGAGCCCGACCCCCGCCGGTCCCGAGGTCACCGCCCCCAGGTGACGGCGTCGCGGACCTGCAGCGGTACGCCGGCGCGCAGTTCCGGGTCAGGCACCGCGCCCAGGGCGTCGTTGACGGTGGAGAACGCCGCGCGCAGCGCCACGAAGGTGGTGATCGCGAAGACCTGCCGGTCGGTCCAGCCGGCGGCCCGCAGCTCCTCGACGTCGGCGGCGGTGGTGGCGTTGGGGTCCCGGGCGACGGTGCGCGCCCAGGTCGCCATCGCGTGCTCGGCGGGGCTCAGCCCGTCGTCGGACCCGCGGAGCACGGCCGCGGCGAGGTCGGGGTCCGTGACGGTCGCGAGCTTCCCGCCCCAGGCCAGCGAGCAGTAGGAGTCGCCGACCGTGGCGGCGCCGGATACCACCAGGATCGCGCGCTGGCGCAGGGTCAGCCCGCCGGCCTCGACCAGCTCCTCGAGCAGCGCGAACAGCTGCTGATGCGCAGGCGGGTGGTGCGCCCAGAGGTGGGAGAGGTCCATGACGTACCCGTACGAGGACCGATCGTCGTCGTAGAGCGCCCGGGCGTCGGCGGTTTCCGGGGCGTCGCCGAGGAAGGCCATGAGTCACTCGACACCCGGCGGGCGGCGAGCGTCAAGAGCTCGCTCAGGCGCGCACGCGCGCGTCGCGGAGCGCCACCGCGAGGGCGAGGCCGAGCAGCACCAGCGAGCAGATCAGCGCGGCCCGGAGCGCGACGGCGGGGCCGTGGTCCAGGCCGATGCTGTAGGCAGTCATCAGGGCCGCGGCCCCGAACGCGGTGCCGATGCGCTGCCCGGTCTGGAGCGCCCCGCCGGCCGCGCCGCCCATCGCGGGCGGGACCCCCTCGAGGGTGAGTGTGAAGTTCGGCGAGATGACCCCGCCGCCGCCGAGCCCGGCCAGCAGCAGGGTCGGGACCAGCACGGCCACCAGCGCCGTGCCCTCGCGGCCCGGCGCGAGCAGCGTGACGAGCAGGGTGCCGGTGATCATCACCGACAGCGCCAGCACCGTGATCCGCCGGCCCAGGCGGGTCACCAGCCGTCCGGAGAGCGGTGCGGTGAACGCCGCGCCGACGGCGAACGGCGTGGTGAGGGCACCCGCGGCGAGCGGCGAGAGCCCGAGCTGCTCCTGCAGGTGCACCGAGAGCACCAGGAAGATCCCGGTGAACCCGGTGAAGTAGAGGGTGCCCACGACCAGGCCGCCGGCGTACCCGGAGACCCGGCGCAGCAGGCCGACGTCGAGCAGCGGAGGCCGGCCCTGGGCGCGCAGCCGGCGCTCCCAGGCCACGAAGGCCCAGCCCAGCGGCGGCGCGAGGACCAGCAGCAGCAACGGCAGCCGGGCCCCGCCCTCCGCGCTGACCAGCGGGTAGAGCACGCACAGCACCGCCCCGCCGAGGAGCACCGCGCCGGGGATGTCGATCCAGGGGCGCTCGTCGGCCCCCGGGGGCTTCCCGGGGGCCAGCCGCAGGATCGCGACCATCGCGACCAGCCCGATCGGGATGTTGACCAGGAACAGCCAGCGCCAGCCGTCCTGCTCCCCGGCCAGCGCGATGATCGCGCCACCGAGGATCGGCCCGCACGCGGAGGCCGTCGCCACCGTGAACCCGAACAGGCCGAAGGCGCGGCCCCGCTCGGGGCCGCGGAAGAGGTCCTGGATGAGTCCGGAGTTCTGCGGCGTGAGCAGCCCCGCGGAGGCGCCCTGGACCAGCCGGGCCGCCACGACCGTCTCGATGTTCGGCGCGAACCCGACAGCGGCGCTGGACGCCACGAAGCCGGCCAGCCCGATCGCCATCATCCGCTTGCGTCCGTAGGCGTCCCCGAGCCGGCCGCCGGCCACCAGGGTCAGCCCGAAGGCCAGCGCGTAGCCCGAGATCACCCACTGCACGGTGGCGGTGGAGGCCTCGAGCCCGGCCCGCAGGGACGGGATCGCGACGTTCACGATCGTCACGTCGAGCAGCGACATGAACCCGACCACGAGACTGACGCCGAGGATGCGCCAGCGGCGGGGGTCGGGCTCGAACCCGTCCTGGGGCGGCGCGGAGGCCGGCGTCTGCTTCGTCATCGTCGAGAACAGTGCCCCGTCGGCCCGCACGTCACGCTGTGTCGTCACGGGTCGTCACGGGTGGCCGCGGGTCGGACGCCCCGCCCTCAGACCAGCGCGCGCCCGTCGTGGGTGGCGAGCCGGGCGGCCACCGCCGCCAGGTCGGCCCTCCAGACGTCCTCCGGCCCGGGCGGGAGGACCTCGTCCCAGTCGACCGAGAAGCTGCCGCGCAGGCTGGTCAGCCGCTCGGTGCGTGCGTGGAACCAGGTGTGCAGGTGCTCGCACCCGTCGCCCCAGCGGCTGACGTGCACCCGGCCGACGTGCGGGAGCCGCTCCATGATCCGGGCCAGCCAGACGCTGATCCGGCCGTGCTCGCCGGCCATCGCGTCGTCGAGGTCGGGCAGGTCGAGATGCTCCAGCGGCTCCAGCACCAGCACCAGCGGCAGCCCGGAGCGCTGCGGCAGGTGCTTGACCCGCCAGTTGTCGTTCACCCAGATCGTGCCGGGCTGGTCGCCGCACAGCGGGCAGGACCGGCCGTCCTCGCCGGCCCGGGCCGGCTCGTCCTGCGGCCCCGCGAGGTGGCGTACGGCGAGCCGCCCGTCGACGACCGTCCACGGGAAGGTGGGCCACTCGGCGACGTCGGGGAGGGGCAGCGGCTCGGCGGCGGCGACGCGGCGGTGCACCTCTTCTGCGGACTCGGCCATGTCCGGACCCTGTCACGCGCGGGCGGCGAGGTGAAGCCCCCCTAGGCTGGCCCCGTGGTCGACCTGAACATCCCCGACGCCCCGACGATCCCGGGCGCCCGCCACCTCCACTCCGGGAAGGTGCGCGACCTCTACGAGATCGAGGGCGGCGAGCACGCCGGCCGGCTGCTGATGGTGGCCAGCGACCGGATCTCGGCCTACGACTTCGTGCTGTCCTCCACGATCCCGGACAAGGGCGAGATCCTGACCCGGATGTCGCTGTGGTGGTTCGACCGGCTCGACGACCTGGTGCCGCACCACGTGATCTCCACCGACGTCCCCGACGCGGTGCGCGGCCGGGCGGTGATCTGCGAGCGCCTGGAGATGTACGCCGTGGAGTGCGTGGCCCGCGGCTACCTCACCGGCTCCGGCCTCGCCGACTACCGCGCCACCGGCGAGGTCTGCGGCGTCCACCTGCCCGCGGGGCTGGAGGACGGCAGCCGGCTGCCGGAGCCGATCTTCACCCCGGCCAGCAAGGCCGCGGTCGGCGACCACGACGAGAACGTCTCCTACGCGGCCGTCGCGGCCAGCGTCGGCGAGGACACGGCGGCGGCGCTGCGCGAGCTCACGCTGGCTGTCTACGAGCGGGCCGAGGGCATCGCCCGCGAGCGCGGGATCGTGCTGGCCGACACCAAGCTCGAGTTCGGCGCCCGCCCCGACGGCGTGATGGTGCTCGCCGACGAGGTGCTCACCCCGGACTCCTCGCGCTTCTGGCCGGCCGACCAGTGGCGGCCGGGCCGCACCCAGCCCTCCTACGACAAGCAGATCGTGCGCAACTGGCTGACCTCCGCGGAGTCCGGCTGGGACCGCAGCTCGGGGGCGGCGCCGCCCCCGCTGCCCCCGAGGTCGTCGAGCGCACCCGGTCGCGCTACGTCGAGGCCTACGAGCTGCTCACCGGGGAACGGTTCTAGGGTGCTGCACCTGCCGGTCCCGCCGGAGGCGGCCTTCGACTACCTGGTCGAGCCGCGGAACCGGCCGGCCTGGCAGTCCAGCCTGGTCCGGGTGGCCGAGGTCGACGGCGGGCCGCGGGTCGGCCAGACCTGGGTGGACGTGACCGGCCTCGGCCTGCGACCGCGGATGCGGACCACGGTCCTGGACCGCCCGCACCGCTGGACCGAGCAGGGCACCTGGCGCCGGTTCCGTGCCGACCTCACCCTCGAGTTCGCCCCGGCTCCCGGAGGCTGCGTGGTGGAGGCCTCGATGACGGTCCGGGCCAGCGGGCCCGGACGGCTGGTGGCGCTCCTCCTCGCCCGGGTCGCGCCGTACGCCGTGCGGGCGGACCTGCGTCGTGCCGCCCGCCGGTTGGCGGGCTGAGCGAGTTGAGCGAGGTCGCCCCCGTCGGGACGGACGCAGCCAGACCAGTGACAGCACGACCAGGGCGGCGCCGGCGATCGCGTCGAGCAGGTAGTGGTTGGCGGTGACCACGACGGTCGCGGTCGTCAGCACCGGGTGCAGCAGCCAGACCCACCGCCACCGGCTGGAGCCGCGCACCACCAGGACGATGGCCAGCAGCAGCGCCCAGCCGACGTGCAGGCTCGGCATCGCGGCGTACTCGTTGGCCAGGCCGGAGAGCGGGGAGCCGTCGTACACGCTCGCCCCCGAGCGCTGACCGGTGTCGACCATGCCGGAGGCCGCGAGCAGCCGGGGCGGCGTCACCGGCAGCACGATGTGGACGACCATGGCGACCCCGGTGACCGCCACCAGCGCGTGCTTGGCCCAGCGGTAGCCGGTGCGGTCGTGGACGAAGAGCCAGACCAGCACGCCGATCGTCACCGGGAAGTGCAGCAGGTAGTAGCGGTCGGCCAGGCCGACGAGGTGGTGCACCTGGAGGGCCTGCGCCTGGAGGAATGCCTCGTTGGGCAGGGACAGGGCCGCCTGCAGGTCGAGCACGGCCCGGGCGTTGTCGTCGGCGGGGGCCACCCGGCCGGTCGCGACCAGCCGGCCGAGGTTGTAGGCGCCGAACAGGACGAGGACCGAGACCAGCTCCAGGAGGGCAGGCACCAGCCGCCGGGCCGTCGTCCGTGGTCCGGCGCCCGGGGAGCTGCAGCCGGCGGTCATGCTCATGGTGACAACCGTCGCTGGCGGACGTGGTCGGCCGCAACGGGAATGACCCCGGTCGGTCCCCGAGACGTTCCCCCGAGCCTGGCGGGAGGGCGGCTGCGCGACGTGGTGACCGACCAGTAGGTTGTGGCTCACACCCGTCGTGATGGAGGCCACGTTGAGCTACAACCTGTCGACCCTGCTCGAGGAGAGCGCCCAGAAGTACCCCGATCGCGAGGCGATCGTCATCAACGACACCCGGCTGACCTACGCCACCGTCGACACGTTCGCGAACATGTGCGCGAACCTGCTGGTGGCGCGCGGGATCAAGCCGGGCGACAAGGTGGCCCTGAGCTGCCCGAACCTGCCGTTCTTCACGGTCGTCTACTTCGGCATCCTCAAGGCCGGAGCCACCGTGGTGCCGCTCAACGTCCTGCTCAAGGGCCGCGAGATCGCCTACCACCTCCAGGACTCCGACGCGAAGGCCTACTTCTGCTTCGAGGGCACCGAGGACCTCCCGATGGGCGCCAACGGCCACGAGGGGTTCTCGGCCACCGACGGCTGCGAGCACTTCTTCGTCATCACCGCCGACCTCGCCGCCCCGTCGCCGATCGAGGGCGTGGAGACGATGGCCGGCGCGATGATGGCCCACCCCGGGGAGTTCGAGACCGTCGCGACCGACGAGGACGACACAGCTGTCATCCTCTACACCTCCGGCACCACCGGGCAGCCCAAGGGCGCCGAGCTGCGGCACCGCAACATGCGCGACAACGCGCTCAGCGGCGAGCAGCTCTTCGGTGCGAGCGCCGAGCGCCCCGACACCTCCCTGTGCGTGCTGCCGCTGTTCCACTCCTTCGGCCAGACCGTGTGCCAGAACGGCGTCTTCGCCTACGGCGGGACCGTCGTGATGCAGCCGCGCTTCGAGCCGCACGCCGCCCTGGAGCTGATGCTGAAGGAGAGGATCACCTCGTTCGCCGGCGTCCCGACGATGTACTGGGGCCTGCTCGGCGCGCTCGGGGCCGGGGTCGACGTCACGCCGATCGCCGAGAACCTCCGGGTCGCCGTGGCCGGCGGCTCCGCGCTGCCGGTCGAGGTGCACCGCGAGTTCCAGTCCAAGTTCGGGGTGACGATCCTCGAGGGCTACGGCCTCTCGGAGACCTCGCCGGTCGCCTCGTTCAGCAAGTACGGCGAGCCGGTGCGGCCGGGCTCGATCGGGGTCCCGATCCCCGGCGTCGAGATGAAGCTGATCGACCCGGAGTGGAACGAGATCACGGCCGGCACCGACGAGATCGGCGAGATCGCGATCAAGGGCCACAACGTGATGAAGGGCTACTACAACCGCCCCGAAGCCACCGCCGAGGCGATCCGCGACGACTGGTTCCGCACCGGCGACCTGGCCCGCAAGGACGAGGACGGCTGGTACTACATCGTCGACCGGGCCAAGGAGATGATCATCCGCGGTGGGTTCAACGTCTATCCCCGCGAGATCGAGGAGGTGCTCCTCACCCACCCCGAGGTGTCGCTGTGCGCGGTGATCGGGGTGCCGAACGAGAGCCACGGCGAGGAGATCAAGGCAGTCGTCATCCGGACCGAGGGCTCCTCGCTCACCGAGGACGAGCTGATCGGCTGGGCCAAGGAGCAGATGGCCAACTACAAGTACCCGCGCCTCGTGGAGTTCCGCGACAGCCTGCCGATGACCGCGACCGGGAAGATCCTCAAGCGCGAGCTGTCCTGACGGACCGCTCGCAGGACGGGAGGCCCGGACCCCTCGCTCAGGCGAACGGGTCCGGGCGCCCGCCCGGCAGCTGGCTGAGCAGCTCGCGGGCCTGGGCGGCCACCTTGTGCTCGACGAGCACCTCGTAGCGGGTCGCGACGACCTCGGTGACCGAGGAGAAGTCGCGCTGGCCGCGGGTCGCGGCGTACCCGACCAGGGCCCAGATGACGCCGAACAGTGCGCCGAAGAGCATCGTCGAGGCCACGATCACAATCGTGTTCTCGGCGGTGAACAGCGTGAAGATCACGCCGATGAACAGGCCGAACCACAGGCCCGAGAGCACCCCGCTGAGCGCGACCTTCCCGGTGGTGAGCCGGCCCGTGATCCGCTCGATCCGCTTCAGGTCGGTGCCGACGATCATGCACTGCTCCACCGGGAACTTGCGGTCGGAGAGGAAGTCGACAGCGCGCTGGGCCGCGGAGTACTCGTCGTAGACGGCGAGGGACTGGGGGAACTGCAGCCGCAGCGGCGAGGTGGCGCGGGCGCCGCCCGCTGCGGGGGTGGGCATGCTCATGGGGCCAGTGTGCCCGAGGCCGCAACCGCGCCCGGTGACCAGCGGCGCAGGTCACGTCCGGTTCCACGACGCGGTGACCTAGACTGGCCGCGCACCCCATCACTGCGCGAAGGAGCCCCTCCGTGGCCCGTGTCGTCGTCGACGTCATGCCCAAGCCCGAGATCCTCGACCCGCAGGGGAAGGCGGTGCTGGGCGCGCTGCCCCGCCTCGGCTTCGCCGGGGTCACGGACGTCCGTCAGGGCAAGCGCTTCGAGCTCGAGGTCGACGGCGAGGTGACCGACGAGGTCCTCGCCCGCGTCCACGAGATGGCCGAGACGCTGCTGTCGAACCCAGTCATCGAGAACTTCACGGTCCGCGTCGAGGACTCCTCCGGCGCCGAGGTGCTCGCGTGAAGGTCGGGGTCGTCACCTTCCCCGGCTCGCTGGACGACGCCGACGCCCAGCGGGCGGTCCGGATCGGCGGCCACGAGGCCGTCGCGCTGTGGCACGGCGACCACGACCTGCGCGGCGTGGACGCGATCGTGCTGCCTGGCGGCTTCTCCTACGGCGACTACCTGCGCTGCGGCGCGATCTCGCGGTTCTCCCCGGTGATGGCCGAGGTCGTGGCCGCCGCCGAGCGCGGCATGCCGGTCCTCGGGATCTGCAACGGCTTCCAGGTGCTCTGCGAGTCCCACCTGCTGCCGGGGGCGCTGATCCGCAATCAGCGCCAGAAGTTCCTCTGCCTCGACCAGCCGCTGCGCATCGAGAACAACAGCACCCCGTGGACCGCGGCGTACGCCGAGGGCCAGGAGGTCGTGATCGCGCTGAAGAACGGCGAGGGCTCGTTCGTCGCCGACGCCGAGACCCTGGACCGCCTCGAGGGCGAGGGCCAGGTCGTGGCCCGCTACCGGGGCGAGAACCCCAACGGGTCGCTGCGCGACATCGCGGGCATCTGCAACGAGCGCGGCAACGTCGTGGGCCTGATGCCGCACCCCGAGCACTCCGTCGAGGACCTCACCGGCACCGGCACCGACGGCCTCGGCTTCTTCACCTCACTCGCCTTGAACGTCCTGGAGGCGTCCGCATGAGTCCCACCCGTCTCTACCGCACCGTCGCCACCGCCGAGGCGATCACCTGGGCGGTGCTGCTGATCGGCATGTTCCTCAAGTACGTCACCGACACCACCGAGCTCGGCGTCCGCGTCGGCGGCATGGTCCACGGCGCGGTCTTCATCGCCTACTGCCTCACGACGGTCCTGGTCGCGATCGACCAGCGCTGGTCCGCCGGCAAGGTCGTCGCCGGCCTCGCCTCCGCGGTGCCGCCGTTCGTCACGATCCCGTTCGAGCGGTACGCCGAGCGGCGCGGGATGCTGGGCTCGTCCTGGCGGCTGGCGCAGGCCGCGCCCGCCGGGGTGCTGGAGAAGCTCGCGGCCTGGCTGATCCGCAAGCCGGCCCAGGGCGTCGCGACCGGCGTCGCCGCCGTCGCCGTGCTCTTCGCGGTGGCGCTGGTCGCCGGCCCGCCGGTCGGCTGAGGCCGCTTCCGCCGGCTGGCTAGAGCCAGCCGTTGTCCTCCGCGATCAGCACCGCCTCGGTGCGGTTGGCGGCGCCGGTCTTGCCGATGGCCGCGGAGAGGTGGTTGCGCACCGTGCCGCCCGACAGCGAGAGCCGCCGGGCCATCGTCGCGACCGAGGATCCGCCGCGCGCGGCCCGGAGCACCTCGGTCTCGCGCTCGCTGAGCGGGGACGCGCCGGTCACGATGCTGTCGGCGGCCAGCGTGGGGTCCACGACCCGCAGGCCGGCGTGCACCCGGCGTACGGCGTCGGCCAGCCGGGCCGCCGGGGTGTCCTTGACGACGAAGCCGGAGGCGCCGGCCCGCAGCGCCCGGTGCAGGTAGCCCGGCCGCCCGAAGGTCGTCACGACCAGCACCCGGGTCCCCGGGGCGGCGTCGCGGACCAGCGCGGTGGCGGCGATGCCGTCCAGGCCGGGCATCTCGACGTCGACCAGCGCGACGTCGGGCCGGTGTGCGAGCACGGCGGGCAGGACCGCGTCGCCGCTGCCCACCTCGGCCACCACCTCCAGGTCCGGCTCGAGGGAGAGCAGTGCCGCGAGCGCGCCGCGCACGAGGGCCTGGTCGTCGGCCAGCAGCAGCCGGATCACGCGCGGCTCACCTCCAGGGCGAACCCCGGGTCCAGCCGGCGGACGGTGACGGTAGCGCCGACCGCCGCGGCCCGCTCGCGCATGCCGGTGAGCCCGTGCCCCCGGCCGGGCTCGTCGCCGGCGCCGGTGCCGTCGTCGTGGACCGCGATCGAGGTCGGCCCGAGCCGGACGTCGCAGGTGCTCGCCCGGGAGTGCCGCACGACGTTCGTGACCCCCTCGCGCAGCGTCCACGCGAACAGCTCGCGCAGGTCGGCCGGCACCTCCTCGACCGAGCCCGGCAGCCGCGCCTGGATCCCGGCCGCCTCCAGCGCGGCGCGGGCCCGGACCAGCTCCCCGGGCAGCGTCAGGTCGCGGTAGCCGCCCACGGCGCGGCGTACGTCGCTGAGAGCGTCGCGGCTGAGCCACTCCAGATCGGCGAGCTCGGCGCGGGCGCGCTCGGGGTCGACGTCGAGCAGCCGGCCGGCGAGCTCAGCCTTCACCGTGATCACCGTGAGCGAGTGCCCGAGGATGTCGTGGAGGTCCCGGGCGAAGCGGGTGCGCTCGTTCTCCACCGCCAGCCGGGCGTTCTCCTGCTCGGCGCGCACCTGGGCGGCGTTGGCCCGCAGCACGGTGCGCAGCCCGAGGAGCGAGATCGACGCCGCCAGCACCGCGAAGACCAGGCCGGACTGGCTGCCCCAGCCCTCGGCGTCGGCCAGGCCGAGCGCCCCGGCGACCAGCACCGCGACCACCGGCGCCGCGGCCCGCAGCGGCAGCACCATCACGGCGCTGACCGCGATGAAGACGATGGTGCTCAGGGCCGGCTCGCCGAGGCAGGCGACGGCCACGACCGCGAGCCCGAGCAGGCCGCCGAGGTGCGCGACGGCCGTGCGCGGCGGCGGGTTGGTGATCAGCCGGGACCGGTCGGAGCGGATCTGCAGCCACAGCGTCAGGTAGGCGCCGGCGAAGACCAGCGTCGCCAGCAGGCCGACGACCCCAGCCGGCTCGTCGCGCCGGGCCCACCCCTCGAGCACGGAGTCGACCAGGAAGATCAGCCAGATCGAGGCGAACACCGGACCGAGCCGGTCCAGCCGCGTGGGCCGGTCCGGCTCGGTCTGAGGCATGGAGGCGAGGGTAGTCACGGCCGGCCTCACACCCGCCCGGTGTCTCGGCCCAGGCACCAGGCGGCGCCGGCGACGAAGACCACCAGCCAGGCGACGGCGTTGACGACCGCGCCGGTCCCGAGGTCGCCGGTCAACGGCCAGCGGCTGATCTCGGCCACCCCGAACATCGGGGTCCACTCGGCGACCCGGTGGATGGTCGAGCCGGTCTCCATCGGGATGAACACGTTGCCCAGGAAGCCGAGCAGCGCCAGCCCGGGGCCGAGCACCTGCATGGCGCTCTCGCCCGGGACCAGGTAGCCGACGAACACCCCGAGTGCCGCGAAGACCAGCGTGCAGGCCAGCGTCAGCAGCCCGCAGGCCAGCCACACGTCCAGCGGCATCTCCGGCTTGCCCTGGGCCAGGCCGACCAGGTTGACCACGGTGATCGCCACCGCCCCGAGCACCAGCGCCAGCACCGCCTTCGTCAGCACGTGGACCGCCGGGTGCAGCGGGGTCAGCCGCAGCTGGCGCGACCACCCGAGGGCCCGTTCGGCGGCGACCGAGGCACCACCGGACGCGGCGGTCAGCGCGGCGCCGTACAGGGCCATCGAGACCATGATGTAGGCGGCGACGTTGCCGTTGCCGACCGAGTCCTCGGCGTTCTCCTGGCCGCCGAAGGAGAGGAACAGGGCGGCGGGGAAGGCCATCGCGAACAGCAGCGTGCGTCGGTTGCGCAGCATCCGCCGCAGCTCGATGCGCAGCACCACGGTGCTGAAGCCGCCGAGCCGGGGAGCCCGTCGCGCGGTGGGGTCGAGGTCGGTGTCGACGTTGATGGTGCTCACTGGTCGCCTCCCGTCAGCGCCACGAACGCGTCCTCGAGGCCCTGGGCGGTGATCTCCAGGTCGCGGGCGTCGGTTCGGGTGAGCAGGTGCCGGGCCAGGCCGTCGCTGTCCGTGGCGCGCAGCAGCACGCTCTCGCCCTGGATCTCGACGTCCTCGACGCCCGGGAGGGCGGCGTACGCCGCGGCGTCCGGGTGGTGGGTGGCGAACCGCAGGGTCCGCCCGGTGGCGAGCGCCCGCACCTCGGCGCTGCTGCCGTCGGCCACCACGCGGCCGCGGCTGACCAGCACGATCCGGTCGGCGTACCGGTCGGCCTCCTCGAGGTAGTGGGTCGCGAAGACCACTGTGCGGCCCCGCGCGGCGTCGCGGCGCAGCGCGGACCAGAACCTCCGCCGACCCTCGACGTCCATGCCGGTGGTGGGCTCGTCGAGGAGCAGCAGCGCGGGGTCGGGCAGCAGCGCCAGCGCGAACCGCAGGCGCTGCTGCTCACCGCCGGAGCAGCTGCCGACCCGCCGGTTCGCCAGGTCGGTGATGCCGGCCGCGTCGAGCGCCTCGTCGACCGGCCGCGCCCGGGAGAACAGGCTCGCGGTGAAGGCGACGGTCTCGCGGACCGTGAGGTCGGGCAGCAGGCCGCCCGTCTGCATGACCGCCGAGACCAGACCCCGGACGACGGCCGCCCGGGGCTCCATCCCGAGCACCTCGACGGTGCCCGACGTGGCGCGGGTCAGGCCCAGGAGCATGTCGATCGTCGTGGTCTTGCCGGCGCCGTTGGGCCCCAGGAAGGCCACGACCTCACCGGGGGCGATCTCCAGGTCGAGGCCACGGACCGCCTGGACGGAGCCGAAGTGCCGGGTCACGCCGGCGAGACGGACGGCCGGGACGCCGGTGGCGGCGCGGCCGGGTGGGCTGAGGGTGTCATGAAGAGGCATGCCTCGAGCCTGGCGGTCCGCCGGCCCGCCCGCCTCGGCCGAGGATCACGAGTCCGCCATGACGGATGTCATGGCGCGCTGCCATGGCCCGCCGTCATGGCCCGCCGTCGGGGCCCGGCCGCTCAGCGCTTGCGGTAGCCCTGCTCCAGGAGCTTCCAGCTGCCGGCCGAGACGACGCCGGTGCGCGGCAGCCGCACCTTGGCCTGCCACGCCTTCAGCGCGGTGGTGGTGCTGGGTCCGAAGACGCCGTTCACGGGCAGCTTGGCCTTGCCGGCGGCGTTCAGGGCCCGCTGCACCCGGCGTACCTCGGGGCCGGCGGAGCCGACCTTGAGGACCTGGCGGGGGCCGGCCACCAGGAGCGCTGTCCAGTGCCGGCGGGAGAAGCCGTCGACGACCGGGAGGCCCTGCCGGGCCGACCAGCTGCGCACCGAGGCGAGCAGGCGCCGGTTGAAGACGCCGTTGATCCGCCCGGTGTAGCCGCCCTTCTCCTTCATCAGGCACTGCAGCGCCCGGACCCGCGTCGGGTCCGGCTTCGCTCCGGTCTTCGGCGGCTTCAGGGAGCCGTAGGAGGGGAAGTCGACACGCACCCCGCAGTGGCTCTCGGCGGGCGCCACAGAGCCGCGCCCGAGGTCGAGGTAGTTGCTGTCGATGTTGATGCGGACGCCGCCCCAGGTCTCGTCGTGGCCGCCGCGGTACTGCTTGACCCGACCGCCGGGCCGCCACCCGTCCTCGCGCAGGTAGGAGGACGAGGTGTTGGCCTTGCCGTCCCAGCGGGCGACCCAGATCATGTCCGGGACGGTGTACCGCGCGTCCTTGGTGGCCCGGATCGTGTCCAGCTGCTTGATCCCGGACCCGGCGCTGGAGTAGACGCCGGAGACGTAGCCGAGCGTGTGCAGCTGGTTGGTCCAGCCGGTCAGGAACGCCATCGCCGACTCACGGCAGTGCGTGTTGGCGTTGTCGTAGCCCTCGAGGTCGTACCAGAGCGTGCTGCCGGGGACGATGCCCAGCGCGGCAGCGGCCTCGACGGCCGACGTGGCCTCGTTGCGGCCCATGGTGCGCGCCTTGGTGTAGCGGCCGTTCGCGCCGGGAGCGGGGTTGATCCGGACGTCGTCCTGGTAGCGCGGGAACCGCGGTTGGCAGGAGGCCTGCGGGCCGAGCGTGATCGGCAGCAGCCGCCAGCCGCGCCGCAGCTGGGTGCTGATCCAGGCGGGGGTCAGGTTCGGCTGGTTGCGGCAGGCCCGGGACTTGCCCGAGATGTAGATGCCGACGGCGAGGAACGGCGAGTAGTTCAGCCAGCGGTTCATCGCCTTCTGCGAGGGGGCGAGGCACTGGTCGAAGCCGTAGCCGGTGAAGTTCCCCGGGGTCACCGGGTTGCCGCTGCGGCGGGCGCTCGCTGCCGACGCCGCGGCGGAGGCTGCCGCGGGCGCCGCGACGGGGGGCGCAGCGGGGGCTGCGGTCGCGGCGCCCGGGCCGGTGGTCAGCCCCAGCGTGGAGCCGACGAGGACCGCCGCGAGAAGGGTGGCGAGCAGGCCGCGAAGGTGCGGGGCCGGGCGGGGCATGGGGGGCTCCAGGAGGGACGGGGAAGGCCGGCTCGCGGTGGCGAGCCTGGCCACCCTAACCACAACAGTCACACTGGTAACACCCGTTCGAGCGAACTACAACGTCGTAGTTCTCCGGGACGTTTCCGCAGGTCGGGACGGGGCAGGGTGGCCACGGGCCGAGGTGCCGCATGGTCCCGACCGGGAGGCCACGGACCCGGCGGGGAGGGGACGCTCGGTGAGCGCGAGAACAGGGGCTGGTCCGACCGGAGCGGGAGCGTGCACGTCCTGCGGGGCTCCGCTGGCCGAGGGGATGCGGTTCTGCGGCGCCTGTGGCCGGCCCGTGGCGCCGTCCTCGCCGCCCCCGTCGAGCCTGCCCCCGTCGAGCCTGCCCCCGTCGAGCCTGCCCCCGTCGAGCCCGCCCCCGTTGAGCCCGCCGCCGGCTGCACCTCCCTCGAGCCCGCCGCCGGCTGGCCCGCCCACGAGCCCGCCCCCGGCTGGCCCGCCGCCTGCCCGGCCGCCGGCACCGCCCACCTGGGCGCCGGCCGGGCCGCCGCCCGCCGGCCCGCCCGCGCCGCCCCCGGCGTGGGTCCCGCCCGCGGGGACCGGCCCGACCGGTCCCGTCGAGCCGTCGGGGTCGCAGGGCACGCACCGACGCAGCAGGGGGCGGCTCGTCGTCGTCGGTGCGGTGGTGGCGGCGCTGATCCTGGTCGGGGGCGGCGTGGGCGGGTTCCTGCTGCTCCGCGACGACGACGCGGGCAGCAGCGCCGGCGGTGGCGAGAAGAGTGACGGCGGCGGCACGGACGAGGCCGGTGACGAGGCCGGTGACGAGAGTGGTGAGGAGGGCGGGGACGGCTCGCAGCTGCGCGCGGCTCCCGAGAGCGAGCCCAGCGAGCAGTGGACGTGGAGCTCGGAGGCCGAGCCCCGGTCGGTGCTGGTGCTGGACGCCCTCACGGTCGTCGGCACCGAGGACGAGGCCGTCGTGGCCTTGGACGAGGAGGGCGAGGAGCTGTGGCGCGCGGAGGGCGTCGGCGGCTATCCCGCCGGGCATCCCGGCGACCGCGACGACCTGCTGGTCGTCAGCAGGTACGCCGTGGAGGACGTCGAGGCGCTGACCACTGTCATCTCCGTCGAGGACGGCACCGAGGTGTGGTCCCGGCCCGGAGCGGTGCCGTGGGACATCGGGGCCTCCGACGGGCTCCTGCTCCACGACGAGAAGAGCTCGTCCTTCGTCCAGGTCGACGCCGGCACCGGTGAGGAGCGCTGGTCGACGGAGGGCGACTACGTCCAGCCCGACGAGGAGAGCCTCTACCTCCTCCGTGAGGGCGAGCTGGCGAAGCTGGACCGTGAGAACGGCACCGAGCTGTGGTCGGCCGACGCGCCGATCGTCGGGCCCGAGCTGTATCCGACCATGGCGATCACCGAGGCGATGGTCGTGATCGGGCTCCAGGACGCGACGGCGTACGACGTGGAGACCGGGGAGGAGCTGTGGGAGGCGCCCGGCGGTGCGGACGGCGTCCAGCTGGGCCGGTTCGACTCGGAGCGGATCTACCTCGGTCCGGTGGACTACGCAGTCGAGCCCGAGTCGGTCCCGCAGCTCGAGGTGCGCGGCGCCGACGGCGAGGCCCAGGAGCTGGTCATCGACGAGCCGGACCCCTTCTTCTACGGGCTCGTGGTGGAGGTGGACGGCGAGGAGCGGTTCCTCTCGATGACGTCGGGTCAGCTCCTCGACGCCGACCTGGCCGAGGTCGACCGCTTCGAGGACCCGCTCGGGATCGCCGACGGCGGCGTCTACACCGGCGCCGTGGACGAGCTGTCCTTCCACCGCTGGGGCGAGGAGGAGCCCGAGTGGACCGCCGCTGTGGAGGGCATGGACCCCGAGCGGACGACCGGAACCGGGAGCCTGCGGTTCGTCGACGGCGGCTTCGTGGTGATCGGCCGCGACCGGGACGTGACCCTGTACCGCTGAGAACCGCTGAGTGCCGCCGGAGGGCGGGCGGGGGGTCGCCGGTGGGCGGCCCCCTGCTCACGGGCAAGACTCGCTAGATTGTGCGCGTGCTGGACACCGTCGAGATCGCTGCCGAGGACCCCGCCCGCGAGCAGCCCTGGGCCGACCTGGGCCTGAAGGAGGACGAGTACGCCCGGATCCACGAGATCCTCGGGCGCCGTCCGACCAGCTCGGAGCTGGCGATGTACTCGGTGATGTGGAGCGAGCACTGCTCCTACAAGTCCTCCAAGGTCCACCTCAAGCAGTTCGGCGAGCTCTCCCAGGAGACCCGCGCCGGCAAGATGCTCGCCGGCATCGGCGAGAACGCCGGAGTCATCGACATCGGCCAGGGCTACGCGGTGACCTTCAAGGTCGAGAGCCACAACCACCCGTCCTACGTCGAGCCCTACCAGGGCGCGGCCACCGGCATCGGCGGCATCGTGCGCGACATCCTGGCGATGGGCGCCCGGCCGGTCGCGGTCATGGACCCGCTGCGCTTCGGTCCGCTCGACGCCCCCGACACGGCCCGGGTGCTGCCCGGGATCGTGGCCGGCGTCGGTGGCTACGGCAACTGCCTGGGTCTGCCGAACATCGGCGGCGAGGCCGTCTTCGACGCGAGCTACGCCGGCAACCCGCTGGTCAACGCGCTGTGCGTCGGCGTGCTCCGGCACGAGGACCTGCACCTGGCCAAGGCGTCCGGCGTCGGCAACCAGGTGATCCTGTACGGCGCCCGCACCGGCGGCGACGGGATCGGCGGCGTCTCGGTGCTGGCCAGCGAGACCTTCGACGCCGCAGCGGACGGCGCCTCCGGCGGGCCCGCCAAGCGGCCCAGCGTCCAGGTCGGCGACCCGTTCATGGAGAAGCTGCTCATCGAGTGCACGCTGGAGATCTTCGCCGCCGACCTGGTCGCCGGCATCCAGGACCTCGGCGGCGCCGGGCTCTCCTGCGCGACCTCCGAGCTGGCCAGTGCCGGCGACGGCGGCATGCACGTCGAGCTCGACCGGGTCCCGCTGCGCGACTCCACGCTCGCGCCGGAGGAGATCCTGATGAGCGAGTCCCAGGAGCGGATGATGGCGGTCGTCGAGCCCGACGACGTGGCCGCGTTCCTGGCGATCTGCGCCAAGTGGGACGTCGAGGCGGTCGTGGTCGGCGAGGTCACCGACACCGGCCGGCTCCAGATCGACTGGCACGGCGAGCGCGTCGTCGACGTGCCCCCGCGCTCGGTCGCCCACGACGGCCCGACGTACGAGCGTCCGTTCGCGCGCCCGGCCTCCCAGGACGTGCTCCAGGCCGACGGCGCCGAGGCGCTGCCCCGCCCGACCAGCGGCGCCGAGCTGCGCGAGACGCTGCTGCGCCTGGTCGCCTCGCCGAACCTGTGCGACAAGTCCTGGATCACCGACCAGTACGACCGCTACGTGCGCGGCAACACCGTGCTGGCCCAGCCCTCGGACAGCGGGATGATCCGGGTGGACGAGGAGACCAACCTCGGCGTCGCGGTCTCCACCGACTGCAACGGCCGCTTCGCGGCCCTCGACCCGTACGCCGGGGCGCAGCTGGCGCTGGCGGAGTCCTACCGCAACGTGGCCACCGGCGGCGCCACCCCGCTGGCGATCTCGGACTGCCTCAACTTCGGCAGCCCCGAGGACCCCGCCGTGATGTGGCAGTTCGCCGAGGCCTGCCGCGGCCTCAAGGACGGCTGCGCGGAGCTCGGGATCCCGGTCACCGGCGGCAACGTCAGCCTCTACAACCAGACCGGCGAGACCGCGATCCTGCCGACCCCGGTGGTCGCGGTCCTCGGCGTGATCGAGGACGTCACCACCCGCACCCCGTCCGCCTGGTCGGCGGCGGGGGAGAAGATCTTCCTGCTCGGCCGTACCCGTGAGGAGCTCTCCGGCTCCGAGTGGGCGCACGTCGTGCACGGCCACCTCGGCGGCCTCCCGCCGCAGGTCGACCTGGCCGCCGAGCGCGCGCTGGCCGAGCTGCTGAGCGAGGGCGTCGGGCTGCTGACCAGCGCCCACGACCTCGCCGACGGCGGTCTGGCCCAGGCGCTCGCCGAGGCGGCGATGCGGAACCTGGTGGGCGCCACCGTGACGCTCGCCGGCGACCCGTTCGTCGAGCTGTTCTCGGAGTCGGCAGCTCGGGTCCTGGTCACGGTCCCGGCCGGGGCCGAGCAGCGGCTGCTCGACCTCGCCGCGTCCCACGGCGTCCCGGTCACCGAGCTGGGCGAGACCGGCGGCGACGTACTCGAGGTCGTCGGCGAGTTCCGCGCCCCCCTGCTGGAGCTGCGCGCGGCCTGGTCGGCGACGCTGCCGGACGCGCTTGGCTGACGACCTGGTCGTCACCCGGTCGTGGGCGGTGCCCGCGGCCGAGCTGGCCGAACGGTTCTCCCGGTCCTCCGGCCCCGGCGGCCAGGGCGTGAACACCGCCGACAGCCGGGTCGAGCTCTCCTTCGACGTGGCTCGGGCCGCGTCGGTGCCCGAGCGCCTGCGGGCCCGGCTGCTGGACCGGCTCGCGGGCCGGCTGATCGACGGGGTGCTCACGGTCGCGGCCAGCGAGCACCGCACCCAGCTCGCCAACCGGCGAGCCGCCCGCGAGCGCCTCGCCCAGCTGCTGCGCGAGGCCGCGGCGCCGCCGCCCGCCGCGCGGCGCCCCACCCGGCCGACCCGCGGCTCCAAGGAGCGCCGGCTCAGCGCCAAGAAGCGCCGCGGCGACACCAAGCGGGGCCGACAGGGCCGCTACGACTGACGCGCCCGGCGTCCGGGCGAGCGCCCGGGGGGCAGGATGAGCCCATGCAGCGCATCGAGTACGGCCCGGACCCGAGCCAGTTCGGCGAGCTCACCTGGCCGCCCGGCGCACCGCGGGGGGTGGTGGTCGTGGTCCACGGCGGGTTCTGGAAGGCCGCCTACGACCTGGCCCTGGGCCGGCCCCTCGCCGCGGACCTGGCCGACCGCGACTGGGTCGTCTGGAACGTGGAGTACCGCCGGGTCGGCAACGGCGGCGGCGCCCCGCAGACCCTCCAGGACCTGACGGCGGCCCTGGAGCGGCTGCGGGACCCGGAGCTGGACCTCGACCTCTCCACGGTGGTCGGCCTCGGTCACTCCGCCGGCGGCCACCTCGCCACCTGGGCCGGGGGCGGCGGCGTGCTCACCCAGGTGATCTCCCAGGCCGGGGTCCTCGACCTGGAGTCCGCGCACCGGGACCGGCTGGGCGACGGGGCGGTCGAGGCCTTCCTGGGCCATCCGCCCGGCCCGGCCGACGCGGCGTACGACCCGATCGCGCTGGCGCCCCTGGACATCCCGGTCTGGTGCGTGCACGGCCGTGCGGACGACGTCGTGCCGCTGTCGCAGTCCGAGGAGTACGTCGACCGGGTGCAGGCGGCGGGCGGCCGGGCCGAACTGGTCGTGGTCGAGGGCGACCACGACGCGGTGATCGACACCGGCTCGGCGGCGTGGGACCGGACCGTCTCGATCCTCGACCTCGTCGGCTGAGGCCGGGGCGGCCTCAGCCGGCCCGGCGCATCGCGCGGACCCCGACGACCAGCCCGACGACGGCGACCACCGCGCTGGCGAGCAGGCCCGCCCCGATGGTGTCCGCCTCGTAGACCCCGGCGAACGTCTCCCGGGTCGCCGCGACGACGTACGTCAGCGGGTTCAGGTCCGAGAGCACCTGCAGCCAGCCCGGCGCCCCCTCGAGCGGGAGCAGCACCCCGGCGAGCAGCAGCAGCGGGAAGATCGCGGTCTGCTGCACGGTCCAGAACATCCAGTCCTGCTCCCTGCTCGCCAGCGCCAGCGCGAAGGACAGCGCGCCGATCCCGACGCTGAAGGCGGTGAGCACGGCGACCCCGATCAGCATCCCGCCCAGGTGCAGGTCGAAGGAGAACGGGGTGACCACGGCCAGGATGATCGCGGTCTGCATCAGCACCGGGACGACCTCTTTCAGCGACCGGCCGACGATCAGCGAGGAGCGCGACAGCGGCGAGACCAGCAGCCGCTCGTGGGCGCCGCTCTGGATCTCCGCCATCAGGTTCGACCCCGTGAACGACGCGCTCATCAGCGCTGTCATCGCGACGATGCCGGGGACGAACCACTGCAGCGCCGAGCCGGTCTCGACCTCGGGCAGCAGCGGCGCGAACAGGGCCAGGAAGACCAGCGGCTGGACCATCGCGAACAGCACCGAGGCCGGCTCGCGCAGCACCGGTCGGAGCTCGCGGACCATCACCAGCCAGGTGTCGGTCCAGAAGCCCGGGGCTCGGGTGGGCCGCGGCTGCGCCGGGACCGGGATGTCCAGGGTGGCGGGGGTGCCGGGGGTGCCGGGGGTGTCGTGGACGGTGCTCATGCTGCTGCTCCTTCGCCGGGCTGGGTGGTGGTGTCGGGGGAGGTCCGGGACTCGCGCAGGCTGCGCCCGGTGAGGTCGAGGAAGACGTCGTCGAGGGTCGGGCCGACCACCTCCAGCGAGGCGACCGGTGTGCCGGCCGCGGCCAGGTCGGTGACCAGCGAGGCGGCCAGCTCGCGGCCGTGGGCGACGCGCAGTCGCACCTGGTCGCCGTCGGTCTCGACGCTCGCCCCCGGGACGCGTGCGGCCCGCTCGGCGGCGGCCGCGGCCGCGGTCGCCGACTCGAGGCGGAGCGAGACCAGGTCGCCGAGGGCCGATTTGAGCCGGGTCGCGGTGTCGTCGGCGATCACCAGCCCGTGGTCGATCACGACCACCCGGTCGGCGATCGAGTCGGCCTCCTCGAGGTAGTGCGTGGTGAGCACGATCGTGGTGCCGTGCTCGCGCCGCAGCCGCAGCACCTGCTCCTGCAGGTTCGCCCGGTTCTGCGGGTCCAGCCCGGTCGACGGCTCGTCGAGGAACATCAGCCCCGGTGAGTGCACGAGGCCGATCGCGACGTCCAGGCGGCGGCGCTGGCCGCCGGAGAGGGTCGAGACCGGCCGCCCGGCGTGCTCGGCGAGGTCGAAGGCGTCGAGCAGCTGCTCGGCACGCTCGTGGGCGTCGCGGCGCGAGAGCCCGAAGGCCCGGCCCTGGCTGACCATCTCGTCGCGGCCGCGCTGGAGGTGCCCGGCGCCGTTGCCCTGGCCGACGTACCCGATCGAGCGGCGCACCTCGCGGTGCTGGCGGACCACGTCGTACCCGGCGACCTCGGCGGTGCCGGAGGTGGGCGCGAGCAGCGTGGTGAGCATCCGCAGGGTCGTGGACTTGCCGGCGCCGTTCGGCCCGAGGAACGCGACGAGCTCGCCCGGCTGGACCTCCAGGTCGAGGCCGCGCACGGCCTCGATCGTGTTCTTGCCGCGGGTGAAGTGGCGGGTCAGGCCGCGGGTCCTGATCACTGGTGTCTGGCTCATGGATCCAGCGTCCCGGTGCTTCCGGCCAGTTTCTGTCCGCTGGAGGAACTAGGTTCGGCACGTGTCCACCAGCGCCCGGATGCTCCGGCTCCTCTCCCTGCTCCAGACCCACCGGTTCTGGGCCGGCGGGGAGCTCGCCGGGCGCCTCGAGGTCAGCGAGCGCACGCTGCGCCGCGACATCGACCGGCTGCGCGGTCTCGGGTACGCCGTGGACTCGGTGCGCGGCGTCGCCGGGGGCTACCAGCTCCGCGCCGGAGGCTCGCTGCCCCCGCTGCTGCTCGAGGACGAGGAGGCGGTCGCGATCGCCGTCGGCCTGCGTCAGGCGACCCACGGGCCGGTGGCCGGGGTGGAGGAGTCGGCGGTCCAGGCCCTGACGAAGGTGATCGCGCTGATGCCGCCGCGGCTGCGCGGCCGGGTCCAGGCGCTGCGCTCGCAGACCGACGCCCCCGGGCCGTGGGCGGGCGGCCCGGTGGTCGAGCCCGGGGTGCTGACCACGCTGGCCCAGGCCTGCCGCGACGACGAGGCGCTGCACTTCACCTACACCGCGCCGGCGGCCGAGCCGGTCGAGCGCCGGGTCGAGCCGCACCGGCTGGTGGCGCTGGGGCGCCGCTGGTACCTCGTCGCGCACGACCGGGACCGGCAGGACTGGCGCTCGTTCCGGGTGGACCGGGTCTCCGCGCCGCGGGCGACCGGTCAGCGGTTCCGGCCCCGGGAGGTCCCCGGCGGCGACGCGCTGGCCTTCGTCCAGTCCGGGATCCGCCGGATGCCGCAGCGCTACGCCGTCCGGGTGCGGGTGGCGGCGCCGGCAGCGGTGCTCGCCGCCGCGGTAGGGCACTGGGGCGAGGTCGTCGCGGACGGCGAGGGGTGCCGGCTGGAGATGAACGTCGACGACCTGCGCTGGCCGGTCATGGTGCTGGCCCAGGTCGGTGCCGACTTCACAGTGGAGGAGCCGGCCGAGCTGGCCGAGGCGTGCGCCCGCACCGCCGAGCTGTTCGCCCGCGCCGCCGGCGAGGTCCCCGGCTGAGGGGCCGGCCGGGCTCGTCGGGCCGATCGGGGTTGGGAACCGCCGCAGGTGGGGAGGTTCACCCTGCCGCGCGCACCAAGGAGGGCTACGCATGGGCGATCTCGAGGTGGACATCGATGGGCTGGAGGGTCTCGTGACCTCTCTGGCCGGAGTTCGAGACGGACTGGACCAGACCAGGTCCGTCGTGAACGGCAGTGCTTCCGCGATGGGCTCCGAGGACGTCGCCGGCGCGCTCGACGACTTCGAGAACCACTGGGACGACGGCCGCGGGCGGGTCAAGGAGAACATCGAGGCGATCGTCGGCGCCGTCGAGGAGTCCGCCCAGGCCTACCGCCAGACCGACACCGACCTGCGGGAGGCCCTCCAGGAGGAGGAGACCTCGACCACCGCGGTGCAGGCCCGATGAGCGGGCCCGCCGTCGCCGGCCTCGAGGGCCGGCTGGGCTACGTGATCTCGGTGCCGCAGAGCTGGTACGAGCTCGAGCTGCGCCCGGGAGTCCGCGACCAGGCCATCCCCCGGCTCGTGGAGGAGCGGGTCCGCGGCAACGAGCAGCTGTGGGCCCAGCGGCGGGGGATCGAGAAGCTGCTGCTCGAGCACGCGGCCCGCGCCTGGGACTCCGGCGCGACGTACGCCGCCGGGTTCAGCCTGCCGACCGAGGAGGGCCCGGTGACGGGGTCGCTGACGGTCACCCTGGTCGAGGACCCGGCCGGCGAGGTGGTCCTCGCGCCGGAGGAGCGCTTCCGCCAGGTGCCCCGCACCGGCGACCTGTTGGCGCCGTACGCCCACACCAGCATGGTCGACATCCCGAGGATCGGGGCCTGCCCACGCAGCAGCGGCATCGACGACGCCCCGGCGCCCGACGGCGGCCTGATCCGCCACGTCTTCATGGTCACCGCCGTGCCGGTGCCCGAGCACCGCCGCACGTTCCTGATCTCGGCGAGCTCGCCGGTGCTGGCCTTGGCCGACGCCCTGCTCGACCTGTTCGACGCGGTCACCTCGACGTTCCGCGTCGTCCCCCTCGACGAACCCAGCCCCACGACTCCGCAGGAGGAGCTAGTCGATGTCCAGGCCGACTGACTGGTACGACGTCTTCGGCTTCGGGGACCCGACGCCCGGCGAGCCCTGGGAGATCCGCCAGGTCGCCCGCCGCTGGTCCGACGTCGCCGACGACGCGGAGTACGCCGAGACGACGCTGCGCGGGCTGCTCGGCGACGACGCGGCCGTGACCTGGATCGGCCAGGCCGGCGACAACTTCCGGACCCGGTCCAGCGACCTGCCCGACCAGCTGCGCAAGGTCAAGGACTCCTACCGGCTCGCCTCGGAGGCGATGTACTGGTGGGCCGGCCGGCTCGAGCACCACCAGTCCGGCGCCGACACCCAGCTCCAGCGCGGCCGTGAGGCGAAGTCCGACCTGGCCTCGGCCCAGTCGAAGCTGTCCAGCGCCGAGGGCCAGGTCGACGGCGCCCGCAACGACCCCGGTCTCACCGGCCTCACGCCCACCCCCGAGCAGGTCCAGGCCGCCCAGGACCGGATGCGGGCCGCCGACGCGGCGCGCTCGGCCGCGCAGGGCCTGGTCGACAACGCCCAGGCGCGCCTGGACGCGGCGAAGGCCCTGGCCGCGGACGCCGGCGAGGCGCGCCGCAGCGACGGCCGCGAGGCCGCCAGCCGGGTGCGTTCCGCCGCGGACGCGGGCCTGGCGCCCCGCTCGCGCTGGGAGCGCTTCAAGGACGGGCTCGCCGACGCCTGGTCGGTGCTGGTCACGATCGCGAAGGTCGTCGTGGCAGTGCTGGGCGTGATCGTGCTCTTCATCGGCGGACCGCTCGCCTGGGTGGTGCTGGCGGCCGCGCTGATCGTGCTCGCCGACACGCTGATGAAGTACGCCAACGGCGAGGGCAGCCTGTGGGACGTCGCGTTCGCCGCGCTGGACTGCATCCCCGGGTTCAAGGGCCTGACCACGCTCGCGGCGCTCTCCACGGCGTTCAAGAGCGGCGGCCTGCTGGCCGCCGGCGCCCACCTGGCCGGTGCTGTCAAGACCGCCGTCGTCGGGCTGGCGCAGACGGCGGCGATCCTGCGCCGGGGCTTCGTGCCCGGGGTCCAGGGCGCCGTGCGCATCCTCGGCAGCGAGGGCGCGCTTGCCCTTCCGCAGCTGCGGACCACGGTCATGGACATCGCCCACGGCTTCGTCTCGATCGACAACCAGATCTCGGGGGTGGCGGCCCGAGCCCGCGAGTGGCAGGGCTCGGGGGCCTTCCCCGGCATCGACGACTACCGCAACGTCACGCTCGAAACCGGTACCACGATCGAGGTCGGCTTCCCCGGCATCAGCAACTACGCCGCCCCAGGCGGCAACGCCGCGGCCCACGGCAACTCGGCTCCCGACGTGTGGGAGGGCCTCCAGGTCGGCCCGAACGTCCACGACTACCGCGGCTCGGTCGTCGAGATCCAGGTCAACAACCCGGTGCCGGCCGCGACCGGGGAGACCCTCGCGAACCCGCAGTACGGCGCGGGCGGCACCCAGCAGTACTTCCTCGACATCAAGGAGGGACTGAGCAGCGGCGACCTCTCGATCATCGACGCCAGCGGCAACCCGATCGACCTCACCGGCGTGCCGGCAGGTGAGATCAACAGCGAGCTGGCCAAGCTCGACGCCGCGGGAAACCTCGGGAAGATCAACCTCACCGACGCTGACAACCCGCGACCCGACATCACCTACCAGGACGAGGTCCGTCACAACCCGGACCGGTTCCGGGCGCCCGACCTCGGTCAGCTCAACATCGACGTCCAGCTCCAGCAGAGCCTCGGGTCCATCGCCCGGGTCTTCCAGGGCAGCGGGTACTACGGTGGTCCCCGATGAGCGAGCCGACGCCGACCTTCGCCAGCAAGTGGGCCTTCCTGCTCGGGCACGCCCTGATCGGCTTCGACCCCGCGCGCCAGCAGTTCTACTCCCTCCTGGGGGAGGACGGCCGGCCGCTGCTGGCGATGTGGACCGAGGCGGACACTGCGCGCGCCGCGCTGCCCGACGGCTTCCGGCTCCTCCAGACCGACGTGCGGTCGCGACTGGCCGAGCTGCCGGAGGGGGTCGGCGTGGCCGTCGACCCGGACACCCCGGCCGGCCTGGTGCTCGCGCCCGAGTACGCCGCGTCGCTGAAGCCGCTGACCGAGCCGTTCCCGGCGGGGACGCACTCGGCGTTCAAGCAGTGGCCACTGCTTCCGGACGCACTGCGCGAGGCGCTGGCCGCCGCGGCCGGGCGCTACGCGTTCGTCGACCGGGTCTGGGCACTGATCTACAACATCGACGACAGCCCGTGGATCGGGCTCCTCGTCTACCGCACCGACGGCGGTGAGGAGGCCCACGAGTCGATCGTGGACGCCCTCGACGGTGCCCTGAGCGCCACCGCGAGCCTCGAGGAGCTGGCGGTTCCGCTGGTGCGGATCGTCTCCCTCGGGGACCTCGACCCGGCAGTGGTCGCGGAGCTCGAGGCGCAGCCGCCGGTCTTCCGCCGGTGACGGCGCCGTGAGCGACGACCTGGCCGCACTGCGCCTGGTGGCGCCGGTCGTCGCCGCGGAGCGGGCCGCGGGGCGCGAGGTGCGGCTGACCGTCGAGGACCGGGAGCTGCGGGGCGACCCGGCCCACGCCCGGCTGACCGGGGGCCTGGGCCGCGGCGAGGTGGAGGCCGCGTGGGACGTCGGCCCACTGCTCGCCTGGTACGCCGAGCCCGGCGGCTGGCGGCTCGAGGACCGGGTCTCGCGGGTATGGGTCGACGGCGGCGCGCCCGACGACGACGCCCCGCGCCCGGCGTACGCCGAGCGGCGGCGGGTCGGCTGGCTCGCCGACCAGGGCCCGCTCGACTGGGGCGGCCTGGACCCCTCCTGCGACGCCGAGCTGGCGCGGCTGGGAGCCCCGGAGTGGCCGGCGCCGGGCGGCAGCGTCTTCCACCTCGGGCGCCGGCGCGCGCTCACCGCAGCGCCGGCCGGTGGGGTGCTCGACCGGCTCCGCGAGGTCCTGGGGGCGGCGCTGCCGGTGGCAGCGTCGGGCGCCGCGGTGGACGACATCGAGGCCGCCCTGCCGGGCTGGCTGCGGGAGCGCTGCGCACCGCACTGGTGGACTCCGCAGGCGGCCGCCGAGCGGGACGCCCTGCGTGACCTGCGCGGCCGACCCCGCCGAGCCGCGGGCTGGCGACTGCGCTGGACCGCCACGGAGGTCGCCCGCCACCTGCTCCCCGAGGAGCGGGCCTGGCGCTTCCTCGGTGCCCGGGTGGTCGACGAGCGCACGCTCGACCTGGCCTGGATCCAGCCCCGGGCCGGCGGCACCCTCGACGTCACCCGGTTCCTGCTCGACGCCTGCGGCGCCGAGGAGTGCGCCCGGGTCCCGGCGGGCGGATAGGTCGGCGGACCGGCCGACTAGGCTCCGGGCCGTGCCCGCCCGACTCCGCCCGGCCGATCCCGCCGCCGTCGCCGCCGCCCTGGACCGGGTCCGCTCCGGGGACCCGGACCGGGCCGACCTGCGGCTGCTGGTCAAGCACTTCATGGCAGTGCTCGAGGACCTGGCGCCGGGGAAGTCGGTGGAGGTCCGGGTGCCGCCGTACGCCGCGGTGCAGGTGATCCCGGGGGTGCGGCACACCCGGGGCACCCCGCCGGCGGTCGTCGAGACCGACGCCGCGACCTGGATCGCGCTGGCGACCGGCGAGCTCACCTGGACCGAGGCCGAGCAGGCCGGCCGGCTGCGGGCCAGCGGCGAGCGCGCCGACCTCACGCCGTACCTGCCGCTGCACGACCCGGGGCCGACCTCCTAGGTTGGGGGCATGAGCAACGACATCCGCGCCCAGGTCCAGCAGCTCCTCCCGGCCCTGCGCCGGGACCTCGAGGACCTGGTCCGCATCGAGTCGGTCAGCGCCGACCCCGCCCGGGCCGGCGAGGTGCAGCGCAGCGCCGAGGCGGTCGCCGAGCTGTTCCGCGCCGAGCGCTTCGACTCCGTCGAGATCGTCAGCGCCCGCGAGGACGGCGGCGCGCCGGCCGTGATCGCCCACAAGGCCGGCCCCGAGGGCGCCCCGACCGTGCTCCTCTACGCCCACCACGACGTGCAGCCCGAGAACGACCACGCCGACTGGGACAGTCCGCCGTTCGAGCCCACCGAGCGCGGCGAGCGCCTCTACGGCCGCGGTGCGGCCGACGACAAGGCCGGCATCGCCGCCCACCTCGGCGCGCTGCGGGTCTTCGGCGACGACCTGCCGGTGAGCGTCACGATGTTCATCGAGGGCGAGGAGGAGATGGGCTCCGAGAGCCTGCCGGACCTGCTCCGGGCCCACCGCGACCGGCTCTCCGCCGACGTCATCGTGATCGCCGACTCCGGCAACTGGGACATCGGCGAACCGGCCCTGACCACCAGCCTGCGCGGCCTGGTCCGCGCCGACGTGGAGGTCCGCACCCTCACCCACGCCGTGCACTCCGGCATGTGGGGCGGCCTGGTCCCCGACGCGCTGATGACGCTGAGCCGGCTGATCGCCAGCCTGCACGACGACGAGGGCAACGTCGCGGTCGCCGGCCTGCACGCCGGCCCCGCCGCCGACGTGGAGTACCCCGAGGCGCGGCTGCGCGCGGAGTCGGGCGTCAACCCGGGCGTGGAGTGGATCGGGAGCGGACCCGTCGTCGAGCGGCTGTGGACCAAGCCGGCGCTCAGCATCACCGGCCTGGACGCGCCCAAGGTGGCCGGCGCCAGCAACACCCTGATCCCCGCGGCCCGGGCCCGGATCTCGATGCGCATCGCCCCCGGCGACACGACCCAGAACGCCGTCGAGTGCCTGCGCCGCCACTGCGAGCAGCACGTCCCGTGGGGCGCGCAGCTGCAGTTCACGGTGGTGGACACCGGCGAGGCGACCGCGATCGACGCCACCGGCCCGGCGTACGACGCGGCGCGCGCGGCGTTCGCCGAGGCCTGGGACGGCACCGCTCCCGTCGACATGGGCGTGGGCGGCTCGATCCCGTTCATCGCCGAGTTCCTCGAGGCGTTCCCGCAGGCCAGCGTGCTGGTCACCGGCGTCGAGGACCCCGACACCCGCGCCCACGGGGCCAACGAGGGCCTGCACCTCGCGGAGTTCGAGCGGGTCGTCCTCGCCGAGGCGCTGCTGCTGCGCAACCTCGGCGCCTGACGCAGGGGCCGATCGAGGCGCGGCCGAGGGCCGGGCTCAGGCCGCGGGCAGGAAGACCCGGAAGCAGCTGCCGCGGCCGAGCTCGGACTCGACCTCGATCCGGCCGCCGTGGCGCTCCACGATGCGCCGCACGATGGCCAGGCCCAGCCCGGTGCCCGGGCGGGCGACGGCCTCGGGGTTGGTGGAGCGGAAGAACTCGCGGAACAGCCGCTGCTGGTCGTCGGCGGAGATGCCCAGGCCGTCGTCGGCGCAGGTCAGCACCACCTCGTCGCCCTGCCGGGCCAGCGTGATGCGGATCGACCCGCCCTCGGGGGTGTACTTCACCGCGTTGCTGACCAGGTTGGACACCACGCGGTCCAGCTCCACGGCGTCGCCCAGCGCGTGCAGGGGCTGCTCGGGCGGCGCCACCTCGACCTTCAGGCCGCCGCGGGCCGCCGAGACGGCGACCATGTCCACGACGTCGTCGACGATCGAGCGCATGTCGACGGCGCGCGCCAGGAGCGGGTTGCCCGGATCGCCCACCTTCGACAGCAGCAGCAGGTCGTCCACCACGCGGCCCAGGCGCCGGGCACCTCGCTCCATCGCGGACAGCGAGGTGCGCACCGGGCGCTCCAGCTCGACCGACTCCAGGATCTCCAGGTGCCCCAGGATCGAGGTGAGCGGGTTCTTCAGCTCGTGGGACACCGTCGCGATCAGCTGGCTCTTGTAGGTGTCGAGCTCCTGCAGCTGCTCCACCAGCCGGTGCTCGCGCTCGAACGCCCGGGCGTTGAGGATCGCGCTGCCGAGGTCGCGCCCGATGTCGAGCGCCGCCGACGCCTCGGTCTCGCTCCACACGGTCGCCTTCGGCGCCCGGGTGAGGACCAGGTTGCCGAGGCACTCGTCGCCGACGCCGATCGGCACGAAGAGCAGGGAGCCGATCTCGATGCTGTCGAGGAACGCGAAGATCTGCTCGCCCTCGGCCTCGGTGACGCCGTGGGCGAAGGAGCGCCCGCGGGTGACGATCTGGGGCGCCTGGGCGTGCCAGGCCGCCCGCGCGGCCCGCTCCGCGATCCTCACGATCTCGGCGGGGAGCTCGATCTCCGAGCCGTTGTTGGCGTGCACCTTGCCGTGCCCCAGGCCGTCCTCGTCGACCGTCTGGATCCACATCCCGGCCGCGCGGAACCCCTCGACCAGGGCGGGCTGGGCGACCTCCAGGATGCGAGGCAGCGAGCGCTGCACCGACGCCCGCCGGACCACCAGCCGGGCCGCCTCGGCGAGACGTACCTGGTCGGCGAGCTCCTCGCGCTCCAGGATCGTGAGCACCGCCCGCCCGGTCTGCGCGGCGTACCGGTTCAGCAGCCGGCGCTGCGCGGGGCTGGGCCGCCTGCCGTCCTCGGGCAGGTCGATGGTCAGGGTTCCGCGGAGCACGCCCTCGGTGTCGTAGAGCAGCGCGACGAGCAGGTCGAGCGGGTGCCAGGCGTCCGGCTCGTCGAGGGGCACGATGTCGGGGACCCAGCCCCACTGGCCGTCCTCGAGCTGCATGCGCTCGTGGGGCACGAACGTCAGCAGGCCCCAGTCGTCGCCCTTGGCGACCTCGTCCATCAGCTCGTCGATGGCGGTCCGGTGGCCCTTGAGCGTGCGTCGGGCGTCCTCGTTGCCGGCGACGGCGGTGACGTGCAGGTAGCCGTCGTCCCGGGCGACGCTGATCGCGGCGACACCGAAGCCGGCGGTCTCGGTGACTCCCTCGGCGATCAGCTGCAGGGAGTCCCGGGACAGGTCGATCCAGCGCGACGTGCCTGCGGGTGCGTGCCCCGGCTGCGTGGTGTCGGTCATGATCCTGGGGGGAGACGGAGGAAAGAGAGCGGGACAAGGGACCTTAACTTTGGTTGCCCCTTCAACGGAGCGGAACGCAGAAGGTCACTCCCCGGTTCTCGCGGGACGGCTCGGACCGGTCCAGCAGAGGTCGGCGGATCGGCACCAGCGCGCCGGGACCGTAGACTGACGGCCGTGCCCTTCCTCAGCAGCAGTGGCAGCGCGCGCGCCTCGGGCCGCCGCGGTGGCGACGGCAGACTCACCACGGCTTTGGACCCCCAGGACCAGGGACCTCAGGACGCCTGCGGGGTCTTCGGCGTCTGGGCGCCCGGCGAGGACATCGCGAAGCTGACCTACTTCGGCCTCTACGCCCTGCAGCACCGCGGTCAGGAGTCGGCCGGCATCGCTGTCAGCAACGGCCGCCAGATCCTGGTCTACAAGGACATGGGCCTGGTCTCGCAGGTCTTCGACGAGACCACGCTGGCCTCGCTCAAGGGTCACCTCGCGATCGGGCACTCGCGCTACTCCACGACCGGCGCGAGCACCTGGCAGAACGCCCAGCCGACGTTCCGCCCCACCGCGGACGGCTCCATCGCGCTGGGTCACAACGGCAACCTGATCAACACCCACGAGCTGCGCGAGATGGTCGCGGCGCTGCCGCTCCCGGAGGAGGAGCTGGACCTGCAGCGCCCCCAGGAGGCCTCGACCAACGACACCGGCCTGGTCACCGCGCTGCTGGCCCACCACCCCGACACCACGCTGGAGGAGCGGGCGCTCGAGGTGCTGCCGCAGCTGCGCGGCGCGTTCTGCTTCGTGTGGATGAACGAGAACACCCTGTACGCCGCCCGCGACCCGCAGGGGATCCGGCCGCTGGTCCTGGGCCGCCTCGAGCGCGGCTGGGTGGTCGCCTCCGAGGACGCCGCCCTGGCCACCATCGGCGCCAGCGTGGTCCGCGAGGTCGAGCCCGGCGAGATGATCGTCATCGACGAGAACGGCCTGCGCTCGCACCGGTTCGCCGAGCCGGACCGCAAGGGCTGCGTCTTCGAGTACGTCTACCTGGCCCGCCCCGACGCCACCATCAGCGGTCGCAGCGTCCACGAGTCCCGGGTCGAGATGGGCCGTCAGCTGGCGCGGGAGTACCCCGTCGAGGCCGACCTGGTCATCCCGGTGCCGGAGTCCGGGACCCCCGCCGCGGCCGGGTACGCCGAGGAGAGCGGCATCCCGTTCGGCCAGGGGTTCGTGAAGAACGCCTACGTCGGGCGCACGTTCATCCAGCCCAGCCAGACCCTGCGCCAGCTCGGCATCCGGCTGAAGTTGAACGCGCTGGACCACATGATCCGCGGCAAGCGGATCGTCGTGGTCGACGACTCGATCGTGCGCGGCAACACCCAGCGCGCCCAGGTGCGGATGCTGCGGGAGGCCGGCGCCCTCGAGGTGCACGTGCGGATCTCCAGCCCGCCGGTGAAGTGGCCGTGCTTCTACGGCATCGACTTCGCCACCCGGGCCGAGCTGATCGCCAACGGGCTCACCCCCGAGGAGATCGCCGCGAGCGTCGGCGCCGACAGCCTCGGCTACATCTCCCTGGAGGGGATGATCGAGGCCACCGACCAGCCCGCACAGCGGCTGTGCCAGGCCTGCTTCACCGGCGAGTACCCGGTGGCGCTGCCCGACGAGAGCCTGCTCGGCAAGCATCTGCTGGAGACCAGCCTCCAGTCGCCCACCGTGGGCAAGGCACTGCCCGTGCTGAACAACCCGTGAGGACCGTGCCCGTGACCGAACCATCCGCCGCGGTGCCGGGCGAGAACGCCTACGCCGCCGCCGGCGTGGACATCCACGCTGCCGACCGCGCCATCGACCTGATGAAGGGGTGGGTCGAGAAGGCCCGCCGTCCGGAGATGATCGGCGGGCTGGGCGGCTTCGCCGGCCTCTTCGACGCCTCGGCGCTGACGACGTACAAGCGACCGCTGCTCGCGACCTCCACCGACGGCGTCGGCACCAAGGTCGCGATCGCCCAGGCCATGGACGTCCACGACACGATCGGGTTCGACCTGGTCGGGATGGTCGTCGACGACCTGGTCGTGTGCGGCGCCGAGCCGCTGTTCATGACCGACTACATCGCGACCGGCCGGGTCGTCCCGGAGCGGATCGCGGCCATCGTCAAGGGCATCGCCGAGGCCTGCATCGAGGCCGGCTGCGCCCTGGTGGGCGGCGAGACCGCCGAGCACCCCGGGCTGCTGGGCCCCGACGAGTACGACGTGGCCGGGGCCACCACCGGTGTCGTCGAGGCCGACGACCTGCTCGGCCCCGCGCGGGTCCGGCCCGGCGACGTCGTGATCGCGATGGCCGCCAGCGGCCTGCACTCCAACGGCTACTCGCTGGTGCGCCACGTGCTGCTGGAGCAGGCCGGCTGGGCGCTGGACCGCAACGTCCCCGAGCTCGGCAAGGCGCTCGGCGAGGAGCTGCTGACCCCGACCCGGATCTACGCCAAGGCCTGCCTGGCGCTGGCCCGGGAGACCGACACCCACGCGATGTCGCACGTCACCGGCGGCGGCCTGGCCGCCAACCTGGAGCGGGTCCTGCCGGCCGAGGTGGTCGCCCGGATCGACCGCCGGACCTGGTCTCCGCAGCCGATCTTCGACCTGGTCCGCCAGGTCGGCGCGATCTCCCAGGCCGACCTGGAGATGACCCTGAACTGCGGCGTCGGGATGGTGGCGCTCACCCCGCCCGACGACGTCGACCGGGCGATCGCGTTGCTCGAGGAGCACGGCGTGCGCGCCTGGGTCGCCGGTGAGGTCGCGATGTCCGAGACCGACGGCGGCCGGGCCCTGCTCAGCGGCCAGCACCCCGGCTGGGACTGACCGGACGCGCTTCTCCGGGTGTCGGGCGACACCCGGGGCGAGGCGATGTGCGGGAACACCCCGGCAACAGGTAGCGTTGCGCCCACGAGATATTTTTTCTGAGGACAGCCCGGGTGCCAGTGTGCCCCGGCCGAGCGTGCGAGGGGGCTGACCCTATGGGGCGCGGCCGAGCAAAGGCCAAGCAGACGAAGGTCGCCCGCGACCTGAAGTACCGCACTCACGAGACGGACTTCGGGAAACTGGCCCAGGAGCTGCACGGCGATTCCGACAACGACCAGCCCCGCGAGGACCCCGACGAGTGGTCGGACTACGCCGAGCCTCGTCGTGACTGACCCGGGGTGCCGCCCGGCCTGACCGGCGGGCCTCCTCAGGGCACCCAGATCCCACGCAGTCGGCCGACGTCGCGCATCCGCGTCTCGGCGAGCCGGTCCGCGGCGGTCGCCGACGGGATCGCGTCGCGGGCCGCCACCTCGAGCACCTCGCGGGTCGTGGCGGCGATTCCCTCAGCGCGCTGCTGGGCGCGCTCGAAGGAGAAGCCGGCCGGATCGAGCTCGTCGGCGACCTGGATCAGGCCGCCGGCGTTGACGCAGTAGTCGGGCGCGTAGACGATCCCGCGGTCCGCCAGCGACTTCTCGATCCCCGGGTGGGCGAGCTGGTTGTTGGCAGCACCGCAGACCACGCGGGCGCTCAGGACCTCGAGCACGTCGTCATCGACCGCGCCGCCGAGCGCGCAGGGCGCGTAGACGTCCAGGGGCGCGGCGACCAGCTCCGCCGTCGAGGCGACCACGTCCACCTCCGGGTGCTCCGCACGGACCCGGGCCAGGGCCGCGTCGGACACGTCGGTCACCACGACCGAGGCGTCCTGCTCGACCAGGTGCCGCACCAGGTGCCGGCCGACCTTGCCCACGCCCGCCACGCCGACCCGGCGCCCGGCCAGGGACTCCTCGCCCCAGGCGAATTCCGCGGCGGCCTGCATCCCGCGGAACACGCCGTACGCCGTGAGCACCGAGCTGTCCCCGGCGCCCCCGTGCGCGACGGTGCGGCCGCTGACGAACCGGGTCTCCCGCGCGATCAGGTCCATGTCGGCCGAGCAGGTGCCGACGTCGCACGCGGTGCGGTAGCGGCCGCCGAGCGTCTCCACGAACCGGCCGTACGCGCGCAGCAGGGCCTCGGACCGGTCGGTCTCGGGGTTCCCCAGGATGACGGCCTTGCCGCCGCCGAGGTCGAGCCCGGCCAGCGCGGCCTTGTAGGACATGCCGCGGGCGAGGTCGAGGACGTCGCGCAGCGCGGCGCCGGTGCTGGGGTAGCTGTAGAACCGGGTGCCGCCGAGGGCTGGTCCGAGGGCGGTGGAGTGCACCGCGATGATCGCGCGGAGCCCTGTGGCGGGGTCGTTGGCGAAGACGACCTGCTCGTGCTGGGCGGCGAGCTCGAAGACGTCGTGGGGGTCGGTCATCGGTGCCGTCCGTTCTGGAGAGGCCACGGGGGTGGTGTGGCGTCGTCGCGATCCGCGGGGTGGTGCGGGTCACATCCACCCTAGGCCAGCGGCGGGCCCCCGGGGCCCTCGGCCCGCAGCACCACGACGTCGCCGTGGGTGCCGTAGCCGGGCAGCGGGCCGGCGGCGGGGGTGGCGTCGAAGCCCACCATCAGCCAGGCGCCGTCGACCTCGACCTCGACGAGCGTGGGCCACGGGATGTTGGTGAGGTACGGCGCGTCCAGCGTCCCCAGCGGCCGGAGGTCCAGGTCGTGCACGGGGTAGGCCCGCCGGCGCTTGTCGCTGGCCAGCACCCGCCAGCCGTCCGCGACCCGCAGCAGCGTGGTGCCCTCACACTCGCGGGGTGCGGCGTCGGCGGCGCGCAGCGAGAGGTCCGCGAGGGTGGGGCCGGCGGCGAGGGCGGGATGGAAGCGGAAGTAGCGCCGGGCGCTGACGTAGCCGACCAGCCAGCCGTCGTCGGTCCGGGCCAGGTGCGGGTCCCACACCGCGACCGAGCGCAGCCCGTCGGTCGGCAGCGGCAGCTCGCGGGTGTCCAGGACGTGCCGGCCGGTGGTCAGGTCGGCGCTCGACTCCGCCAGCGTGACCCGGACCGGCCGGCGGCGGTCGAAGTCGCCCCAGGTGCTGGTCGCGACCAGCCACCGGTCGCCGTCGCGCAGCAGGTGGGTGGCGTGGTCGCCGTACACACCAGGACGGTCGGGGCGCCGGAAGAACAGGTCGGCGCGGTGCGCCAGCGCGAGCGTGCCCGGGTCCAGCGACCAGACCGAGGTGTGCGCGGTGTCGAAGAACCCGGGGCCGGCGCTGGTGGCGGTGAGCAGCACCGGGCCGTCGGGGCCGTCGGGGCGGTACGCCGTGCCGTCGGCGTTGCTGACCACCCGCAGGTCGCGCAGGCCGAGCTGGCCGAACCCGCGCAGCGGGCCCCCGGCGGTGGCCGCCAGGCCCGCGAGCCAGGCCTCGTCGTGGGTGTCGACCCGGTCGCGCAGGTCGACCCGGCCGCGGGCGAGCCAGCGCTGCGAGCCGCCCTCCTCCTCGCGGGTCAGCAGCGTGAGGTGGGTGCCGGTCAGGGCCAGGGCGGCCGCGGTGACGCGGCCGGTGGTCCGTCCGTGCCGACGGCTGCGGTGCCGCGTCGTGCGCCCGCCCGCGGCGACGACCAGCCCGGTCGAGCCGGAGTCCCACCAGCCGCGCAGCTCGGTGCCGCCGCTGGCCAGGGCGAGCTCGACCCGGTCGCCGGCGACCGGCTGCTCCACGGCGACGTACGGGGCGAGCACGGGGCCGGGCAGGTCGCGGCCCACCTCGACGGGGCGACGGCGCGCCACGACCTCGAAGCGGCTGGCGATCGGGTCGCTCACGCGCGGACGTCCTCCACGCGGGCCATCATCCCGGACGGCTCGGGTACGTTCGGCGTCGAGCCGGTCCGCCGGCCGTCGATCCCACCCCGAGCCCGGAGGCCCCGCATGCCCGACTCCCGTGACCAGCGACGCGGCCGCCGCCGCGTCTCGGCCACCGTCGCCCGGGGCCGGGAGCGGATCGCCGACCTGGTCCAGCACCGCTATCCGACGGTCGCGGTGACCGGCATGACGGGCGTCGGCAAGTCCGAGCTGGTCGACCACCTGTGCGGGCGGGAGAGCGAGGACGGGGTCCCCGAGTCCGGGTCCGCGGTCCTGGAGCGCCGGGTGCGCCGGGGGCGGCGGCTGCGCGGGTTCCGCTTCCGGGTGGTGCCCGGTGAGAACGCCGCGACCCGGCTGGGCGCCCTCGACGAGGTCTTCCACGACGACCCGGTCGACGGGGTGCTGCACGTGGTGGCGAACGGCCTGGCCACGGGCCGCCGGCCGGCCGGCACGACCGGCGCCCTCCAGGTGGACCGCGAGGAGCAGCTCGCCCGGGAGCTGGAGGACTGGACGGTCACCGCGCACCGGATCGCGGCGATGGCGGTGCGCCGCAACCGCCCCACCTGGCTGGTGGTCGTGGTGACCAAGGCGGACCTGTTCGCGGACTCCGTGGAGGAGGTCGTGCGCTCCTACTCCCCGGGCAGCGGGACGCCGTTCGGGGACCGCCTCGACGAGCTCCGGGCGCTCGCGGGTGCCGCGAAGCTCTCCATCGACGTGCTGCCTGCGTGCAGCCACCTGGAGTCCGACGCCATCACCCCGGCGCAGCGCGACGCCTACCTGGCCGCCCTCGAGGCGCGGATGGGGCAGCTCGCCGGGCACGTCTGAGGCGGGCGGCTCCGACTCGTTTCGCGGGTCCCGGCGCGGGTACGTGACCCAGGACACAGCGGCGCCGACGCCGGGACGCCCCCGGCGGGGACCCGCCAGGGAGCCGGCATGACCACTACCCAGGACCCGCAGGCCGGGGGGCCGCGCCGTACCGACGTGGACCGGGCGTTCCTCGACAACGCCACCTATCGCAGCCTCGGCGAGCAGCACCTCTCACCGAGGGAGGAGCGCTTCGAGAAGACCCGCCGCACCGTCGGGCTGGTGCTCGCGCCGGTCGTCACGGTGGCCTTCCTGCTGGTGCCGACCACGCTGGAGGACACCCAGCACACGCTGGCGGCCGTCCTGCTCGGCGTGATCGTGCTGTGGATCACCGAGCCGGTGCCGATCCCCGTCGGCGGCTTCATCGGGGTGGCCGCGATCGTGGTGCTGGGCGTGGCGCCGGCCGACGAGGCGCTGGCCCCGTTCGGCTCCTCGACCGTGTTCACGTTCATCGGGGCGTTCATCCTGGCCCAGGCGATGCTCAAGCACGGGGTGGCCAAGCGGTTCGCGATGTTCGTCCTGGACCTGCCCGGGGTGGGGCGCTCGACGTTCCGCGTGGTCATCGCGTTCGGCGCGATCACCGCGCTGCTCTCGGCGTTCGTCTCGAACACCGCGACCGTCGCGATGCTGCTGCCGACGGCGATCGGCATCCTGTCGGTGGTCGCGAAGCTGATGCAGGCCAACGGCAACGTGGCCGAGGACTTCGACCCGCTGCGGCTGCGGATCGGGGCCGCGCTGATGCTGATGCTCGCCTACGGCGCCAGCGTCGGCGGCCTGCTCACCCCGGTCGGCTCGCCGCCGAACCTGATCGGCCGGGGCCTGATCGAGGAGGCCACCGGCGAGCGGATCTCGTTCCTGGACTGGATGATGATGGCGGCGCCGATCTGCGCGCTGATGTTCGTCGCGCTCGCGGTCGTGATCCTGTTGCTGAACCGCCCCGAGATCCGGCGCCTGGAGGGCGTGGAGGAGTACGTCGACGCGGAGCGCGCCAAGCTGGGGCGGATGACGCTCGCGGAGCGCAACACCCTGGTCGCGTTCGCGGTCACGGTCACGCTGTGGATCGCCCCCGGCGTCGTCGCGCTGGTCGCCGGCACCGAGTCCAGCGCCTACACGACCGTGAGCGACCGCCTCGACGAGGGGATCGTCGCGATCCTCGGCGCCTCGCTGCTGTTCCTGCTGCCGACCAAGTGGGCGGACCGCGAGTTCACGCTGCGGTGGAGCGACGCGGCCCGGATCGACTGGGGCACGGTGGTGCTCTTCGGCACCGGCATCATCTTCGGGTCGCTGCTGGAGTCCTCCGGCCTCGCCGAGACGATCGGCAACGGCGCCTCGGACCGGCTCGGCCTGACCAGCGTCTTCTGGATCACCGCGTTCGCCGTGGTGCTGGCGATCGTGGTCTCCGAGACGACGAGCAACACCGCCTCGGCCGCGGTCGTCGTCCCGATCATCATCCCGATCGCGATGGCGGCCGGCGTGAACCCGTTCGTCCCGGCCCTCGCGGCGACGTTCGCGGCGTCGTTCGGCTTCATGCTCCCGGTCTCCACGCCCCAGAACGCAGTCGTCTACGGCTCCGGGGCCGTGCCCATCACGAAGATGATCCGCACCGGCTCGGCGTTCGACGTGCTCGGCGCGGTGCTGATCGTGCTGATCCTGCCGCTGATGGTCGGCGCGCTGGGGCTGGGCGAGTAGCCCGCATCAACCCGCATCGACCCGTATCAACCAGCTGCGCAGGGGTACCGCCGCCGCCCGGCACCACCCCTGCGAGGAAAGGAGCACACCATGGCCACGGGAGAGACCGGCTTCGACGACGTCACCTTCGACCTCATCTCGCTGCAGTACCACTCGCTGAAGGCGGGCCACGACTACGGGCAGTACGTCCGCGACGCCGAGAACGCCGGCCAGCAGGAGATCGCGGCGTTCTTCCGCGACGTGATGGCCCAGGACTCCGAGCGTGCGCACCGTTGCCACCAGTTCCTGGCGCAGCTCGGCGGCACCGACAACACCTCGCCGCAGGGCGGCGCCGGCTGAGCTCCAGGCCGGCGTCCGCTGACCCAGGGGCGGTGCGGCGACCCCCCGAGCTGGTCGTGGTCGGAGCGATGAAGTGCGGGACCAGCGCGCTGCACGGCTACCTCGACGCGCACCCCGAGATCGCGATGGCCCCGGAGAAGGAGGTCAACTTCTTCTTCGGGCCCGCCGAGCGGCCCGACACGGACCCGGACACCTGGTGGGTGGACGGGCAGTGGCACCGCGGGACGGCCTGGTACGTCGGCCGGTTCGACCCGGCCGCGCCGCTGCGCGGGGAGGCGTCCCCGGGCTACACCGACCCCGCCCACCCGGAGGTCCCGGCCCGGATGGCCCGGGTCGCGCCGCACGCGCGGCTGGTCTACCTGGTCCGGGACCCGGTGGACCGGGCGGTGTCCCAGTGGCGCCACCACCAGCGTGACGGCACCGAGCCGCGCGCGCTCGCCACGGCGGTGCTGGACCCCGCCAGCCAGTACCTCGACCGCAGCCGCTACCACGCCCGGATCGCCGGGTTCCTGGCCCACTTCGAGCGCGACCAGCTGCTCGTGGTCGCGCAGGAGGACCTCCTCCGGGACCGGCGGGCCACGCTGCGGCGGGTCTTCGAGCACGTCGGGGCGGACCCGGCGTACTGGGACGCCCGGCTCCACGCGGGCCCCCGCGAGCCGCGGACCGGCCCGGTCCCCGACGCGCTGCGGGCCGCCGTGTGGGCCGAGGTCGGCGCTGACGCCGACCGCCTCGCCGAGCTGGTCGGCGCGGACCTGCTGCGTCGCTGAGTGTCGCTGAGTGTCGCTCAGTCGCCGCGGAGGACCCGGTCCAGGACCCGGTCCCACGCCGCCAGGAACCGGGGCAGGCCGTAGTGACGCAGCGCATGGGTCCGGGCCGCCGACCCGCACCCGCGCGCCAGGTCCGGGTCCGCGAGGAACCGCGCCACCGCCGCGGGCAGCTCCTCGCGGCGGGTCGTCAGCACCCCGGCGGACGGCGGCACCGCGGTGACCGCCTCGGTGGTGGCCAGGGCGACCACCGGCATGCCCAGGTGCATCGCCTCGATCAGCGAGAGGCCCAGCGAGGTCCAGCGGGTGGTGTGCACGTAGACCCGGCGCCGGGCCAGCTCCGCGTGCATCCGCTCCTGGGGCAGGTCCTCGTAGGTCCGCAGCCGCTCGGGGCCCAGTCCGAGCTCGGCGCCGAGCTTCTCGACGTTCATCCCGAACACGTCCACGCCGCCGGCGGCCGTCAGCCCGGGGACCAGGTCCGTGCCCACGAACCGGCCGCGGCGCACCGGGTCGTTCACGACGACAGCCGCGCGGGCCACCTCCCCGGTGTAGCGGTGCCCGGGGTCGACGACCCCGTGGTCGACCACCAGCGTCGGCGCACTCCCGCAGTCCCAGAAGAGGTCGTTGAACGCGGTGACGTGCACGACCGGGACGGCGTCCTGGCCGGCCATCGGGTGCCGGGTGAGCGGAACGTCGCCGACCGGCGTGTTGTGCTCGACGTACACCGCCGGGACGTCGCGCCCGGGCCGGCGCCCGGTCCACTCCTCGGCGAGCCGCTTCTCGTGCGGCCGCTGCAGCACGACGAGGTCGAGCGCGGTCTCGCGCAGCTGCTCGATCGGCACCTCGCGCACGCTGGCCGGCCAGTCCCAGGTGCGGGCCCGGCCCAGGCCGTCCGGGCCGCGGTCGGCGGTCACCGGCAGCAGGTACTCGTGGGGGCCCTGGACGAACGAGGTGGTCCAGGAGCCGTGCACGTGCCAGAGCAGAATTCGCATCAGCCCACCGCCGCCGGCCCCCGGCCCAGTGACCAACCCAGCGACCGGCCCAGCGCCCGGCCCAGCGACCGGCCCAGCGCCCGGTCGGCGTCGACCCCGATCACTGGGTGGCCCAGCGCGGCGAGGCAGGCGGCGTGGGCCGCGCCGAGGTAGCCGGTGCCCAGGACGGAGATCAGCACGGCGGCTGGTGACCGGGCGGCCCCTCTTCATGCATGCTGGCGAGATCGCAATGTGATGTTTGCCACACCAGGTACGGGACACCGGCGCGGCGCTGTCCCCCGTCCGCCCAGGAGGCTCGGTGAAGGTACTCGGCGTCAACGCGCTCTTCCACGACCCGGCCGCGGCGCTCGTCATCGACGGGACGGTCGTGGCCGCGGCCGAGGAGGAGCGGTTCAGCCGGCGCAAGCACGGCCACCGCCCGGTCCCGTTCGCCGCCTGGGAGCTCCCGGAGCAGGCGGCGCGGTGGTGCCTGGAGCACGCCGGCCTGGACGTCGGTGACCTCGACGCCGTCACCTACTCCTTCGACCCGGCGCTGGCGGAGCCGGCCGAGGGGCTGGGCCTCTTCGACCCCTGGGACCACCTGCGCCGTACCTACGCCCGCGAGGCGCCCGGCTTCCTCGCCACCGCGCTGCCCGGGCTGGATCCGGCCCAGGTGCGGTTCGTGCCGCACCACGTCGCGCACGCGGGCTCGGCCGCCCTGGCCGCGCCGTGCGCGGACGCCGACGTGCTGGTGCTGGACGGCCGCGGCGAGTGCGGCAGCTCCCTGGCCGGGACCTACGCGGGGGGCGAGCTGACGGTGCACGCCGCGCAGCGGCTCCCGCACTCGCTGGGGCTGCTCTACGAGGACCTCACCGACCACCTCGGGTTCCTGCGCTCCAGCGACGAGTTCAAGGTGATGGCCCTCGCCTCCTACGGCTCGCCGCGGTTCCTCGACGAGATCCGGCCGCTGGTCCGCCCGGACGGCCACGGCGGCTTCGTCACCGAGCGGGTCGACTGGCAGTCGCTGGCGAAGCGGCTGGCGCCGGGGGAGGAGTGGAGCCAGGACCACGCCGACCTCGCCGCGACCGTCCAGGTCCGCCTCGAGGAGGTGCTGCTGGAGCTGGCGCGCTGGCTGCGGGAGCGCTCCGGCGGGTCCCGGCTGACCCTCGCCGGCGGGGTGGCGCTCAACTGCGTGGCCAACACCCGGCTGCACGCCGAGAGCGGGTACGACGAGGTGTGGGTGCAGCCGGCGGCCGGGGACGCCGGCACCGCCCTGGGTGGGGCCCTGCACGTCGCGGCCGGCGTCGGCGACCGGATCGAGCCGATGCCCGGCGCCGACCTCGGACGCGGTTGGGACGACGAGGAGATCGGCGCCCGGCTGCGCACCGCCCAGGTCCCCCACGAGCGGGTCGACGACCCCGCCCGGCTGGCCGCCGAGACCGCCGCGTGCCTCGCCGCCGACGGCGTCGTCGCCTGGTTCCAAGGCCGCAGCGAGTTCGGCCCGCGGGCCCTCGGTCACCGCTCGCTGCTGGCGAACCCCGCGCACGCGGTGAACCTGGAGCGGCTCAACGACGTCAAGGGCCGCGAGCAGTTCCGCCCGGTCGCGCCGATGGTGCTGGCCGAGCGGGCCGCGGAGATCTTCTCCCGCGGCCCGCTGCCCTCGCCGTACATGCTCTTCGTCCACGACGTCGCGCCGGCGTGGCGCGACCGGATCCCGGCCGTCGTCCACGTCGACGGCACCGCGCGGGTGCAGACCGTGGACCGCGAGCAGGAGCCGCTGATGGCGCGGGTCCTGGAGGAGTTCGACCGCCGCACCGGGCTCCCGGTCGTCGTCAACACCAGCCTGAACACCGCGGGCCGGCCGATGGTCGACGACCCCCGCGACGCGCTGGAGTGCTTCGGGTCGGCGCCGGTCTCGATGCTGGTGATCGGCTCGTTCCTGGTCCGGAGACCGGGGTGGTGAGCACGACACTCGTCGTCCCCACCCTCGGCCGGCCCAGTCTGGAGGCGCTGCTGGACGCGCTCGCGGAGCAGGACCGATGGCTGGCGGCTCCGGTGCTGCTCGTCGACGACCGGCCGACCGGCCCGCCGCTGGACCTGCTCCGTCGCGGGCTCGACCTGCGGGTGCTGCGCTCCCACGGCCGCGGCCCGGCCCGGGCCCGCAACCTGGGCTGGCGCCACGCCCGCACCCCGTGGGTCTCGTTCCTCGACGACGACGTGCTGCCCGGACGGTCCTGGTACGCCGACCTCGACGCCGACCTCCAGCGCGCCGAGGCGGCCGCGGCGGTCGGCTCCACCGCCCGGGTCCAGGTGCCGCTGCCGCTCGGGCGCCGTCCCACCGATTGGGAGCGTGGGACCGCCGGCCTCGAGACCGCGCGCTGGATCACCGCGGACCTGAGCTACCGGCGCGACGCGCTGGCCCGGGTCGGGGGCTTCGACGAGCGGTTCCCACGGACGTTCCGGGAGGACGCCGACCTGGCCCTGCGGGTGCTGGCCACCCACGGTGAGGCCGCGATCGTCGACGGCGCCAGGTCAGTGGTCCACCCGGTCCGTCCCAGCGACGACTGGGCGAGCCTGCGTCAGCAGGCCGGCAACGCCGACGACGCGCTGATGCTGGCCCGCCACGGCAGCGGCTGGCACGCCCGGGCCGGCGCGCCCCGCGGCCGGCTGCGCCGGCACACCGCGGTGGTCGCGGCCGGGGCCGCCGCCCTGGCGGGCCTGGTCGCCCGGCGCCGACGCCTCACGGTGGCGGGCACCGTGGGCTGGCTGGTCGGGACCGGCGAGCTGGCGCTCGCACGGGTGCTGCCCGGGCCCCGCACCGCCGACGAGGTACGCCGGATGGTGCTGACCAGCGTGGCCATCCCGCCGGCGGCCGTCTACCACCGGCTGCGCGGGGAGCTGCGGCACCGCACCGCCGGGCCGTGGCGGGGAGCGCCGGACCTGGTGCTGCTCGACCGCGACGGGACCCTCGTGCAGGACGTCCCCTACAACGCCGACCCCGACGAGGTGCGCCCGATGGCCGGCGCGGCCGCGGCCCTGGCCCGGCTGCGCGCGGAGGGGATCCGCACCGGCGTGGTCACCAACCAGTCCGGGGTGGCCCGCGGGCTGATCGCGGCCGAGGAGCTGCAGGCCGTCAACGACCGCGTCGAGGAGCTCCTGGGCCCCTTCGACGGCTGGTACGTCTGCTGCCACGGCCCCGAGGAAGGCTGCGGCTGCCGCAAACCGGAGCCGGGGCTGGTCTCCCAGGCCTGCGCCGAGCACGGCGTCGACCCCGGGTGCTGCGTCGTGGTCGGGGACATCGGGTCCGACCTGGGCGCCGCCCGGGCCGCGGGCGCGTCCGGCGTCCTGGTGCCGACCCCCGCGACCCGGGCGGACGAGGTGGCCGCGGCGCCGCGCGTGGCGCCGACGCTCGGGGCGGCGGTCGACCTGGTGCTCGGAGGCCGCTGGTGACGCACACGCTCGCGGTGCGCCTCGACAGCCTCGGTGACGTGCTCGTCACCGGGCCGGCCCTCCGCGCCCTGGCGGCCACCTCCGAGCGGCTGACGCTGCTGTGCGGTCCCCGCGGCCGGCCCGCGGCCGAGCTGCTGCCCGGCGTCGACGAGGTGCTCGCCTGGGAGGCAGGGTGGATCGACCCGGAGCCGCAGCCGGTGCGGGCCGCCGACGTCCTGGGGCTGGCCGCCGACCTGGAGCGGCGCCGGATCGACCGGGCAGTGGTCTTCACCTCCTTCCACCAGTCGCCGCTCCCGACGGCCCTGGTGCTGCGGCTGGCGGCGGTGCCGTGGGTGGGCGCGATCAGCGAGGACTACCCGGGCTCGCTGCTGGACCTGCGCCACCGCGTCGACGACGACCTGCCCGAGCCGGAGCGGGCCCTCGCGCTGGCGAGCGCCGCCGGCGGCGCGCTGCTCCCGACCGACGACGGCCGGCTGGCGGTCCGGCCCGACGTCGTGGCCGCCGAGCCGCCGCTGCGACCCGGCTACGTGGTGCTGCACCCGGGCACGTCGGTGCCGGCGCGCGCCTGGCCGCCCGAGCACTTCCGCGAGCTGTGCGCCGCGCTGACCGGCCGCGGGACCCCGGTGGTCGTGACCGGGGCCCCCGACGAGGCCGCGCTCACGGCGTACGTGGCCAGTGGCTCCGTCGGCGTTGTTGATGGCGCCTCCGCCGGCGTGGTCGACCTCGGCGGGGCCACCGATCTGGCCGGGCTCGCGGCGGTGCTGGCCCGGGCCGCCGCCGTGGTGGTCGGCAACACCGGCCCGGCCCACCTGGCGGCGGCGGTCGGCGCCCCCGTGGTCTCGCTGTTCGCGCCGACCGTGCCCGCGCGGCGCTGGGCGCCGTACGGCGTGCGGCGGGTGCTCGGCGACCAGCGGGCGCCCTGCCGCGACACCCGGGCCACCCGGTGCCCCGTGCCGGGGCATCCCTGCCTGTCCGGCGTGGCGCCGCAGGACGTCCTGCGGGCGCTCGACGACCTCTGCGGACGCTCCGACCGGGAGCCTGCCGCGGGAAGGAGCATCCCTTGACGTCAGGCCTGAAGATCGCCCTGGTCTCCGAGCACGCCGATCCGCTGGCCGCGCTCGGGGGCGCCGACGCCGGCGGCCAGAACGTCCACGTCGCCGCCCTGGCGGCCGGCCTGGCCCGCCGCGGCCACGAGGTCGTCGTCCACACCCGGCGCACCGACCCGGACGCGCCCGCCACGGTGCGGGCCCCGGGCGGCTACCTCGTCGACCGGGTCACGGCGGGCCCGGCGGCCGAGCTGGCCAAGGACGAGCTGCTGCCGTACGTGCCGAGGCTGGGGGAGGGGCTCGCCGAGCGCTGGGCCGCGGACCCGGTGGACGTGGTCCATGCCCACTTCTGGATGAGCGGGTTGGCCGCGCTGCGCGGCGTCGCGGGGGCGGGCGTCCCGGTCGTGCAGACGTTCCACGCGCTGGGGTCGGTCAAGCGGCGCCACCAGGGCGAGGCCGACACCAGCCCGCCCGAGCGGATCGAGCAGGAGGCGCGGCTGTGCGCCGAGGTGGACCGGGTGATCGCGACCTGCACCGACGAGGTCGGCGAGCTGGAGCGGCTCGGGCTGGCGCCCGGGAGGGCCAGCGTGATCCCGTGCGGCGTCGACACCCGGCAGTTCCGGCCGGGCCCCGGCCGGGTCTCGCCGCAGGGCCGGCACCGGGTGCTGGTGATCGGCCGGATGGTGCCCCGCAAGGGCGTCGACACCGTCATCGAGGCCGTCGCGGACCTCCCGGAGGTGGAGCTGGTGATCGCCGGCGGCCCGCCCCCGGCCAGGCTCGCGGAGGACCCGCACCTGCGGGCGCTGTGCGCGCTGGCGCAGCGGGCGGGCGTGGCCCACCGGACCCGGTTCCTCGGCGGGGTGGCGCAGCGCGACGTCGCCGCGCTGATCCGGGGCTGCTCCGTGGTCGCCACGGTGCCCTGGTACGAGCCCTTCGGCATCACGCCCCTGGAGGCCATGGCCTGCGGCCGTCCGGTCGTGGGCTCGGCCGTCGGTGGGCTCCTGGACACCGTCGTCCCGGGCCGGACCGGCGAGCTGGTCCCGCCGCGCGACCCGGTCGCCCTCGCGGCCGCCCTGCGCGAGCTGCTCGCCGACCCCGCCCGCCGCGCGGCGTACGGCGAGGAGGGGCGCCGCCGCGCCGTGGCGCACTACGACTGGGACCAGGTCGTCCGCCGCACCGAGGAGGTCTACCGGGGCCTCGCCCGCCCCGTCCCCGCCCGCCAGGACCGCAGCAGCGAGGAGGTCGCCCGATGACCACGAGTCCGCACCCGCCAGCCCCGACCGACGCCACCCCCTGCGACCACGCCCACGTCGCCGAGCTGCGCGAGGCGCTCGACGCCTTCGACGGCTGTGTCGGCGTCGCCGACCTCTGGGGCCGCGACCTCGCCGCGGTGCTCGCCCGCGGAGGCCGGCTGCTCGCCGCCGGCAACGGCGGGAGCGCGGCCCAGGCCCAGCACCTGACCGCCGAGCTCGTGGGCCGCTACCGCAAGGACCGGGCCCCGTTCTCGGCCATCTGCCTGAGCTCGGAGACCTCCAGTCTCACCGCGATCTGCAACGACTATCCCGCCGAGGAGCTCTTCGCCCGCCAGGTCGAGGCGCACGGGCGGCCCGGGGACGTGCTGGTGCTGATGTCGACGAGCGGGCGCAGCCCGAACCTGGTCGCCGCGGCCGAGCGCGGCCGCCGCTCGGGCCTGCAGGTGTGGGCGCTGACCGGTCCGGCGCCGAACCCGCTGGCCGACGCGGCGACGCGGGCCTGCTCGGTGGACGCTCGCTACACCGCCACGGTCCAGGAGCTGCACCTGGTGGCGCTGCACCTGGTGTGCGCCTCCTTCGACCGCGAGCTGGAGGCCTGAGGTGGGCGCCCCCGTCGTCGTGGTCGGCGACGCGCTCCTGGACGCCGACCTCAGGGGCCGGGCCGGCCGGCTCGCCCCGGACGCGCCGGTGCCTGTCGTCGACCGGATCTCCGAGGTGCTCCGCCCCGGCGGGGCCGCCCTGGCCGCGGCGCTGGCCGCCGCCGACGGCCATGACGTGGTGCTGGTGAGCGCGGTCGTGGCCGACGAGGACGGCCAGCGGCTCGCGGACCTGGTCGCCGGCAGCGGCGTCCGGCTGGTCCCGGTGCCGCGGGTGGGCAGCACCCCGATCAAGCGCCGGGTGCTGGCGGGCGGGCAGCCGGTGGTGCGGCTCGACAGCGGCACCGACGGCCGGATCGGCGAGCTGCCCGACGAGGTCGGTCTCGCGCTCGCCGGCGCCGGCGCCGTGCTCGTCTCCGACTACGGCCGCGGGCTGGTCGAGGTGCCCGCGGTCCGGGCCGCGCTGGAGCGCGCCGCGATCCGGGCCCCGCTGGTCTGGGACCCCCACCCGTGCGGGCCGGCGCCGGTCGCCGGAGCCCGCGTGGTCACGCCGAACGCCGCCGAGGCCGCCGCGCTGGTCCCGGAGCCGACCGGCGAGAGCCTGGCAGCGGTGGCCGCCCGGGCGGCGGCGCTGGTGGCGCGCTGGCGCGCCCACGCCGTCGCGGTGACGCTCGGCAGCCGCGGCGCGCTGCTCTCCCAGGGCGGGTCCTCCCCGTCGGTGATCCCGGCCCCGCCGGTGCGGGCGGCTGATCCCTGCGGCGCCGGGGACCGCTTCGCCGCCGCGATCGCCGGCGCGCTGGCCTCCGGGGCGGTCACGCTCGAGGCCGTGCACGCGGCGGTGGCCGCCGCCTCGGCGTACGTCGCGGCGGGCGGGGCCGCGGGCCTGGCCCGCGAGGACCGCCCGGCCCCCGGAGAGCCGGCCGACCCGGTGGAGCGGGTCCGGGCCGCCGGGGGGACGGTCGTGGCCACCGGCGGCTGCTTCGACCTGATCCATGCCGGGCACGTCGCGACGCTGGAGGCGGCGCGCTCGCTCGGCGACTGCCTGGTGGTCTGCCTCAACTCCGACGACTCCGTGCGCCGCCTCAAGGGGCCGCAGCGCCCGCTCGTGCCCGCTGTCGACCGGGCCCGGGTGCTCGGCGCCCTCGCCCCGGTGGACGCGGTCGTGGTCTTCGAGGAGGACACCCCGGTGGAGGTGCTGCGCCGGATCCGTCCCGACATGTGGGCGAAGGGCGGCGACTACGCGGGAGCCGAGCTGCCGGAGGCGGCGCTGCTGCGCGAGTGGGGCGGGCAGTCGGTGGTGCTGCCCTACCTCGACGGGCGCTCCACGACCGGGCTGGTGTCGGCGGCCGCGGAGCGGAGCCCGCTCCGCCCGGCGCCGTGAGGCCGCGGGCGCTGGTCCTGCGGGCGCTGGGACTGGGTGACTTCCTCGCCGGCGTCCCGGCCCTGCGGGCGCTGCGCCGCGCGCTGGCCGACCACGAGACGGTGCTGGCCGCCCCCTCCGCGCTCGCCCCCCTGGTCACGCTGAGCGGTGCGGTGGACCGGCTGCTGCCGACCGGCGAGCTGGAGTCGGTGCCGTGGTCGGGTCCCCCGCCCCAGATCGCCGTCGACCTGCACGGCAACGGCCCGGCCAGCAAGGCGGTGCTGCAGGCCCTGCGACCGGGGCGGCTGGTCGCCTTCGGGGGCCCGGGCGCGGACGGGGCGTCCGTGCCCGGTCCGGCGTGGGATGTCGACGAGCACGAGCGGGACCGGTGGTGCCGGCTCGTCGCCGACGCCTTCGGGCGGAACGCCGACCCCGAGGACCTGCTGCTGCCGGTGCCGCTGGTGCCCGTCCCGGCGCGCGGCGCCGTCGTCGTGCACCCGGGGGCCGCGTCGGGTGCCCGCCGCTGGCCCGCTGCCCGGTACGCCGCGGTGGCGCAGTGGGCCCTCGCCGCCGGTGCCCGGGTCGTGGTCACCGGCGGCGACGCCGAGCGACCGCTGGCACTGCAGGTCTGCCGGCTCGCCGGCCTGCCGGAGACCGCCTGCCTGGCCGGGCGCACCAACCTGTGCGAGCTGGCCGCCCTGGTCGCCTCCGCCCGCCTGGTGGTGTGCGGCGACACCGGGATGGCCCACCTCGCCTCGGCCTACCGGACGCCGTCGGTCGTGCTGTTCGGCCCGACTCCGCCGCAGCGCTGGGGTCCGCCCGCGGACGGCCCGCACGACGCGGTCTGGCTCGGCACCGCGCCCGGGGACCCGCACGCCGGCCGGGTGGACCCGGCGCTGCTGCGGGTCACCGTGCCCGACGTCGTCCGCCGGGCCTCGCTCCGGTCGGGACTTCCGCTCGGGAGCTGAGCTCCCCGCGCATCCAGGCGACGGTGCGCGCGAGACCGTCCGCCACCGGCACTCGCGGCTCCCAGCCCAGCAGCTCCCGGCACCGGGTCAGGTCGGGCCGGCGGCGCCGCGGGTCGTCCTCGGGCAGGTCGACGAACCGGATCGCCGAGCCGGACCCGACCACCGCGCGGACGGCCTCGGCGAGGTCGAGCACGGTGACCTCGTCCTCGCTGCCGAGGTTCAGCGGGCCCGGCTGGCCGGAGGCGAACAGGCACACCAGGCCGTCGACGGTGTCGGAGACGTAGCACAGCGAGCGGGTCTGACTGCCGTCGCCGGCGACCGTGAGCGGGCGCCCGGCCAGCGCCTGGTCGACGAAGGTGGGCACCATCCGTCCGTCGTCGGTGCTCATCCGCGGCCCGTAGGTGTTGAAGATCCGGGCGATCGCGGTGTCGGTGCCGCGGGCGCGCCGGTAGGCGGCGGTGAGCGCCTCGGCGTACCGCTTCGCCTCGTCGTACACGCTGCGCGGGCCGACCGGGTTCACGTGCCCCCAGTAGTCCTCGCTCTGGGGGTGCTGCTCGGGGTCCCCGTAGACCTCCGAGGTCGAGGCGAGCAGGAACCGGGCGTCGTGCCGGTCGGCGAGCTCGAGGGCGTGTCGGGTGCCTTCGCTGCCGACCCGCAGCGTCTCCAGCGGGTGGCGCAGGTAGTGCGCGGGGGACGCCGGCGAGGCCAGGTGCAGGATCCCGTCGACCGGGCCCTCGACGGGCAGGCCGGCGCACAGGTCCGCGTGCACCAGCTCGAACCCGGGGTGGCCGCGCAGGCCCGCGACGTTCTCGGGGCGGCCGGTGACGAAGGAGTCCACGCAGACCACCGACGCGCCGTCGGCGACGAGCCGCTCGCAGAGCCAGGAGCCGACGAACCCGGCGCCGCCGGTCACCACGATCCGGCTGCCCGCCACGTCGGTCCGTCCGCTCACGGCGCGGGGTACCCCTCCGCTCCCGGCGTACGCCTCGAGGCCCGCCGGCCGGGCGCCGGGGCACGAATGGCGCGACCGGCGACGGGGAATCGGAAGGGATGGGCTCACGATTCCACGCCGGCGCAGCGGCCGACCGGACTGCCGGGAGCCCGGTGGCGCCGCTCGACGACGACGACCTGCTCGACCTGCGGGAGGAGGGTCCCGGCCGGCGGACGCCCCGCGAGCAGATCGCCAGGCTCCTGCACCAGCAGTCGCTCCAGCAGGTCCAGCACGAGCGCCTGCTCAGCCGGCTTCCGGTCCCGGTGCTGATCACCGACCGGTACGGCGCCGTCCGCGCCGTCAACGCGGCCGCGGCCGTGCTGGCCGGCCGGCACCCGGCCCAGCTGGAGGGCAGGGCGGTCTTCGCGTTCTTCTCCGCCGAGGACCGCACGGGGCTCCAGGAGCTGCTGGCCGGGGTCGGCGCGGAGCCGTCCGGCACCCGGCGGGCCGGGCGGCTCCTGACCCGGTCCGGGCATGCCGTCGCGGTGACCGTCTCGCTCACGCCGCTGGACGTCGCGGAGGGCACGGTGAGCTGGCTGCTGGTGACCTCCGACCACGCCAGCGGCGTCGACGAGGCGCAGCCGCTCTCGGAGGGGCTGCGGCGCCTGGCCGCGATCGAGGCCGAGGGCCGCACTGCGGCAGAGCTGGTCCAGGAGGCGGCCCTGGCCTGCGGTGACGTGCTCGGCCCGCTCGTGGACGTGACCATCCAGCTCGGCCCTCCCGAGCGGCCCGACCTGGTCGCGTCGACGTCGCAGGTGGCGCAGGCGATGGACGGTGCGCAGCTGCTGGCCGGGGAGGGGCCGGCGGCCACGGCCTTCCGCGAGGGCGAGCTGGTCTGGGTCGAGGACGTGCACCGCGACACCCGCTGGCCCGCGCTGGCCGACGCCGCTCCCGCTCCGGTCGGCGGCGTCGTCGCGGTGCCGATGGTGGGGGAGGACCGCGTGCGCGGGGTCCTGAGCGCCTACCGGCTCGAGGCCGGGGTGGACGGGCGCCTGCTGGAGCTGGCCGAGCTGCTCGCGATCACGGTGCGGGGCCTGCTGCAGGAGCTCGACCTGGAGGAGGAGCTGCGCCGCGCCGCCGACGACCTGCAGCGGGCGCTGACCTCGCGCTCGGACATCGACCAGGCGAAGGGCATCGTGATGGCTCAGCAGGGGTGTGGGCCCGAGGAGGCCTTCGACCACCTCGTCGCCCTGGCCAGCTCCGAGCACGTCAAGCTCCGCGAGGTCGCCCGGCTGATGGTCCGGCGGTTCGCCGGCGGCACCGCCTGAGCGTCGGTCAGCGGCGCCGCGGCGTCAGCCGACCGGCTCGTCGATCTGGCCCCGCAGCTCCAGCAGGATCCGCTTGAGCAGCCGGGACACCTGCATCTGCGTGACCCCGAGGTCCCGGCCGATCTCCTCCTGGGTGCGGTCCTCGAAGAAGCGCAGGTAGAGGATCCGGCGGTCGCGCTCGGAGAGGTTCCGGAGCACGGGCCGCAGCACCGTGCGCGCCTCGGCGGCGCCGACGGACTGGTCCTCGCCGAGGAGCTCGCCGATCGAGGTCGGCGAGCTGGTCGTGGCCGGCCGGTCCAGGGAGATCGGCTGGAAGCAGCCGAACGCGCCCGTGGCCTGGTCGTAGTCCTCGCGGGAGACGCCCAGGTCGGCCCGGACCTCGTCGTGGGTGGGATCGCGGCCGAGCTCCTGCGCGAGCCGCTCGATCGCATGGTTCACGCGGCCCTGGAGCTCCTGGACCCGCCGGGTCGGCCGGATCGCCCAGCCGTGGTCGCGGAAGTGCCGCTGGATCTCGCCCCGGATCGTCGGGACCGCATAGGTGAGCAGGTCCTCGGCGCGGTCGGCGTCGTAGCGGAACACGGCCCGGGTCAGGCCGAGGTAGGCCACCTGGTGGAGGTCGTCGAGCGAGACCCCGCGGTTGCGGTAGCGCGAGGCCACGGACTCCGCGACCCCGCGGTTGAGGACGATGACCTCGTCCAGCAGCTCGCGTCGTCGGACCTCGTCGGAGCAGCCGGCAACCTCCCGCAGCAGCGCCGCCGTCCGGGTGGAGCGCTCGGCGCGGCCGAGCGCGCGCTCGTTCTGGGGAGTGCGGGCGGTCTGGACGGCCGTCACCGCCGAACCACCGACTCGGTCGTCGGGGGCGGTGTCTGGATCAGGGGTGCGGCGCCGGGGACGGCGGCCGGAGGGAAGTGGCTGTCGGCGGAGGTGCCGGGAGCATCGTCGGTCACGAAGGGTCCTCGGGGGCCGGTCCGGCGCCGTGGCTCAGCACCGGACCTCGACTGTGTCACCGACTGGTCTAGCCCTCAACACCCCCAGGGGTGGGACCGGAAAAGCAGATCGCCCCCGCCGGGAACCGGTGGGGGCGATCACGCAGGCCAGGGACCTGCGGTGCTCGTGGGCAGGGGCGGGGTCGAACCGCCGACCTTCCACTTTTCAGGCGGACGCTCGTACCAACTGAGCTACCTGCCCGAGCGAGTCGAAACCATACAGGAGTCGATCGCGGCGGGCCGAATTCCGGGTCCCGGGCCGTGGGTGGCGGGTTGGGGAGCCGATCGGCCTGCCCCTATGCTGCTGCCCAGTCCGGCCCCCATCGTCTAGCGGCCCAGGACCCCGCCCTTTCACGGCGGTAGCACGGGTTCGAATCCCGTTGGGGGTACTGCGTGCTCCGGAGGGCTCAGCACTCGTCGAGGTGCCAGAACCCCTGCTCGCGCACCCACGGCTGGCGCCGGTGGGCCGGGGCGTTGCCGGTGAACCGGTAGGTCAGCGTGGCGCTCTCGCCGGCGACCTTGGCGTCGTAGCTCGAGATCGGCTGCGGGCTGCCGTACTTCTGGCCGGCCGCGATCGCCTCGTCGCCGAAGGCCACCATGTCGACGGTGTCCTTGCAGCGCTCGGAGAGCAGGTCGAAGGCGGCCGGGGCGTCGCCGGTGAGGAACGCGTCGGCGTACGCCTGGGCGGCGACGCGCAGCGCGGGGTCGGAGGCGGGAGTCTCGGCGGGAGCAGGGGGGCTGGGCGCCGGGGTGCCGCTGGGCGCAGTCGGCTCCGACGGGCCGGACGGTGTCGAGGACGTCGCCGGGGCCGGCGCCGAGGTGCTGGGCGTCGGGGCGGGGGGTGTGGTGGTGCTCGGGGTGGGGGTGCTCGAGACGGTGGGCGTCGGGTCCGCTGCGCTGTCGCCACCCGTGTCGCCGTCGCTGTCGCCGCCGCACGCGGTCAGGACGGTCGCCAGGACGAGGGCGGCCAGGGCGGGGGCGGCCAGGGCGGGGGTGGGGAGGGCCAGCAGGCGGGGACGGCGCATGGCGTCATCCTGCCAAGGAGGCCGGTCCGGGCGGTGCTGCCACACTGGCCGCGTGGACGGTCCTCTCGACGTGGTGCGCTCCCTGGCCCTGTTCGTCGCTGCCGCGGTCGCGGAGATCGGTGGCGCCTGGCTGATCTGGCAGGGCGTGCGCGAGCACCGGGGCTGGATCTGGATCGGCGCGGGCGTGGTCGCGCTCGGGGTCTACGGGTTCGTGGCCACCCTCCAGCCCGACGCCAGCTTCGGACGGATCCTGGCGGCGTACGGCGGAGTCTTCGTCGCCGGCTCGCTGGCCTGGGGGATGGCTCTGGACGGGTTCCGTCCGGACCGGTACGACGTCGCCGGGGCCCTGGTGTGCCTGGTCGGTGTCGCGGTGATCATGTACGCGCCGCGGTCCGCCTGACCTGGCCGCAAGCATGCTCCCGGGAGTCGCCGGGACCCTCGATTGGGACTGCGGGCCATCGGTAAGTTACTGTTCCATCGCTCGGCCGCACAGCGGTTCGTAGCACTGGCCCCGTAGCGCAGTTGGTTAGCGCGCCGCCCTGTCACGGCGGAGGCCGCGGGTTCGAGTCCCGTCGGGGTCGCAGCAGAGACGAAACGAGACGCCCCGGATCCTTTGATCCGGGGCGTTTCGTGCGTCCGGGCCGGGTGCGGGAGGATGGCCGGCGTGCCGATCGAGATGGACCCCGTGCGCTTCGACCGGCTCGTCGACGCCGCGCTCGACGAGATCCCCGACGAGCTGGCCCGCCTGGTCCGCAATGTCGTGGTGCTGGTCGAGGAGTCCCCGCCCCCGGGCGAGCCCGCCGACCTGCTCGGCCTCTACGAGGGGGTCGCGCTGACCGAGCGGGACAGCACGGTGCTGGGCGGGCTCCCGGACCGGATCTTCATCTTCCGGGGACCGCTGCTCGACCTGTGCTCCTCGGAGGAGGAGCTGGTCGAGGAGGTGCGGATCACCGTCGTGCACGAGGTCGCCCACCACTTCGGGATCGACGACGATCGGCTGCACGAGCTCGGCTACGGCTGACCGGCTCCGGCTGACGGGCTCCGGCTGACGGGGAGGCGCGGGTCAGGACACGCTGCTGTGACGGCCGGGCGCCGAGCCCGGAGGGGCCGACCGGGCGTCGTCCGGCTGGGCCGCGCCGTGGCCGGCCAGGCCGTCGTCCCCGTGACGCCCGGCCCGCTCGGCCTGGTCGGCCTGGCTGGGCGGCTCGCGGTGTTCGGGCGCGACGGCGCTCCACGGCCGCGGCGGCTCGCCGCGGCCCTGGCGCACGAACTCGCCGAGGTACCACTGTTGGAAGGTGCGCTGCTCCTCGGTCCGGGCCAGGGACAGCAGCCGCTGCTGGCGGCAGAACTCGTCGGCGAGGTCGATCATGTCGATGAAGCGCGCCATGGTGCGGGTGTCGTTGCGCGAGACCGTGACCTCCAGGCCGGCGCTCGCCTTCTCGCCGGCGGCCGGCTCGTCGAACCCGCCGAGGCCGACCCCGTCGCGCAGGTGCCGGTCGAGGGCGGAGAACAGCTCGGAGAGGTCCTGGGCCAGCGGGTAGTCGTTCTGGTGGGCCAGCGCCAGCAGCCGGACCTCGCGGCGCAGCTCGCGGAAGTGCCGCTGGAACCCGGCGTACAGGTCCAGCGGGATGTCGTGGACCACGACCGTGACCGGGTCCTCGGGGGGCTCGACCGGGGCCTGCTCGTCGCCGGTGATGACCCCTGGCACGCCGGCGTCCTCGGCGAAGGCGGCCGCCGGGGCGAACCAGACGGTCTTGCCGTCCTCCTCGATCTCCGCGCCCCAGGCGTCGGCGCAGCGGGCCACGATGCTCAGGCCGCGGCCGAAGGTGAGCAGGAAGTCGTCCTCGTCCTCGGGCTCCACCGGGAGCACCGGTCGGTCCCGGGAGCCGTCGCGGACCTCGACCCGGGGGTGCTCGGCGGTGCCTCGCACGCGCACCTGGATCGGCGGCGCACCGTGGAGGAGCGCGTTGGTGACCAGCTCGGAGACCCCGAGCTCGGCGCACTCGAGCAGGTCGTCGCGGCCGATGTCCTCGAAGGTGCGTACCACCCACCGGCGCGCGTCCTGAACCCCTCGGGGACCAGTGCCCAACAGCAGGGCAGGCCGGTTCAACGGCACGGGCAGGGCTCCTGGATCAGGGCGGGACGGGAACGTCCGACATTCTTGTGCCGTTTACCCTCGAAGTGCGGGAGACAAACACCGGTGTCGCGAAGTTTGTTCAGTGCGCTCCCGGGCCCGACCCGCGCGACGCGGTCCGGGGTGTGTGAGCCACCAGACGGGGCACTTGATTAGCGGTACCTGGGCGAGGAGCGAGACAATTGCCGCTCCGGGATCCGTCCTCGAACTCGATGTAGGAAGGCTCGTCATGGCAGCCAGCTCCCAGGCACGTGACCAGGACCAACGCCACCAGGTGGTGGTGATCGGCTCCGGGTTCGGTGGCCTGTTCGGGACCAAGGCGCTGCGCCGGTCCGACGTGGACGTCACAGTGGTCGCCAAGACGACCCACCACCTCTTCCAGCCGCTGCTCTACCAGGTCGCGACCGGGATCCTCTCCGAAGGTGAGATCGCGCCCCCGACCCGCGAGGTCATCTCCGGGCAGGAGAACGCCCAGGTGCTCCTGGGCGAGGTCACCGACATCGACCTGGAGAAGCGGCTGGTCACCTCGCACGTCCTGGGCCGGGAGACCGTCTCGCCGTACGACTCCCTGATCGTGGCGGCGGGCGCGGGCCAGTCGTACTTCGGCAACGACCAGTTCGCCGAGTTCGCCCCCGGCATGAAGAGCATCGACGACGCGCTGGAGCTGCGCGGGCGGATCTTCGGCGCCTTCGAGCTCGCGGAGCTGGCCGCCGGCCGCGGCGAGCCGGTCGACCACCTGCTGACGTTCGTGGTCGTCGGTGCCGGCCCGACCGGTGTGGAGATGGCCGGCCAGATCGCGGAGCTCGCGCACCGCACGCTCAAGCGCGACTTCCGCGCCATCAACACCCACCAGGCCCGGGTCGTCCTCGTCGACGCCGCCCCCCAGGTGCTTCCGCCGTTCGGCTCCAAGCTCGGCGCCAAGGCCAAGCGCGAGCTGGAGAAGCTCGGCGTCGAGGTGATCCTCGGCGCGATGGTCACCGACGTCGACGAGCGCGGCCTGCAGATGAAGTTCAAGGACGACCGGATCGAGCGCATCGAGTCGGTCACCAAGATCTGGGCGGCCGGAGTCCAGGCCAGCCCGCTGGGCCGGACCCTCGCCGAGCAGTCCGGTGCGCCGCTGGACCGCGCCGGGCGGATCGGCGTGAACCCCGACCTGACCCTCCCCGGCCACCCCGAGGTGTTCGTCGTCGGCGACATGATCGCCCTGGACAACCTCCCGGGCGTCGCGCAGGTCGCGATCCAGGGGGCGAAGTACGCCGCGCAGGAGATCGACAACCGGCTCGAGGGCAAGCCCTCCCAGGGTCCGTTCAAGTACTTCGACAAGGGCTCGATGGCGATCATCAGCCGGTTCCGCGCCGTCGCGATGGTCGGCAAGCTGCGGGTCAGCGGGGTGCTCGCCTGGCTGATGTGGCTGCTGGTCCACCTCGTCTACCTGACCGGCTTCAAGAACCGGGTGACCGCGGTGCTGCGCTGGGCGGTCTCGTTCATCGGCCGGGGCCGTTCGGAGCGGACCACCACCGAGCAGCAGATCTTCGCGCGCAGCGCGCTGGCCCGCCTCGAGGGCGGCACCTCCGACCTGGTCTCCGAGCCCGGCGCGTACGACAGCGCCCAGGCGGCCGCGGACCAGGAGCGGCGCGCGCAGCTGGAGGCCCAGGCCGCCGAGGAGGCCCGGCTCACCGACGCCGGCGAGCGCGGCACCCGGCCCCCCGAGCGGGTCTGACCCGGAGCGGCGGCTACTCGAAGTACTGCGGGGCGGGCTTCTCTGCCGGGCGCTCGCGGGCCCAGCGCGGCAGGATGAAGACACCCTCGCCCTCGACCGTCACCCCGTCGGGACCGATCAGGTGGCCGCGGGCCCAGGTCTTCACACCCTCGCTCCGGTCGATCCAGGCCTCGCCGCGCAGGTCGCCCAGCGGGGTCGGCTTCCGGTAGCGCACGGTGAGGGTGCCGGTCATGCCGGGCCGGCCGCCGGACCCGGCTGCCTGGCCGAGGAGCTGGTCGAGGATCAGCGCCGAGACCCCGCCGTGCACGAGCGTCGGCGGCCCCTCGTAGGCCGCGCCGAGCCGGAAGTCCGACCAGACCCGGCCGCGACCGTCGTGCTCGATGCGCAGCGGGGGAGCGACCGGGTTGCGCACCCCGATCACGGCGTTGCCCCACGCCCGGTTGTTGCCGTCGGGGCGCAGCCGGACGCCGTAGGAGCCGTCCAGCTGGCGGCGGCGCAGCCGGGCCGTGATCGCCTCGATCTCCGCCTGCGCCGCCCGGACCTCGGCCTCGTCGGCCTCGGTGCGGATCGTGGCGTCGACCAGCTCCCGGACGGCGTGGGTGAACGGGGCGTAGAGCCGTTCCTCGCGCTCGACCTCGGCGGCAGGGATGTCCTCGGGGAGGTAACCGTTCACGCGGCGATGGTAGGGCCGGGTCGCTGGGGGCCGCTGGGCACGTCGACGGAGGGTCGGCGCCGATATGGTGGTGAGTCCGCCCCGCACCTGCTTTGATGAGCGACGGTTGGTCTGGTACGCCGGAACCAGCGAGCCGCCGCCCCCAGCCCGGTCCAGGAGCCAGCCAGTTGTCCCACCAGTCAGTTCACCCTGCGTGGTCCCACACCCCGGCGTACGCGCCGGCGGACCTGACCAACTGCGACCGTGAGCCGATCCACGTGCCGGGCGCGATCCAGCCGCACGGCGTGCTGCTCGCCACCGACGCCGAGGGGCGCCGGGTGGCGATGGCCTCCGACAACGCGGCCGGCCTGCTGGGCGGGGACCTGGCGCAGATCCTCGGGGCCGACCTCGCCGACGTGCTCGGCGACCGGGTCGCGGCGGCGGTGCGCGCGGCGTTCGACGGGCCGGGCGGCGACACGCTGCGGCTGAGCCTGCCGGAGGCGCCGGGCGGGGCCGCGCCGCTGACCGGGTCGGTCGACGTCAACATCCACCGGTCCGGCGACCGGTGGATCGTCGAGCTCGAGCCCGGCCTGGACGTGGCCGTCGCGATGCCGTCGTACCGCCTGGCGCGCGGCGCCATGCAGCGGCTGGCGCGCACGGAGAGCGTGCTGGAGCTGACCGGGCGGCTCGCCGAGGAGATCGCCTCGCTGACCGGCTTCGACCGGGTGATGGTCTACCGCTTCGACGAGCAGTGGAACGGCGAGGTCGTGGCTGAGCGGCGCCGCCCGGACCTCAACGCGTTCCTCGGGCTGCACTACCCCGCGACCGACATCCCGGCGCAGGCCCGCCGGCTCTACACGGTGAACTGGACCCGGCTGATCGCGGACGTGGACTACCGGCCGGTCGCGCTGACCCCGGTCCTGGACCCGGCGACCGGCGCGCCGCTGGACCTGTCCCACTCGGTGCTGCGCAGCGTGTCCCCGATCCACCTCGAGTACCTCGGCAACATGGGCGTGACTGCGTCGATGTCGGTCTCGCTGGTCGTCGAGGGCGAGCTGTGGGGGCTCATCGCCTGTCACCACTACTCGGGGCCGCACCGCCCCGGGCACGACGTCCGGGCCGCGTCGGAGTTCCTGGGCCAGTCCGCCTCGCAGCTGATCGCCGAGCGCCAGCGCGCCGACGCACGGGCCGCGCGGGCGGTGACCGACCGCCGGTTGGCCGGGGTGATGGCGCGGACCACCGCCAGCGGGGTCGCGACCCTGCAGGGCCTGCTCGACGACCCCGAGCTGCTGGACCTGATGGACGCCGGCGGGGTGGCGCTCTGCTTCGACGACGTCGTGGTGACCCGCGGCGCCGTGCCCGACGACGAGGCGGTACGCCGGATCGCGGCGCTGCTGCGCCGGGGCGACAACCTGGCCAGCTCCAGCGACCACCTCGCCGACCTCGACCCCGGCCTCGCGGACGTCAGCGAGACCGCGGCCGGTGCGCTCGTGATGGGCTCCGCGCCGGACCGCTGGCTGGCCTGGCTGCGCCCGGAGCTGCGCCAGGTCGTCGACTGGGGCGGGGATCCCACCAACAAGCTGCTCGCCCAGACCGAGGACGAGGAGGTGCGGCTGAGCCCGCGGAAGTCCTTCGAGAAGTGGCAGCAGGTCGTCCAGGGCCGCAGCGCCCCGTGGGCGCTGTGGCACACCGAGGCGGCCGAGACCCTCTCGGCCCACCTCGCCAGCCTGCTCTACCTGCACTCGCGCGAGCAGATCGACATGGCCGAGTCGCTGCAGCGCAGCGTGATCCCGACCGACGCGCCGCAGGTGGCCGGGCTGGAGACGGTGGCGCGCTACCTCCCGGCGTCGACCTTCCAGCTCGGCGGGGACTGGTGGGACGCGTTCCCGCTGGACGCGGACCGCTACGCCTTCGTGGTCGGGGACGTGGCCGGTCACGGGGTGGCCGCGGCCACGACGATGACCCAGGTGCGCTCCGCGCTGCGCGCCCACCTCGTCGCCGGCGAGTCACCGGGCTCCGCCCTGGACCGCACCGACCGCTTCATGGACAGCCTGCACGAGCACCTGATCGCCACCGTGATCGTCGGCACCGTCGAGCCGGCGACGGGGCGCGTGGTGCTGGCCGCGGCCGGCCACCCACCGCCGTTCCTGTTCCTCGGGGCGCGGGCCGAGGAGCTGCGGGTCTCGACCCGTCCGCTGCTCGGTCTCGGGGTCGAGTCCGGGCGGGAGACCGAGCTGGTGCTCGAGCCCGGCGCCACGCTGATGCTCTACACCGACGGCCTGATCGAGCGGCGCGGCGAGAGCCTCACCGACTCCCTGGCCCGGCTCGGCCGGCTGAGCGCCCCCGGGCCCGGTCGCGAGGAGCTCGAGCGCTGGGCGGACCAGGTGCTGCGCGTCGCGCCCGGCCGCCGCGACGACGACACCACGTTGCTGGCCTTCCGGCTCGATCGGGACGGCTGAGCGCCGCGACGCCCCCCCTGCTGAGCCCCCGCAGAGCCCCCCGCCGAGCGCCCGCCGACCCCTCGCCGACCCCTCGCCGACCCCCGCAGAGCCCGGCAGGACGCCGTGAAAGAGTGACGCCATGAGCGCGCTGATCGGGTCCCGGACCGGGTGGTGGCGCGATCGGGGCGTGTGGGCCGGGCTGCTCGCGGTCGTCCTCGTCGTCGGTCTCGACGCCGTCTCGGACGTGCAGCTGACCGGCGGCTACACGATCGGCGCCTTCGTCGCCTCGATCCTGACCACCTCCCGGCGCACCGCCGGGGTGGCGGTGGTCGCGATCGTGACCGCGCTCACCACCCGGCTGTGGGTGCCGGAGTTCGACCTCACCGACTGGGCGGTGCGGGTGCTGGTCTGCCTGGTGCTGGGCGGGCTCGCCGTGACGTCCGCGGAGCTGCGCGACCGGCGGGAGGCCCGGCTGCGCCGGCTCACCGTGATCGCCGAGACCGCCCAGCGGGCAGTGCTCGGCGCCACGCCCTCGGCGGTCGGCTCCGTGGGGTTCGCGTCGCGCTACCTCTCCGCCTCCGCGGAGGCCTCGGTCGGCGGCGACCTCTACGAGATCGCCTCGACGCCCTTCGGCATCCGGGTCATCGTCGGCGACGTGCGCGGGAAGGGGCTGCCCGCCGTGCAGACGGCGGCGTCGGTGCTCGCGGCGTTCCGCCAGGCCGCCTTCACCGAGCCGGACCCGGCCGCGCTGGCGCGTGCCATCGACGCGGCCGTCTCGCGGCTGATCGACGAGGAGGAGTTCATCACCGCGATCATCGCGGAGTTCCGCGATGACACGCTGACCCTGGCCAACTGCGGTCACCACCCGCCGCTGCTGCTCGACCGCGGACAGGCCCGGCTGCTGGACACCGGGGAGCCGACGCCGCCGCTGGGACTCCAGCCCGAGCCGGAGCTGGTCCAGCACCCGTGGCCGACGCCGGCGCGGATCCTGCTCTACACCGACGGGCTGGTGGAGGCCCGGGACGCGAGTGGGAGGTTCTTCGACCTGGACACGATCACCCGGGTGCTGCGGGATCGCCCGCTCGCCGACGCTCTCGACGACGTCGTGGAGCGGCTGCGGGACTTCGCCGGCGGCGGGCTCAGCGACGACGTCGCGCTGGTGCTGGCCGAGAACCGGACCTGAGGGTCCGGTCCTCGGCCCGGCCGTGGCTCAGCGGCGCGTCTCGTCCGGGATGATCGCGACCGCGCAGCGGGCCCGCTCCAGCACCGACGGGGCGACAGAGCCGTAGAGGAACGACGTGACCGGGTCGGCGTCGTGCCAGCCCACCACGACCAGGTCCATCTCCTCGGCGCCGGTGGCGAGCGCCTCGTCCACGAGGCCCCGCGCGAGCTCGAGGTGCACCTCGACGTCGGGGTAGCGCTCCGACATCCCGGCCACCGACTGCGAGAGCAGCACTCGCAGGTCCTCGACGGTCCGGTCCTCGGCGACCACGTGGTGGGGGGAGGTCGCGGCGAGCACGTCCCAGAAGCAGTGCATGACGGTCAGCGGCAGCCCGCGCGTCGCGGCGTGGCGGTAGGCGAACTCCAGGGCCGGCAGCGAGCGCTCGGTGCCGTCCGCGCCGACCAGCACGCCGCGGCGTACCACCTCGGGGCGCTCGGGGCGCAGCACGACGACCGGGCAGACCGCGTGCTTGGCGACCGCGACGCTGACCGAGCCGAGCAGCAGGCTGCGCAGCGGTCCGCGGCCGCGGGATCCGACCACGAGCAGGCTGGCGCGGTGCGCGGCGGCCAGGAGCAGGTCGCGCGGGTCGCCCATCCGGACCACGTCGACGACCTCCAGGCCCGGGTGCAGGTCGGCGGCGGACGTCGCGGTCGTGGCTGCCTGGGCCCGGGCCTCGCGGAGCATCTGGGCCTCGAGGCCGCCCGGGTCGACGCCGCCCGCGAGCATCATCGTGCGCGTTGTCGGCGTCATCGGCTCGACCGCGTGGACCACGGCGAGCCGGCGCCCCTCCAGGACCGCCTGCCGGGCCGCCCAGGTCAAGGCCTCCTGGCCCTGCTCGGAGTCGTCCAGCCCGACCACGATGCTGCCGGGGTGGATCACGTCCAGGTTGATGTCAGTGGTGTCGGTGGTGGTCATGACCCCATTGTCGCGGGCCCGCGCGGAGCCCGCCACGGCCCGCCGTCCCCGAACCGGTGGGACCTTCGGCCCGGTGGCTACCGGGCCTCGGTGAGGAGGCCGGCCGGCTCGCCGAGGTCGACGTGCCGGTCCAGCAGGTCGAGCCCGACGCTGTCGTGGGTGATCCACACCAGGCTGCGGCGGCGCGGGCCGGTGAGCAGCTCGGTGGCGAGCTCGGTGGCGGTCGCGTGGTCGAGGTGGGCCGTCGGCTCGTCGAGCACCAGCACCGGGTGGTCGGCGAGCATGGAGCGGGCGATCGCGATCCGGGCCCGCTCGCCGCCCGAGACCTGGGCGTGGCCGTCGCCGAGCCAGGTGTCCAGCCCGGCGGGCAGCGCGTCCAGCCAGGCGCCCAGCCGGGCCCGGCGCAGGGCGTCCTCGACGTCGGCGTCGCTCGCGTCCGGCCGGGCGAGCCGGACGTTCTCCACGAGCGTGGTCGCGAACACGTGCGGGTCGTCGTCGACCAGCCCGACCACGCGGCGTACGTCGTCGGGGTCGAGCTCGACGCTGGCTGTGCCGCCGAGCCGGACCGTGCCCGAGACCGGGTCGAGGAACCGCAGCAGCAGGGCCGCCAGTGTGGACTTGCCGGACCCCGACGGCCCGACGACGCCCACCCGGTCGCCGGCGTCGACGCGCAGCGAGAGGTCCTGCAGGGCCGGGGGCGCGGCCGGGTCGGCCGACCAGCTCGCGCTGACGCCGGCGACGTCGAGGTCGCTCGCGGCGGGCAGCGGCCGGGCCACGGTGGTGCGGACGGCCGGCTCGGTGCGCTCCAGGGCGGTCAGGCGCTCGGAGGCGGCGCGGGTCCGGGCGGCGAGGACCCCGGCGTCGGCGACGGTGGTGAGCGTGTCGGCCAGCGCCAGCGGGAGCAGCACCAGCAGGGCCAGGACCGGGCCGGAGACGGCGCCGTCGGCGAGAGCGGGTGCGCCCAGCCGGGCCATCACCGCGACCCCGGCGCCGCAGACCAGCAGCACGACGGCCCGGGCAGCTCCGAGCCAGGCGCCGGCGCGGACCGAGTCGCGGCCGAGCCGGTCGCTGAGGGCCGCCACCCGAGACACCGCGGACTCCTCGGCCTGCCACATCACCAGCTCCGGGGCCACCTGGGCGACCTCGACCGCGGCTGCGGAGAGGTCCGCGCGGTGCGCCACCGCCGCCCGCTCCGCGGACCGTCCGCCGAGCCGGGCGAGGCCGAGGGCGAGGCCGCCGCCGAGCACGCAGGTCGCGGCCACGACCGCGCCGGCGACCGGCAGCAGCAGGGCCGCGGCCAGCGTCGCGAGCACGGCGACCAGGGCCGCGGAGCGCAGCGGGAGCCGCACCCGCAGCGCGTCGTCGACCACGCTGTCGACGTCGTCGACCACCGAGGCGAGCAGGTCGCCGCGACGGCGGCCCAGCCGGGCCGGTACCAGCGGGACGACGGCGTCGTACACCTCGACGCGGCGGCGGGCGAGCAGCCGCAGCGCGACGTCGTGGGAGCGCAGCCGCTCGACGTAGCGCAGCGCCGGACGGGCCAGCCCGAAGGTCCGGACGCCCACGATCGCGACCATCAGCGTGAGGACCGGCGGGTGGGTGGAGGACTGCACGATCAGCCAGCCGGCGGTCGCGGTCAGCGCCACCCCGGCCAGCGAGGCCAGCGCCCCGAGAACCGCGCTGATCCCGAGCCCGAGGCGGTCGGCGGGCGTGTCATCGGTCCGGCCGGCGTCCGCGGGGGAGCGGTGAGCTGGCCACGCTTTCGGGGCCTCGGACGGTGGCAGGCTCACCGCTGCCGGGGCCGGGGCCGGGGCGGGGGCCGCTGCCGCGGCCGGAGCGGCCAGCTCGATCACGGAGTCGGCCAGGGCGACCAGCGCGGGGCGGTGTGCGACGACGACGACCGCCCGGTCGCGGCCGAGCTCGACGACGGTGTCGGCGATGACCCGCTCGGTCAGCTCGTCGAGGTGCGCGGTCGGCTCGTCGAGCAGCACCCACGGCCGGTCGGCGAGCACGACCCGGGCCAGCGCCAGCCGGGCGCGCTCGCCGGCCGACAGGCCGGCGCCGTCCTCGCCCAGGGCGCTGTCCAGGCCGGCGGGCAGGTCCCGGACCCGCTCCTCGAGGGCGACCCGGCGCAGCGCGGACCAGAGCGCGTCGGCGGTGGCGTCCGGGGCGGCCAGGCGCAGGTTGTCGGCGATCGAGCCCGCGACGAACACCGGCCGCTGGGACACCCAGGCGACCTGCTCACGCCAGGCGGGGCCGGCGACCTCGGTGCCGTCGAGCAGGACCAGCCCGGCGGTGCGGGGCACCAGCCCCGCGACGGCGCCCAGCAATGTGGACTTGCCGCACCCCGACGGGCCGGTGACGACAGTGACGCCCCGAGCGGGCAGGACGGCGTCCACCCCGTCGAGCGCGGGGACGGTGCGGCCCGGGTGCACCACGGTGAGCCCGGCGAGGACCAGGCCGTCCCCGGTCCGGGGCGGGGCGACCGGCCGGTCGGCCGGCTCCTGCGGCGTACCGGTGACCAGCTCGTGGACCTGCTCGAACGTCGCGACGCCCTCGGCGGCGGCGTGGAACTCCGCGCCCACCCGGCGCAGCGGCCAGTACGCCTCGGGGGCGAGCAGCAGCACCAGCAGGGCGGTGTCCAGGTCCAGCCCGCCGCCGGCGAGCCGGATGCCGACGGTGACCGCGACCAGCGCGACCGAGAGGGTCGCCACCAGCTCCAGGACGGCGGAGGAGGCGAAGGCCAGCCGCAGGGTCTGCATGCTGGCCCGGCGGTAGCGGTCGGTGACCCGCGCGATCGTGTCCGACTGGGCCCGGGCCCGGCGGTAGGCGACCAGGGTGGGCAGCCCGCGGACCACGTCGAGGAAGTGCCCCGACAGCGACGCCATCGCCCGCCACTGCTCCTCGGCGCGATCGCGGGTCGCGAGGCCGACCAGGGCGCCGAAGACCGGCACCAGCGGCAGCGTCAGCAGCACGATCAGCGCGCTGAGCCAGTCCAGCCAGGCCATCGCGGCCAGCGTCAGCACCGGCAGCGCCCCGGCCAGCACCACGGCCGGCAGGTAGCGGGTCAGGTACGGCTCCGCGGCCGAGACCCCGCGGGTCAGCAGCACCGCGTCGGCCGAGCGGACCTCGCGGCGGCGCAGCACCGCCCGCACGACCTGGCGACGCAGGGACGTGCCGACCTGGGCGGCCGCCCGGGCGGCCAGCACGTCGCCGGCCCAGCCGGTGAGCGCCCGGGCCGCGAAGACGGCAGCGACCGCGACCGCCCACCCGCCCAGGTCCTCCCGGCGTACCGCTGCCACCACCAGGCCGGTCACCGCCCAGGCCTGGGCGATGATCAGCAGCGCGCCGAGCACCCCGGCCGCGAGCACGCTGGCCAGCGGGCGCCAGGCCGGCGCCAGCTGGGCCCGCAGCCGCGGGTCGGTGGGCCTCATCGGTCGCCGGCCAGGACCGGCTCGGGGATGTGGTGGACCGAGATCCGCTTGCGGAAGACCCAGTAGGTCCAGGCCTGGTAGGCCAGCACCAGCGGCGTGAAGATCGCGGCGACCCACGTCATGATTCCCAGCGTGTACGCCGTGGCGGCGGCGTTCGTGGTGGTCAGGCTCGTCCCGCCGGTCAGCGTCGAGGGCATCACGTCGGGGAACAGGGCCAGGAAGAGCCCGGCGATGCCGAGCCCGATCGCGACGAACGTGCCGAGGAAGGCCCAGCCCTCGCGGGCCGCCTGGGCGGCGCCGATGCCGGCGAGCAGTGCGACCGCGGCGACCGCGAAGGCCACGGCCGAGGCGGCCGAGCCGCTGCTGAGCTGGGTCCAGCCGAGGAACGCCACGGCCACGACCGCGGCGGCGGCGCCGAGCCGGATCGCGAGGTTCCGGGCGGCGTGCCGGATCGGGCCGTCGGTCTTGAGCGCGATGAACAGCGCGCCGTGGGTGAGGAAGAGCAGCAGCGTCATCGCGCCGCCGAGCAGCGCGTAGGGGTTGAGCAGGTTGAAGAAGCCGCCGACGTACTCCAGGTCGCTGTCGATCGGCACCCCGCGCACGATGTTCGCGAACGCGACGCCCCACAGGATCGAGGGGACCAGCGAGCCGACGAAGATCACCGCGTCCCAGCGGGCCTTCCAGGTCGCGTCCTCGCGCTTGTGGCGGTACTCGAAGGCCAGGCCGCGCACGATCAGCGCCACCAGGATCAGCAGCAGCGGCAGGTAGAAGCCGCTGAAGAGCGTGGCGTACCACTCCGGGAAGGCCGCGAACGTCGCGCCGCCGGCGACCAGCAGCCAGACCTCGTTGCCGTCCCAGACCGGGCCGATGGTGTTGATCAGGACGCGGCGCTCCCGCTCGGAGCGCCCCAGCACCGGCAGCAGCATGCCGACGCCGAAGTCGAAGCCCTCGAGGACGAAGTAGCCCATCCACAGGATCGCGATCAGCGCGAACCAGACGGTGGTGAGTTCCATGAGTCGGTGTCTCCTGTGCGGATCAGTAGGCGAAGGCGAACGGCTTGTCCGCGTCGTCGTCGGTGCGGACCCGGGGCAGCTCGTCCTCGGCGATCGGGTCGGCCCCATGGCGGATGGCGCTGAGCAGCAGCCGGACCTCGATCACCGCGAGCAGGCCGTAGACGGAGGTCAGCGTGATCAGCGAGATCAGCATCTCGGTGGCGCTGACGCCGGGGGAGACCGACCGGGCGGTGGTCATCAGCCCGAAGACCGCCCACGGCTGGCGGCCCATCTCGGTGAAGATCCAGCCCATCGAGTTCGCGAACAGCGGCATGAACGGCAGCAGCGTGACCGCTGTGAACAGCAGCCGGCCCTGCGGCGACCGGCTGCGGCGGGTGGCCCACAGCACCCACGCCGCGACGGCCATGGCCGCGAAGCCGAGCCCCATCATGAACCGGAAGGTCCAGTAGGTGATCGGGATGTTCGGGGTGTAGTCCCCGGCGGAGTAGTACGCCGCGCCCGGGTCCTCGCCGTAGGTCTCCTGGTACTGCTCGCGCAGCTGGTTGATGCCCTTGACCTCACCGTCGAAGGTGCCGGTCGCGAGGAACGAGAGCAGGTTCGGGATCGTGATCGCGAACTTCTCCTCCTTCCCGTCGGGCGTGCCGATCGTGAAGACCGAGAACGACGCGGGCTCCTCGGTCTCGTAGAGCGCCTCGGCCGCGGCCATCTTCATGGGCTGGACCTCGGTCATCACCTTGCCCTGGAAGTCGCCGACGATGACGACGCCGAGACCGGAGACCAGCGTCAGCGCCGCCCCGGTGCGCACCGCCTTGCGCCACATCGTGGCGTCCTCGCTGCCGGGCGGCTGGCGGCGCAGGTGCCAGAAGGCGATGCCGACGACGAAGGCGGCGGCGGTCATGTACGCCGCGAGCAGCACGTGGGGGAAGGTCACCAGCTGGACCTTGTTGAACATGATCGCCGCGAAGTCGGTCATCTCGGCGCGGCCGGTGTCGGGGTTGAACAGGAAGCCGACCGGGTTCTGCATCCAGGAGTTCGCGGCGAGGATGAAGTACGCCGAGAACAGCGTGCCGAGGTGCACCAGCCACATGCAGGTGACGTGCAGCTTCCCGGAGAGCCGGTCCCAGCCGAAGATCCACAGGCCCAGGAACGTCGACTCGAGGAAGAACGCCAGCAGCCCCTCGATGGCCAGCGGGGCGCCGAAGACGTCGCCGACGAAGCGGGAGTAGTCGCTCCAGTTCATGCCGAACTGGAACTCCTGGACGATGCCGGTCACGACCCCGATCGCGAAGTTGATCAGGAACAGCTTCCCGAAGAACTTCGTGAGCCGCAGGTACATCGGGTTGCGGGTGCGCAGCCACGCGGTCTCGTAGCCGGCGACCATCGCCGAGAGTCCGATGCTGATCGGGACGAACATGAAGTGGTAGACGGTCGTGATGGCGAACTGCCACCGTGCGATGTCCAGCGGGTCCACGAGGGCTCCTCGAGCGAGATCTGGGATGTTCCCCGATCCTGCGGCCCGGGCCACCCCCGCCGGCACGGTCTGGCGTCCCCACCTGCGGGGGACCTTCGTCCCGAGGGGCTGCTCAGCCGAGGAGTACGTCGGCCACCGGGCGCCGCCCGGTGGCGGGGAGGGTGCTGCGCGCGATCTCCTGCCAGCCGACCCGGACCAGCAGCAGCGGGCGCCCGCGGCCGGCCAGCACGTCGTGCTCCAGCGCGGAGCGGGTCCGCTCGACCTCGACGACCTGGCTGAGCGGCACCACCGCGAGTCCGTCGCGGACCGCGCGCAGCCACAGCGCGCTGAGCGCCTCGCCGGCCCGTAGCCAGGCGGGGGCGGCGTCGGTCTCGGCGGTCAGGACGAGCAGCCCGTCGGAGCCGCCGAGGCCACCGAGGCCATCAGTGCCGGTGCCAGCGCCGGCGTGCCGCTCGTCGGCGCCCTGCAGCTCCAACGCCTCGGCGACCAGCATGCCGACCCGGAACCGGTTCGCGGTGTCCAGGACCGGCACGCCGCGCATGCCCCAGGCGCCCGCGACCGCCGCCAGGTGCTCCAGCCGTCCGGCAGGGACCGGCCACGCGGTGAACCGTCGCCGGTCGGTGCGGCGCTCGCGGAGCGCCTGCAGGTCGGCGCCGGCCTCGGCCGACGGCGGGGCCGGGACCAGGTCGAGCCGGGCCAGCAGGTTCGGGTCGGCCGGGTCGGGCCGGCGGGTCACGGCCGGCGCCCAGCCCAGGCCGCGGGCGGCCACCTGGGCGTGGTGCAGCGCGGCGCCACAACTGAGGACGAGGTTGCGACCCACCGGGTCGGTGGGGTGCTGCCGGGTCCGGTCGGCGTACAGGTCCAGGGTGGGCGCGTCCGCAGTGCCGCCGACCCGCCACCGCCAGGGCTGGCTGTTGTGCACGCTGGGGGCGCGGCAGGCCAGCTCGACGACGTCGACCGGGGGGCGGCGGGCCCGGGAGCGGCCCGCGGGCGGGACGGCGGTGCTGGTCATCCGGGGCTCCTCTCGACCGTGCGTGCTGGGTTCCCCACCCTCGCCCGTAGGGACCCGGTGCGACAGGGGCGTAGGTCCCGGGATCCTGCGGGCCCGGGCCGACCCGGTGGCGCGGTCGAACCCTCCGGGCGGGGTAGGTTGCGGGCCATGGCAGAGCCCACCAGCCGCCCCGCGCCGCAGTCGGCGCCCGCGACCACGTCCGGGTCGGGACCGATCCGGGTCTACCTGCTCGACGACCACGAGGTGGTGCGCCGCGGGATCAAGGACCTCCTCGAGAGCGAGGGCGACATCGAGGTCGTCGGCGAGTCCGGGCTGGCCGCGGAGGCCACCGCCCGGATCCCGGCGCTGCGCCCGGACGTCGCGATCCTCGACGGCCGGCTCCCCGACGGCTCGGGCATCGACGTGTGCCGCGACGTGCGCTCGGTGGACCCTTCGATCGCGGCGCTGATCCTCACGTCGTACGACGACGACGAGGCGCTGTTCGCGGCGATCATGGCCGGCGCGGCCGGCTACCTGCTCAAGCAGGTGCGCGGCAACGACCTGATCGAGACCGTGCGCCGGGTGGCGGAGGGCCAGTCGATGCTGGACCCGGCGGTGACCGCCCAGGTGCTGGAGCGGCTGCGCAACGGGCCGCCGAAGGACGCGACCCTGGAGCGGCTGACCGGGCAGGAGCAGAAGATCCTCGACCTGATCGCGCAGGGGCTGACCAACCGCCAGATCGCCGAGCAGATGTTCCTGGCCGAGAAGACTGTCAAGAACTACGTCTCCTCGCTGCTGGCCAAGCTCGGGCTGGAGAGCCGCACCCAGGCCGCGATCTACGCCAACAAGCGCCGGCAGCACTGAGCCGCGGCGCCGGCAGCACTGAGCCGCGGCGCCGGCAGCACTGAGCCGCGGCGCCGGACGGCTCAGCGCGGCAGCAGCCGTCGCCCGGTGACCGCGGTGGGCCGGATCTGCACCCACACCGGGCGCAGCCCCTCGACCCACGGCTCCAGCTCGGGGAGGTCGCGGGCGGCCTCGCCGGGCCAGGTGAGGTGCGCGGTGCCCCGCACCAGCACGCTCCAACCGGCCCGGGTGACGTCGTCGATGTCGTCGACCTGGAAGGCCACCGGGCTCTCGTCGGCCTCGCGGGCCAGCGACGAGTACGCCGTGGTGCGCAGCCACACGGCGCCGTTCCCGACGGCGTGGTTGACCGGGTGGATGGTCTGACCCTCCGGCCCGCCCCAGCCGACCCGGCCGGTCTCGCGGCCGCCCATCAGCTCCCAGCACTCCTCGGTGTCGAGCTCGAGGATCCGGCCGCCACCCCAGGGCATCTCGGGTTTCATGGTGCCTCCGCCTGTCCGCTGGTCCGCTGGGTCCGTGCGCTCCATGGTGCCCCCGATCCGGTTGCCCGGCCACCGGCCCGACGTCCCGGCCGGCCGGGACCTCGGTCCCGGGTGTTGCTAGCGTGAGCCGCGCCCGGCCCGGAAGGAGCCTGCCGTGACCACGAACCCCTCCGGTCTCGGAGACGCCAGCTTCGACCAGTTGCTGCGCGAGGTGCTGAGCCGGGTCGACGGTGTCCTCGACGAGCAGGAGCGGCTGCGGCTGCTGCTGGACGCGGTGGTCACGATGGCCGCAGACCTGTCGGTGGACGGCGTGCTGGCGCGGATCGTCGAGGTGGCCTGCGACCTGGTCGGGGCGAAGTACGCCGCGCTCGGGGTGCTCGGCGGCGGGCCGGGCAAGCGGCTGCGCACGTTCATCCACCACGGCCTCTCGGGCGAGCAGGTCACCGAGATCGGCGACCTGCCGACCGGGCACGGCCTGCTGGGGATCATCATCGACCGGCCCGAGCCGCTGCGGCTGCACGACATCGCGGCGCACCCGGCGTCGTACGGCTTCCCGGCCCACCACCCGCCGATGAGCTCGTTCCTGGGCGTGCCGGTGCGGATCCGGGACCGGGTCTTCGGCAACCTCTACCTGACCGAGAAGGTCGGGGGCGTCGACTTCACCGAGCAGGACGAGGAGGTCGTGGTCGCGCTCGCGGCCGCGGCCGGCGTGGTGATCGAGAACGCGCGCCTCTACGAGGAGGCCTCGCGGCGGCAGCGCTGGCTGGAGGCGACAGCGGAGATCACGGCGCTGCTGGCGGGCCGGGCCCACGGCCTGGACGCGCTCCAGGCGGTCGCGGACCGGGCCCGCGAGGTGTCGGGCGCGGACGTCGCCTGGGTGGCGACCGGCGACGAGGACGACCTGGCCCTCCAGGTGGTCTCGGGGACGGACCCGTCCGACGTGCCGGCCCGCGAGCTGGCCGGCGTACACACCTGCGAGGCGGTGCGGACCGGGGCGGCGGTCTCGGTGCCCGGGCTCGGCGGCGGCGACCGGTTCGGGCCGGCGCTGATCGTGCCGCTGCGCAGCTCCGGCGGCGTGGAGGGCGCGCTGGGCCTGGCCTGGACCCCGGAGCGCGCGGACCTGCACCACGAGGTGGACGCCGCGCTGCCGGCGAGCTTCGCCGAGCAGGCGACGCTGGCGCTCCAGGTGGCCCGGGCCCGCGCCGACCAGGAGCGGCTGATGGTCTTCGAGGACCGGGACCGGATCGCCCGGGACCTGCACGACGTCGTCATCCAGCGGCTCTTCGCGGTCGGCCTGGGGCTGCAGACGTCGGCCCGCCAGGCCGGCAGCCCCGAGCTGGCCGGGCGGCTGGAGTCCTCGGTCGACGAGCTCGACGCGACGATCAAGGAGATCCGGCGCACGATCTTCGCGCTGGGCTCCCTGGAGACGGCCTCCGACATCCAGGCCGAGGTGAGCCGGATGGTGGACCGCGCGGCCGGGACCCTGAAGTTCCGACCCTCGCTGCGGTTCACCGGGCCGGTCCGGACCCTGGTGCCCGACGAGCTGGCGCCGCACCTGCTCGCGGTGCTCGGCGAGGCGCTCTCCAACACCAGCCGGCACGCGGAGGCCACGGCCGTGGAGGTCTCGCTCACCGCTGGCGAGGAGATCGTGCTCTGCGTCGCCGACGACGGCCGCGGCCTGCCCGCCGACCTGCACGAGAGCGGCCTGGGCAACATGCGCCGCCGCGCCGAGCAGCTCGGCGGCCGCTGCGAGATCGTCAGCGCTCCCGGCGCCGGCACCCGGCTGACCTGGGCGGTCCCGGTGCGGGGGTGAGGGGCGGGGCGAAGTCCCCGGTTAACCGGGGAAAACCGGAACTTCTCGGGGGAAATGTCGGCCCAGAAGTTCCAGTTCTGCCCCAGAAGTCCAGGGTTGCGCCGGAGCTCTCAGGTCGTCCGGCGGTACGCCGACGACACCGGACGGACGCCCACCACGATCGGGGGCGCCCAGCCGGTCCGCGCTGGCCCCGCTGTCGGTGGTCGAGGCGGCGCCCGGTTCAAGGTCGGGAAGTCGCACCTTCCCGCGCGCAGCCGCCACGCCGGAGCGGAAAGAGGCGGTAGGCCCCGTGGGACTCGAACCCACAACCAAGAGATTAAAAGTCTCCTGCTCTGCCAATTGAGCTAGGGGCCCCGGACATGCGGAGCTCCATCCGATCAATCCACGGGAGAGCATCCACCTCCAAGGTGCCTGAGCACCTTCTCATGAAGGCGGTGGCCCATGGGACGCGGGAGAACCGTCGGGACAGGAGGCCCCATGGGCACGCCACGCACACGTCACCGGTCGCCGAAGCGGCGGTTTGGGATCCGGCGCGCCGTGGCCCGCATCACCCGGGTGATCGAGTTCGCCGCCCCCTCGCGCTCACAGGTCCAGACCTCGTCTGACGATCGGACATCTCCTTAACGCTCGGGAAACGATCTGTGCCTACGGTCACCTGGGTCTCGGGACCCATCGATCCGACCGACTAAGGATGCAGATGACCTTGACCAGAACTGCCGGGCACTCCCGGTGGCGCAGGACCGCCGCTCGGGCCGTGCCGATCGTGCTGATGGCGAGCGGGCTCGGCGCGACGGCGGCGCCGTCGTACGCCGATCCCGTCGCCCCCGTCGACGGCCCGCAGACTGCCGGGGACGCCATTTTCCCGCACGTCGGCAACGGTGGGTACGACGCGCTGCACTACGACGTGGACATCGCCTGGAACGCCACCGGCGTCGTCGGCTCCATGATGACCGGCAACTTCGGGTCCGCCTCGACCACCATGGTCGCCGCGACGACCGGCGCGCCGCTACGCTCGTTCTCCCTGGACTTCGAGGGCCTGGAGATCGACTCGGTCACCGTCGACGGCCAGCCCGCGACGTTCGAGCGGGTCCAGGACAACGCCGCGATCAAGTTCAAGCTGATCATCACCCCTGCGACGCCGGTCGAGGGCGAGTTCACCACCGTCGTGAAGTACCACGGCAACCCGAAGGTCCACGTCGACCCCGACGACTCGTGGGAGGGCTGGGCCCCGACGACCGACGGCGCCATCTTCATGGGCCAGCCCGTCGGCTCGATGGCGGGCTACCCGAACAACAACACGCCCGGCGACAAGGCGACGTACACCTTCTCCCTCGACATCCCCTCGACGCTGACCAGCGCGACCGGCACCGGCCCCGCCGCCGCGGTCAGCAACGGCGAGCTGGTCTCGAGGACCCCCAGCGTCAACGGTCGGCGGACCACCTGGGAGTGGGTCCAGGAGAAGCAGATGGCCAGCGAGCTGGCCCTGATCTCCATCGGCAGGTACGACGTGATGGAGTCGCAGGTGACCCTGGCCAGCGGCAGGGTCATCCCCGAGTGGTCCTTCATGGACGCCGCGCTGTCGGACGCCAACAAGACGACCATCCGCAACCGCCGCACCCAGATCGGCCCGATCATCAACCGCCTGGAGTCGATCTTCGGCCCCTACCCGGGCAACAGCACCGGCGTCGTCATCGACACCGTGCCCTCGGGCATCAACTACGCGCTCGAGACCCAGGACCGCTCGTTCTTCCCGAGCGCCGGCTCGGTCAACGGCAACACGCTGATCCACGAGCTCGCCCACCAGTGGTACGGCGACAACGTCTCGCCCGGCCTGTGGACCGACATCTGGATCAACGAGGGCATGGGCACGTGGGCGCCCACCTGGCACAACAGCGTGCTCGCCCCGGCGACGCCCAACCCGGCCGCCGTCGAGACGACGTACTACAACAGCTGGAACGGCACGGCGCCGACCAGCGCCAACTGGCGGACGCCGCCCGGGGCGCAGACCGACCCGTCGGACCTCTACGGCTACCAGACCTACACGCGCGGCGCGCAGTTCTGGGAGGCGCTGCGCACGGTGCTGCGTGACCGCGACTTCTTCGCCGTCATGAAGGAGTGGCAGACGACGTACGCCGGGCAGAGCCCGCGCGGTGACCGGCTCAAGGACCTCGCCGAGGAGATCTCGGGCCACGACCTCGACGCGTTCTGGCAGGACTGGATCTACGACGCCGACAAGCCCGCCTGGCCGGCCAAGTACGACGTGTCCCTGACCTCCACGCCCGGCCAGGGCACCCAGGCCTCCGGCACCGCGATGACCTACACGCTCAGCGCCGCCAACACCGGCCGGGTCGCGCTCACCGACGGTGTCGTCACCGTCGACATCACCGCGCTCACCGACGACGCCACCCTCGGCACCCTGCCGGCAGGTGTCACCCGCAGCGGCAACACGCTGACCTGGACGGTGCCCACGACGGCCACCGGCACGACCGCCACCGTCGAGATCCCGGTGACGATCACCGGCAGCGCCACCTCGCCGCGTGAGACGATCTTCGCCACCGCAGATGCTGCCTCCCTCGGCGGCGCCTGCGCCGTCTGCGGAGCGCTCGAGACCGCGCCTCGGCCGGTCGTCGCCGGCACGCCCGCCGTCGGTGCGCCGCTCACCGCGGATACCACCGACTGGCCCGCGGGCACCACGGTCGCCGCCTACCAGTGGGCGGTCGGCGGCCTGCCCGTCGCCGGTGCCACCGAGGCGACGTACATCCCGACCGCGGCCGACGTGCGCAAGATCGTGACCGTCGCCGTGACCGGCACGGCCCCGGGCTTCGCCCCCACCCGCCGGATCAGCATCCCGACCGCGGGGGTCGTCCCCGGCACCCAGACCGGCACGCCCACGCCGTCGCTGAGCGCGACGCCGCAGGTCGGCGTCCAGGTCTCCGCGGTCACCGGTGACTGGGACGCGGGCACGACGCTGAGCTACCAGTGGAAGGTCGCGGGTGCCGACGTCGGCATGGAGTCGTCGTACACGCCCGTGGTCGCGGACGCCGGGCGCGCCCTCACCGTCGCCGTCACCGGCACCAGGGACGGCTACGCCCAGGTGACGCGCACCAGCGTCGCCGTCGACGTCGCCCCCGGCGCGCCGGTCCTGACGCCGGCCCCGGTGCTCGACGGGGCTCCCGTCGTCGGCGCCCCGGTCACGGTCGCGCCCGGGACGTGGGACGCGGGCACCACGCTCTCCTACCGGTGGGCGCTCGACGGCAACGGACTGGAGGGCGTCGGCGGGACCAGCTTCACCCCGCGGGCCGTCGACCTGGGCAAGACGCTGGTCGTGACGGTCACCGGCACCCGCACCGGCTACGCCACGGTGAGCCGCGCGAGCGAGCCGGTCGTCATCGCCGGCGGCACGCTCGAGACCGCGCCGATGCCGACCATCGACGGCACGCCCGCCGTCGGGACGGTCCTCACCGCCGTCCCCGGCCCCTGGGACGACGGCGTGACGCTGTCCTACCGCTGGCTCGTCGGTGACGTGGAGGTCGGTGTGGGGGCCACCTACACCCCGACCGCCGCCGACCTCGGCAAGCCGGTCGCCGTCGCCGTGACCGGCAGCAAGCCCGGGTACGACGCCGTCACCCTGATGGCCGAGACCCCCGGGGTCGCCGCCGGCACGCTCGCCGCCACTCCCGTGCCGACCGTGTCGGGCGCTGCCCGCTTCGGCAGCACGCTGGCCGCCGCGACCGGCCGCTGGGACGACGGCGTCACGCCGGCCTACCAGTGGCTGCGCAACGGCCGGCCGATCGCCGGCGCCACCGCGGCGTCGTACCGCCTCGGAATCAGCGACCTCGGCGCCCGGATCACCGTCGCGGTGACCGGCACCAAGGCGGGCTACACGGCCGTCACCCGGACCAGCGCCGCCACCGCCACCGTCGCCCGCGCGACCCTCGGGTCGGGCACGGTCAAGGTCTCCGGCAAGGCCCGGGTCGGGAAGGTCCTCAAGGCCCGCGCGACCGGCTTCGGCAACGGCGTGAAGGTCAACTACGCCTGGTACGCCGGGTCGAAGCGGATCGGCAGCAAGGCCACGGTCAAGCTCGGCCGGTCCACCGCGGGCAAGAAGGTGACAGTCAAGGTCACCGTCACCAAGGTCGGCCACGTCACCGCCACGGTGACGAGCAGGGCGACCGCGAAGGTGAAGCGGAAGTAGCAGCAAGGGACCGACGTCCCCGGGCCGGTCTGCCTCAGCAGGCCGTACGTCGCGGCTCGACCGCGACCAGCCCGGGGACGTCGGTCGTCTCCGCGGCCGGCACCTCCATCAGGTCGGAGTTCCGGGAGACGGCCGCGTTCTCGATCCTCCGTCGCCGTTCCCGATGGAGCGGGCCCGTCGGGCGCGCCAGGCTCAATTGAGTGACTCTCCCCATGTCCCAGGGGCCCGCGAGGTGGGGACTTCGATCCGATGAGCTCCCGTCCAGCGGCAGGCCGGCTCCCCGTCGTACGGGCAGGAGCGGTCCTCCCGCTGGGACCTCAGCGGGGCTTGACCGCCTTGGAGACCGCGCTCGGCGGGCTCCAGCCCGCGCCGCTCCTGGCCCGGACGGCCAGCTTGTACGTCCCGGCCTTCAGCTTCAGCTTCAGGGTCCGCTTGCTCGCCGGCACGCTCTTGCGAGCGGCGACGACCAGCTTGCCGCCCTTGACCCGGTAGACGGTCACCTCGTAGGTCGTGATCGCGCTCGACCCGGTCGCGGCGGGAGCTGACCACGACACCGACACGGTCTTCGGGCCGCGCTTGGGGCCGCGCTTGACCGAGGTCACCCGGGGGGCCGACGGCGCCTTGGCCACGGGGACCGGGGCGGGCCCGGGCGTCGGCGTCGGGGAGGGCGTGGGTGTGGGGGTGGGCGTCGGCGTGGGTGTGGGCGTGGGTGTGGGCGTGGGGTCCGGCGTGGGCGTGGGGTCCGGCGTCGGGGTCGGGTCCGGTGTCGGCGTGGGGTCGGGGGTCGGGGTGGGCTCGGGGGACCCCTCCACCACCGTCAGGTCGCAGACCGCGGGCGGCCCGGTCCGGCCGTTGCGCAGGTGGGCGGTGACCTCGATCTGCCACTGGCCGGGCGTGACCGACTGGCCGTCGACAGCGGTCTGGAAGTAGTGCTGCCACTCCGACCAGACGGTCCACGTCGACTCGGGGAGCTTGCGGGCCCGGACGCTCCAGGTGTTGACGTTCGTCTCCGGCCACTCCCACTGCCAGGTGAGCGGACCGGCGGCGACGGTGGACGTCGGGGGGCAGGTGATGGTGGTGGGGATGAAGTCCACCCGCGCCAGCCCGGTCAGGTACGACGGACCGCCGGGGTTGACCGCCGTCACGCTCACCCAGTGCGGCTCGATGGAGAGGCCGGTCAGGACGATGGAGGGCTGGTCGGCGTCCGCGGTCAGCGCGACGGTGGTCTGGTCCTGGCAGACGTTGGTCCCGCGGGTCGCCCCGTCGCCGAACCGAACGCCGCCCGGGAGGTAGCTGGAGCCGACCTGGTCCACGCAGACGTCGTACCACTGGATCGCGTCGTGGTCAGGGTCGTGGGCAGGGAGCTTCGGGACCACGGGGTCCCACGAGACGCGCAGCGAGCCCGCGCCGGGTGTCTTGTCGAGGACCGTCCACTGGATCCTGTTGCCGTCGACCCCTCCCGGGTCGGGGGAGATCGGCGGCATCTCGAAGGAGGTGTCGCTCGGCCTGGCGAAGACTGTCGAGTCGCTCCACTCGTTCATGGCCTCGATCAGCAGGTGCCGCGGGCCGGTCCGCACCCCGGTGAAGGTGTACGACGTGGCGCCCGGCCCCAGCACCACCTCCACGGGGTTCTCGATGCGTCCGTCGGTCAGGGCGAGTTCGACGCGCTGGATGGGCGCGCCCCCGTCGAAGGGCGTCTGCCAGTCGACGGTCACCGTCCGGGCGTCGCGATCGGTGGTCATGGTCGGCGTGATCCGCGACGGCGGGCCCGCCAGGAGCGCGTCGAACTCGAGGGGCGCACCGGCGCCCTTGTCGTTGACCGCGACGATCCGGTAGCTGACGAGTTCGCCGGCGACCGGGTTGAAGCAGGTCTCGACCGAGTCGCTGCCCCCGCTCGACGGGAAGTCGAACATCCGGTACCACTCTCCGGCGTTGGGGTCGAACGACCACAGCTCGTAGCGGAGCACCGGCGAGCCGCCGTTCGAGGCCGGCGCGGACCAGCTCACTCGGATGCCGCGCGGGCCGAAGCTGCAGCGGATGTTCTCGGTGTCGACCTGGACATCGGTCACCTGGCTGGGCGCGGTGGTGGGGTTCCACGTCGACGTGGCAGCGGGACCGGTGCCGTGGGTGTTGGTCGCCCGCACGCCGACGGTGACGTTGCGGTCGGCCGCGCCGACGAAGACGTACGACGTCGCCTCGGGGTTGACGTCGACCGGCTCCAGCCCGTTGAGGGTGAGCCGGTAGCCGGTGAGGGGCGAGCCGCCGTCGCTCACCGGCGCCGTCCAGGTGGCGACCAGGTCGGCGCCCGCGTCCGTGAGGGTGAGGCCGCTCGGCCGGGCCGGCGGGACCTGCGGGGTGCTGCAGCCCTCGACCTGAAGCCGGTAGGCGCCCAGGTTGCCGTACGGCGAGAAGTCGAAGTCGCTCTCCGCGCTGGTGAGGCCGAAGTCGGCGCCGACCCGCAGCAGCCACGGCCCGCCCTCGGGCAGGGCGACGGAGGCGTCGAGCCCGCCGGCGTCGGAGGCGAGGTGGGGGCCCTCGTCGTACCAGGCCCGGTCGTCGAGGGTGGGGACCTTCGTGATGAGGGGGTTGTCGGTCAGCATCACCGACCCGCCGAGGGCGGTGGGCCGGGCGAGCTTGAGCTGGAGGTCGAGGTTGGCCCCGACCTCCGCGTTGAGGGCCGCCACGCGGGCGCTGCTCGTGCAGTCGTCCACGAGGTAGACGTCGCCGTCACCCATGCCGTTGACGTAGCCGGTCTGACCGGTGACCTGCAGCGGGGCGTCCCAGCCGTCGCCGCCCTCGTCGGTGCGGTAGCCGGCAATGGCGCCGATCACCGCCAGGTCGTCCTGGGAGTTGGTCGCGCCGTCATAGCCGTCGGACCACTGGCTGATCGGGGCGCCATAGGCCGATCCCATGATCGGCGCCCAGGTGCCGTGGCCGGTGTAGTACTCGTCGGAGCCGTGGCTGTCGTGCCAGAGTCCGAAGGTGTGGCCGACCTCGTGGGAGGCGGCCTCGGCGATGGCCTTGGGCGACTGGGAGTTGAGCTCGGCGAAGACCCAGGCCGGCTCGACGACGGTGGAGGGCCGGTCGATCTCGCCCAACCATGCCACGCCGCCGCAGCCCTCGGGGCAGACGTACGCCGGCGCCTGGGTGCTGTCGGTGACCACCAGGCGGGTCCCGAACTCGGGGTCACCGGCGGCGTCGGTGTGCAGCGCGTCCTCGCCGGGGTCGGCGGTGGTCACGTCGACGTCGAAGGGGGCGTAGTCCTCGGCCACGCGCGCCCAGATCTCCTGGACGGCGGCCCGCTCGGGGGCGGAGAAGCCGGGGCCGTCGCCCATCGGGTCCCAGCCCTCGTAGATGCCGGCGGGCAGCGAGTCCTGCTGGGCCCACCGGCTCTCGGCGGGGACGTCGACGCCGTCGAAGTCGAGGTAGATCACGTGCCGCGAGCCCGGCATGCTGTGCAGCTCGAAGGTGTCGTCGAGCGGGGCGGCCGCGGGCGCGATCTCGGCGCGGGCGAACGACGGCCCGGGGTGCGCCTCCTCCTTGACGAAGAGCCGGCCGGACGGGTCCACCCACAGGGTCGGGTCGGTGCGCAGGGTGGTGCGCAGCTGACCTGGGCGCAGGTCGTGGGCGGCGGCGACGTCCGCCAGGTCCTCGCCGAGCTGGCGTACGGCGCTCGCGCCGTGGGCGGGCTCGGTCAGCGAGGTCTCCGGGAGGACGTCCATCTCGACGGGCTCGCGTGGCGTGGGGTCGTCGGAGTCGGTCGGGACCGGGCGCTCCTCCAGAGCCGGCGCGGCGGGCGCGGCGGCGGCCGCCGCCGGGGACGTGGACCGGGCCGCCTCCGCGGGCTCGCCGAGCGAGGGGGAGGTGGTCAGCAGCAGGAGCCCGGTCAGCCCGAGAGCGATCACGCGGAGGGGGAGCACTGCGCAAGGCTAGGTATCCGCGCACCCCAGCGCCGCCGAACGGCGAAACTGGGGTTGTGGGCCACGACCGATGGTGCTACACGGGGTCGTCGGGGGTTGCGTCTCCGTCAGCCGGCTGAGCGCCCGACCAGCACGGCGGCCTCCTCGACGGTGTCGACCAGGTGCACGTGCTCCTCGATGGCCCGGCCCCGCGCGAGTGCCTGCAGGAGGGGCCAGGCGGGCAGGGTGCGGGTCCAGTGCTCGACGCCGACCAGGATCATGGGCGCCACGGCCGACTCGTCGGCGTAGTAGTTCTCGCAGGCGTCCTGGAAGACCTCCTGGACCGTCCCGGCCGCGCCGGGGAGGAAGACGATCCCGCGGTCGCAGACCTCCAGCAGGATGGCCTCGCGCACCGCGTTGCGGAAGTACTTGGCCACCGCCGTGGCGAACAGGTTCGGCGGCTCGTGGCCGTAGTGCCAGGTCGGGATGCCGAGCGACTCGCGGCCTCCGCCGAACCGGTCGGCGACCGCGCGGGCGGCCTGCGCCCACGCCGTCACCGAGGGCCGGTACGACGCCACCGCGGCGAGCTCGTCCAGGGCGGCGGCCAGGTCGTCCGCGGGCCGGCCGGCCAGCCGCGCCCCCAGGTTGGCCGCCTCCATGGCGCCCGGGCCGCCGCCGGTCGCCACCACGTGGGTCGCGCCGAGCAGGTGGCCCAGCCGCGCGGCCTCGGCGTACTCCGGGTGGCCGCGGAGCGCGGCGTGCCCGCCCATCACCCCGACCAGGTGCCGGCCGGCGACCCAGGACTGCAGGGCCTGGTCGACGGCGTGGTCGTGGAGCGCCTTCGCGAGCTCGTCCTCGGCGTCGCCGGGCCGTTGCGCCCAGGCGTAGGCGCGGGCGTCCAGCGAGCCGTCGTACGTCCCGCCCGCCGCGAGGGTGTCGTAGAGCTCGCCGGGGGAGTAGAGGCGCCCGCGGTGCACGTCGACGGGGACGTCGGGGATGGCCGGAAGCACCAGCGCGCCGGCCCGGTCGAGCTCCTCGCCCGTGCCGGGGGCGAACGAGCAGCCGAGGAACGACGCCCCCTCGACGACGCACGCGCGCAACTGGTCGCCGCGCTCGGTGAGGTCGAGCCCCCGGACCCGCCAGCCGCTCAGATGGCGCGCGCCCGCGGCCAGCCTCCGGTCGAGCTCCTCGAGGGACTCGATGTGGACGATCCGGCCGCGGGTGCGCTTCACCGCAGCAGGCTAGAACGCGTGGGCCGCCACCCCCGCGACGAGGTCCTGCTCGGGAATGTCCCCGGGTCAGGTTCACGACTCAGGTCCATCGGCAGTGCTGATCTTCGCGGTGGCCTCCGCGATGTCGCGGCGCAAGGCCGCGCTGGTGGCCGGGTCGCCTGCAGTACACCGGCGAGGGGGCCTGCGGGAGCCCGAGGACGGCCTCCTGGCCACCGACCTCGGCTGAGGCCCGGGCCGCCCGCTGCGGCCAGGAGACGGCGTACTTCTGGGGCGAAACTGGAACTTCTGGGGCAACATTTCGGCCGAGAAGTTCCGGTTTCCCCGGTTAACCGGGGACTTCGCCCGGCGCCCCCACCCGGCGCCGAGCACGCCGGGACGCGCGGGGTCTGTCCGCCGGTGGCTCCGGATCGGCCTGACCCGGCTGCTGGGCTCGCTGGCTGCTGCGCAGCGGCTGAGCGGAGCCCCGCCAACCGCTCCCTGTGACTCGGGCCACAGTCGGGTCTTGACAGCCCTCGGGCGGCGGAGGAACGTGCGGCGAACCAACCAGGCCGTCCATCTCGCGCCAGCCGGGCTCCCGGTGCCTCGCTGACCTCGCGGCCCTGCAGCAGGGAGTCAGCCCGTGGCCACAGGAACGACCGTCAGCATCCTTCCGTGCGGCGCGATGACCGCCGACCTCACCTGGCTGCTGCTGGCGCCGGGGCGGGCGATCCGCACCCGCCAGAACAAGCACCTGCCGGCCGAGTGGACCGACGTCCCGAGCCACTGCGTGCTCGTCGACACCCCCGAGGGCAAGCTGCTGTGGGACACCAGCTGTCCGCGGGACTGGGAGGAGCGCTGGGAGCCGACCGGCCTCCAGGACTTCTTTCCCTACGACAAGGTCTCCGAGGACGAGTACCTCGACTCCCGGCTCGGGCAGCTCGGCCTGGCGCCGGGCGACATCGACGTCGTGGCCTTCTCCCACCTGCACTTCGACCACGCCGGCAACGCCCAGCTGTTCAAGGAGACCGACGCCCGGTTGGTCTGCAGCGACGTCGAGAAGGACTTCGCCTTCGGCTTCGAAGGCGCGTTCACCGGCGCGCACCTCAAGGCCGACTACGAGGACCTGGAGTTCGAGACCGTCTCCGGCGACGTGGAGTTCCTGCCCGGGGTGAGCTTCATCCAGACCCCGGGCCACACCCCCGGCAGCATGTCGATGCGCGTCGACCTCCCCGAGAGCGGGACGATGATCTTCACCGCGGACGCGATCTACATGGGCGACAGCTTCGGCCCACCGTCGGTCCCCGCGGCCATCGTCAACAACCTCGAGCAGTGGTACTCCTCGGTCGAGAAGCTGCGCGGGATCGCCGAGGAGTCCGACGCGACGCTGGTCTTCGGCCACGACCCGGCGCAGATCACCGAGCTGCGCGTGGCGCCGACCGGGAGCTACCGATGAGCGCGGACCAGATCGCGGAGCACAGCCAGGAGCTGGCCGAGGAGACGATCTTCACCTGGGGCGCGCCGCCGCTGAAGTTCGGCGCCGGGGCGGTCGACGAGATCGGCTTCGAGATGACCCAGTACGACGTACGCCGGGTCCTGATCATCACCGACGCCACCGTCAACGGCACCGGGATCCCCGCCCGGATCGCCGACTCCCTCTCCGCGCAGGGCATCGAGTCGGAGATCTTCGACGGCGTCCACGTGGAGCCGACCGACGACAGCATGGACAAGGCGGCCGGGTACGCCCGCGAGCAGGGGCCCTGGGACGGCTTCGTCGCCGTCGGCGGCGGTTCCGCGATCGACACCGCCAAGGCCGTCAACCTGATGACCACCGACGGTGGCGAGCTGATGGACTACCTCAACAAGCCGATCGGACGGGCGACCGCGCCGCGTGGCCAGCTCAAGCCGCTCATCGCGGTCCCGACCACGGCCGGGACCGGGTCCGAGAGCACCGCGATGTGCGTGCTCGACGTGCTGTCGATGAAGGTGAAGACCGGCATCAGCCACTGGCGCCTGCGCCCCACACTCGCGGTGATCGACCCGCTGGTGACCCTCTCCCTGCCGCCGGAGGTCACCGCGGCGGCCGGGATGGACATCGTCTGCCACGCGCTGGAGTCCTACACCGCCCGCTGGTACCAGACCTTCGACCGCAAGCGGCCCGAGGAGCGGGTGACCTACTGCGGGTCCAACCCGATCTCCGACCTGTGGTGCGAGCGCTCGATGACGCTGCTGGCGCAGTCGTTCCGGACCGCCGTCCGCGACGGGGACGACCTCGGGGCCCGCTCGAACATGATGATGGCGGCCACCTTCGCCGGCATGGGCTTCGGCAACTCCGGCGTGCACGTCCCGCACGCCAACGCCTACCCGATCGCCGGCATGGTCAAGGACTACCGCCCGGCCGGCTACCCCCAGGACGAGCCGATGGTGCCGCACGGCCAGTCGGTCTCCCTGACCGCTCCGGAGGCGTTCCGCTTCAGCTTCGAGAGCGCCCCCGACCGCCACCTGCGGGCCGCCTCGCTGCTGGACCCGGGGCACGACAAGCTCGACGACGCCACCGAGCAGCTGCCGGCAGTGATCACCAGCCTGATGCGCGACATCGGGATCCCCAACGGCATCGGCGGCGTCGGCTACACCGAGGACGACATCCCCGACCTGGTCCCGGGGACCATGAAGCAGCAGCGGCTGCTCGCCACCTGCCCGCGGCCGGTCACCGAGGACGACATCGCCGCGATCTTCGCCCGCTCGATCGAGAACTGGTAGCCCGCCCGTGCCGACCTACGACTACCGGTGCCCCGACGGCCATCGCTTCGAGCGGCTGGTCCCGATCACCGACCGGGACGCGCAGCGCTGCCCGGCGTGCGGCGCGGGCGGCACGAGGCTGCCCGCGGCGGCGGCGATCGGGGGAGTCGCCGACGCCGGGCCGTCGCGCGAGCAGATGCCGCAGACCTGGAAGGGCACCGGCGGCGCGAACCGCGAGTACGTCGGTCACCTGCGCCGGCAGTGGGACGGCCGGCAGAAGCTCGAGGAGAAGTACCCCGAGCTCGCCGGCGACCGGCGGCCGGTGGTGGCCCACGAGGGTCGCTACCACGACGCGCCGCTGCGGGCCGGCGACACCCCGCTCGGCGCTCCGACGCCGACGAGCGAGGACTGAACCCGTTATGAGGGGGACGTCGTGAGGGAGTCGGGCGCGGACCCGCGGCCCTGCCTGATCGACGGCGTGGCGGTGCCGACGCCGGACGCGATCGACGTGCTCGACCCGTCGACGGGCCGGCTGCTGGACCGGGTCGCCCGCGGCGGCGCGGCCGAGATCGACCAGGCGGTCACGGCGGCCCGGGCGGCGTACGCCGGCTGGCGGGGCCGCAGCGCGGAGTCCCGGGCGGGGGTGCTGCGGCGTACCGGCGAGCTGATCCGCCGCGACCTCGATGACCTGGCCGACCTGGAGAGCCACGACACCGGCAAGCCGCTGGCCCAGGCCCGCGCCGACACGGGCGTCGCGGCCCGCTACTTCGAGTACTACGCCTCGGTCGTGGAGGCGTTCTTCGGCCACACCCTGCCCGACCTGGACGGCTACCTGGCCTGGACCCGGCACGAGCCGTACGGCGTCACCGGCCACATCATCCCGTGGAACTACCCGCTCCAGATCGGCGCGCGCACGATGGCGCCGGCGCTCGCGGTCGGCAACTGCCTGGTGGTCAAGCCGGCCGAGGAGGCACCGCTCAGCGTGCTGCGGATCGGCGAGCTGGCCCTCGAGGCCGGTCTTCCGCCCGGCGTGCTGAACGTCGTCCCCGGGCTCGGCGCCGAGGCCGGTGCCGCGCTCGCGGCCCACCCCGGGATCGACCACCTCTCGTTCATCGGTTCGGTGCCGGTCGGCGAGGAGGTCGCCGCCGCGGCGGCCCGCAACATCGTGCCGGTCGCCCTCGAGCTCGGCGGCAAGTCCCCGCACGTCGTCCTCCCCGACGCCGACCTGGACCTGGTGGTGCCGACGGTGGTGCGGGCCCTGCTGCAGAACGCCGGGCAGACCTGCTCGGCCGGATCGCGGCTGCTGGTCCACGCCGAGGTGCACGAGGAGCTGATGGGCCGCCTGGAGGCCGCCCTCGCGGCGGTCCGGATCGGGCCGGGGCCCGCGGACCTCGACCTGGGACCACTGATCTCGGCGCGCCAGCTGGCCCGGGTGACCGGGATGGTCGAGGCCGCCGCCGGCACCGCCGGGCCGCGGATCGGTGGCCCCGGGCGGGTGCCCACCCCCGCGGAGGGCTTCTTCTTCCCCCCGACCGTCTTCGACCGGGTGGACCCCGCCGCGGAGATCGCCCGCGAGGAGGTGTTCGGACCGGTGCTGGCCACCTCGGTGTTCAAGGACGCCGACGAGGCGGTCGCGCTGGCCAACGGGACGGCGTACGGCCTGATCGCGGCGGTGTGGACCACCGACCTGGACACCGCCCACCACCTGGTCGCCGAGCTGCGCGCGGGCCAGGTCTACGTCAACGCGTACGGCGCTGGCGGTGGCGTGGAGCTGCCGTTCGGCGGGTTCGGGAAGTCCGGCTACGGCCGGGAGAAGGGCTTCGAGGCGCTCGCCGAGATGTGCCAGACCAAGACCGTCGTGATGCGGGTGCCGCCGCGGGGCGGGGGGCCGAGATGAGCGCCGCCGCCGAGCGGCCGTGGCTGGCGCTGTACCGGGAGGGCACCCCACCCGGGATCGTCCCCGACCACCCCACGATGCTCGACGCCTTCCGGGCCACGGTCGGACGGCACCCGGAGGCGGTCGCGATCCGCTACTTCGACGGCGCGCTGACCTTCGCCGAGCTGGACGCCCGCTCCGACGCCCTGGCCTCGGCCCTGGTCGAGCGGGGCTTCGAGACCGGGGACCGGCTCGCCGTCTACCTGCAGAACGACCCGGCGCTCGCGGTCGGCTACCTCGCGGCCTGGAAGGCGGGCGGCGCCGCGGTCGCGGTCAACCCGATGAACAAGCACGGCGAGCTGGCCTACCTGCTCGAGGACTCCGGTGCGACCGCGCTGCTCTGCCTCGAGGAGCTCCACGAGACGGTCGCGGCGCAGGTGCTGGAGGGGGACGCCCACCGGGTGCGCACGGTGATCACCTGCTCGCCGCGCGAGGACCAGACCCGCGACGACCCCCGGGTCCTCGCCGTCCCCGGGTCCCCTCGCCCCGCGGGGACGCTCGACCTCGGCGAGCTGCTCGCCGAGCACGCCGGGCGTACGCCGACGCGGCCCGCGCCGGCGCCCGCCGACGTCGCGGTGCTGACCTACACCTCCGGCACCACCGGGCGCCCCAAGGGGGCGATGAACACCCAGGCGAACCTGGCCTTCAACGCCCAGACCTACCGGGACTGGATCGACCTGGGCACCGACGACGTGGTGCTCGGGGTCGCGCCGCTGTTCCACATCACCGGGATGGTCGGGCACCTGTGCGTGGCGCTGTTGACCGGCTGCCCGCTGGTGCTGACCCACCGCTTCGAGCCGCAGGTGGTCCTGGACGCGATCCGCGAGCACCGGCCCACGTTCACGGTCGGCGCGATCACCGTGTTCATCGCGCTCGCCGGCGCCGAGGGATCCACCCGGGAGGACTGGTCCTCGCTGCGCGCGGTCTACTCGGGCGGGGCGCCGATCGCCCCCGCGGTGACCGACCGGTTCGAGGAGCAGACCGGGCTCTACATCCACAACATCTACGGGCTCACCGAGACCACCAGCCCCTCGCACGCAGTACCCCTGGGCCGGCGGGCGCCGGTCGACCCGACCTCCGGTGCGCTGTCGATCGGGGTGCCGATCTTCGACACGACGGTCCGGATCCTCGCCCCGGACGGCAGCGAGGCCCCGGTGGGGCAGACCGGGGAGATCGCCACCTCGGGGCCGGGCGTCGTCCCGGGCTACTGGAGGCGCCCCGATGCCACCGCCGAGTCGCTGCCGGGCGGTGAGCTGCGCACCGGCGACGTCGGGTTCATGGACGCCGATGGCTGGTTCTACCTGGTCGACCGGCTCAAGGACATGATCAACGCGGCCGGCTACAAGGTCTGGCCGCGCGAGGTCGAGGACGTGCTCTACGGCCATCCGGCGGTCCGCGAGGCGGCCGTCGTCGGGGTCCCCGACGAGTACCGCGGCGAGAGCGTCAAGGCGTACGTCGCGCTCCAGCCCGGCGCCACGCTGAGGGCCGAGGAGCTCGTGGACTGGGCCCGCGAGCGGCTGGCGGCCTACAAGTATCCGCGCTCGGTGGAGTTCCTCGAGGAGCTGCCGAAGACGACCACCGGCAAGATCCTGCGCCGCACCCTGCGCGACGGCGCCGGCTGAGCCGGCGGGCCGGCCGGGTGGTTCGATGCGGGGCGACCCGGCCACCGTGGAACCGGGGAGGGTCGAGCGGACAAGTAGGGGTGTGACCACCGACAGCGAGATCGTGCGGAACTCGATAGACGACCCACCAGCGTTCGCCACGATCTTCGACCGCCACGCACCGGCCATCCACCGTTTCGCCGCGCGCCGGACCAGCGAGTCGGTCGCCGACGACGTGGTGGCCCAGACCTTCCTCGTGGCCTTCGAGAGGCGCCGGCACTACGACCTCGGGCGCGACAGCGCCGCTCCGTGGCTCTACGGCATCGCGACGCGGGTGCTGCACCGGCACCGCCGGGACGAGGTCCGGATGCTGCGCGCGCTCTCGCAGCTGCCCGACGAGCGCCACGGGGCAGACCCGAGCGGCTCGGTGGAGGACCGGGTCGACGCCCAGCGGGCCGTCGCCGATCTCGCCCACGTCCTGCGCTCGCTCTCCACGCCCCAGCGCGACGCCCTGCTGCTCTTCGCCTGGGCCGACCTGACCTACGAGCAGATCGCCGACGCCCTGGAGGTCCCGATCGGGACGGTGCGCTCGCGCCTGAGCCGCGCCCGTGCCGCGTTCCGCACGACCAGCACCACCCACCCGCTGCACACCACCGCCACCCGGAGGCCCTGATGACCGACCTCGACCTGCTGCGACGCGTCCGCCAGGACGTCACCGAGCCGACCGCGGCGACGCTGGCACCCGCACGTGCCACGCTGCTCGCCCGGGCGACCGGCGGGCGGCCGCGCCCCCGGCGGACGAGGGCGGCGCTGGTCGCCGCGGCCGCGGTGGCTGCGGTGGCCGTCACGAGCCTGGTGGTGCTCACCAACCCGGTCACCACCCCGCCGGCGGCCGCCGCCCAGCTGCTGCACCGGGCCGCCGACCGGGCCGGCGACGGCCCCGCGCCCGGGCCGGGCCAGTACCTGGCCGTCGAGACCCGGGAGGACACGCTCGGCTACGTCCAGGACGACCGGGCCGACGACGGGAGCGTCATCGGCGCCTATCGCTCCGCGTCGGTGTCGACGACGTACGTGCCCCGGGATCGGGACGGCACCTGGGTGCGCCGCTACTGGGCCGAGGAGCCCACCGAGTTCTACGGCGCAGCGGCGGTCCGGCGCGCGGCCGCCCGGGACTTCGCGACCCAGGCCCAGGCCGAGGACCCCGGCCTGGAGCGCGCGGACGGCGGCCGGTTCGGCAACGGCGAGCTCGGCGGCGGCAGCGGGGGCCTCGAGGCCTCGGACATCGAGACGCTGCCGCGCGACCCCCGCCGGCTGCTGGCCCGGCTCCAGGACGCGGGTGGCGTCGGCGACAGCCCCCAGTGGGCGGCCATCCAGAGCGCCAGCACGCTCCTGCGGACCGGGCTGGTGCCGGTCGGCCTGCGCCGGGCGCTCTACCAGGCGCTGGCTCTCCTCCCCGAGGTGCAGATCCTCGACGACACGCTCACGATGAGCGGGCGTCGCGGCACCGCGGTCGGGGTTCAGGTCGACGGCTACACCTGGAGCATCGTCCTGGACCCCGACTCCGGGGACTTCCTCGGTGAGGTGCAGACCCAGCTCGAGGCGACGGGCGCGGTGCCCGCCGGGACCGTCGCCTACCGGACCGCGGTGTCGGTCTCCGTCGTGGAGGACATCCCCGAGCCCTGAGGCGTCATCGGGTGCCGTGCCTGCGCGACGGCGCCGGCTGACGTACCGCTGGCTACGCGGCTCCGGCGGGGGCGTCCGGGACCGCCGCCGTCCGGACCTCCGGAACGGCCGCGACGGCGGCGGCAGCCGCGGCGGCGGGGAGGGCCGAGCGCAGGCCCCACTCGAAGAGCACCAGCGCGAACGCGGCGACCACGACCATGTCGACGCCCGGGGGCAGCCACTCGCGGCCGCCTCCGAACCTCCCCGCGTAGGTCAGCACCAGCAGCCCGACGTAGTAGGGGCCGAGCCAGGCGAGCGAGCGCAGCGCCAGCGAGCGGGCCAGCTCCGGATCGCGCACCACGCGCCACCCCAGGATCACCACGCCGACGCCGATCGGGATGGTCAGCTTGATCATCGTGTCCCAGCCGGTCCAGTAGATGATCAGGCTGACGACGACGAAGGCGATCCGCGCCAGCGCTCCCACCGCGGGCAGCCGGAACGGACGCACCCGGTCCGGGACCTGGCGGCGCAGCGCGACGACGGTGACCGGGCCCAGGCACATCGACAGCACGATGGCGCCGGAGTTGAAGGAGAGCAGCTCCGACCAGCCGTCGCGGAAGGCGAGCAGCAGCACCAGCCCGACCCCGAGGTTCAGCACCATCGCCCGCAGCGGGACGCCGTGGCGCGAGAAGACCGCGACCGGGCGCGGGAACAGCCCGCTCTCGGCGACCGCCACCGCGAGCCTGCCGGTCGATGCCGTGGAGACCAGTCCCGCGCCGAACGGCCCGAGCACGGCGTCGGCCACGACCAGCTTGGCGAGCGTGGCCATCCCGAGACCCGCGAGCACGGCGGCGAGCGGGCCGTTCGCCCCGCCCGGGTCGAGCCCGGCCCAGCCCCGGTCGAGCTCCGCCGGGTCGACCGCCCCGATGAAGCCGAGCTGCAGGACTGTGAAGAGCGCGGCGCAGATGAGGATGCCCCCGACGAGTGCCACCGGGATGGTCCGCTGGGGTCGGCGTACCTCGCCGGCGAGGTCCAGTGCGTGCCGGAAGCCCAGGAACGCGAAGGTGACCCCGCCGGTGGTGATCGCGCTCAGCACCCCGGTGACCCCCTCCGGGGCGAATCCCTCCTCGCGGACCGGGGCTGCGGAGAAGCGGGTCAGCAGCGCGACCGCTATCGCCGCCAGGATGACGAGCTTCACCCAGGTCAGCGCGGTGTTGACCCGGGTGAAGAGCGCGACCCCGAACGCGTTGAACACCGTGAAGGCGACGAGCAAGATGGCGGCCGCCGCGACGCCGCCCACGCTCAGCGGGCTCTCCCCGTTCGCGGAGGTCCCGGCGACGAAGAGCCAGTCGAAGGCCGGCTCGGTGCTGGCGTACTCGAGCATGGCCTGGGTCTCGATGGGTGCGGCCGTCACGTAGCCCACCCAGGCCACCCAGCCGACCGCGATCCCGACCGCCGGCCCGTGGCTGAAGGCGGGCAGCCTTCCGAGACCTCCGACGACCGGCAGCATGGCGGCGACCTCGGCGAAGACCAGGGCGACGGTGACCAGCATCAGGCTCGCGATCGGCCACGCGAGGATCGCGGCGGGGCCGGCCTGGCGGGCCGCGAAGAGCGGGGCGAACAGCACGCCGGAGCCGACCACGCCACCGACCGCGACGAAGGTCAGCCCGAGCGTGCCCACCGAGCGATCGGGTGCCTGTGAACCGCCCATCACCAGTCCACGGTTCCGGCGCGGGGTCGTCGGTCTGCGCGGCGCGGCCGCCTAGCGGACCGCGGTCTTCCCGACGGCCTTGGCGACGACGACCTGGTACTTCGTGTAGTGGAAGCGGCCGTTGCCGTAGACGACCCGGCCGGTGCAGCTGATGAGGACCAGTCGGTGTGCTCCGGTCGTCGAGAAGAACCGCCGCGGCAGCCTCCGGGTCCGGTCGTACGTCGTCGTGCCCGTCACCCGGTACCGGAAGGTCTGGCCGCCGCTCGCGACGGCGACGGCCTGGCCTCGGGAGGCCCGGCGCAGGCCCCACAGGGCGCCGGGGCTGTCCCGGCGGTCGGACACGTGGCCGGCGATGACGGCGGTGCCGATCCGGTCGCCGTACCCGGCGGACCTGCGCAGCCAGCTGGTCACGTCGACGTCCGCGGGGAGCCCCATCCGGCCCCGCTTCACGGTGGCGGGGACGACCGTCGCGTTGAGTCCGATGCCGGGGGCACGGACGACGGTGGGCGCGGCCCGGCCGGACTCGCGGCCCGGCAGCGTGCCGGAGAACCCGCCGGCGATGACCGGGGGCCGGTAGCGGGGCTTCGCGACGGTCGTCGTCTCCGAGGCGAGGCCGCACCGGCTGGACGCGGCGCCGTTCGCCGCGGTCCGCTCCGTGGTCACCCGCCAGGTGTAGACGCCGGGCTCACCGACGCGCACGGCCGGGGTCCGGCTCCACCCGGCCGGGGCCCGCCAGGTGACGGTGCGCGCCAGGTTCGCCGGCCGGCAGCTGGCGGCCGCGCGGGACCGGAAGGGTCCGTAGAGGCGGGCGGTCGCCGGGACCGTCGTGCCCGGAGCGAGCCGGGTGACGCGGACCCGGTCGTGGAACCGCTCGCCGGGCCGGACGCGCTGGTCCGAGGTGCGGGTGCGCAGGCGCGGCTCGGTGCGAGCAGGTGGCTGCACGCCGACGACGGCGCCGTCGGGCTCGGAGGACGTCGGGGAGCGGGCGGGGTCGGTGCCGGTCGCGCGGGCGGTGTTGCGCAGCTGCGCTCCGGCCAGGTCGGCCGCGGTCACGGTGTAGACGCTCGTGCAGGTGACGCTGGCGCCGGGGGCCAGGCTGTCCGCCTCCGGTGGGCAGGTCGGCGCGGGCAGGCTGCCGGAGCCGGTGAAGGTCTCCTCGTCGATGGTGATCTCGCTGATAGGGACGTTGCCGGTGTTCGTGACGCGGAACAGGTAGGTCACCTGCTGGCCGGCGGCGGTCACCGTGCTCGGGCTCGCCGTCTTCACGAGCTCGAGCGCCGGCTCCTCACTGCTCTCCACGGACACGGAGTCGGTGTTGTTGGTCAGGTCGGGGTCGTACGGGAGGCCGTCCGACCGGTCGGAGGTGGCGGTGTTGGTGAGCGTGCCGATCTGGGTGGCCCGGGCGGTGATCCGCAGGACCGCCTGGTCGCCGGTGGCGGGGAGGTCGACGGGCGCGAGGTCGCCGATCTCCCAGACCCCGGTGTCGGGGTCGTAGGTCCCGACGGTCGTCGTGCTGCTGACGTAGGTGAGCCCGGGGGGCAGCAGGTCGTCGACCGTGACGTCCTCGGCGGTGTCCGGGCCGAGGTTGCGCACCCCGATGGCGAACTCGACGGTGTCGCCGAGCACCGGGGTGGGATCATCGACGGTCTTGTTGACGGCGATGTCCGCGGCGGGGACGAACAGCTCGGCGTTGTCGATGTTGTTGTCGGGGTTCGGGTCGTCGACCCGCGACTGCTGGATGACGACCAGGTTGCGGTTGTGCCCCGTCGCCTGGGTGCTGACGAGCACCGAGACGGTCAGCGTCGCCGTCTCGCCCGACTCCAGCCGCGGGATCGTCCAGGTGCGGGTCTCCTCGTCGAAGGTGCCGTTGTCGACGGTGTGTCCGGTGATGGTGGCCGGGACCAGGGCCGGGTCGTTGAGGATGGTGTCGTCGGTGGCGTTGGGGCCGTTGTTGGTGACGGCGACGGTGTAGGTCACCGTGTCACCGGGCTGGGCCGTCGGCGGGTCGACGCTCTTGCTCACCTCGAGGTCGGCGAGCTCGACGAAGGTCGCGTTCGCAGAGGCGGAGTTGTTCGTCTCGTCGATGTCGCGCTGGTCCAGGTTGAGCAGGCTGATCGTGTTGGTGCGCTGGCCGACGACGGTGCCGGTGGCCCGGATCGTGAGCGTGACAGTGCTCCCGACCGGGAGGGAGGCGACGGTCCAGGTGCCGGTGTCGGCGTCGAAGGTGCCGTCGCCGGTGGCGGAGACGAGCGTCAGCCCGTCCTCGAGGAGATCGGCGAAGACGAGGTTCGTGGCCGTGGTGGCCGGTTGTCCGGAGACCGCGTTGTTGGTGGCGGTGACGGTGAACACCGCGTCCTGGCCGAGCGGGATCTCCGAGGCGGACCCGCCACCGGCAGCCGCGACGGACTTGGTGACGCCGACGTCGACCGCCGGGGCCAGGGTGGTCACTGTCGCGGTGGACTCGTTGTCGGCCGGGGTCGGGTCGTCGAGGAGTGGCGCGTCCACCGTGACGAGGTTGACCTTGGTCCCGGCCGTGTCGAGCCGCGCGGTGACGGTGAGGGTGGCGGAGCCGCCCGAGGCCAGGGTGCCGACGTTCCATCGGGCCCCCGGGACGTCGACGGTGCCCTGGGAGGGCGTGCTCTCCAGGACGGTCACCCCCTCCGGGCCGGTGTCGGTGACGTAGACGCCGGTGACCGGGTCGGGGCCGCGGTTGAGGACCGTGACCGTGTAGGTGACCGTGTCCCCGACGACCGCCTCCTCCGGGGAGACGCCCTTGACGATGGCGAGGTCGGCGGCCGGGATCCGCACGTCGACGGTCGCCGACGCGGAGTCGTTCGCGCTGTTGATGTCGACGGGGGAGACGGTGGCGAGGCTGGCCACGTTGGTGAACGTCCCGGCGGCGGTGGTGTCGAGGACGAAGTCGTACGTGGCGGTCCCGTCGACGGCGAGCGAGCCGATGGTCCATGTGTCGGTGGCCGGGTCGTAGGTGCCGGTGCCACCGGAGTCCGCAGGACGGTAGTCCAGCCCCGGCGGCAGGGTGTCGGTCACGGTGATGCCGGTGCCGGGGAGCGGGCCGTTGTTGGTGACGGTGACCCGGAACGTGACGGTCTGCCCCGCCGCGACCTCCTGGAGGCCGATCACCTCCTTGGTCACGGCCAGGTCGAGGCTGGCGGGGTTGAGCGTCACCGTGGCGGTGTTGTTGGCCGCGTTGGTGTCGAGCTGGTCGAGCCTGGTCAGGCTGGCGGTGTTCGACACCACGCCGTTGGTGTCCACGCGGGCGGTCAGGGTCAGCGTCACGGCGTTCCCGACGGCCAGCGCCGGGATCGACCAGCGCCCGGAGGCGTCGGTGTAGGTGGACCCCTGCGGCCCGCCGGTGCTGGACGTCAGCAGGGTGAGCCGGCCGGCGGGAAGCAGGTCGGTGATGACGACGTCGGTGGCGGCCGCGGGCCCGTTGTTGGTCGCGGTGACGGTGAAGGTGACGGTGGCGCCGACGTCGGGGGTGGGGTCGTCGACGGTCTTGGTGACGGCGATGTCGGTGTTCACCGCGAGCGCGGCCTGGGCCTCGGGCGACTCGACCTCCTGGCCGGCCGGGGTCTCGCCCGTGGCGACGGCGGTGTTGACGATGCTGCCGGAGGCGTCGGCCTGGCTGGTGTCCACGGTGTAGGTGCCGGTGCAGGTGGTCGAGGCACCCGGGGCCAGCACGTTCTCCCCGCACAGCAGGTCCGCGGAGGAGACGCGGTCGTCGGTGACGGCGATGTTCGTCACCGTGGACCCGCCGATGTTCGTCACCGTGTAGAGGTACTCGACCTGCTGGCCGGCGGCGTACGGCGGGTCGGTCTCCACGGTCTTGGTCAGGTCGAGGCTGGAGACCAGCGGGACGGTGACCGTGGCCTCCGGGGAGGTCACCTGGTCGCCGTCGGGCCGCTGGGCGGTCGCCGTGGCGGTGTTGACGACCTCGCCGGCGGCGACGTCGTCCGCGGTGACGGTGTAGGTGCCCCGGCACACAGTGGTCGACCCGGGCGCCGGGGCTGGGGTCAGTGTGGTGGCGTCGCAGGTGATCGGACCGGTGATCGTGTCGTCGGCGATCGCCAGTGTCGACAACGTCTCCGTCCCGGCGTTGGTGACGGTGTACTGGTAGGGGATGACCGTGCCGGCGGTGATGACGGCGGGCAGGGTGCCGGCGCTGCGGTCGACCTGCTTCTCCAGCTGCAGCTCGGCGAGCGGGTTGACCGACCGGACCACTGCGTTGCGGATCAGGTGGACGTCGGTCACGCCGCCGGTGGAGCCCGAGAGCCCGAACTTGTAGGTGCTCGGCAGGTCCGGGGGAGCGGGAACGTCGAGCTCGGTGATCCACGGGTCGTTGGGGTTGCTGGGGTTGTACCGGACCTGGACGATCACGCGCGGGTCCGGGGCGGGGGTGACCGTGACGTTCACCTGGCGCCAGGACCCGGCGAGGGTCCGGGCCCGCAGCGTCCCGGTGCCGCCGTTGAGCGTGGTGCCCGGGTCGTTCGGGTCCGCGGGGTCAGCGGGCGTGGTCGAGGCGAGGTAGCAGTAGCCGGTGAGGCCCTCCCCGGGGCCGCGCAGCGTGATCACGTTGGGGGCCACCGCGCCCTCGGCGGTCGAGGACGAGCGCTCGTTCTCGGGGCAGCCCGTCCCGCGGCTCTCGCCGTCGTCGAAGTAGTTGCCGTAGGCGTCCAGCCCGACTCCGAGCACGCCCCCCTCGACGCCCGGCTCGGGGACGCCGCCCTCGGCGGTGCGCTGTGCGTACCCCAGGCTGCCGCCGGGCGCGCCGGTGCGGGTCAGGTCGGTGGAGCCGTCCACGAGGAAGAACCCGATGCCGTCGGCCCCGGTGCCGCCGTACTGGAACTGGTCGAAGGTGATGGTCACCCCGGCGGTGGCCGGGATCGGCCGGTTGTACAGCGCGCTGCCCGCGGTCTGGGTGCTGGCGTCGGTCAGCTGCAGATAGCCGGGGGTGGCGCCGAGCGCCGGCACCGGGCCGGTCCGGTGGGTGGCGCAGGTCGGGATCTGCGCCGCGCCCGCCGGCGGAGCCGTCCGGGCTCCGGTCAGGCAGGTGTCGCCCTGGACCGTCCAGGACGGATCCGCGACCGAGGTGCCGGTGAACGTCTCCGAGACGATCGTGGTCCCGCCCGTCGGCGGGTCGGCGTACGCCGCGGTGCGTGCCGCGTCGGGGACGACCGAGAGCGTGGCCGCCGTCAGGGCGCAGACGGTCGCGGCAACGATCTTGCGAAGAGTTGGCATGGCGTCTACCTCCCGAGCAGGGACACGCCTTCTACTGTCGGTCGCCGCCCGGCCGCCCGGCCTCCCCCGATTCGGGCCAGCGCCGGCCCGCGCCACTGTCCGGGCAGGCCGCCGGCGCTCCATCCACCTCTGGCCACCTCTGGCTAGGCTCGCGCTGGCACCGAGCAGGGGAGGACGTGGATGAGCCGGACGCCATCGGCGAAGGACGAGGCCCGCAGGCTGGCGGAGTACCGCTGGCTGAGCTTCGACGTCGTCGGCACCCTGATCGACTTCGAGCGCGGGATCCTGGACTGCCTCCAGGAGATCGCCCGGACCGAGGGCGTCGCCCTCAGCGACGAGCACGCCCTGGCGCGGTTCGCGGCCGCCGAGGACGAGCAGCAGCGGCTGACCCCGGAGCTGCCGTTCACCCAGATGCTGGAGCCGATCTACCAGCGCCTGGCCGGGGAGGTGGGCCTGCCCGCCACCGAGGAGTACGCCGCGGCGCTGCGCGACTCGATCCGCCGCTGGCCGGCGTTCCCCGACGCCCCCGCAGCGCTGGCGCGGCTCGGTCAGCACTACCGCCTGGTGGCGCTGACCAACGCCGACAACTGGGCGCTGGCGCAGTTGGCGGCCACGCTCGGCGACCCGTTCGACGACACGGTCACCGCCGAGGACGTCGGGGTCAACAAGCCCGATCCCCAGGTCTTCACCTACTGCGCCGACCGGCAGCGGGTCCAGGGCTACGGGCGTCAGGACTGGCTGCACGTGGCCCAGAGCCAGTACCACGACCTCACCACGGCCAGCTGGCTCGGCGTCGCGACCTGCTGGATCGAGCGCCGTGCCGGCCAGGACGGCTTCGGTGCGACCCCGGCCCCGCAGCAGGTCGTCACCCCCGACCACCGGTTCACGTCGCTGGCCGAGCTGGCCGAGGCCGTCGAGCGGTCCTGACAGCACCAGCCACCCGGCCCGGGGCTTACAGGACCGTCACCTGCCGGGGACGCACAGCAGCACGAACGCCGCGGCCGCGGCCACCGTGCGTACGTCGTGCCAGCGCACCCAGGCCGACTCGAACGCATCGCGGGACCCGCCCCGGGCCAGGGCCTCGTTGAGCGGGATGTTGACCGCGAACGTGATCACGAGCGCGACCACCGCGGCCACGGCCGCCGCGATCGTCACCGGGTCGCGACGCAGGGCGGCCAGCAGCACGGCGAGCGCCGGGGCGCCCAGGAACAGCGCCAGGAAGACCGGGTTGACGATGACGACGTTGATCCGGTTCATCACCCGCACGAAGGTCTCGTCGGACACACCCCGCAGGGACGGCATCACCGCCACCACGAAGGCCAGGTAGGTGCCGGCGAGCAGGCCGCTGAGGGCCCGCCCGCCGGCCAGCAGCACGCTGTCCATGCCGTCAGCCATGACTGTCATCGCACCTGTCAGCCACGGGCCGTCGGCACGAGCGCGTCCGCAGCGAACGCCGCGAAGTCCCGCGGGTCGCGGCCGAGGACGTCGCGGACACCGGGGTCCAGGTGGGCGTTGCGGCCGTCGAGCACCTCGTCGAACAGGGCGGCCAGCCCCGCGGCGTCGTCGGCCTCGAGGCCGGCGGCCACCAGCGCCGCGGCGTACTCCTCGGCCGGCAGCTCCCGGAAGTCGACCGGCCGTCCGGACGCGTCGGCGATCTCCGCAGCGATGTCGGCGAACCGGATCAGCCGCGGGCCGGTGAGCTCGTGGACCCGGCCCACGTGCGCCGGGTCCAGGAGCGCGGCCACCGCGACGTCAGCGACGTCCTCGACGTCCACGAAGGGCTCGGGCGCCGTGCTCTCCACCATCGTGAGCGAGCCCGTGTCGAGCTCCTCGGCCCAGAACGACTCGGTGAAGTTCTGGAAGAAGAACGACGAGCGCAGGATCGTCCAGTCCGGGCCCGCGCCCACGAGCGCTGCCTCCGAGCGCCGGGCGCCCTCCTCGCCCCGTCCGGAGAGGAGCACCAGTCGGGTGCACCCGAGGTCGACGGCGCGCCGGGCGAACGCGCCGACGATCTCGTCGGCACCGGGGAGGCCGAGGTCGGGCTGGAAGCAGACGTAGGCGGCGGTGCAGCCGTCGAGAGCGGCGTCCCAGGTCGTGGCGTCGTGCCAGTCGAACCTCGGCTCGCTGTGGCGGGACACGGCGCGGACGGGCCGGCCGAGCGTGGTCAGGCGGTGGGCGACGCGGCTACCGGTCTTGCCGGTGCCGCCAGTGATGAGAGTGGTCATGGCTCCACCGTGGCCGCCTCGGTGGACGATCAGAATGCTTGTGACGCGCACGATCATGTGCGAACGTCTCTTCATGGACGCCGTCAGTGCACTGTTCGACGGTCCGCGCGCTCAGCGGGCCTTCGCGCTGAAGGCGGTCTTCGAGGGCACCTGGTCGCTGACCGTCGAGGACCGGGCGCCGCTGACGGTGGTCGTGATGGCGCGTGGCCGAGCGACGTTCACCCGCGGGCGGGAGTCGACCGAGGTCGGCGTGGGGGACGTCGTGGTGGTCCGCGGCCCGGCGCCGTACACCGTCGCCGACTCCGCCTCGACCCCCGCCGACATCCGGATCCTCCCGGGCCAGGTCTGTGTCGACCCGCACGGCCGGCTGCTGGCCGAGGACCTCCGGCTGGGGGTGCGGACCTGGGGCAACAGTCGCACCGCCGACGCGACGGTGATGCTGATCGGCACCTACGAGCAGGAGACGTCGGTGGGGTCCCTGGTGCTGTCCCGGCTGCCCGAGCAGCTGGTCCTGCACGACCTGGACCCCCGGCTGGTCGAGCTCTTCGCCACCGAGCTCGTCGGCGACGAGCCCGGCCAGTCCGCCGTGCTCGACCGGCTGCTGGACCTGCTGGTGGTGCGCTGCGCCCGCGCGGCGCTCGCCGAGCCGTCCGGCACCGCGGCCGACCCCCTGGTCGGGCGGGTGCTGCGGGCCATGGAGGAGCACCCGGAGCGGCCCTGGACCGTGGCGTCCCTCGCCGACCACGTAGGCCTCTCGCGGGCGGCGCTGGCGCGCCGCTTCACGGCACGGATGGGGGAGCCGCCGTTGACCTACCTCACCCGGTGGCGCCTGGCCCTGGCCGCCGACCTGCTCGCCGGCACCGACCAGACGATCGCCGCCATCGCCGCCCGGGTCGGCTACGGCACGCCGTTCGCGCTCAGTGCCGCCTTCAAGCGGGTCCACGGGGAGTCCCCGCGCGACTACCGCCGCCGCCAGGCCGCCTGAGGGATGCCGGAATGACGGCGCCCGAGCGCCGATCCGGAACCGCTCAGGCCGCGCCCTGGCTGCGCCAGTAGGAGTTCAGGGCCCCGTTGGTCTTGACGAACCACACGATCGGGCCGACCAGGATGAACGAGCCCGGGAAGTACCACAGACCGGTGGTGCCGGAGACCGGCGCGGGCTGGTTGCGGCGGCGGTAGAGGTTGCCGACCTCGCCCGCGGTCACGTACGGCATCACGATGCTGACCAGGAGCGCCAGCAGCAGGGCGACGCCCCCGCCGAGGCCGGTGCCGGTGTGTTCCTTCATCTCCTGGTGGACCTTGTAGAACCAGACGATCGAGTAGATGCCCAGGGTGCAGATGGCCAGCGCGATGCAGGTGCCGGTGCTGCGGACCTGACCGATCGGGCCGGCACCGCCCTGATACGGCCCGGGTGCGTACGCCGGCGCGGCCTGCGCCGGTGCGTAGGCCGGCGCCGGCGCGTAGCCGGGGGGCGGTGACGTCGGCGGGCCGACCGGCGGCCCGACCGGCGGCCCGACCGGCGGGGCGGTGGGCGGGGCGGTGGGCGGCCTCTCGGCGCTGCCACCGGGCGGGGGCATGGTCTGATCGGTCATCGGCGTGCTTCCTGGTGGCGAGGGCGCGCACGCGGGTCCGCCTGCACGCGCTCGACCGCGGCGTCCACGGCGAGCCCGCCGACCGTACAAGCGGGATCCGGGTGTGGTACGGCTTTCGCCGACACCCGCTCCGCCGGTCTACAGCTGTCCGCCTAGAAGCGGAAGTCGTCGGGCGCGTCCTCGCCCACCCGGCCGTCGACCGCCTCGCGCAGCAGGTCCGCGTGGCCGACGTGGCGGGCGTACTCCTCGATCAGATCCAGGATCACGGCGCGGACCGTGGGGGTCTGGCCGTCCGGCCAGGTGAAGGACGCCGGCCCGTCGAGGCCGCGCTCCTCGATCACCGCGGTGACCACGCCGCGGGAGCGATCGACCGCGGCCTGCCACAGCCCGTGCACCGCCTGGGGGCCGTCCAGCGCGCCAGTGGTCCACTCCCAGTCCGGGTCGGCGTCGAAGTCGGCCGTCTCCCAGGGGTCGCCGTACTCGCCGCCGGCGAGCTTGACCGCCAGCCAGTCGGTCTCCACCAGGGCCAGGTGCTTGACCAGGCCGCCGAGCGTCATCGAGCTGGCGGCCGTGGTCGCCCGCAGGCCGGCCTCGTCGACCCCCGAGGTCTTCCAGGCGAACGTGCGCCGGTTGCGCTCGAGGACGGCGAGCAGGGACTCGGCCTCGGTGCGGGCCTGTGCCGGGGAGGGCGGTCCGGGGCTCTCGCTCATGGCAGCCACGGTAGTCACGTCCGTGCCACCCGGACAGGGCAGAATTCGGCCATGAGCGGGCTGGTGCTGCGGACGCTGAGGGCCGAGGACGAGACGGAGGCGGTGCGGGCCCACGAGGAGCTCGCCGCCGACCACTTCGAGTTCCTGAGCGGTTGGGAGCCGGGCCTGCCCTGGGCGGACCTGCTGGCGTCGTACGCCGCCGAGCGTCGCGGCGTGGACCTGCCGCCGGGCCGGGTGCCCGCGTCGTTCCTGGTCGCCGAGGTCGGCGGGGAGCTGGTCGGCCGGGTCTCGATCCGCCACGACCTCAACGACTGGCTGCTGCGGTACGGCGGCCACATCGGGTACGGCGTGCGTCCCGCGCACCGCCGCCGCGGGTACGCCACCGAGATCCTGTGCCAGTCCCTCGAGGTCGCTCGGGCCGTCGGGGTGGAGAAGGCGCTGCTGACCTGCGACGACGACAACCTCGCGTCCGCGGCGACCATCGAGCGCTGCGGTGGCGTGCTCGAGGACGTGGTCCCGGTCGAGGGTGGGAAGCCGAAGCGGCGCTACTGGATCGGCTGACCCGGGCCGCATGCCGGCGCCGCCGATCGGCTACCGCCCCTACGCACCAGATCCCCGACGAAGGAGTGCGTAGTGAAGGCCGTGACCTGGCAGGGCGTGCACGACATGCGCGTCATCGACGTTCCCGATCCCCGGATCGAGGAGCCGACCGACGCGATCATCAAGGTCACCTCGAGCGGACTGTGCGGCTCCGACCTGCACCTGTACGAGACCCTCGCGCCGTTCATGGAGCCCGGCGACGTCGTCGGCCACGAGCCGATGGGCATCGTCCAGGAGATCGGCAGCGAGGTCACCAACCTCAAGGTCGGCGACCGGGTGGTCGTCCCCTTCAACGTCTCGTGCGGCTCCTGCTGGATGTGCGAGCGCCAGCTGTTCAGCCAGTGCGAGACCACGCAGAACCACGAGCACGGCACCGGCGCCAGCTTCTTCGGCTACAGCAAGCTCTACGGCCAGGTGCCCGGCGGCCAGGCGGAGTACCTGCGGGTGCCGTTCGCGAACTTCCTGCCGGTCAAGGTGCCCGAGGGCCCCTCCGACGACCGGTTCCTGTTCCTCTCCGACGTACTGCCCACCGCCTGGCAGGCGCTGCAGTACGCCGACGTCCCCGACGGCGGCACCCTCCTGGTGATGGGCGCCGGCCCGATCGGCGACATGACCGCCCGGATGGCCATCCGTGCCGGCCACCGGGTGATCAGCGTGGACCGGGTCCCGGAGCGGCTGGCCCGGGTCGCGGCGTTCGGCGCCGAGGTCGTCAACCTGGACGAGGCCAACCAGGTCGGCGGGGTCGCGGAGGTGGTCCGCGAGGCCACCGGCGGTCGCGGCCCGGACTCGGTCGTCGACGCCGTCGGCATGGAGGCCCACGGCTCGCCGGCCGCGGGGCTCGTGCAGAAGATCACCGGGATGCTGCCCGACGCGATCTCCGAGCCGCTGATGAAGAATGCCGGCATCGACCGCCTCGCCGCGCTGCACACCGCCATCGAGGCCGTCCGCCGGGGCGGCACCATCTCGATCTCCGGCGTGTACGGCGGGGCCGCGGACCCGATGCCGATGATGCAGCTCTTCGACAAGCAGGTGCAGCTGCGGATGGGCCAGGCCAACGTGCGCCGCTGGACCGACGAGCTGCTCGGCATGGTCAGCCAGGACGAGGACATCTTCGGGGTGGAGTCGTTCGCGACCCATCACCTCCCGCTCTCCGAGGCGCCGCGGGCCTACGAGCACTTCCAGAAGAAGCAGGAAGGCATGGTCAAGGTCGTCTTCCAGCCCTGACGGGTGCCCGGGTTGGCTGGGCTCGGCCGGTCTGGCGGGTCTGGCGGCTCCGGCGGCTCCGCTGGGTTTGGCGGTGAGCTGGCCACGGTTTACCTGCCTGGTTCGGTTGATTGGTTCGGTGGCTGGCTCACCGCTGGCGGGGGCGGCTGGGTCTGGCGGTGAGCTGGCCACGGTTTACCTGCCCGATTCGGTGGCTGGCTCACCGCTGACCCCGCAGACACCAGCTCGCTGACACCAGCCCCGACACCAGCCCGCAGACACCAGTCACCAACCCGAGCCGGCCACGCAGACGCGGCCGACCCCGCCCGCGGGATCCGCTCAGGACACGGGAGCGGCCGCCCGCTCGGCCTCCGAGCGCAGGATGCAGAACTCGTTGCCCTCCGGGTCGGCGAGCACCACCCACCCGGTTCCCGGGCCGTACTTCCCGCGCAGGTCGGCGACCTCGGTGGCGCCCAGACCCAGCAGCTGCACCAACTGGTCGTCGCGGGTCCCGGACCGGGGGGCCAGGTCGAGGTGGAGGCGGTTCTTGCCGGACTTCTCGTCCGGGACCTCGATGAACAGCAGCCGGTGGCCGCTCTCGGGGTCCACGATCATGCACTCCTCGTGTCCCGGCAGGTTCGGGTCACCGGCGACGTCGACGTACCCGAGCACCTGCTTCCACCACTCGGAGAGCTCGTAGGCGTTGCGGCAGTCGATGGTCGTGTGGGAGACGAAGGCGGTCATCTCGGCAGCGTCCCACAGGGCTGCGGGTCCTGAGGACGGCCGACAGGGACCGGAAGTCGGGGACGCGAAGCATCGGTCTTCGCCTGCGGCGTGTCCAGCGCGACACGCCGGGTCGGGGGTGGCCCCGGTCACGAATTGGCGCCGAATCGGGGCATTCCCCTTCTGAGGTCACATGCGTCGCTCTAGTCTCATGCGACTCAGATCCCCCTGCCCTGGAGACCCCCGTGCACCTGCGAGCCCTGCTCGGGACGCTGCTCGTCCTCACGCTGCTGGCGCCCGGACCGGTCGCGGGCTTCGCCCTTCGGTCGGGCGACGGGAGCCAGGCCCGTGCCGCCTCGATCGAGGACGGGGCGCCGCTGCGAGTCACGTTCGTCGGGGACTCGATGACCCAGGGCCAGTCCGGCTCGACGACGTGGCGCTACTGGCTGTGGCGCGAGTTCTCCGACCAGCGGGTCGCCGCCACGTTCGTCGGCCCGCAGACCGGCCTGTCCAAGGGCGGCGGGGCCAACCTGTACAACCACACCGACCACGGCTTCCAGAAGTTCCACGCCGCCCAGGCCGGCACCCGGTTCGCCTACCACCTCGGCCGGGTGCGCGAGCTCGTCGAGAGCCAGGCCCCCGACGTGGTGGTGCTGCAGCTCGGCTTCAACGATGCAGCCGTCCACGACGCGGCCCGGATCGCCGCCGACACCGGCCTCTACCTGGAGCGGCTCTTCGAGGCCGACCCGGACGTGCGGGTCGTGCTCGGCGAGATTCCTCCGGGGGCCCGGCCGTTCGTGGCCCAGCCGCAGACCCGCAACGCCCGCACCGCGCTCGCCAACCGGATGGTCGCCGAGGAGTGGGGCGACGACGAGCGGGTCGCGATCGCCCACACCCGGACCACGACCTGGCAGCCGTGGAGCCCGGCCCGGCACACCTTCGACGGGGCCCACCCCAACGCCACCGGCGAGACGCTGATGGCGCACCGGATGGCCCTGGCCCTGGCCGAGCTCGGCGTCTTCGCGCGGCCGGTCGACGTCTACCGCCCGACCACGTGGACGCCGGCCGCGCGCCCGACCGTCACCGTGAAGCGCCGGGCCGCGACCGTCCGCGTCGGGGTCGTCCGTCGCGTGGTCAGCGCGACCAGCGCCCGCGTCGTGGTCGCGAACGCCGCCGGGCGTCGGGTGTGGCGCTCGGGCTGGACGAAGCGGGCCACCGTGCGCACCACGTTGCGCCCCGGCCGCTACCGGGTCTGGCTCGAGGTGCGCCGCCAGACGATGGCCGGCGCCACCTGGAGCACGCCGGTGCGGGTACGCCGCTGAGCGGTCGGGGGTGGTTGAGACCACCCCGACCAGTCGGAGCGACCCGCACACCGACCGGCGACCGGTGCGGCACCATGAGCGGCATGGATGGGTCGTCGACTGCAGGACGCGTCTCGGCGTGGGTCCTGCGCGCCCTCCACGACGGGGCCTGGGTGGTCGACGACGCCGGCGTGACGACCTGGGCCAACCAGACCTTCGCCGACCTGGTCGGCGTACCGCCCGACGAGCTGCCCGGCACCCCGGCGACCGACCTCTGCGACGCCACGAGCCGCCCCGCGCTGGCCGGCTACCTCGCCGGGCTGGCCGGTGGCGCCCCGGTCGCGGACGCCCCGGCGGCGGGGGACCCGGGGACGGCCGACCCCGAGGAGGAGGTCGAGGTCACGCTGGTGGTCCGCCGCGGTGACCCGGTGCTCGCGGTGCTGCGCCACGCGCCGCTCCTCGACGACGACGGCGTACGCCGGGGCTGGCTGCTGCGGGTCAACCTCCCGTCCCGGCGCCGGCTGCTCTACCGCCAGCTCCGTCAGCGCGAGGAACAGCTCGCCGAGGCCCAGCTGATCGGCCGGTTCGGCAGCTGGGAGTGGGGGCTGGGCGACGAGGTCGTGCAGTGCTCCGAGCTCGAGCACGTCTACGGCAGGCTCCCGGCCGACTTCGTGCCGACCCCCGACGCGTTCTTCGGGCTGATCCGCGAGGAGGACCGGGACGCCGCGGTCGCCGACTTCCGCCGGATGAGCAGGAGCGCCGGCGAGGCGATCGAGTTCGACGCCCGGATCGTCGCGAAGGTCGGCGAGCCGGAGCGCTGGATCCGGGTGCGCGGGCTGCCGGTGTTCGATGCGTCCGGCGGGCTGACCGGCCTGCGCGGCACCGTCCAGGACGTCACGGAGTCCAAGGAGCAGGAGCGTGGCCTGCTGTTCCTGGGGGCGATGGCCAGGACCGCGAACGAGGCCCGCACCCTCCAGGACGCCCTGCTCGCCTCCGCCGAGCACGTGCGTCCCTACGCCCGCTGGCCCGTGCTGGTCGTCGGCTCGCCGTCCCGGCTGGGCCGCGAGGACCTCGACTTCGTCGACGCCGCCTGGTACCCCGTCTCCGAGGAGGAGCGGGACGCCGCGCAGCGGGTCGGGGCGCAGGCGGCCCGCGAGCGCCGGATCGTCGAGGGCATCGGCCCGCGCGGCACCACGCTGGTCGCCGGCCCGGTCCTGGTGGGGGCCCTGGTCGCCTGTGTGGTGGTCTGCGACAGCCAGCGGGCCGGTGCTCCGGGCCGGGCCGACCGGGCGCTGTTCGAGCAGAGCCTGACCCTGCTCGCGCACGTCGCGGAGCGGGCCAGCACCGCCCGGCAGCTGGCCCGGGCGCGGGACGAGGCCCTGGCCGCGTCCCGGGCGAAGTCGGACTTCCTCGCGACGATGAGCCACGAGATCCGCACTCCGCTGAACGGCGTGATCGGGCTCAGCGAGCTGTTGGGCCGCACCCGTCTCGACCCGCACCAGCGGCGGCTGGCCCGCGGCGTCGACCAGGCCGGGCGCACGCTGCTGGCGCTGGTCAACGACGTCCTGGACCTCTCGAAGATCGAGGCCGGCCACCTCGACCTCGAGGAGGTCGACTTCGACCCCCGCACGATCGTCGAGCAGAGCGCGGCCCTGGTGGCCGACACCGCTGCCGAGAAGGGCCTGGAGCTCGTGGTCTCCTGCGCCGCCGACCTGCCCGCGCTGGTCCGGGGCGACCCGGTCCGCTTCGGCCAGGTCATCACGAACCTCGCGGCGAACGCTGTGAAGTTCACAGCGCAGGGCGAGGTGCACATCCGGGCCGCCGGTGCCGGGTCGCGGACCGGTCGCGGGTCCCGGGCGACCGTGCGCGTCGAGGTGCGAGACACCGGCGTCGGCGTCGCCCCGGAGGTCCAGGAGCACATCTTCAAGCCGTTCTCCCAGGCCGACAGCTCGACCACCCGCGAGTACGGCGGCACCGGGCTCGGACTGGCGATCAGTCGGCGCATCGTGCTGGCCATGGGTGGCGAGATCGGGCTCGAGAGCGCGCCCGGGAGTGGCGCGACGTTCTGGTTCACCGCTGCCTTCGGGGTTCCCGAGGTCGAGCCGTCCGCTCCGAGCGACCAGACGGACCCGCTCGCCGGGCTCCGCGTGCTGGTCGTCGACGACAACGCCACGAACCGCTTCATCCTGTCCGAGCAGCTCGAGGCCTGGGGCGTCGAGGTGCTGGCGGTGGACTCGGCGTACGACGCGCTGGTCGAGCTCGACGCGGCGGTCGCTCGCGAGGCGTCCTACCAGGTGGTGCTGCTCGACTACATGATGCCCGGCGCGGACGGCGAGCACCTGGCCCGCCTGGTGCGCAGCGAGGAGCGGCACGCCCAGCTCCGCCTGGTGCTGCTCACCTCGGCGATGCAGCCCGAGGAGGAGTGGCTGGCCGACGCCGGCATCGACGACTACCTCGGCAAGCCGGTGCTGCCCTCCCGGCTGCGCGACATGCTCGCCGCCCAGTCCGGGCGGCAGTCGCCGGCGAGCGACGCTGCGGGGACGGGCGGGGACACCGGCCAGGAGGCCGCGCGCGACCGCGACGGCGGTCAGGACCGCGACGGCGAGTGGGACGAGTGGGGTGACCCCGGGGAGCCGGCCGAGACGGGCGGCGGCCGGGTGCTCGTGGTGGAGGACAACCAGGTCAACCAGCTGGTCGCCGAGGGGGTGCTGCGCCGGCTCGGGTACGACGTGGTGCTGGCCGAGCACGGCGCCGCCGGCGTCGCGGCCGTGGCGGAGGACCCGAGGGGCTTCGACCTGGTGCTGATGGACTGCCAGATGCCGGTGATGGACGGCTACGACGCGACCCGCGCGATCCGGGCGATGCCGGGCCCGGCGAGCCGGATCCCGATCGTCGCGATGACCGCCGCCGCCGTCGCGGAGGAGCGGGACCGCTGCCTGGAGGCCGGGATGGACGGGTTCCTCGCGAAGCCGGTCGACCTGGCCCTGCTCTCCGCGATGCTGACCAAGTGGGTCGCCGGTCCCGGTCGAGGCGCCGCCGCCCGGGTGGCCGAGCTGCTGCGCGAGGGGCTCGACCCGGAGATGGTGCGGCGGATGGCCGGCCGGTTCTCCGGTGATGCAGCGAGCATCGCGGTCCGGATGCGAGACGCGCGCGACGCGGGACCGGACCAGGTGGCCCGGGTCGCCCACGGGCTGCGCGGCAGCGCGGCCAACCTGGGCCTGGACGACCTGGCCGCTCGGTGTGCCCAGGTCGAGGAGGCTGCCCGGGCGGGCCGGCTGCCCCGTGAGGACGATCTCGATGAACTGGCCGCGGTGGCCGCGGCGGCGGCCGACGACCTGGCCCGCACCCTTGCTGACCTGCCCGAACCGGTCCAGACGACTCCGCCCGTGGTCGCCTCCTAGCCGTGCCCCAGGGGTGCTCCCGCAGATCCGGTGGTCCCGAAAGGTTCCCTTTCTGCGATTGCTTGGTACTGTCTTGTCCAGCAACAGGTGCAAGTTCCAGCTGGTCTGACGCCCGCGGAGTTTGTGATCCAACGGCGTTTCTGCTTTGTGGTGTCAATCACGGGTCGGAGCGACGTGTCACCGCATCTGGTGCGGAGTCGTCGAAGTGATGGCTTCTCGTTCCGATTACAGGAGTACCGAGCACATGGCTCAAGGCACCGTGAAGTGGTTCAACGCCGAGAAGGGTTTCGGCTTCATTGCGCAGGAGGACGGCGGCGACGACGTCTTCGTGCACTACTCGGCGATTCAGACCCAGGGCTACAAGTCCCTGGACGAGAACCAGAAGGTCGAGTTCGACGTCACGCAGGGTCCCAAGGGCCCGCAGGCGGAGAACGTTCGCGCCATCTGATCGCGGAACAAACCACCTGTCCCTGACAGGCCGGTCGCAAGGCCCCACCCGTTTCGGGTGGGGCCTTGTGCGCGTTTCGGGGGCATGCTGGTAGGGGTCGCCGTCGGTGTGACCGAGGCGGCACCGGGCCGGGCTGCGCCACCGGTTTGGGCCTAGGCTGGAGGGGCATAAGGCCTGAAGACATGAGCCGGAGAAGAATGCGATCCGTCGGGAGGAGGTGGCCTTGATGCACGACCAGTTCGACGTGACGCTCGAGGACGCCGACCTGCTCGGCGAGGTCGAGCTGACGACCAACCTGATCATCGCCGCGAGCGAGGCCGAGGAGCACCTCTCCCCGGACCAGATCGACGAGATCCTCGGCGTCGCTGACGCCGAGTCCGCCTGACTGCGGCCGCGACCGCCCGACGACCCCCTCGATCCGAGGGGGTCGTCGGCATCTCCGCACCCCTGGTCGGTCCCTTGCCACAGGTACCCTAGGGGGGTACCGTATCCAGCATGGGCGAGCATGCTGGGCACGGCTACATCGAGCGCAAGGACGACTACCTCACGCGGCTGCGCCGCATCGAGGGGCAGGCGCGGGGGCTGCAACGTATGGTCGAGGAGGAGAAGTACTGCATCGACATCCTCACCCAGGTCTCCGCGATGACGAAGGCCCTGCACGCCGTCTCGATCGGCCTGCTGGAGGAGCACATGAACCACTGCGTCGTGAACGCCGCTCGCGCCGGCGACGACGCCGAGGCACGGACGAAGGTGACCGAGGCCGTCGACGCGATCGCGCGACTGGTCCGGTCCTGAGGAGGAGCAGACGATGAGCGAGACGACCACCTACACCGTCACCGGCATGACCTGTGGCCACTGCGAGATGTCGGTGCGCGAGGAGGTCGGCGAGATCCCCGGCGTCCAGGACGTCCAGGCCTCCCACGAGACCGGCGCGGTCGTCGTCACCAGCGACGGCCCCCTCGATCGGGCCGCCGTCGCGGCCGCGGTCGAGGAGGCCGGCTACGCGCTGGCCTGAGATCGTGAGCACGCCGCTGCGGGTCACCGCGTTCCTCGTCGGCCTGGCGCTGCTGCTCGGCGTCGGGTACGGCGTCGGAGCCGCTGCCGGTCCCATCGGCACCGAGGACCGGGCCGGCACCGCGGCGGACGGCCACGGTCACGGCCCCGACGCCACCGGCGCCGAGACCGACGGACCGAGTGCGCCCGCCGAGACGGGCGCTCCCGGGACCGGCCCGGCGACCTCGGCCGCCGTGGCGGGGCTCCAGGTGAGCCAGAGCGGCTACACGCTGGTGCTCGACCAACCGGTCACCGACGCCGGGCGCCGACCGCTGCGGTTCCGGGTGCTCGGCCCGGACGGCGAGCCGGTCATCGGCTACCAGCGGCAGCACGAGAAGGACCTGCACCTCATCGTCGTACGCCGTGACCTGACCGGCTTCCAGCACGTGCACCCCGAGCTCGGCGCCGACGGCACCTGGTCGGTGCCGGTCGACCTCACCGCGGGCGCCTGGCGGGTGCTGGCCGACTTCCAGCCCGCCGGCGCCGGTCCGCTGGTGCTCGGCGCCGACCTGCTGGTCGGCGGGCGGGACGACCCGCAGCCGCTCGGCGAGGACGTCACGACGACCACCGTCGACGGATACGCCGTGACCCTGACCGCCGGCACCGGCACCGGACCGGCAGCGGGCGCCGGCACCGCCGTCACCCTGGAGATCAGCAAGGGCGGGGAGCCGGTCACCGACCTGCAGCCCTACCTCGGCGCGCACGGCCACCTCGTGGTGCTGCGCGACGGCGACCTCGCCTACCTGCACGCGCACCCGGAGGGGGAGGGCGCCGGGCCGGAGGTGGGCTTCCACACGACGTTCCCCAGCGAGGGCCGCTACCGGCTCTTCCTGGACTTCAAGCACGACGGGGTGGTCCGCACGGCCGCGTTCACCCTCACCGTCGGTGACGGCCCCGCGGCCGGCGCCGGCACAGACACCGACGAGCACGGGGAGGAGCCGGGCCATGACCACTGAGACCCACCCCGAGCAGACCACCGACGTCGAGCTCGCGATCTCCGGGATGACCTGCGCGTCCTGCGCGAACCGGATCGAGCGCAAGCTCAACAAGCTCGACGGGGTCACCGCCTCGGTCAACTACGCGACCGAGAAGGCACGGGTCACCCACCCGGCCACCGTCAGCACCGACGACCTGCTGGCCACGGTCGAGGCCGCCGGCTACTCCGCGACCCTGCCGCAGCCCGCCGCCGCCGCGGGCGGGTCCGAGGCGGACGCCGAGGAGCCGGCCGAGCGCGAGCTGCGCACGCTGCGCGACCGGCTCGTGGTGTCGGCGGCGCTGACGGTGCCCGTCATCGCGATGGCGATGGTGCCGGCCCTGCAGTTCGAGTACTGGCAGTGGCTCTCGCTGACCCTGGCGGCGCCGGTCGCGGTCTGGGGCGCCTGGCCCTTCCACCGGGCCGCTTGGACCAACCTGCGCCACGGCGCCACCACGATGGACACGCTGGTCTCGATCGGGGTGCTCGCGGCCTTCGGCTGGTCGGTGGTCGCGCTGTTCTGGGGCACCGCCGGCGAGCCCGGGATGACCCACCCGTTCCGGTTCACGATCGAGCGCAGCGACGGGATGGGCAACATCTACCTCGAGGCCGCCACCGGGGTGACGACCTTCCTGCTGGCCGGCCGCTGGTTCGAGAAGCGCTCCAAGCGGCGGGCCGGGGCGGCGCTGCGCGCGCTGCTCGACCTGGGCGCCAAGGACGTGGCAGTGCTGCACGGCACGACCGAGGTGCGGGTGCCGGCCGACACCCTCGCGGTCGGGGACCGGTTCGTCGTACGCCCCGGGGAGAAGATCGCCACCGACGGGGTGGTGGAGTCCGGGACGTCGGCGGTCGACGCCTCGATGCTCACCGGTGAGCCGGTCCCGGTCGAGGTCGGGCCGGGCGCCGACGTGGTCGGCGGGTGCGTGAACGCCGGCGGCCGGCTGGTGGTGCGCGCGACCCGGGTCGGCGCCGAGACCCAGCTGGCGCAGATGGCGCAGCTGGTCGAGGAGGCGCAGAACGGCAAGGCCGCGGCGCAGCGGCTCGCGGACCGGGTCTCCGGGGTCTTCGTGCCGGTGGTGATCGCGCTCGCCGTCGCGACGCTGGGCTTCTGGCTGGGCGCCGACGCGCCGGCCTCCGCGGCGTTCACGGCAGCGGTCTCCGTGCTGATCATCGCCTGCCCGTGCGCGCTGGGCCTGGCCACGCCGACGGCGCTGATGGTCGGCACCGGCCGGGGCGCGCAGCTCGGCATCCTGATCCGCGGACCCGAGGTGCTGGAGTCGACCCGCCAGGTCGACACGGTCGTGCTGGACAAGACCGGGACCGTCACGACCGGGCAGATGGCGCTGGTCTCCGTGGTCGCCGACGGCGCCACCGAGGACGACGTACGCCGCCTCGCGGGCGCCCTGGAGTCCGGCTCGGAGCACCCGATCGCTCGCGCGATCGCGGGGGACGGGCCGCACCCGGCCGTCACGGACTTCGTCAACGAGGCCGGGCTGGGCGTGCGCGGCACGGTCGAGGGCCATGCAGTGGTCGTCGGCCGCCCGGCCCTGCTCGAGGCGCACGGGCTCGCGCTCCCCGCCGCGCTCGCCGCGGCGCTGGACGACGCGCAGGCGGCCGGCCGGACGCCGGTCCTGGCCGGCTGGGACGGGGCGGCCCGGGGCGTGCTGGTGGTGTCCGACACCGTGAAGCCGACCTCCGCCGAGGCGGTCGCCGAACTGCGCGCGCTGGGCCTGCGGCCGGTGCTGCTCACCGGCGACCACGAGCGAGCGGCCCGCACCGTCGCCGCCGAGGTCGGGATCGACGAGGTCATCGCCGACGTGCTGCCCGCCGACAAGGTCGACGTCGTGGCGCGGCTGCAGGGCGAGGGCCGGGTCGTCGCGATGGTCGGCGACGGCGTCAACGACGCCGCCGCGCTCGCCCAGGCCGACCTCGGCATCGCGATGGGCACCGGCACCGACGTGGCCATCGAGGCCAGCGACCTGACACTGGTCCGCGGCGACCTGCGGGTCGCGGCCGACGCCGTGCGCCTGGCCCGCCGTACCCTCGCGACGATCAAGGGCAACCTGGTCTGGGCGTTCGGCTACAACGTCGCCGCGCTGCCGCTGGCCGCCGCCGGCCTGCTCAACCCGATGATCGCCGGAGGCGCCATGGCGCTGTCGTCGGTGTTCGTGGTGTCGAACAGCCTGCGGCTGCGCGGCTTCCGGTAATTCCCGGCCTCAGCAGGTCGCGAACAGCACCGGCCCGGTGCTCAGGTCCGAGAGCACGAAGCTGCCCGGGACGGGGTCCAGGGCCATCGTCACCACGGTGGCGTCCGCGGTCACCTCGCCGAGCTCGAACCGGTCGGCGAAGTCCCCGCCCTGGCCGGGGGCGGCGCCGGCGGCCAGCACCGCGCGGGTGTCGGCGTTGGTCCGGGCGTCCTCGGCGTCCTCGAACGCCATCGCGACCCGGACCTCGCCGTCGGGCTGGGCCGCCATCGCGAACGACAGCACCGGGTCGGTCTCGCCCGCGTCGGCGACCAGCTGCTCGGCGGTCTCCCGGTCCCGGTCGTCGGCCTGCGCCATGGCGAGCTCCGAGCAGGTGTGGTCACCGGTGTAGACCGCCGCGGAGAGCGGGTCCCCGACCGCCTCGACGACCGCGTCCAGGTCGCCGGGGGCGTCGCCGACCTCGCCGGCGACGACCGAGCGCAGGTACGCCGCGCTGTCGGCCGTCCGGACCAGCCGCTCGTCCTCGTCGAGCGCGACGTACTGCAGCACCGGCGACCCGGTGCTGCCGACCTCGGCGGCGATCCTGGCCACCAGCTCCTCGCCGCCCAGCCAGACGCCGTCATCGGCGGCCGGCGGGGTGTAGCCGAGCGACTCCAGCCGGTCGCGGAGGTCGTCGAACGAGGTGTCCTCGGGCAGTCGGACCAGCGTCACGGCGCCCTCGGTCGACTGCGCGAACAGCTCCCAGGTCGCGGACAGCGGCGACCAGCCGTACGCGTCGTCGAGCAGCTGCGCGGACTCGACCAGGGCGGAGGCCGAGGTCAGGTCCCGGTCGAAGCCACGGTCGAGCAGGCCCGCGAGCTCGCCGGCGCGACCGGTTGGATCCTTGGCGGGATTCTTGGCGGGCAGCGCGCGGCGTACCTCCGCCCAGGCGGTGAACGAGTAGCGCTCGGCGGCGGGGGCGAGCTCCAACGCCCGCTGCAGGTCCGGTCGGCCCCGGTCCTGGAACCACCGGACGCCCAGGACGGCGATCCCGGCGAGCAGCACCACGACGAGCGCGCCGACCACCAGCAGGACCCGTCGCTTCCGCACGCGGCGACAGTAGCGGGAGACTGTGCGCCATGACGCAGGGGCGGGAGGTGGCCGCGGCCGGGGTGGTGGTCTTCCGACCCGGCCGCCAGGTGCTCCTCGTCCACCGTCCGCGGTACGACGACTGGTCGTTCCCCAAGGGCAAGCTCGACCCGGGCGAGCACCCGACGGCGGCCGCGGTCCGCGAGGTCGAGGAGGAGACCGGGCTGCGGGTCCGGCTGGGCCCCCCGCTCCCGCCGCAGCGCTACCCGGTGGCCGCCGGCCCCAAGGTCGTCCACTACTGGGTGGGGCGACCGGTCGGTGACGACGACGTCAGCGGCTACCGGCCCAACGACGAGATCGACCGGGTGCGGTGGGTCGACGCCGACCGGGCCTCGGCGCTGCTGACCTACCCGCGCGACCGGGCGACGTTCCAGGAGGCGCTCCGGCTCCGCCCCCGCAGCCGGCCGCTGCTGGTGCTGCGCCACGCCGAGGCCGTGGCGCGCAAGGACTGGTCGGGCGACGACCGGCGGCGCCCGCTGCTGCCGGAGGGGCTGCGGCAGTCCCGGCTGCTGGTCCCGGTGCTCGCCGCCCACGACGTACGCCGGGTGGTGACCTCGACCTCGACCCGCTGCGCGGACACCGTGGCGCCGTACGTCGCGGCGAGCGGCGCCGAGCTGGCCGCGACCGACGCGCTCAGCCAGGAGGACGCCACCGGCCGGGGGGTGGCCCGGGTCGTCGCGGACCTGCTCGCCGAGGTCGACCGGGCCGACGGGGGCGGTGTCGGGGGCGGTGGCGGCGGCGGGGGACTGCTGCTGTGCACGCACCGCCCGGTGCTGCCGCTGGTCTTCGACGCGCTCGGCGTCCCGGACCCCCACCTGGGCAAGGGCGAGCTGCTGGTCCTGCACCGGCGCCGCGGCGCGGTCCTGGCGACCCAGCGGCTGCCCTGAGCGGGGCACGCGCCCGAAATGGGGGATCGTGCGCCGCGGGCCGACCCTCGATGGGATCATGCCAACCATGGATCTGCAGGCGACCCGGCGCTGCGCGGTGGTCGTCGAGGACGACGCGGACATCGCGGCGCTCATCGAGATCGCGCTCAAGGGCCAGGGATTCGAGGTGACCGTCGTCGCCGATGGCGCCGCAGGGATCGAGGCGGTCGCCGCGATCGACCCGGACCTGGTCACGCTCGACGTGGGGCTGCCGGGCATCGACGGGGTCGAGGTCTGCCGCCGGATCCGGCCCACGACCGACGCCTACATCATCATGGTCACGGCGCTGAACGAGGAGATCGACCGCCTGATCGCACTGGAGACGGGCGCCGACGACTACCTCGCCAAGCCGATCAGCACCCGCGAGCTGAAGGTCCGCGTCAACGCGCTGTTCCGCCGCCCGCGCCGGATCGTGGCGTATGCCGAGGCGTCCCCGCCGGTGCCGCTGGAGACCACCGGGCGGCTGGCCGGCCGGCACGCCGCCGCGCCGGACCTGCCGCTCGAGCCGGCGCCCGCCCGGCACCAGGTGCTGCGCCACGGCGACCTGGTGCTCGACGTGGACGGCTACCGGGTCCACCGCGGCGATGACGAGGTCACGCTGACGCCCACCGAGTTCAGCCTCCTGGCCACGATGATGCGCGCTCCGCAGCGGGTCTGGACCCGCGAGGCGCTGCTGGCCGAGGTGTGGGGCGCCGGGTGGGAGGCCGAGACCCACCTCGCCGAGGTCCACGTCGGCAACCTGCGCCGCAAGCTCGGCGACCGCCGCGGCCGGCCGCGCTACCTGGAGACCGTCCGCGGCGTCGGCTACCGGATGCTCCAGGCCGACTGACCGCCTGACCGTCTGGCCGACTGGCCGGGCGGCAGCGCTCAGGCGCCGCGGTTGCTGGCCAGGTACGCCGCGAGGGCGCGGTCGGCGCGGCGTACGGCGTCGGTCAGGTCGGGGGTCATCGCCCGCGCCACCGCCACGTCGCGGCGCCGTACGTTCAGCTCGATCACCGAGGCGAGCTCGTGCAGCTCCCGGGCGCCGACGGTGCTCGAGGACACCTTGAGGCTCAGCGAGGCGTCCAGCGCGGAGTCGAGGTCGTTGCTGGCCAGCGCCGAGGTCAGGCGGACCAGACGCCGCGGCAGCAGCTCCTGGTAGCGGCTGGCGAAGGCGGCGGCGAACTCCGGGTCGTCGACGTCGCTGCCGAGCCGGCCCAGTGCCGCGCCGTCGAGCGCGGCGGCGCGCAGTGGGGTCGGGGCGGGGTCGGGCTCGCGGCGCTTCCAGATCCGGGCCAGGCCGATCAGCACCAGGCTGGCGAGCGCGCTCCAGAACAGGCCCTGCTGGAGGGCCGGGGCGCGCAGCACCCGCAGCACCTTGCCGGCGCTCGGGATGACCCGGACCGTCTCCCAGACCGTCTCGCCCTCGATCCGGGCGCGCCACGGGTCCGGGGCGGCGTTGGCGTCACCCTTGGTGCGGATCACGAGCTCGCCCTGCGCGGTCCGGCCGACCTTGACCACGCGGTGCGTCTCGACGGGCTTGCCCTCAACCGGCGCCCGGAAGGTGAGCACGTCGCCCACCTCGACCTGGTCGGCCGGCTTGGGCTTGGTGACGATCACGTCGCCGGGGTTGATCTCCGGCGCCATGCTGCCGGTGAGCATGGTGACCGTGCGGTAGCCGAACAGGTGCGGCCCGACGGCCAGCCCGAGGAACGCGACCAGCGCCGTGAGCAGGAGTGCGGTGAACGTCCAGGAGACCAGGCGGCCCAGGGCCCGCCGCACGAACGCGCCGGCCCGCTGCCGCGGCGTACGCCGCGGGGCGCGGCGCCGTGCGGCGAGGTCGACGACGTTGGTGCTCATGCGGGCTCCTGGGCGGTGGGTCAGCGGGCGACGGTGGTGGTGGGCACGACCTTGGCGGTGCCGGTGCGCTGCTCGCCGCGCAGCTCGTAGTGCAGTGCCGCGGCGTGGCCCTGGGCGTTGTGGCCGACGGCGGTGTCGGGCAGCTCGAGGCTGACGCGGAGGTGGACCTTGCCGCCGGTGTTGAGCGTGTTCACCCAGGAGCCGAGCGGACCCCAGTTGCGCGGCGAGGTGCCGATGACCGGGCTGCCGGCGACGACCGGCGAGCTCTTCGCGCCGCAGGTCATCGTGGTGGCGGTCGTCGTCCAGGGCTGGGAGCAGGCCTGCACGTCGAGCTTCAGCGCCTTGACGAGGGTGCTGTCGCCGGTGGCGGTCCCGACGGCCGTCAGGGCGCTCAGCTCGGCGGTGTCGCCGGGCCGCTCCAGGGTGAGCGCCACCAGCCGCGTGTCGCCGGGGATCAGGCCCTTGGCGTCGACCGTGAGGCCGTCGCCGGTGCCGTTCATCAGCACGTCGACGCGCTTGGCCGAGCTGACCTCGACGTCCGCGCTGGTGGTGTCGGTGAAGGCACCGAAGGTGCCGAGGCCTGCAACGCCGGCTGCTCCGGAGACGAGCACGACCGAGGCGAGGATCTTGGTGGCGTGGGTGCGGAGTGCGGTGCGGAGCATGGTCTGGTTCCTTCCAGGGGTCCTTCGTCATCCTGACGAGGACCACTCTGGTCGGCGTACCTCAAGCCTTCCCCGCGGCAGCCGGGCGAAGATTTGCAAGGAACCTGCAAGCGGACACCGAGCCCGCCGGCGTCGATCAGGGCAGCTGGAAGATGTACTTGCAGACCCAGTAGACGACCGCGGCGACAGCACCGGCGGCCGGGAAGGTGAGCACCCAGGCGGCGACGATCGAGCGGGCCACGCCCCAGCGGACCGCGGAGAACCGCTTGGTCGCGCCGGCGCCCATCACCGCGGAGGTGATGGTGTGGGTGGTGGAGATCGGGGCCTCGAAGGCGAATGCCGTGGTGTACAGCACGCCGGCGGCGATGGTCTCGGACGCGAAGCCCCGGGCCGGGTCCAGGTGGATGATCCGGCGACCCAGGGTCCGCATGATCCGCCAGCCGCCGGACCAGGTGCCGGCGGAGATCGCGGCGGCGGCCGCCAGGATCACCCAGACCGGCAGGTCGTCACCCTGGCTGGCGTATCCGCCGGTGACCAGGGCCAGGAAGATGACGCCCATCGTCTTCTGGGCGTCCTGGAGGCCGTGGCCCAGCGCCATCGCGGCGGCGGACACGGTCTGCGCGATCCGGAAGCCGCGCTGCACCCGGTGCGGGTTGCGGCGGCGGAAGATCCACATGATCGCGAGCATCAGCGCGAAGGCCGCCGCGAAGCCGAACAGCGGCGAGGCGATCATCGGGAGCAGCACCTTGTCGACGATCGCGCTCCACTTGACCAGGGAGCCGGACGCGAGCGCCGCTCCGACCAGGCCGCCGATGAGGGCGTGGGAGGAGGACGACGGCAGGCCGAAGTACCAGGTCAGCATGTTCCACGAGATCGCGCCCAGCAGGCCGGCCATCACGATGACCAGGCCGTGCGAGCCGTCGGTCACCTCGATGACGCCGGCGACCGTGTTGGCGATCTCCTGGCCGAGGAACGCGCCGATGAAGTTCATGACCGCCGCCATGCCGAGCGCCACCCGCGGGGTCAGCGCCCGGGTGGAGACGGAGGTGGCGATGGCGTTGGCGGCATCGTGGAAGCCGTTGGTGTAGTCGAAGCCGAGGGCAACGACGACCACCGCGATGACGATCGCGAGCTCCACCGGTCAGGACTCCTTGACGGCGATCTGCTCCACCGTGTTCGCGACCTTCTCGAACGCGTCGATGGCCTCCTCGAGGGCTTCGACGATGTCCTTGAGCTTGAGCACCTCGATGGTCTTGTACTCGCCGCTGAAGAGCTTCGCGAGGGTCCGGCGGTGGTTCTTGTCGCCGGTGTTCTCGAGGCGGTTGATCTCGATCCAGTACTCCTCGAGCGACTGCATCGACTGGAGCTTCGGCATCGCGGCCGCGGTGAGCTCCGCGCAGCGCTGGATGACCTCGACCTGGGTGGACAGCTCCGGGGGCAGCACGTGCACCTCGTAGAGCAGGATCAGGTCGACGACCTCGTCCATCATGTCCATGACGTCGTCGAGGCCGGAGGCGAGGCTGTAGATGTCCTCACGGTCGAACGGCGTGACGAAGGTGCTGTTCACGCGCCGGATCAGCGCGTGCGTCGTCTCGTCGGCGTCGTGCTCAGCGGCCCGCATTCGCTCGGCCACGGATTCGCGGTCGGCGTTCTCGGCCAGCATCTCCGCCAGCAGGCTTGCGCCCCGGACGAGGTGCTGCGCTGATTCGGTGAAGAGGTCGAAGAAGGTGCTGTCGACCGGGCGGAAGCGCAATCCCACGAGGTACTCCTGATGAGGCGGAGAAGAACGGCTTCATGCTAGGGGGTGGCTTGCCGAGGGTTGCAACTCGCGTCCCCGTGTTCGCCGTCTCACCCGGTGTGGATAAGGGGTGGACAAGGGGTGGACAGGGGGCGGGGCCGGGTCCGGTTCGGCCGCTCAGCCGGGGGTACGCCGCGCCCGGTGCGCGGCGATCAGCGCCTCCTGCAGGTGGGTGCGGCCGCCGTTGCGGGTCCAGGCCGCGTCCGGGCCCAGCACCCAGGCGTCGGTGTCGGGGGCGAAGGCGAGGTCGAGCAGCCGGCGGATCGACGCGATGCTCTCCGCACCGGGCAGCCGGACCAGCACCTCGACGCGGCGGTCGAGGTTGCGGTGCATCAGGTCGGCCGAGCCGATCCAGGCGACCGGCTCCCCGGCGTTCTCGAACCAGAACACCCGGCTGTGCTCGAGGAAGCGGCCGAGGACCGAGCGGACCTCGATGGTCTCGGACAGGCCGGGGACACCGGGGCGCAGGGCGCAGATCCCGCGGACCAGCATCTGCACGGGGACGCCGGCCTGGGAGGCGAGGTAGAGCGCGTCGATGATGCCCTCGTCGACGACGGAGTTGGCCTTGATCCGGATCCCGGCGGGCTCCCCGGCGGCGTGGTGGGCGATCTCCCGGTGGATCTGGTCGATCAGGCCGGAGCGCACCGAGTCGGGGGCGACCAGCAGCTCGTCGTACGCCGCGTTGCGCGACCACCCCGAGAGGTTGTTGAACAGGTGGGCGACATCCTCGCCGATCACCTCGTTGGTGGTGAGCAGGCCGAGGTCCTCGTACTGCCGGGACGTCTTGGGGTTGTAGTTGCCGGTGCCGATGTGGGTGTAGCGGCGGATGCCTTCGGGCTCGTCGCGCACCACCATCGAGAGCTTGCAGTGCGTCTTGAGCCCGACCAGCCCGTAGACCACGTGGCAGCCCGCCTGCTCGAGCTTGCGGGCCCAGCGGATGTTGGCCTGCTCGTCGAAGCGGGCCTTGATCTCGACGATCACCAGGACCTGCTTGCCGGCCTCGGCGGCATCGATGAGCGCGTCGATGATCGGGGAGTCCCCGGAGGTGCGGTAGAGGGTCTGCTTGATCGCCAGCACGTGCGGGTCGGCGGCCGCCTGCTCCAGGAAGCGCTGCACGGAGGTGGCGAAGGAGTCGTAGGGGTGGTGCAGCAGCACGTCGCCGCGGCGCAGCGCCTTGAACACGTCGACGGGGGAGGCGGACTCCTGCTCGGCCAGCCGCGGGTGGGTGGCGGGCAGGAACCCGGGGTACTTCAGCGCCTCGCGGCCGACGTCGGCGATGCCGTGCAGGCCGCGCAGGTCCAGCGGGCCCGGCAGCCGGAAGACCTCCTCCTCGGAGACTCCGAGCTCGGTGATCAGCAGCTCGAGCATCGCCTCGGAGATGGACTCCTCGACCTCCAGGCGCACCGGCGGGCCGAAGCGGCGGCGCAGCAGCTCCTTCTCCAGGGCGGCGAGCAGGTTCTCGGCGTCGTCCTCCTCGACCTCCAGGTCCTCGTTGCGGGTCACCCGGAACGTGTGCACCTCGAGGATCTCCATGCCGGGGAAGAGCCGCTTGAGATGCTCGCCGATGACGTCCTCGAGCGGGACGAAGCGCTGGTTGCCCAGCGGCACGAAGCGGGCGAAGATCGGCGGCACCTTGACCCGGGCGAAGTGCTTCTTGCCGGACTTGGGGTTGCGCAGGAGAACCGCCAGGTTCAGCGAGAGCCCCGAGATGTAGGGGAACGGGTGGGCGGGGTCGACGGCCAGCGGCGTGAGGACCGGGAAGACCCGCTCCTTGAACATCCGCTTGCACTGCTTCTGCTCCTCGCGGTCCAGGTCCTCCCAGCGGACCAGCTCGATGCCCTTCTGCGCCAGGCTCGGGACGAGCTCGTCGCGGAACAGTCGGGCCTGGCGCAGGGCGAGGTCGTGGCTGGTGCGCCAGATCGCCTCCAGGACCTCCCGCGGCATCAGGCCGGACGCCGCGCGGACGGCGAGCCCGGCCGCGATCCGGCGCTTGAGGCCGGCGACCCGGACCATGAAGAACTCGTCGAGGTTGCTGGTGAAGATCGCCAGGAACCGGACCCGCTCCAGCAGCGGCAGGGTGGGGTCCTCGGCCAGCTCGAGGACCCGCTGGTTGAAGTGCAGCCAGGAGAGCTCCCGGTCCAGGAACCGGTCGTCGAACTTCTCGACGGCGGCGAGCGCGTCGTGGTCGGGGACGTACGGGGGCTCGACGTCGAACGGCTCCTCCGGAGCGGCGTCGCGGACGGAGACGATCTCGGCGGACATGGATCGAGTGTGGCACCGGCAGGTGAACGGGGGGTGGCCCGAAACCGTTGATCCCGGCGTCGTTCCGGGGCGCCCGTCCGGGACGGCCGGTCGTCGCAGGTGCCGGCGCCGGGGACCGGGTACGTTGCCGGGCGTGAGCGCACGCACCGAGCGACCGACCGTCCCGACCGCCGTCCGCGAGCGCGTGCGGACCCAGCTGCCCCGCGTGGAGGCGGCCGGGCTGCGCGCCGCGATGGGCCTGCCCGAGCGGGTGCAGCGGCTGCTCGCCGGGAAGCCGGTGGTCCGCGAGGGGCAGACCCTGGCCACCGACCTGCAGCTGATGCTGCGGCTGCAGCGGGTGGCCCGCAAGGTCGCGGCGGAGACCCTGCCGGTCCCCGAGGGACGGCTCGCGCTGGCGGAGTCGACGGCGCTGATCGCCGGGCGCCAGCCGATCGGGTCGGTGCGCGACCTCCAGGTGGCCGGGCAGTGCGCCCGGCTCTACACGCCGTCCGGGGTCTCCGGAGACGCCGGGCCGCTGCTCGTGTTCTTCCACGGCGGCGGCTTCATCTACTGCGACCTGGAGACCCACGACGCGGGCTGCCGGTTCCTGGCCGAGCGGTCCGGGGTGCGGGTGCTGTCGGTGGAGTACCGGCTCGCGCCGGAGGCGCCGTTCCCCGCCGCCCACGACGACGCGGTCGCGGCGTACCGCTGGGTCCTGGAGAACCTCGACACGCTCGGCGCGGACCGCGACCGGCTCGCGGTGGGCGGCGACTCCGCCGGCGGCAACCTCGCCGCGTCGGTGGCGATCACCGCCGCGCAGGAGGGGCTGCCGCTGGCGTTCCAGCTGCTGGTCTACCCGATGACCGACGGCTCCGGGACGATGCCGAGCCGCACGGCGTACGGCAAGGGGTTCTTCTTGACCGCGGAGTTCATGGACCTCGCCAGCCGCTCCTTCGCCCCGACTCCGGAGCAGGGCGGTGACCCGCGGCTCTCGGTGCTGCACGCGGACCTGCCGCCCGGCCTCGCCCCGGCGTACGTCGCGACGGCGGGTTTCGATCCGCTGCGCGACGAGGGCGAGGCGTACGCCCGCAAGCTCGCCGACGCGGGCGTGGGCGTGGAGCTGCGCCGCTTCCGCGACCAGATCCACGGCTTCCTGAACATCGTCGGCGTCGGCCGCTCCTCGCGCGCCGCCAACGCCGAGATCGCCGCCCGGCTGCGGGCCGGCCTGGGCGCCGCTGCTCAGCGGTGAGCCTGCCACCGTTTCGGTGGGGGGTGGCTGGTCGGCGGTGAGCCTGCCACCGTTTCGGTGCCGGGTGGTTGGTCGGCGGTGAGCCTGCCACCGTTTGGTCCTGCAAATCGGTGGGCCACTCACCGCTCATCCGGCGTGGACCGGGTGGGCGGTGAGCCTGCCACGGTTTCGGTGTCGGGTGGCTGGTGGGCGGTGAGCCTGCCACTGTTTGGTCCTGCAAATCGGTGGGCCACTCACCGCTCATCCGGCGTGGACCGGCCCACCGCTCATCCCGCGCGGGCCGGCAGATCGGCGGCCGGAGCCGTCTGCCCACGTGCTGTGGTCGCTGTCGCGGCGGCGTACGCCGTGTGCAGCGTCGACAACCCCGCGTTACAGCCCGTGGGGCAGGGGCGGACCTAGCCGTCGCCCCGTGGGCGGGCCACCACCGCGAGCACGAGCAGCAGCACGGTGGCCACCGCGCCGGCGATGCCGAGCGGGGTGGTGATCTCGTCCTGGCTCGCGAGGTACGCCGTGCCGGCCGCGGCCGCCAGGCCGAGCGCCAGGAGCAGCACGCTGAGCAGCGGGTTGCCCCGGTCGCGCTCGCCGGTGGCGCTGCGCAGCAGCTCCTCCCGGGCGTCGGCGAGCTCCTGGGCCAGCTCGGCGGCGCGCTGCTCGGCGGCCAGCCGGTCCTCGAGCGCAGCCTGGGCCAGCTCGGCCTGGTAGCGCACCGAGGCCTCGACGGCCTGCCGGTCGACGGTCTTCTGCGCCGCGGACTCCTCGACCTCGGCCCGGATCCGGGCGTGCTCGGCCGCGTCGGCCTCCGCGCTCTGCCGGGCGGCCAGCGCGGCGGCGAGCTCGTCGGTCTGCTCGGCCAGGCGGGCCTCGGCGGCGCGCAGTGCGGCGTTCGCCTCCGCGGCGAGCTCGGCCTGGGCCCGGGCGTCCTCCTCGGCGGCGGTCCGGGCGGCGAGCGCGGCCTGGGCCGACTTCTCGGCCTCGACCCGGGCGGTTCCCGCGGTCTGGGCGACCCGGGCCTGGTCGGTCGCGGCGTCCTCGGCCGCCTGGCGGTCGGCGTGCGCCTGCGCGGCGTCGGTCGCCGCGGCGGCTGCTGCCTCGTGGGCGGCGAGCTCGGCGGCGGCGGCCTGGCCGGCCGCGGTGGCCTGGACGGCGGCCGCCTCCTCGGCGGTACGCCGCTCGGCGTGCGCCTGCGCGGCCTCGTCCGCTGCCGCGGCGGCAGTGGCCTCGGCAGCGGTCCTGGCCTCGTGGGCCTCCCGGGCGGTGGCGGCTGCCTCGGCAGCGCGGTCGTCGGCGGCGGCGCGGGCGGCGAGGGCCTCCTCGGCCTGGGTCTCGGCGGCGGCGCGGCCGGACTGGGCCTCGGCGGACTCGGTGGCAGCGGTCGCGGCGGCCTGCTCGGCGGCCTCCCGCTCGGCGTGGGCGCGGGCGGCGTTGAGGGCCGCGACCGTGGCGGCCTCGTGGGCGGCGAGCTCGGCGGCGGCGGCCTGACCGGCGGCGGCCGCCTGGACTCGGGCAGCCTCCTCGGCGGCCTGGCGGTCGTCCCGGGCGAGGGCGGCCCCGGCAGCGGCAGTGGCGGCGGCGTCCTCGGCCGCCCGCCGGTTGGCGTGTGCGGCGGCAGCGGCGTTCGCCGCCTCGGCGGCGCGTTCGTCGGCGTCGGCCCGGGCGGCGAGGGCCTCCTCGGCCTGGACCTCGGCGGCGGCGCGGCCGGACTGGGCCTCGGCCGAGGTGACGGCAGCCGCGGCGGCGGCCTGCTCGGCGGACTCCCGCTCGGCATGGGCGCGGGCGGCGTTGACGGCAGCGGCAGCGGCGTTCTCGTGGGCAGCGAGCTCGGCAGCGGCGGCCTGGCCGGCGAGGGCCGCCTGGGCGGCGGCCGCCTCCTCGGCGGTACGGCGCTCGTCGTGCGCCTGCATGGCGTCGTCGGCAGCGGCGGCTGCGGCGGCCTCGGCGGCGGTCCGGGCCTCCAAGGCTCGCGAGGCCGTCGCGGCTGCCTCGGCAGCGCGGTCGTCGGCGGCGGCGCGGGCGGCGAGTGCCTCCTCGGCCTGGGTCTCGGCGGCGGCGCGGCCGGACTGGGCCTCGGCGGCGGTGCGGGCCGCCGCGGCGGCGGCCTGCTCGGCGGCCTCGCGGTCCGCCTGGGCGCGCTCGGCGGTGTCGGCTGCGGCAGCGGCGTTCTCGTGGGCAGCGAGCTCGGCAGCGGCGGCCTGACCGGCGGCGGCCGCCTGGGCGGCGGCGGACTCCTCGGCGGCGCTGCGCTCGGCGTGGGCCCGGGCGGCGTCGTCGGCGGCCGCCGTGGCGGCGGCTTCGGCCGCGGTGCGGGCCTCGTGGGCCTCCCGGGCGGCGGCGACGGCCTCGGCGGCGTGCTGGTCGGCGGCGCTGCGGGCGGCGAGGGCCTGCTCGGCCTGGGTCTCGGCGGCGGCGCGGCCGGCCTGGGCCTCGGCCGCGACCGAGGCGGCAGCCGCTGCGGCCTGCTCGGCGGCCTCGCGGTCGGCGTGCGCGCGCTCGGCGGTGGAGGCGGCCGCCAGGGCGGCCTGGTGGGCGGCGTGCTCCGCGGCGGCGGCCCGTCCGGCTGCGGCCGCCTGGGCGGTCGCGGTCTCCTCGGCCGCGCGGCGGTCGGTCTGGGCCCGGGCGGCCTCGGTAGCGGCCGCGGCGGCGGTGGACTCGGCGGCCCGCCGCTCGTCGTGGGCGAGTGTCGCGGCGGCGGCGGCCTCGGCGGCGCGCTCGTCGGCCTCCCGGCGGGCCCGGGCCTGGGTGGCTGCGGCCTCCTCGGCGGCGGCGCGGGCCTGGGCCTGGCCGGCGGCAGCGGCCTCGGCGGCCTCCCGCGACGCGGTCGCAGCGCGGGTCAGGTCGGCGTGCTCGGCCGCCGCTGCCTCGGCGGCGTCGACGGCGTCCCGGAGGGCGGCCTCGGCCCGGGCGCGCGCGGCCTGCGCGGTCCCGGCGGCCTGGGTCTGCGCCTGCGCAGCCCGCTCGGCCTCCTCGCGCGCCACCTGCGCGGTCTGGACGGCGGCAGCGGCGGCGGTCGCCGCCTCCTCAGCGTCGACGCGGTCCCGATGGGCCGCCTCGGCCTCGGCCGCCGCGGCGGCGGCTGTCTGCTCGGCAGCCTCCCGGGCGGCCTGCGCGTCGGCGGCCGAGGACTCGGCGACCGCGCGCTCCTCGGCGAGCTCTCCGGCTCGCTCGGCCGCCTCGCGGGCGGACTGCTCGGCAGCCTCCCGGCGCCGCAGCGCCTCGGCGGCGGCCTCCTCGGCGGCCGCGATGGCCCGGGCGGCGTCCGCGGCGGCGTGCTCGGCCTGCGCGCGGGCGGCCTGCGCCTCCTCGACCGTGGCGGCGTGCTCGGCGATCCGACGCTCGGCCTCGGCGCGGGCGTCGATGGCGTCGCGGGCGACCTCCTCGGCGACCAGACGCTCGGCGTGCGCCTCCGACGCGGCGAGCTCGGCGGAGCGACGCAGCTGCTCGGCGCGGTCGGCGGCGGACTGCGCCTGCGCCAGCTGGGCGGCGAACTCCTCGGGCGCCAGCGGTACGGCGGGTTCGGCCTGGCCGCTCGTACGACGCCGCCAGCGACGCCCGCCGCCGTCCTCGGGCCCCGACGGGGTCTGACCACTCATGGCGGGTCAGCCTAGGGCACCCCGGGACCCCCCGACGCCCGCGCCCGGCGGGCGTGTGGGCGGGGTCTCGACGCGCTCGCTGCGCTCGCGGCTCGACCACCGGTCTCGGTGATCGAGCCGACCGAGCCCCTGGGCGAGGGCGCGTCGAGATCCCGGAGCCGACGAGGGGTCACTAGACCAGCGCCTGCGCGGCGACGCCGGCCGCGGCGACGGTGAGCGCCTGGTTGCTGCGCTCGGGGTCGTCACTGCCGCAGGCGACCTCGACGACGAGGGAGCGCGCCGGACCGGGACCCTAGACTGGTCGCATGCCGTTCGAGATCCCCCAGAACCTCCATCCCGACTGCGCCCCACTCGCGTGGCTCCTGGGGACCTGGCAGGGCAACGGCCACGGTGACTACCCCACGATCGAGAAGTTCCAGTTCGGCCAGGAGCTGATCTTCACCCACGACGGCCGCCCGTTCTTCCACTACTTCTCGCGCTCGTGGATCATCGACGAGAACGGCGAGAAGCTGCGCGACGCCGCCCTGGAGACCGGCTTCCTGCGGGCCCGGCCGGAGGGCAAGGTCGAGCTGGTGCTCGCGCACAACACCGGCATCAGCGAGATCTGGTACGGCCAGGCCGAGGGCGGGAAGCTCGAGATGCACACCGCCGGGGTGGCCTTCACGGAGAGCGCCAAGGAGGTCACCGCCGGCCACCGGCTCTACGGCAACGTCGAGGGCGACCTGCTCTACGCCTACGACATGGCAGCGGTGGGCCAGGAGCTCCAGCCGCACCTGTGGGCAAGGCTGAAGCGGGCCTGATGTCCGACGACCTGCGCGCCCGGCTCCGGGGGAAGGGCTACCGGCTCACCCCGCAGCGCGAGCTCGTCCTGCGCGCGGTCGAGAAGCTGCGCCACGCCACCCCCGACGAGGTGTACGCCGAGGTCCACGCGGACTCCTCGGCAGTCAACATCTCCACTGTCTACCGGACCCTCGAGGTGCTCGAGGAGCTCGGCCTGGTCAAGCACGCCCACCTCACCGACCGGGCCCCGACGTACCACGCGGTCGACGACCACGAGCACTTCCACCTGGTCTGCCGGAATTGTCACGGCATCACCTCGGTTGACCCGACTGTGATCGCCGCCGGCACCCAGCGGCTGCGCGACGAGTACGGGTTCGAGCCCGATCTCGGCCACCTGGCCGTCTTCGGGGAGTGCGCGCAGTGCCGCGCCGAACGTGAGGAGAACACCCAGTCATGACCAGCCCCCTGCTCGATCTCCCGGGAGCGGTGGCCGGCAACGGCCCGGACGCCCCGGTGGCCGCCCACTACGGCAGCCTGTACGGCGAGCAGCGGACGCTGGCGGCCGGCGAGGGCTTCGTCGACCTCTCCCACCGTGACGTGATCCGGGTCTCGGGCCCCGACCGGCTCACCTGGCTGCACTCGCTGACCACCCAGCACCTCCAGGCGTTGGCGCCGAAGACCTGGACCGGCGTGCTGATCCTCAGCCCCCAGGGCCACATCGAGCACAGCTTCGTCGGCCTCGACGACGGCGAGTCGTTCACCGCCCACACCGAGCCGGGCGCCGGGGCGGCGCTGATCGCGTTCCTGGACCGGATGCGCTTCATGATGCGCGTCGAGGTCACCGACGTGACCGCCGAGCTGGCCGTCACCTGGCGCCCCCGGGGCGCGGTCGAGGAGGCCGCCTCCTGGTACGACGCCTACGAGCTGGTCCCGCGCGACCAGCTGACGACGTACGCCGCCGCGGCGGGTCCCGCAGCCGGCAGCTGGGCCTTCGAGGCGCTGCGGATCGCCCGCGGCGAGCCCCGGGTCGGGCTGGACACCGACGCCCGCACGATCCCCAACGAGGTCGGCCTGGTCGGGCCCGCGGTGCACCTGGACAAGGGCTGCTACCGCGGCCAGGAGACCGTCGCCCGGGTGCACACCCTCGGCCGGCCGCCCCGCCGGCTGACGCTGCTGCACCTCGACGGCTCCGAGAACCAGCTCCCCGACGTCGGCTCCGACCTGGTCGCGCCCGACGGCAAGGTCGTGGGCCGCGTCGGCACCTCGGCGCGCCACCACGAGCTGGGCCCGATCGCGCTCGCGATCGTCAAGCGCTCGGTGCCGGTGGACGCGCAACTGACCGCCGGCGGGCTGGCGGCGGCCCAGGAGGTCGTCGTCGACCCGGAGGTCGGGCTGCACGTGCGCCCCCTGCGCTGACCCGGCTGACCCGGCAGCCGCTCAGTCCCCGGTCGTCCCGCGCCTGCGGGCGCGGATGGTGCCGAGCGCGTCCTCGAGGTCGTGCCGGGTGGGGATCCAGCCGCGGGCCAGCTCGTCGGCGAACAGCTCGGTGAGCTCGGCGCGCTCCTCGCTGGTCATCGGCACCCTGAGGTCGGCCGGCAGGCGGTCCGGGGCTGGCATCTGGCCTCCGAGGTATCTGGAGGCCCGCTGCCCCCTCCTCTGCGACCAGTGGACCGCCCGGCCGGACCGGTGTCGTCCCCCAAACCGGGTACGCCGCCGCGCCCGTCGCCTCGAACGGAGCCCCGATGCCCGATCTCTCGCCCACCCACACGATCCAGACGCTGGATCACTGCCTCCTCGACGCGGCGCAGCACGCCAGCCGGGCGCTGTGCCGCCTGGACGGGATGCGGAACTCCCCGGACCCCCAGGAGCGGCGGACCTACGCCGAGCTGCACTCGGTGCTCGGGGATCTCGGCGGTGCCCGGATCCTGCTGGTCTGCCTGGCCGGGGAGCTCGACGTCGGGCTCCCCGGGCTCGGCGACCGCGGGCTCTCCCCAGAACAGGGGATACCCGAGCCGACCTCCGCGCGCGGCGGCCCCGGCGCGGCGAGGCTGGGCGCATGAGGATCCGTCTGCGCCGTACCGGCAGGCGCCGCCGCAGCATCCGGCGCCTCCTGGCCGACGCCATCCACCTCGCCGGCAGCTGAGCCGGCCGGAGACAGCCCGCCGGGCTCAGGCCCGGCGGTACTGCACGTGCGTGTCGACGGCGTCGTGGCGGAACCCCAGCCGGGAGTAGACAGCCACGGCCGGGTCGTTGTCGGACTCCACGTAGAGCAGCACCTCGGTGGCGCCGCCGTCGCGGAGGTGGTGCAGCCCGGCCAGGGTGAGCGCCTTGCCGAGCCCGCCACCCTGCCCCGCGGGGTCGACCCCGACGACGTAGACCTCGCCGAGGGTGGGGGAGTGGCGTTTGGTCCAGTGGAAGCCGACGACCTCGCCGGCGCGCACCGCCAGCAGCAGCCCGGCGGGGTCGAACCAGTCCTGGGACATCCGCTCGGCCAGGTTCGCGGCGTCCATCGCGCCCTGCTCGGGGTGGGCGGCGAACGCGGCGGCGTTGACGCGGACGACCGCGGCGGCGTCGGCGGGGTCCGCCGGGTCGTAGTCGCGGATCGTCACGCCGTCGGGCACGACGAGCGCTGGCAGGTCGTCGTCCAGCGGCCGGCGCATCACCCACAGGTCGCGGACCCGCGCGAAGCCGTGCCCGGCGGCCAGCGCGGCGGCGGCCGGGTGGTTGCCGTGCGACCAGGCCAGCAGCTCCCGGTCCCCGAGATCGGCGAGCGCACGCTCCAGCAGGTCCCGGCCCCGGCCGCGCCCGCGGGCGTCGGGTCGTACGACGAGGCTCAGCTCGCTCCCGACGAGGAGCGCGAAGCCGTCCGCGTCGACCCAGGTCCGGACCCGCTCCGGGTGGCGCCGCAGCGCGATCCCGGTCGCCTCGTCGAGCGGCGCGGCGCCGTCGTACGCCTCGGCCTCCCGGGCGATCTGCTCGACCTCGGGCACACGCTGCTCAGGGGACTCGCTCGTGGGAGGCACGCCGGCCAGCCTACGGCCGCTCAGACGACCGGCTCGGTGGTGGTCTGGGGGCTGGCCTCGGGGCTGGCCTGGGTGCTGGACTCGGTGGCGCGAGCGTCGGCGGCCGCCTCCTTCTCCTTGGCAGGGAGCACGAAGCGGTAGCCGACGTTGCGGACGGTGCCGATCAGGGTCTCGTTCTCAGGGCCGAGCTTGGCGCGCAGCCGCCGGACGTGGACGTCGACGGTGCGGGTGCCGCCGAAGTAGTCGTAGCCCCACACCTCCTGGAGCAGCTGCTGGCGGGTGAAGACCCGGCCCGGGTGCTGGGCGAGGAACTTCAGCAGCTCGAACTCCTTGAAGGTCAGGTCGAGCGCGCGCCCGCCGACCTTCGCGGTGTAGGTGGCCTCGTCGACGAGGACCTCGCCGGAGCGGATCAGGTGGGCGTCGGGGTCGGCGGCCTCGCGCTGCGCGGCGAGCCGGCCGATCGCCAGCTTGATCCGGGCCCCGAGCTCGGCGGGCCCGCAGGTGTGCAGGACGACGTCGTCCATGCCCCAGTCCTGGTTGACGACCGCCAGGCCGCCCTCGGTGACGACGAGGAGGACCGGGACGTCGGTGCCGGTGGTGCGGATCAGCCGGCACAGGTCGCGGGCGTGGGCCAGGTCCTGGCGGCCGTCGACGAGCAGCAGGTCGGAGTCGGGCGCCTCGAGCAGCGCGCTGCCCTCGGCGGGCAGGATCTTGACCTGGTGGCCCAGCAGACCGAGGGCGGGCAGCACCTCGGTGGACGTCTGCAGGGCGCTGGTCAACAGCAAAAGGGCGCTCATGGCTGGTCTCCTCCCGCCAACGGGATGGGGACCGAAACGCGACGCTGGGCTCCGGCCTGGTGCTAGGGGAACAATAGGTAACGTGGCCGACACAGTGGAAGAGCCCCAGGTGAAAGAGACGGAGATCATCCGCGTCCGGTACTGGGCCGCGGCGAAGGCCGCGGCCGGGACGCCCGAGGATCTGGTCGAGGTCTCCGGCCCGGTGCCGCTGGGCGAGGTGATGCGCGAGGTGGTCGCCCGACACCCCGGCACCCGGCTCCCCGAGGTGATCGCCAGCTGCTCGGTGCTGCTCGGCGACCAGCCGGTCGGGCGCGAGGATCCCGAGTCGGTGCTGGTCCGGCCCGGCACCTCGGTGGAGTTCCTGCCGCCGTTCGCCGGCGGCTGAGGCCCGCAGCACGCGCCGAGGGCGGGAGGCCACCGGCCTCCCGCCCTCGACTGATGCTTGGTCAGCTGTTGATAGCGGTGTTCCCCTGCCCGGAGGAGGTCACCTCGATCTTGCGCGGCTTGGCGCGCTCGGCGACCGGGACGACCAGGCGCAGCACGCCCGCGTCGTACGACGCCTCGATGCGCTCGAGGTCGAGGTTGTCGCCGAGGACGAGCTGGCGGCTGAACGACCCGCGCGGGCGCTCGCTGGCGAGCATCTCGCCGTCCTCGCTGCGGCCGGGGCGCTCGGCGCCGACCGTGAGGACGTTGCGCTCGACGTCGAGGTCGATGCTCTCCGGGGAGACTCCGGGGAGGTCGAACTCGATGACGAAGCGGTCGCCCTCGCGCCAGGCGTCCATCGGCATGACCGTGGGACGGCTCGCGCTGCCGAGCAGCTGTTGGGTGAGCCGGTCGAAGTCACGGAACGGGTCAGTGGTGCGCAGCAACATGGAGGTCCTCCTTGGTCGGGTCAGGGCGACCGACCCACGTGGGTCGGACGCGGGGGTGTGAGGTCGGTCACGTTCGACTGTAGGTCCGGGGCCGAAACGCAGCCACGGGTCCGCGGGCCCAGCGGGGTTCCCTAGGTGGCGAGATCGCGGGCTCGGCCGCTGATCCGGTGCTCGTCGTGCCGGGCGGCCGCGAGCGAGCGGCCGATCGCGATGCCGAGCGGGACCGAGAGGGCGAGCCAGAGCGCGAGAGCGGCCAGGATGACGAGGAGCGTCATGGGATCTCCGGGCGATGGGTCGGTCGAACGGGTCCGTCAGTCCTATACCCGCGCCGCAGCGGCCCGAATCCTCGAGTTTCCCGCGTCAGGCTGGGGTCAGTCCCGCGCCAGCCCGGCGCAGGCCAGCATGCCGACCACCCAGCTGGCGAAGACCGGCAGGTCGCCGGCGTTGACGCCGCGGCCCGGGCTCAGCCGCCAGACGACCTCGCCCGCCCAGGGCCCGTGCCCGGCCACCAGGAGCACCATCAGCATCGTCATCACGGCGGCCGCGACGAGGGCGAGCAGGATCCGGAGCACCGCCCCACCCTAGGGATGGCCGGGGTCCGGAATGCCGGGGGCCGGCCGGTGGTTGGGACCGGCATGACGACGGGGCTGTGGATCGCGCTCGCTGCCGTGCTGGTGGCGTTGGCCTTCGGCGGCTACCGCGCCCGCACCGACGGGCGATTCCGGGCCCACGAGGCCGAGCCGAGCACCTGGGCCCGGGTGGCGCCCGCGACGAGCACGCCGCCGGGGGAGCGGGCCACGCTGGTGCAGTTCTCCACGGCGTTCTGCGCGCCGTGCCGCGTCACTCGCCGTACCCTCGCCGAGGTCGCCGATCTGGTCCCGGGCGTCGCCCACGTCGAGATCGACGCCGAGCAGCACCTCCAGCTGGTCCGCGACCTCGGCATCGTGCGGACGCCGACCACGCTGGTCCTCGACGGCGGCGGGCACGAGGTCTCCCGCGCCGCGGGCGCCCCGCGCCGCGAGCAGGTGATCGCGGCGCTCGGCGCCGCCGCGTCGTGACCGGCCAGCCCCTCGTCCACATCGCGGACACCGCGTCCGGAATGTGGGATCGAATAGGGGAGAACCCGGCCCCGCTGCCTACTGTTGCCCTCATGTCCTCGACCTGGCTGACCAAGCGACGCGCAGTGGACCACTGCCGCGTGCGCTCGTCGCTGTGTCGGATGTCCTGACAGGACCCGGTCGAATCTGCTCTTGATTGTCTAGCGAGTTACTGCAGTAATCTCGCGGGGAGCGCGCAGAGGCGCCGATCGGATCCTGTGCCCAGCGCCCGGGTTTCCCGTTCCCTGCAGGAGATGACATGCCGACCACCAGTACCGAGCCGCACACCGGGGTCCCCGGCGACGCCGGCGCCACCTCGATCGACGCCCGCGGCCCGCAGTTCACGGCCGCCGTCACCGCCGTCGTGCTCGTCGCCGTGCTGGCGACGCCGACCCCGGTCGCGACGATCCTGATCGCCGTCCAGGCGCTGCTCTTCGCGATCGGCGCCCTACGCGGGGTTCAGCACACCCCGACCGCGTGGGCGTTCCGCACCTGGGTGCGCCCCCGCCTGACGGGCGTGGCCGAGCTCGAGGACGCCCGCCCGCCCCGCTTCGCCCAGCTCGTCGGGCTGGCGTTCGCGCTGGTCGCCCTGGCCGGGTTCACGACCGGCCTGACGCTGCTCGGCCTGGTCGCCACCGGCTTCGCTCTGGTCGCCGCGCTCCTCAACGCGGTGTTCCGGTTCTGCCTCGGCTGCGAGATGTACCTGCTGCTCGACCGCGCCACCCGGGGCCGTGCCGGCTCGGTGCTGCGGGCCTGAGCCCGCCCTTCCGCTTCCACTGCCCCATCCCAGACCCCGCGCCGATCGGCGCAACAGAAAGGTAGACACCATGAGCCGCGAGAACAGCCTCGTCACCGTCCAGTGGGTCGAGGAGCACCTCGACGACCCGAAGGTCGTCCTCATCGAGGTCGACGAGGACACCACCGCCTACGACAAGGGCCACATCCGGGGCGCCATCAAGCTCGACTGGACGACCGACCTCCAGGACCAGGTCCTGCGCGACTTCGTCAACAAGCAGCAGTTCGAGGCGCTCCTGTCCGACCGCGGCGTGGCCAACGACGACACGGTCGTGCTCTACGGCGGCAACAACAACTGGTTCGCGGCGTACGCCTTCTGGTACTTCAAGCTCTACGGCCACACCGACGTCAAGCTGATGGACGGCGGCCGCAAGAAGTGGGAGCTGGACTCCCGCGAGCTGGTCACCGAGATCCCGACCCGCGAGAAGACGTCGTACGTCGCGCAGGACCAGGACCGCTCGATCCGTGCCTACCGCGACGAGGTCGTCGACGCCATCGGCGCCAAGAACCTCATCGACGTGCGCAGCCCCGACGAGTACGCCGGCCGGCTGATGGCCCCGGCGCACCTCCCGCAGGAGCAGGCCCAGCGCGCCGGCCACATCCCCACGTCGCTGAACGTGCCGTGGAGCAAGAACTGCAACGACGACGGCACCTTCAAGTCCGACGAGCAGCTCAAGGCGCTCTACGCGGAGGTCGGCATCGACGACTCCAAGGAGACCATCGCCCTGTGCCGCATCGGCGAGCGCTCCTCGATCGCGTGGTTCGTGCTCAAGGAGCTCCTCGGCCACCAGAGCGTGAAGAACTACGACGGCTCCTGGACCGAGTACGGCTCCCTCGTCGGCGTGCCGGTCACCCTCGGCGACGAGCCCGGGACCGTCTGATGTGCGGTGCGACCGAGGGTGGACTCTCGCTCGACGGCGTGAACGTCGCGAAGGAGGCCATCATCCAGGGCCAGGTGCTGCGCGGCGAGGAGCCGGTCGGCAACGCCTACGTGCGGCTGCTCGACCGCACCGGTGAGTTCACCGCCGAGGTCCCGACCTCGGCGAGCGGCCACTTCCGCTTCTTCGCCGGCGACGGCGAGTGGACCCTGCGCACCCTGGCCCCGAAGGCCGACCCCGTCGACCGTCTGGTGCACGCCTCCACCGGCAACATCGCCGAGGTCACCGTCTCGATCTGATCCACCGCCCGGCGGGTTGAGTCGGGACTTCCGGTGGTCGAGTCGGGACTTCCGGGGGTCGAGTCGGGACTTCCGGCGGTCGAGTCGGGACTTCCGTTGGTCAGCCGCGAGCGCAGCGAACGTGTCGAGATCCCGCCCCGGCGTACGTCGTCGGGTGCGGGGATCTCGACACGGCCTCGCCCAGGGGCTCGGCCGGCTCGATCACCGACCCTCAGGCGTCCTTGTGCTCCACGTCGACGAGCCGGCCGAAGGCGACCAGGCGGTGGTCGGTGTGGAACAGCTCCGCGCAGGTGGTCAGCGTGAGCAGGCGGGACCCGGCGCGCTGGTCCGGCTGCGGCCCGCCGTCGGGGTTGCGGGGCAGTGCCTCGAGCACCCAGCCGGTCGTGAACGGCACCGAGAGCGCGTCGCCGCCGGTGGTGAGCTCGTAGGTGTGCACGGCACGCGCGGTCTCGACCAGGATCTCGTCGCCGACCTCGAGGTCCGGCATGCCGCGCAGCGGCTCGCCGTGGGTCACCCGGTGGCCGGAGATCACGTAGTTCCCCCGGGCCCCCGGCTCGGCGGTGCCCTCGAGGTGGCCGAAGCCAGCTGCGAGCACGGTGTCCGAGCTGCCCTCGAGGACCGGCACCTCGTAGTCGTCACCGAAGCGCGGGATCCGGATCACCGCGCCGGCCACGCCCGCCGACGTCGCCCGCTCGCTGACGCCGTCCTTCCACGCGCCGCGCAGCTCGTCGGTGACCTGCTGATGCTTGCGCTCGGCGACCCAGTTCGTGCCGGCGTACTGCCAGCCGAGGTAGCCCAGGACGCCGATCCCGGCCAGCACCAGCGCGACTCCCAGCAGGCTGCGCCAGGAACGTCGTGCTCTGCCCATCCGGCCCTCCCAGCGCGCCATCGATGATCGATTCTGGCACGCCGCTCACCGGCGCGGGCTGAACCGCAAGGTTCCCTCAAGGGAGCCGGAAGGTTCTTCGAAAGCCCCGGCGGACCGGTCCAGCACCCCCAATTCTAGGTACGCCCCCCACTGTGAGCGGCGCTCGGTGCGTCGCGCAGACCCTCATCGCTCCCCGGGCTCGTGCCCGACGGCTCTCCGGTGCGCCCTCGGGTGGGCAGCACCAGGCCGGTGTGCGCCTGACCGGTGACGAAGGGACACGACATGAGGACCAGTACGCCGCGAGGCAGCCGGAGTCGGCCGCGGCTGGCGGGACTCCTCGCCGCGCTGCTGGGAACCGCGCTCCTGGTGGCCCTGCCCATCACTCCGGCCGTGGCGGCGCCCGCCCTGGGGCTGACCACGACGGCCGACGCCACCACGCTGGTGGGCGCCGCGTCGTCGGTGACGCTGACGGCCAGGAACACCGGTGCCGACCCGGCGTACAACCTGAGCCTCCGCGTCGTGCTGCCCGCCGGAGTGTCGTTCAAGGCGGGCCCGACCAGCCCGACCGAGGGCGGCGCGCCGCAGGTGATCGGGCAGACGCTGATCTGGGCGAACGTCAGCGACCTCCCCGCCGGGGCGGAGCAGGCGGTGCAGTTCGAGGTCCTGCCGAACGCCGCCACGCTGCGGGTCGGCGCGACGTTCACGGTCACCGGCCAGGCCTACGTGAACACGAACCCCCGCACGGTTCCCCGCTTCAACACGAACGGCACCTACCGCGACGGCGCGACCCAGCAGACCCCCGCCACGACGGCCACCACCGCGATCACCGCGATCAAGGTGGAGAAGTCCGAGCCGAGCCCCGAGCACGAGCTGCTCCGCGGTGTGCACGACCACGACACGACCTACCGGCTGAAGGTGACCAACAACCACGAGGCCGCGAGCAACGACGCGGTCCTGGTCGACCACCTCCCCGCCCAGCTGGAGCTCCTGGGCTGCGGCACCGTCGACAACACCTCCGCCGGCGCCGTGGAGTACGCCGGGGCGCCGCGCCTGGACGCCTCCACCGACGACGTCGCGGCGTGCCGGACCCCGGACTCGGTCCGGACCGTCACCGACCCCGCGGGCCTCCCCGCGGGCGTCTACACCCGCGTCGAGTGGCGACTGGGCAACCTGACCCTGGACCAGGTCGTCGAGGTGGTCTACGCCGCCGGGATCCCGCAGCGCGCGAATGCCGCCTCGTTCCCCGGCGTCACCCCGTCCCCGGCCTCGCTCGGGCAGAGTGCGAACCTCGACAACAACACCGGCCCCAGCACCCGGGAGACCGCTGCGGAGCAGGCCCTCACCAACCGGGCCGAGATCGCCGCGACCTACCAGGGCGCGGTGGCCGGCGGCACCAGCGCCGCCGTGCGCGACACCGACCAGCTGACCGTGACCGCGGAGGACCTTGCGGTCGACAAGTCGGTCGCGGCCGGCACCTTCGTTCACGGCGGGGTCGCGACGTACACGCTCCGCCTCCGGGCCGGCGAGTACGCCGACACGACCGGCATCGTCGTCACCAACGTGATCGCGAACGGCATGTGCCCGCTCGGCGCCGCCGGGACCAACTACGCCGCCAGCGCGCCGGCGGAGTGCGACGGCACTGCTGCGGGCGCGCCCAGCGTGCCGTTCGACAGCGTGCAGGAGAACGCCGACGGCACGTTCACCGTCGTCCTCGACCTGATCGACATCCCCGCCGGGCAGACGCGGACGATCACCTACCGGACCAAGATGCTGACCAGCTACCGCGGTGGCAGCACCGACCCGACGGTCGTCGGCGACGGCTACGAGAACAGGGTCAGCCTGACCGGCACCACCAGCACCCTGGCCGCGGTGGCGCCGCCCGGCGGACCGAGCGACGTCCAGGTCGCCGACGCCTCCGAGGCCGGCATCGCCAGCCAGTCGGTCAGCCTCGAGAAGCGGATCCAGCCGAACTCCGCCTCCCCGTACACGTGCGCCACCAACCCCGCGGCGTACCGCAACGGCACCGAGCTGACCCTCCCGCAGACGACGTTCACCGAGGGCTCCCGGGTCTGCTTCCTGCTGCGCGTGCAGTTCCCGAGCGGGAACGAGACCAAGAACCCGGTCCTGACCGACTTCCTGCCCGACCACCTCACCTACGAGGCGGGGACCGCCCAGCCGCTCACCGGCAACACCGTCCAGGACGTGGTCCTCGACCCGAGCACGCTGACGTTCACGCTCGGCCGGACCACCGGGTCGAACCGGTTCGTCGCGCCGGGGTCGGTGTTCCTCTACCGCCTGTCGGGGATCGTGGCCAAGCCCTCCTCCTCCCAGACGGCCGCCGACGTGACCGGGAACCTGGCGAAGCTGCGGTGGACCAACACCGCGGGCCAGGTCGGCTTCCTGCGCGACCGCGAGGACCTCGCAGTCCCGGCTCCGCCGCCGGTGGCGGTGACCAAGACCGCTGGGCGGGTTTCCGGGACCCCGGCCACCCTGGCGGAGAACGCCACCGTTCGCGGCGCCGACGTGGTCCGGTACACGGTCACGCTGCGCAACAACGGTGCCGCGGGCTCCCGCAACGACATCCCGGTCGTCGGCCCCGACGTCTGGGACCGGCTGCCGGCCGGAGTGGCCTGCGCTGACGTCTCCGCGATCGACGGCGGCGGCGTCTGCACCGACCCCGGGGACGCCGGGCACCCGACCTTCTCCGACCGGGCCGCCCGGTCCGCCATCCGGTGGAACCTGGCGGACACCACCAGGCTCGCGGCCGCCGCCACGCTGGCGCTGACCTACCGGGTCACCTACCCCGGCACGGTCGGCGCCGGACGGGTGGCCCACAAGAACGACGTGGACGTCGTGTCGTACGCCACCGAGACGAACCTCGGCACGCTGACCCAGCACTACCCGGCGACGAACGCGGACACGACCGTGACGACCGCGATGGTCGACGCCCCGCGGGCCCACGACGACCACACGCTCCAGACGCCGGCCTTCGCGGTGACGAAGACCAACGAGACCACGGTGGACGACGCCACCCAGGGCGCGAACCCCAGCGGCTTCAACTACGTGGCTGTCGGGGAGCGGGTCACCTACACCGTGATCGGGACCCTGCCGGCGAACACCACTGTCTACGGTGGCGTGCTCAGCGACCCGCTGCACACGAGCCTGGAGGCTGTGGGCACCGGGTACGAGTACCGGGCCAGGCCCTCGGACGCGTGGGGTCCGCTGCCCGCGGGCTCCAGCACTGCGGCCGCGACGAGCGCACCCAGCGTGACGCTCCCGGCCGTCCACGACGTCGGCCCCGAGGCGGACGCAGTGCGGATGACCGTGACGGCCAAGGTCCGCGACGTCCCTGAGGTCAAGCACGGCGACCCGATCCCGAACACCGCCATGCTGACGGCGAAGAGAGACAGCACCGGCGCCACCAACACCACCGTGGTGGCGGCGAGCTCGGCGGTCACCGCCGTCGAGCCCAGCCCCGCCCCGCTGAAGACCGTGGACATCCCTGCCCCGCGGGCGACCGACGTGGTCACGTTCACGATCACCGCGCGCAACCTCGACCCGGCAGCGCCCACCGTCATGCGCCCGACCCTGGACGACGCGACGGTCGTCGACTGCGTACCGGACGGGCTGGCCGTCGTGGCCGGGTCGCTCGTGCCGTCGACCGGGACCGCGAGCATCGAGCCCGAGGGCGCCCGGGGCTGCGGCGCGGACCTGACCCCGGTGGTCTGGCAGGTCGGTGACCTCGCCTGGCAGACCGATGCCTCGCTGTGGCCGACGCTGACCTACGGGGCCGTCATCGACCCCGCGGCCGCCGGTGGCGCGACGTACACCAACACGGCCACGCTCGCCGGCACCTCGATGGACGGCGCCGTGACCGGTGAGCGTTCCTCCAGCGCGACCGCGCACGCGGCCGTCACGGTCCCCGGGAGCGGGCTCGCCAAGACGGTCACCCCGTCGGCGGTCCCCGTCGGCGCCACGGCGACGTACACGCTGGAAGCGACGCTTCCGGCGAAGGTCAACTTCTACGACGCCACCATCGTCGACACGCTGCCAGCCGGCATCGGGCCCGCCAGCGTCGAGCTCGTGGACTCCGAGTGCGAGTTCACTGACACCGCGGCCGGGCCCTGCGCCGTCGGGGCGACCACCGGCTCCGCCCTGACCGTCGGCACCACCGGGCACGGCTGGTCCCTCGGCGACGTCGAGGCGAGCTCGCGTCCCCGGACCGTGACCGTCACCTACACCGCGGTCGTCGGCACCGGCGCCGCCAACAAGGCCGGCACGGTCCTGACCAGCTCGGCAGTGCTGTCCTGGAACCGGACCGACGACGGCCGCGCCCCGGCCGCCGGTGCTCCCTTCGACACGTCCACGTCGCCCGGCACGGCGACCGTCACCGTCACCGAGCCGAAGCTGACGGTCGCCAAGACGGTCGACCAGGCCGCGCCGAAGCCGGGTGGGTCCTTCACCTACACGGTCCGGCTCACGAACGCGACGGGCGCCCACGTCTCCGCGGCGCACGACGTCGACGTCACCGACCGGGTCCCCGCCGGCGTGGTGGTCGAGTCCGCGAGCATCAGCCACGGCGGCACCCTGACCGGCGGCGCCACGGGCGGCGGGACGATCACCTGGGCCGACCTGGCCGCGGTCCCCGCCGCGGGCACCCGGGACCTCACCTACCGGGCCCGCCTGGTCTCCCCGGCCCTGTCGGCGGCCCAGGTCAACACCGCGGACGTCTCCGACTACCGCTCCCTCGCGGGCGCCGGTCGGGCGTACGACGGCCCGCAGGACACCGCCTCCGTGACCGCTGCCCTTCCGAAGCTCGTGGTCGACAAGACAGTGCTCGACGGCCCGCCCGCCTACCTCGGCGAGCCGACCCGCTGGCAGGTCGAGGTGACCAACACCGGCCCGGCGATGGCGTACGACGTGGACGTGACCGACACGCTGCCGACCGGCTGGTCCTACGCGGCCGGGACCGCGACGGTCTCGGTCGCCGGCGGCGCGCCGGCGACGGTCGCGCCCGCCGTCACCGGCACCGGCCGGCAGACCCTCACCTGGGACGCCCTCGGCGACCTCGCCACCGGCCAGTCGCTCACCGTCGTCCTCGCGGCGGCGCCGGGCACCGCCCTGGTGCCGTCCTCGGTGGGTGCCTCGACCGCCCACGTCAACGAGGCCAGCGCCACCGCGCAGGACCTCGACGGCCCGGCCGGCAGCGTCGTGACCACCGACGTCGACGACGCCCGGTCCCGGATCGACTCCGCGGACCTCACGGTCGACAAGACCGTCGTCAAGGCCCCGCTCGCCGGCACCACGACCTCGTGGGAGCTGAGCGTCGCCAACACCGGCCCGGACGCCGCCCGGGGGCCGTTCACCGTGGCCGACGCGGTGCCCGCTCAGGTCACCGGGGTGAGCGCCAGCGGGACCGGCTGGTCCTGCAGCGTCACCGCGCCCGCCGGGGCTGGGGACCCGAGCGACCTGGCCTGCACCCGGACGTCGACGACCGACACGCTTGCGTCCGGCGCGGCGTTCCCGGCGATCACGGTCACCGGCACCGTGCCCGCCGCCACCGCGCCGGGGACGACGCTCGCCAACACCGCGACCGTCGCCGGACGCACGCACGACCCCGACGAGACCGACAACGCCGACACCACGACCGGGACGGTCGCCGTCCGGTCCGACCTGGGCGTGGCCAAGACCCTCACCGGCGCGCTCGTCCCGGGCGGCACCGCGACGTACCGGATCGCCGTCGCCAACGCGGGCCCCTCGGCCGCGCGCGGCCCGATCGTGGTCGTCGACACGCTGCCCGCCGGTCTCACCTACCAGTCCGTGACCGCCCCCGGGTGGGACCTGGAGCGGACCGGGCAGCGCCTGGAGCTGACCTGGACCGGCGCCACGCCGGTGCCGCTGGGCGCGATGGCGGCCATCGACGTCACCGTCGACGTCGCCAGCTCCGTGACCGGCGCGGTCGCCAACACCGCCACGGTCTCCGAGCCCACCGACCCGACGAGCGGCGCGGAGTCCGCGGACTCGAGCACTGTCAGCCGGACCGTGGCCCCCAGCGCCGACCTCGCCCTCGAGAAGACCGCGACCACGGCCCCCGAGGCGGGGGAGCAGGGCGTCTACGAGATCGAGGTCGTCAACGTCGGACCCTCCGACGCGGCGGGACCGGTCACGGTCACCGACACGCTGCCGCCGTCGCTGACGTACGCCGGGGTGCGCTCGGCCGACGACTGGACCTGCCGGGCCACCGGCCAGGACGTCACCTGCACGCTGGCCGACGGCCTGGACGCCGCCGCCACGACGACGCTGAACCTCGAGGTCGACGTCGACGAGGAGCTGACCGGCGCGGTCGAGAACACCGCCACCGTGTCGTCGCCGACGCCGGACCCCAACCCGGCCAACAACACCGAGGACGACGACAGCACCGTGGCGGTCCGCGCCGACCTGCGGATCGAGAAGTCGCTCCAGACCAGCCCGGTCGTCGCCGGCCAGACCGTCAGCTACCGGCTCGAGGTCCGCAACGCCGGCCCGGCGACGTCGCCCGGCCCGATCGTCGTCACCGACGCGCTGCCCGAGGGGATCTCCTTCGTCAGCGCGACCGGCGCCGGCTGGTCGTGCAGCGCCGCCGCCGACGGCGCTGAGGTCACCTGCACCCGTGCCGGCACGCTGGGTGCCGACACGGACACCGCGCCGATCACTGTCGTCGGGCGGGTCGCGTCCGGGACCGGTACGACGACGCTGGTCAACCACGCCTCGGTCGACGGGCCGGCCCAGGACCCCACGCCGGCCAACAACGCCGACACCGCCGACACCCCGGTCACCGAGCGGGCCGAGCTGGCTGTCATGAAGACGACCACCGGGCCCGACCCGGTCCGTGCCGGGACGAACGCGACGTTCACGCTCACGGTGAGCAACACCGGGCCCTCGGACGCCCGCGGCGTCACCGTGACCGACGTACTGCCCGCGGGCCTGAGCCTGGTCTCGGCCACCGGCACCGGCTGGACCTGCGGCGACGGGACCTGCACGCGGGACCGGGTCGCCGCGGGCACGTCCGCGCCGGCGGTGACCGTGGTCGCCGCGGTCGCCGCTGGCACTCCGGACGGGAGCACCCTGCGCAACGTCGCCCGGGTCTCGACGACCACGGCGGGGGACACCGCGGCCGGCAACGAGGCCGACGCCGACGTCGACGTGGTGGCCGAGGCCGACCTGGCCCTGACCAAGACCCACCCGACCGAGGAGGCGATCGCGGGGGAGCCGACCAGCTTCCTGCTCCAGGTGGCCAACGAGGGTCCCGCCGACAGCGTGGGCCCCACGACGGTCACCGACGTGCTGCCGGAGGGTCTGCGCTACCTCTCGGCGTCCGCGCCCTGGACCTGCGCGGTGGCCCCGGCCGACACGCAGGAGGTCACCTGCACGCTGGCGACCGGGCTGGTCGCGGGCAGTCGGGCGCCGCTGCTGAGCCTGCAGGTCATGGTGCTCGCCGATGCCGACGCGGGTCCGGTCCTCAACACCGGCACCGTCTCCTCGGCCACCACCGACCCGGTGCCCGGCAACGACACCGACACCGCCGAGGTGACGCTCGCGCAGCGCGCGGACGTCTCGGTCGTCAAGACCCACACCGGGCCGGTCCAGGTCGGGAAGCATGTCGCGTTCACGCTGACAGTCGCCAACGACGGCCCCTCGGCCGCCCGGGACGTCGTCGTCACCGACCGGCTGCCCGCCGGCCTGACGCTGGTCACCGCCGACGGACCCGGGTGGTCGTGCGCGGACGCCGGCGCCCTGGTCACGTGCACGCTCGGCCGGCCGCTCGCCCCGGCCGCCACGGCGGCCCCGGTCACGGTGGTCGCCGCGGTCACGCCCGCGGCGTACCCGGTGGTCGAGAACATCGCCACGGTCGCGACCTCGACCTACGACACGGACCCCGGCGACAACCGGTCGAGCGACACGGTCCCGGTGCCCGCGCTGGTCGACCTGGCCGTGACCAAGCGGCACGACGCCGACTTCGTCGTGGGGGAGCAGGGCCGCTACCGGCTGACGGTGACCAACCACGGCCCGACGCCGGCGCCGGGTCCGATCACGCTGACCGACGCGCTGCCGATCTCACTGCGGTACGTCGCGGCGACCGGGCCGGGCTGGTCCTGCGAGGAGAAGGCCGGCACGCTCACCTGCGAGCTCGCCGACGCTCTCGCGGTGGGCGCCTCGGCCGGCGTGGACCTGCTGGTCGACGTTCTCCCGGGGGCGTACCCGTCGGTGCTGAACTCTGCAGTCGTGACCAGCGGCTCCGTGGACGCCGACCCCGCCAACGACACCGACACCGACGTGGTGCCGGTGGAGCCGACGGTGGCACTGGCTCTGGAGAAGACCGCAATCGAGATGGTCGGCACCCGCGTGGTCTACGAGCTCGTGGTGACCAACAAGGGTCCGAGCGCCACGGTCGAGCCGATCCAGGTGGACGACCCGCTGCCGCCGGCGCTGAGCCTGGTCTCGGCGACGAACGGGCCGTGGTCGTGCGCCACCAGCGAGCGACGGGCGACGTGCTCGTACGCCGACAGCCTCGCGGTGGGTGAGACCGCCTCGTTCCAGCTCGTCACGACCCTCGCCGCCAAGCCGGAGGAGAAGGTGCTCAACGTCGCCCGGGTGACCGGCGGCGCCCGGGCGGTCGCCGGCCGTGAGGAGGCCGTCGAGGCCTCGTTCTCGGTGCAGGCCCCGCCGGCGGACCAGGTGGACGAGCCGGACGAGCCGGACGAGCCGGACGAGCCGGACCAGCACGGTACCGGCGGCAGGCCCGGCGAGGGCGAGGCCGACGCCGCCGGCGGCGTGCTGCCGGACACCGGCGGCCCCAGCCTGCTGCTGGCCCTGCTCGGGCTGGCGCTGGCGGCCGCGGGCGTCTGGATGCTGCGCCGCAACCGGGGGGCGAGGCACCGGGGCTAGGGAGTGGCGGGGCTGTCGAGGACCAGCGTGACCGGGCCGTCGTTGACCGACATCACCTGCATGTCGGCACCGAAGCGGCCCCGCTCGACCGTGGCGCCCAGCCGCTCGAGCTCCGCACAGACCGCCTCGTACGCCGGCTCGCTGACCGGCCCGGGAGCGGCGGCCTGCCAGGTGGGGCGGCGGCCCTTGCGGGCGTCGCCGTACAGCGTGAACTGGCTGACGACGAGGACGGGTGCGTCGACGTCGGAGGCCGACCGCTCCTCGCGCAGCAGCCGCAGGTCCCAGATCTTGCGGGCGGTCCACGCCACGTCGGCGTCGCCGTCGGTGTGGGTGACGCCGAGGTAGACCAGCAGCCCGGGTCGGTCGATCGCGCCGACGGTCTCGCCGTCGACGCGCACGCTGGCGCTCAGCACTCGCTGGATCACGGATCGCACGGTGGGATCCTGCCGCATCTGGCACGATGCCCAGATGTCCGACCTGCCCGCCGACGGCCTGCTGATCACGGTCGCCCCGACGGGGGCCGAGACGTCGAAGGAGGCCTGCCCGCAGCTGCCGACGACGCTGGAGGAGCTGGTCGTGACAGCTGTGGAGTGCGAGGCGGCGGGCGCCGGGATGGTCCACGTCCACGTGCGCGATGCGGAGCACCGGCCCACCCTTGACCCGGGCCGGCTGCGCGAGACCGTCGTGGCGCTGCGGGAGAGCACCGGCCTGGTGGTCCAGCTCTCCACGGGCGGGTCGGTGCAGGACCCGCTCGAGGACCGGCTGCGGGTGCTCGAGGCCGGGCCGGACTCGTGCAGCCTGACGATGGGCACCACGAACTTCGGCGACGACGTCTTCCTCAACCCGTGGCCGTTCGTCTGCGAGCTCTACCAGCAGACCCAGCAGCGCGAGGTGGTGCCGGAGTTCGAGCTCTTCGACCTCGGCCACGTCCACGCACTGCGCCGGCTGCTGGACCAGCACGGGCTGCCGTACGGCGGCCGGGTGCACTGCGACTTCGTGATGGGCGTCCCGGGCGGCATGCCGGGCACGGCGGCGGCGCTGGTGGCGGCGGTCGCGCTGCTCCCCGACGAGGTGACCAGCTGGTCGGCGACCGGGATCGGCCGCTCGACGCTGCCCGTGGCCCTGGCCGCGCTGTCGATGGGCGGGCACCTGCGCGTCGGCATGGAGGACGTGCTGACCCTGGCCCGCGGAGTCCCGGTCGAGCACAACGAGCAGCTCGTCGCGCGCGCTGTCGAGCTGGGCCGACTATCACAGCGGAAGCCGCTTTCGGGGCAACAGGCACGACAAATGCTGGCGACGCAGCAGAATTGATGTGACCTACCCCACAGAATGCCGCTAAGATCGCGGAATCGTCTGAGATGTTTTGCCATATCCGTGCGGTCGGGCGCTTCCCCGTGGTCTGCTTCTGCAGCCATCACATACTTCGCGGCAATCCAGCGCCGCAAGACGGGAAGTTCATCAATATGAAGAAGCTCATCGCCGGCGTTTTCGCCGCCACCCTGACCACCGCGGGCCTCGTTGCCGTGACCGGCACCGCCGCCACCGCGGCCCCCTACACCGGCACCGTGAAGACCGTCTCCTCGGTCACCACCCCGGCCCCGGTCAAGGCCGGCAAGCCCGCCATCGTCAAGGTCAAGGTCGGGGCGGGCAACGCCAAGGCCAAGGGCAAGGTCACGGTCGTCGTCAAGAACAAGGCCGGCAAGATCGTCTCCAAGAAGGTCGTCGACTACAAGGGCAAGACCATCAAGGTCAAGACCTCCAAGCTGAAGAAGGCCGGCGCCTACAAGGTCGTCGTTCGCTTCGCCCCGAAGCGCAACTCGGTCTTCAAGGCCTCGAAGAGCAAGACGAAGATCTCCGTCCGCAAGTGACGTTCTAGATCCTCGATCGAGGACCCCGGTGCCTCACGGCCCGGGGTCCTCATCTTTGAACGCCGCATTCCGGACTTTTAAACGGTCGGCCATTGAGTCGGCCAGCGATGTTAGGTGCAGACAATGCTTTCTCGGCGCGGTTGGCGTGTCGCCATCTTCGGGATTCTCGGCCTGGCCATCCTCGGAGCCGTCTGGGCTGGCTGGCAGGCCTGGCGGGTCAACGACGACCTGACCGCGGCCGTCGCCGACGCCGACTCCCTGCAGTCCGCCGCTCGGTCCGGCGACCAGGAGCAGCTCGACAGCTCCCTGGCCTCGCTGCGGCAGAACAGCAGGGCCGCCGCCGACCGCACCTCGGGGCTCACCTGGTCCGTGCTCAGCCACCTGCCGGTGTTCGGTGACGACGCCCGCGGCGTTCGGGTCGCGAGCGACGTGATCGCCGATCTCGGTGACCGGGGGCTGGAGCCGCTGGTGGCGGCTGCCGACGACTTCGACACGATGCTGCCCCGCAACGGAGGTGTCCCGGTCCAGGGGCTTCGGGACCTGCGGTCCCCGGTCGGTGAGGCCCTGGAGGCGCTGACCGCCGCCGAGGACCGGCTCGCCGAGGAGGACTCCTCGGGCTACATCACCCGACTGCGGGACAAGTACCGCGAGCTCGACGCCACGGTCGGCGAGGTCCGAGGCTTCCTGGCCTCCGCCGACACCGCCCTCGAGGTGATGCCGACGATGCTCGGGGACGGAGAGCCGCGGCAGTACCTCCTCGTGCTCCAGAACAACGCCGAGATCCGCGCGGCCGGCGGCCTGGCCGGATCGGTCTCGGTGGTCACCGCCCAGGACGGCAAGGTCGGACTGGTCCGACAGGTCCCGGTCTCCTCCCTTGGCGAGGCTCCGGCCCCGGTCCTGCCGCTGACCAAGGGGGAGCGCGACCTGTACGGCGAGGTGCTCGGCACCTACCCGCTCAACGCCACGATGACCCCCGACCCGGCCCGGGCCTCGGACCTGCTGCGCGCCCGGTGGAACGGCGAGTTCCCCGACGAGGCGGTGGACGGCGTCCTGTTCGTCGACACCGTGGCCCTGTCCTACGTGCTGGAGGCCGTCGGCGGCGTCACCGTGGACGGCATCGAGCTCACCGGGGAGAACCTGGTGGACGAGTTGCTGCACAACGTCTACCTCCGGCTGACCGATCCCGCCGAGCAGGACGTGTTCTTCGGCCGGGTCGCCGCCGCGGCTTTCCAGCGGTTCACCACCGGTCTCTCCGACGGCGCCGGGGTGATCCGGGCACTGAACCGGGCCGCCGGCGAGCGCCGGGTGCTGGTGCACTCCTACGAGGAGACCGAGCAGCGCGCGCTCGACGGCACCGCCGTGGCGGGCGGCCTGGCCCAGGACAGCGACAGGACCCCCCAGGTGATGGTGACGCTCGACGACACCACTGGCGCCAAGATGTCCTACTTCCTGCGCTACGACGTGGACGTCAAGGCGACTTGGTGCACCGACGGGGTCCAGGGCTACACCGGGAAGGCGAGCCTGTCGTCGGTCGCCCCCCGCGACGCCGCGTCGCTGCCGCCGTACGTGACCGGTGGCGGGCAGTTCGGCATCGACGCCGGTGAGCAGCTGGTGACCCTCCGGCTCTACGCCCCGGTTGGCGGTGCGATCGGGGAGCTGCGCTGGAACGGCGCGCCCATGGAGCTGGACAAGGTCGACCTGGACGGCCGCGAGGTCGGCATGACCTACGTGCAGCTCGCCCCCGGCGAGAAGGTCGACCTGTCCTGGACGATGCGCGGCGCCAAGGGGCAGACCGCTGACGGCGTGCTGGCCGTCACGCCCACGATCGACAAGACCGACAACGTCAAGGCGCTCCCCAGCGCCTGCCGATAGGAATTCGATGTCAACGCAGCTGAACAGGGACGTGAGTTAAGGCGATGGAGCTTCGGGACTACATCAGGATCCTGCGACGTCGGTGGGTATCCATCCTGCTGGTCGCGGTCGTCGGGACGGCGCTCGCCGCCGCCGCCACCGCCGCCCAGACACCGCAGTACGCCTCGAGCGCACGGCTCTTCGTCTCCACGTCTGAGGGGGACCAGTCCGCCGTCTTCCAGGGCGGCCAGTTCTCGGCGCAGCGGGTCAAGTCCTACGCGGACCTGATCACCAGCCGGGAGCTCGCGACCCGGGTGGTTGACGACCTCGATCTCGAGGCCGAGGCCGGGGAGCTCGTCGGCCAGGTCAGCGCGTCCGTCGTGGTGGACACCGTGAACCTCAGCCTCGAGGTCCGCGACTCGGACGCCGCTCGGGCGCAGCGGATCGCGCAGGCCTACGCCGAGCAACTCGTCGAGATGGTGCGGGAACTCGAGACGCCGCCTGGCGGCACCCAGGCGCCGGTCAAGGCGACGATCGTGGACGCGGCGTCGTTCTCCGACGCCCCCGTCTCGCCCAGCTGGCCGCGCAACCTCGGGCTCGGCCTGGTCCTGGGTCTGTTGCTCGGCGTCGGTCTTGCCGTGCTTCGGGACCTGCTCGACATGACGATCAAGGGCCCGGACGACACGGCGCAGGCCACCGACGCCGCCGTCCTCGGGGCCATCACGTACGACCCGGCCACGAAGTCGAAGCCCCTGGTGACCTCGCTAGCCCCGCATGCCCCGCGGGTCGAGGCTTTCCGGGTCCTCCGGACGAACATGCAGTTCGTCGACGTGGACGGTCAGGACAAGGTCTTCGTCATCACCTCGAGCCTGCCGGGGGAGGGGAAGACGACCACGTCGCTGAACCTTGCCCTGACGCTGGCCCAAGCCGGCAAGCGAACGCTGTTGATCGAGGCGGACCTGCGCCGTCCCAAGGCATCCGCTGAGCTCGGCCTCGACAACGCGGTGGGCGTCACCACGGTGCTGGTCGGCAAGGTGAGCCTCGACGAGGCGATCCAGAAGCATGCCGAGACCGACCTGCATCTTCTGGCTAGCGGAGCTGTGCCGCCGAACCCCGCCGAGCTGCTCCAGTCGAAAGCGATGGCGGACCTGCTCGTCGAAGTTCGGGAACGCTACGACATCGTCATCATCGACGCGCCACCGCTACTCCCGGTGACGGACGCCGCGCTCCTCGCGACGCACGCGGACGGTGCCTTGGTGATCGCACGCCACGGCAAGACGACCAAGGAGCAGTTCGCCCAGGCCATTCAGCGCCTGGAGCAGGTCGGCGCTCGCCCTGTCGGGGTAGTGCTCAACATGGTTCCGACTGGCCGCGGTGCCGGTGGCTACGGCTACGGCTACGGCTACGGCTACGCCCCCGACAACGCTTCGGCGTGATCGATCGCGCCAACACGATCGGGACAGGCTTGTTTGTCCTACCGGGCCGAAACAGAGGGGTTCTTGCCGGATGAACAGCGGACAATGCTGCCGATACCGGGCCAGACCTGCGGTCCAAGGAGCAGCTGAACCCCTCCGGGCGGCTCATCATCTCCCCCCCGCCTTGGTCTCGCGAGGCACCGGGACCGCCGATTTGCGCGATAGAGGCGTTGTCCAACTTGATACCCCCGCGCATAGGACGGTCGTACAGTGACGGTCAGCGTTGTCGGGTTTGCCATCCTGGCGGTGATCTGCGTCGGACTGGTCACCCGCCGTAACCTATTCCCATTTGCGCTCGGAGCATCAGCGGCGCTGCCGACGACCGCCGCAATCACAGTTGGCGAGACGACGACGGTCGCACCATTTTATGTCCTCGGCGTTATCGCCCTCGTCCTGGCTATTATAAAGCGGGGGCGGCAGGTTCCCCATCCAGTCTGGCCAGTGCTCGCCCTCTTCGTGGTGGTCGTGTTTGCCGTTACGGTTTGCGGACCGTCCCTCTTCGAGGGCGTGCGGATTCTGCTTCCGCGAGCTGGAATCGATGCGCAGATTATCGATCCCGCGCCACTCAAATACACTCCTTCTATGGTTGCCCAACTGGCGTACCTGGTTATTGGGGTGGGCGTCGCCGTCTACCTTGCTAAGGAGCGAGCGACTCTCGCGGTATTGCACGCCGCGTTTGGGGTGGGTATTGGCCTCGGCTTCCTCAGAATCATAGTTGAGTCGGCAGGACTAGTTTGGCCGAACGGTCAATTCCAAAACTCCGCCACCGCCTCCTACAATCCCTTCGAAACCCGATTCTTTGGGACGTTTGCAGAGCCTTCCAATCTCGCCGTCTTCGCGGTCGCGGCTGCGACGTTCTACGCATTTCGCCTTGTCGACTCCATGCGCTATCGATGGGTATCAGGCGTAATGCTCGCTCTCGCGCTCTGGCAGTTGCTGCTCGCGAGTTCCGGGACCGCCGCACTAGCAGCCGTCGTTATTGTCGTTAGTGTCCTGGCGGTACAATTTTGGCGTTTCGTTTTTGGCCGAGGCGGACTTCACCCCGGGTTGGTCGTAGGTATGGCGCCCTTGGTCGGAACCATATGGCTTGCTGGCTTTGCGGACGCCTTTCTGCTGGAGATCACGGAGAAGTTCGACACTGAATCAGCCGCGAACCGATTTGCATCGGATATATTCTCGCTGAAACTCGTGGGTGAGACATTGGGGATCGGTGTCGGTCTGGGAGCGAATCGTCCATCAAGCTTTGTGACAATGTTGCTGTCCTGCACCGGCGTCGTTGGAGCAACACTCTTCATTCTGGTGATGACCCGAACTTTGCGTGGGCGGTTCTCCTCGGCTTCGACTCGCGCCGCCGCGTGGGCTTGGCTAGCGCTCCTTATCGCGAAGAGCCTCGCTGAGCCCGCGCTCTCTACCCCGCTTATCTGGTTGACCATGGGCGTGCTGATTGCGGGAAGCTTGGACGCAACGCATTCCAACAGGCCCGTCGACTGCACGAGCGACGGGGCCGGCCAAAAGCTCATGGTGACCTCCGTGGACCACTCGGTGAGGCGGGGTTCCAGGCCTGGGTTCCGTGAACAGTCGGAGTCCGGGCCGGGCTTTGCGAGCGGGGTGGATACTTCCCTGTCGCCAGACGGTCCGATTCAGAACGCGGGGGCGCCTTTACGGCGTCGCGATCCGCGGCCCTGGGTCGGGACGCCCGCCCAATAGCGTGCAATCGCTCACGCGCCAACTAATGCCTCACCGGCATCGGCGAACCCCGGACGGTGACCGCGTCGATTTCGTGTCGGTCGGAAGTAGGACGTTGGGCCATATAAGTCGCTCGAACAGGCTGGTTGAACCCAACTGCTTACCACTAAGGGCGCGCTGGGCCGTATTATCAGCCGCGAGGTCGGCGAGAATGAACACGATCGATTCCTGCGCCTGACCGGACGCAGGTTACGCAACTGGAACGACCGCCAGGCACCATGGGTCACGTCGAAAGAGGCAGACATTGCGAGCGCTAGTAAACGGCTACGGGGCCTACGCGGGAGGCATAGTCCGGGTCCACAACTCGGTCACCCAAGAATTAGCAAAGTACTACGATGTCTACGTGGCCAATGCTCCCCGCTTGCATGAGGCCGACCACCGGACGACAGTCTTGTCTACCCAGACAGACTCCCGATTGGCGTCGTTCTTTAGAGATTTGCTCGCGGCGAGAACTATCTCTCGATATGACGTCCGGATAGACACGGCTCCAGGGTTGCGTTTCTTCACCCGGGCGCGAAAAAGATATGTCATCGTCCACGATCTCAATTTCCTCGACCCCAAGGTCCATGGAATCTCCTGGCGTCAGGTTGTCTACCGGCAGCTTCTCCACCGGTGGGCACTCCCTAGGTGCGATCACATTGTCGTGGTCAGCGAAGAAACGCGAAAGGAACTGGTCTCCCTAGTTCCGTCGGCCGAAACGAAAACGCTGGTTCTTCCCCTGCCTGTTGATCACCTCGCTCCGTACTTTCGTCCACGTCCGCGGACGAAGGATCCGAAGCGCACTGCTGTCCGGCTCATGAGTTTCGGGCACGCACAAAATAAGGGCGTAAGGTCACTCCTGCGAGCGATGGAGGCGGAACAGGGATGGACGCTAGATCTTGTTTGTCCCGGACAAGCGTGGGACCAATACTGGCGCGACGAAGCCGAACTTACTGGGACGATTGATCGAGTAACGGTCCATTCGCACATTGACGACATCCGTCTGGTTCAACTATACGAACAGGCGGACGTATTCTGCATGCTATCTAGTTACGAAGGGTACGGTCTCCCGGTCGCGGAGGCCCTTAGTTTAGGACTTCCTGTAATAACGTCGAACATCGCCACTTTGGCGGCTACGGGCAGGGGCTATGCGATAAGCGTCGACCCGGCGGACCCAAGCGCGGTGCGGGCCGCTGTCCGAACTGCACGGTCTATGTCCGGTGATCATTGGGAGCGCGCTCAGCGTGAATTTTCTGATTGGACCTGGGAACAATGGACCCTTCGACTACTGCAGGGAACTACACAGTGACGGGCACTCTGCGGGCAGCACTGGTCACAGTGACGTTCAATAGCCGTGAGGACTTGGCGACTCACTGGAAGAACGCAGCGCAGCTCGCCCTTCCTTGGCTGGTGGTCGACAATGCCTCGACGGACGGCTCGGCCGATCTGGCGCGCCAAATGGGGGCAGCAGACGTGGTGGAACTGGCGGCGAACATGGGGTTCTCGGCGGCAAATAACCTGGCAGCGGGGCTAGTGAATGCCGAATGTTACATCTTTGCCAATCCTGACGTGGAGGTCGATTCCGATTCCGCCTTGCGTCTTGCCAACTACGCCATCGAGCACGGAGTGATTGCAGCTCCGCAGCTGTTGAACCTTGACGGAAGTCCTCAAGAGAACGGGCGTACTGATCCCTACCTGTACAGGAAGGTGGTGCACTTCCTGGGAGGCAGGATTAGCCGAGCGTCTGGTTACGAGGTCAGGGCTGAGCCGTCGGAAGTGGTTAGCGTCGATTGGGCGATCGGCGCCGCCTTGGCAATTCCCCGACCCATTCTCGAGGCCCTCGGCGGGTGGGATTCCAAGTTCTTCATCTACTACGAAGACTCTGATATATGTCTACGTGCCCGCCAACTTGGATTTGAGACGCGACTCATCGGCGATGTGAGGTGGGTGCACGCTTGGGCCCGGTCCACGCGGAAGAAGATCTCTCTAAACTCTTGGAAGTTCGAGTTTCGATCTGCGACCCGTTTTTACGCTCGCTACCCGAGACTGCTCGGGCATCCACGACTATCGGATCTGCGAAGTCGCCTCTCGGCAGTGTTTGGCGCCGCATGAGTTCACCCGTACGGGCGCGCGTCGCCGTGGTGATCGTCGACTACCACGCGTTCTCCTTCATACAGGAATGTGTGTCGTCTTTGGTCTCCCCGTTGATCGATTCCATCACTATCGTGGACAACTCCTGTGCGCCTTCTGAAACCGAACTGCTTCACGGGCTTGAAAGGTCCGACGGCCGGATCAAGGTAGTGACAGCTCCATCTAACCTAGGATTCGCTCGAGGTTCGAACCTCGGGGTCGACCAGACGGTCTCCGACGGGTCGGACATTATTTGGGCTCTGAACCCCGACACGAGGGTCGCGGCAGGCGCGGTGGAGCAATTGGTTCGATGTCTGGACGCGGGAGTTACTGATATCATTTCTCCGCTGATAACCACCGGTGATGGGGCCACGATCTGGTTTGCCGGAGGAGAGTTTGACACCCGGCGTGGCGTTTCTTGGCACTGGCGCAAGGGAGAGTCGGTGGACGGGGTCCGAGATGGACTGCTTGCGTCGGATTTCATCACCGGAGCTGCCCCGATGATGTATCGGCGGACTTGGAGCGTGATTGGCGGTTTTCCTGACGATCTGTTCCTGTATTGGGAGGATGCACTGTTCAGTCGTCGCGCTCGCGAACTGGGTTTTCGGATGCATGTCACCCCGGAAGCGAGAGTTTGGCACGCGCAGGGCGGGTCAACCGGAGAGCCAGGCGGGGGGAACGGGCCTGGCTATTACTACTACAACCAGCGCAACAGGATTCTCACTTGCGGTCGACCTGGGAACCTGTTGCTCGGCGCAGGCGCTCGAGAGACCGCGAGGTTGTTGCTGGCTCCCCTGGTACGCGACTCCAAGCCTAGGGCACCCAAATTCTGGGCTTCGGTGCGAGGGATCGTTGACGGCGTCCGAGGACGTCATGGCCGCGGCCCCTACTAGCCGGTGGCGTGCTTCGCTGAAGGGCGCTTCGGTCTCCATGGCTGATCGTCGTGCCCGGTGGGCCTAAAGCCTGTTTGCCCGTGGCAGAGCGATCGGCTGCGTCGCCCGTCTTCCAGATCGTATTCAGGCGCGTGCCGACCAACGTTGTGAACGGAAACATGCACTACGGTCGTCGTTTGCTACGTGCGCGACCGGTTCCTCAACTAGCATAGGCACCCGTGATCGCACCGATTTTCGACAAGGCCCATCAACGGGTCCGTTTGGATTCGTTAACAAGTTTACGGTTCTTTGCCGCTCTGCTGGTCCTAGTCCACCACGCTGCGTTCCTGCTGATGCCCGGCACAGCGGTCGAGAAGGTCACGAGCGTCGGTTACATTGGTGTCGGCTTCTTCTTTGCACTCTCCGGATTTGTCCTCACATGGTCGCTCGGGCCGGCGATTGCCCGTAGGCACTTCTATGGACGACGCGCGGCGCGAATTTATCCGATGCACTTGGTCACCGCTCTAGTTGCTGCTGTCTTCCTGTTCCTTGTGGGCGGCGATGTTGGGCTGGGGTCGTCGTTGCTGAATCTACTCCTACTACAATCGTGGATCCCGAACGAGCGTTATGCTTCGTCACTCAACGGTGTTTCATGGTCGCTCTGCTGCGAGGCCTTTTTCTACGCACTGTTCCCCATTTTGGTTCGACGAATTCGCCCCGTCCGACGGTTGCGATGGCTGGCCGGGGGAGTCGCTGTCAGTCTTGTGGTCACCGCTATTGCTGTCGCTGCGGTTCTTCCTGCCGAATTGGCGCAGCAATTTCTCTATAAGTGCCCTCCGTATCGCGTTGGCGCCTTCTTGTTGGGGATTATCCTTGCTACGGCGTTCCAGCGTGGCTATCGGTCTCCTGTCACGGTGCCGGCCGCTCTCTTCGCCAACGCGGTGACCTACCTGCTCGCAATGAGCCTTATCAGCGTTCTGCCGCGAGTGGGTGTCGAACCTCTTCGTGTTTACGCCGACCTAGTGACACTGCCCGCGGCATTGCTGTTGATCGTCGCCGCGGCGAGTGCCGACCGCGCTGGTTGCCGATCCTGGCTCCGGACGCCCTGGCTGGTTCGCCTCGGGGAAGCTTCTTTCGCCCTATATATGGTTCACTACCTCCTTCTGTTGATGTGGGTCGAGTTGGTGGGAAGCTCATCCGACGCATGGAGGGGGCTTGCGGCGGTCTGCATGTCTTGCATCGTGTCGATAGGCGTGAGTGTGGCCGCCTATCGCTGGTTCGAGCGGCCTGCCGAGGCAGTTCTGAGGCGACGGATCGGCGGGCCGAGGTCCGCGCAACCGGTAAACCCAAAGCTGGCTAGCGCGTCTTGACTCCAGCGGCGCCTCGACCGTGCCCAACCGGCATGGTCGGCTTGGCCGATCTTCCTCTCCGGCCGTACGTTTCGGTCGCGGGCCTGGGCGGGGCTCGTGGGTCTCGCCGCTGCTTTCGCCGCCTACGCGCAGGGCTGCTGCTGGCTTGACCAAGATCCGGCAGTCCGAGCGGCTTCGTGTTCCCGGGACGGGCCATGGGCGACGGGCAGCGCGTTAGGACGTAGGGACAGAATCGAATGGCCCCGGGTTTGGCGGAGGCTCGGTCACTGGAATCGGTGCCAGCCCACGGTCATCCGGCTGAAGACGTCGAGGACGAGCGCGACGCAAGTCCAGCCGGGGTGCGTTCGTTCTGCGTCGGGCGGGCCGGCCACCGACAGCTGGTTCGGGCCGGTTGCTAGGACTTCCGCCTGACCAGATCCTCCGGACGTATGGTTCCCGGGCCGTCGCCGATGGTGGTTATACGGATCCTCTTCCGGGATTCCCCGCATGCCCTCGGCCCGCATCAGCCGCTCCACGGGCATCGAGCGACCCGTCCGCCTTTGCGGTTGAGGTCGGCGTGGATCCTTCGGGCGCCGTGCACACACCCAGGTTCGCCTTGTGGGCGACCCCCTGATTCATCTCTCAACTCGGCGTCGCGGATCGCGCGGGCCGGCGGCGACCGTGCCTTCGCGGCGTAGTAGCTGCTCGGGGCGATCTGCACGCCGCGTCCTTCAGCACCGCCCAGATCGGATCGACCCTGTACTCGCGCCCATCGACCACGGCATGGCGATGAGCGTGGAGATGGGGCACTACCTGCTGGTGGGGCGGTTGAGCTCCGCCGCGAAAACAGCCGCCGACGTCTTCAGGATGCGGTTGGCCCGCCGAAGTTAAAGGACTTCTTCCTGCTCGAGCTTGGCGCTCCGCTGCGCCTCGGCTGAGGTCGTGCCGGGGCGGACAGTACTCGATCTCGGCCTGCCGGACCCAATGCGCAGGGTCTCCGGGAACAGGCCGAGCTGCTCGGCCACACGAGTGATCGCGTCCTGCTTCGTGGCCGGCGGGTCCTGGCGAAGCTCTGCGGCCATCCGGGTGGCTCGCTCACGCGTTCGTCGGTAGTTCCTTGGTGCTGCCACGACTCTCATCTTCCATGGATTTCGAACATCCACCAGAGTCGGGGCAATTCAGGATCCAAGAGCCACTAGGAGCTGTTTCCGGGCAGGGGTGTTGCATGTCGTGCACAACCATGCGGTGATCCGCCTACCACTGAGACACATTCAAGTCCGCGAAATAGATCTTGCCCTGCATCTCGTCGCACGTCAGGGTCATTGCGAGATGTGTTGCGCCTGCAGGCGCCCGCCGAATCGGGGCGTCATTGTGGAATGCGGTCCATGGGATGTCAACGCCATCTGTTTTCAAGATCTGGCGAGCCAGTACTGGGGGCCCGAGTTGCGTGAATGCCGGGGGTGCCTTGAACTCGAGGTTGCAGACCCAAGAGGCGCTCAGGTATGCCCGCCCAGCGCCGCCCTTTGCTGAATACCAGAGGAGCCAGGTGACCGAACCGTCCGGCTCTACGGGGACGAGAAGTGCGACCCGCCCGATTGTGTGGGCGCCGGTCTTGTTGACTTCTACCGATCGCGTGCCGGAGCGATAGTGCTGGGCAGTGGTTGAGATTGAGATGTGGTCGCCTGCCAAGCGGCTGCTGATTTGGGGAGTGTCACCTTCGGCGACAGCTGATGCGATGACCCACCAGGGGTCGAGAACCTCGGTGGATCCCTCGGTACTCGCGCTTGACGACGGGAGGAGGGACCGCGAGCTCGACTGTACGTGGGGCATGCCAGGCGTCGTAAGGGGGGACTGAGTGTTCCGCACGCGAACTAGGCCCGGGCCCATGGCGAACACTCCGGATGCCACGGCCAGATTGTTCATAAATACGCCATCAAACAGGGCCTGGGATGAGCCGCTGACCTCGATGATGCACGGCATCATCCGGGACCTCACGGGAGTGTCCCCGTTAAGGATGAGGAGGCCTCCTGACATGCGGAACGTCGAGTATTCGCTGCCTCCAAGCTTGATGAAAGGCGCAACTTCCCAAGAGTGATTCTCGATGTGGCAGTCGGTCAAAAAGACGCGGCAATCTGCCGCGTCGATGGCAGTGGCGCTATAATCGAAGCTCACGTTAGTGAAGTGCAGACCCGTAGAGGACGAACGGCAGTATATGTCGAGTGCGTTATTGAAGAAAGTGCATCCGATGAATGCGAGGCGCTCCCCGTAATTGCTTCCCGCGTCGGCTGGTACGTGGATTGCGATGCGATTCTGGTAGGCCGTCAGGTTGAGCCACGTGATGTTGTAGGTGTTGTGCCCGTACGCGACGGCTCGGGCGAATCCAGTTATGTTGCAGTTGCGCGGAGCCAAGTGATGAACGGCGCCGTTTTCGGCCGAACCTTGGTGCTCGAACTTTACGCCCGTCACCGTTCCTTCGGATTGCCCGGGACCGACGATTTCCAGGGAGTCGAGCGGACACGTTCCCGACCTGTAAGGAGGGTACGGTTCGTTGGCGTCGATGGTGATTGCCACGTCCGTGCCTCGAAGTGCTGAAGCATCAATGATTGTGCGGGGCCCCCCGATGATTCGGTGACGTTGGGATTCAATGACCACGCCTTCTTGCAGAGGGTGCACTGCGCCCGGCTTGAGCATGATGTCCGCAGCGCCACCCAGGCCAGCAATCGCCGCGACAGCGGCATTGATGGTCTTCTTCGCGCTGCCCCATGTGTCACCGTTGCGCGAGTCACTGCCTTCTGCAGGATCCACGAATACCTGCCTCGGCCGAACAAGTGCGGCCGACAGGCTCGCATCGTCGAGATGGCGGGGCAGGTTTAAGAACGGGGTCGTTCCATCACCGATGCGGAGGGTGCCCGTGTCGGTTTCGACCCCCGGCTCGCCGAGTGCGAGGACGGATTGGGCAGTAGCCCACTCGGCGGCGGTGCCGCGACGGAGGCGGATGGTGGCCATGCTTGTTGCCCTTCGAATCGTTCAGGGTGCCCCGCCGTCGATCACTTCGTCCGGCTCGGCCTGTGCTGGTGCGGGGGTCGTGAGTGCAGCGCTAGTCGTGCCGCCGATAATGAACGCGAGCAGGCCCCGGCGACCCGCCGGTGGATCGCTGCTCATGGCCTACCGCCGTCGATGTCGCCAGACCCACCGTCCTGGGTCGGGGATCCGGGCGGGCCCGGCGTTCCGGCCGGGCCCGGCTCGCCGCGAGCACCCTGTGCACCCGCCTCACCGGGAGCTCCCTGCGGGCCTGCCTCGCCGGGAGGTCCCTGTGGGCCAGGATCACCGGGTGCACCCGGCTCGCCGCGAGCTCCGGCGGGTCCAACCGGTCCAGGACCCTGCGGACCTGCCGGGCCAGGCACTCCTCGGGGTCCCGGCATCCCCACTACCGAGAGCCTCGCGCCCTTGGGACACTTGTTCCTCTTGGTAGGGGCAACGATCAAGTTCTTCTTCGTGACGCATGCCTTGATGGCGGGGGCTGCTCGCTCAGCCGCGGGAGCGGAGACCAGCACGGCTGCCGAGGCGCCGCCGCCGAGTCCGACACCTAGACCTACGAGCAGTGCTAGTAGTCCTCGGGGGTGCATTCTGTGAATCATGGCATCGTCGGGGGTTCCCCGGCGCCGATTCGCCAAGTTTGGCGAGCGGCCGAGCGATTCGGAGCAGATCTTGTCCGTGCTGCGTACTGGCAATCGACGATGGGTTCTACCAGGGCAGACTAGGCTGCGAATCCTTTCGACGTTGCTTGCGTTGTGGTACACGCAAAGGGGCGTCGTCTCGACTCCGCACTAGGGGCAGCGGCCGAATCGCCATCGGAGTCGGTGCCGGTACCCGACACTACGGATGCGCTTGCCAGGGGCTAAGCCTAAGAGGTAGAAACGATGCATGAATGCAACGAATAATGCACATGGCCGGCTAGGTGACGATCCTGCTCCAAGTCCCCTGGACGTGACGTTGCATGCGTGCTCCCCGTCGCTCCCGTTGCGTACGGGTCTTTCACACGCATCGCATGAGGACTTGCCGTAGCCCTCGTCTCGGGTATCACATGGGCGGGGTGCACGGATTGTGGCCGAGCTGGCCCAAGACAAAGACCCGCTGGACCTCGTCTAGGAATCTGGCTTCTTCGCCCAGAATCCAGTCAACATACGGCCGCTGCGCCTTGTTCGCTTGCTGTAGATCTGAAAGGGTGGCTCGAACCACTCGAGCGACTTCGGCCGAATCTACGCCACCGACACCAACCTTTGCAGACCAAGGCAAAGGCATGTCATCATGGAATGCTGCTGCGCCAATCCTGCGAGTGACCACGGCGCAACCTGCTAGAGCTGCCTCGCGGGGGATTCGATCTTTGCCGGGATGAAACCCGAGATCTAGGTAGACATGGCAGCTCGCTAGCGCGTTAGCGACCTGGTCTGCTCGCATGCCCGTTAATGGCAGCCATTCAACCTCAGGCAGAAGGCTTCGAATTGCCGGAATATACTGGCCGCCCTTCATGGGGTTGTATGCGACCCGGTATGGGGCGCCGGGGGACCGTCCCTCACCAACTTCTGAGCCGGGCCCCTGGGCAGTGTATGTGTAGTCGGAGACGATGCTGGCGCTTATGTTGCGCGCTACGTATAGATACGCCCAAGCATAGTGCGATTGCGCGATGTGGATAGCGCGCCGCAGCGTTCTCCGGTTCTCGATGGTGTTAAGCTGGCCGATCCCTCTGCGCGCCCGGCCAAGGTATTCTCGCCAGAATAGAATGTTCCAAAGTTCGCCCCGGCGTTTGGCCATGCGAAACATCTCGGTCGTCGATTTATCGATGCTCAACCACCAAATCACAGGGGTCGCCTGCTTGAATTGTCGTGCGAGCGGCACGTAGGCCTCCGGCACAACAATTACCGAGGAGGGATCATCTGGCACGGGACCGACATGGATCGGTGCATCAAACGATTGGTACTCCTGTACATCTGGATTGGACTCCGTGCCAGGGAATGGGGCCAAGAAGGCGTTGAGGTCCAACCGGCGCAAAGCGTCGACGAGTTGGTGCAGGGCCACTGGCCCACCCGTCCGAGCGCCGCGTGGATAGTAGATGAAGTACTGCTTCGGTGCCCATTCGGTACTAACTAGACGATCGTCTGTTGCGGATTGAGCGGTTCGTAATCTCATTGGGGGGCGCTCCCTGCTCATCGGCCCCAGTCGGGACCTGAGTGTCAAAATTGAAGTGTTGTTCGTCTCGGCGAAGCCGCCATTGGCCGGCGAAGGCTGCGACAACCACCAATTCGCCGAGCGCGATCGCAAACGCGGCTCCGGGGGAGCCGAACCTACTGCTGAAGTACACAATCGCGGGTATTCCTGCGGCCGCCCCTAGGAGGGTTCCGCGGAGCACGGCTTGCGCCCCTCCCTGCGGCATTAACCGGTGGTGACCGAGGGAGGTTCCTACTGACACAGCGAAGAATGCGACGCCGTACCAAAACGTGGTGGCTGGGCCGGGCGCGAACCGGTCACCGAATAAATAGGAAGCCGCGTTTGATCCTAGAAATGCGTAAGCACTCCCGCCAGCTAAGCCGAGCAAGACGTGCATACGAAGGGCAATTTGACGCCGACGATGTGCGATCCTGCCGCTGGAGGCCATCACCCAGGGCTGCAATGCCGCGCCGGTGGACGCTACGGCAAAAAGTGCGATCCGGTAAAGACGATCTGCCGAGGCGGTGACGCCAGTTACTTGATCCGTGGAGGACAGTCCAACGATAAGGATCGCCCCGGCCGAGTACGCGCCAGCGGCGGCTACGGTGGTTGCTGGCACGAACAATCGCCGTAGGCTGGAGCCCAGCGGTGGCGCATCGTGTCGTTTAGGGCGCACAATGAAAAGCGCGAACAGTATTGGGCTGAGAGCGCAGGAGGCGATCAGTAGCGCGGGATATACATATATGCTGCCTCCGCTCACCACTACAACGGCAGCCGAGGCGCTCAGTATGAACTTCGGTGCGACCTCACATAGTAGGACCGCAAATGGTTTGTCGAGGCCGATTGCTAGCCAGGAGGGGGAGAGGCCGATTAGAGCATATGCGGCAGTGGTGAGGGCCGTTAGTGGGAGTTCTCCGCCCGGGGCGGCCAGCACCACGATAAGTGTGAGGGGTGGCGCCGCGAACAAGGCCGCGACCGCTTTAGTCCTGAGGCTGTCGAAGTATAGTCGGGAAGCGTTACCTGGACTCGCTGCGGCGCGAGGAGGTCCGACGAGCGGCCACCCGATCGCGATTACAAGCGCTCCCAGGGCTCCAATCGACTGACCCGTCGAAAGTGCTGCCCACCCAGAGATTGTCGTTCGACCAGCAATAACCGGGAGCACGAGCATGGGCGCGAGAAGTGCCAGGAATGGCGGCAAAGCGAAGGATCCCAAGCGCCGGATCATTGCGGCGGCGGGTTCCCGGTTCACCGCCTAAATGTAGATGATCATCGGGCACTCGGTGCCCATCATCCAGTATTTGGGGAACCTAAGGGTGACGCGCTTCTACTCCCCCTATGTGGCCACCGACCTTCGACTTCATTCAGCCGTTGATCATCCCGGCGCCCACGGTGATCCCCGTGGCCTCGTCGATGAGGATGAACGAGCCGGTGGTCCGGTTCTTCGAGTACGGGTCGACCAGCAGCGGCACCGTGGTGCGCAGTTGGATGCGGCCGATCTCGTTGACCCCGAGCTCCTTGGTCTCCTGGTCGCGGTGCAGGGTGTTGACGTCCAGGCGGTACTGGATGTCCTTCACCAGCGCGCGGGCCGTGCGGGTGGTGTGCTTGATGGCCAGCTTCTGCCGCGGCTTGAGCGGGGTGGTGGTCATCCAGCAGACCATCGCATCGATGTCCTGGGACGGCTGCGGGGCGTTGTTGACCCGGGCGATCATGTCGCCGCGGGAGACGTCGACGTCGTCCTCGAGCCGGATCGTCACGCTCATGGGCGGGAACGCCTCGGTGATCTCGCGGTCGAAGAGGTCGATACCGGCGATCTTGCTGGTCATCCCCGAGGGGAGGACGACGACCTCGTCGCCCGGCTTCAGGACGCCGCCGGCGACCATGCCGCCGTAGCCGCGGTAGTCGTGGTGCTCGTCCGACTTCGGGCGCACGACGTACTGCACCGGGAAGCGGGCGTCGATGAGGTCGCGGTCCGAGGCCACGTGCACGTTCTCGAGGTGGTGCATGAGGGTGGGGCCGGAGTACCAGGCCATGTGCTCGGAGCGGTTCACCACGTTGTCGCCGTTGAGCGCGGAGATCGGGATGACCTCGAGGTCGGGGATGTTGAGCTTGGTGGCGAACTGCGTGAACTCGGCGTGGATCTTGTCGTAGATCTCCTGCGAGTAGTCGACGAGGTCCATCTTGTTCACGGCCAGCACCAGGTGCGGGACCCGCAGCAGCGAGAGGATCACCGCGTGCCGACGAGACTGCTCGGTGAGGCCCTGGCGGGCGTCGACGAGCACCAGACCGAGGTCGGCGGTGGAGGCGCCGGTGACCATGTTGCGGGTGTACTGCACGTGGCCCGGGGTGTCCGCGATGATGAACTTGCGGTTCGGGGTCGCGAAGTAGCGGTACGCCACGTCGATCGTGATGCCCTGCTCGCGCTCGGAGCGCAGCCCGTCGGTCAGCAGCGCGAGGTCGGTGTAGTCGTAGCCCTTGGACAGGCTGGTGGCCTCGACGGCCTCCAGCTGGTCCTCGAAGATCGACTTGGAGTCGAGCAGCAGCCGCCCGATCAGGGTGGACTTGCCGTCGTCGACCGAGCCGGCCGTGGCGAACCGGAGCAGGTCCATCCGGTCGCTCTTGATCGAGCTCGCACGGCCCGCGTCCGCGGTGGGAGTGGGGGTGCTCATCAGAAGTAGCCTTCCTTCTTCCGGTCCTCCATGGCTGCCTCGGAGAACCGGTCGTCGCCACGGGTGGCGCCGCGCTCGGTGACCCGGGCCACGGCGACCTCTTCGATGATCTCGGGGATGGTGCTGGCGGTGGACTCCACGCAGCCGGTCAGCGTCAGGTCGCCGACGGTGCGGAACCGGACGGTCCGCTCCTCGGCCACCTCGCCGGGACGGCACGGGTTGAAGTCGGACTCCGTGAGCAGCATCCCGTCGCGCTCGAAGACCCGGCGCTGGTGGGAGAAGTAGATCGAGGGGATCTCGATGCCCTCGCGCCCGATGTAGTCCCAGATGTCCAGCTCGGTCCAGTTGGAGATCGGGAAGATCCGCATGTGCTCGCCGGCGTGGAGACGGCCGTTGTACAGGCTCCACAGCTCGGGGCGCTGCATCTTCGGGTCCCACTGGCCGAACTCGTCGCGGTGGGAGTAGACGCGCTCCTTGGCGCGGGCCTTCTCCTCGTCGCGGCGCCCGCCACCGAAGGCGGCGGTGAAGCCGTTCTCCTCGATCGCGTGCAGCAGGGTGCCGATCTGGAGCCGGTTGCGGCTGGTCTTGCCGTCGTCGACGACGACGCCGTTGGCGATCGCCTCCTCGACGCTGGCCACGATCAGCCGCACGCCCAGCCGGTTGACCCAGTGGTCGCGGGTCTCGAGGACCTCGGGGAAGTCGTAGCCGGTGTCGACCTGGAGCACCGGGAACGGGATCTTGGCCGGGTAGAAGGCCTTCTCGGCCAGCCGGAGCATCACGATGGAGTCCTTGCCGCCCGAGAACATCAGGACGGGCTTCTCGAACTCGGCGGCGACCTCACGGAAGATGTGGATCGACTCCGCCTCCAGCTGGTCCAGCTGGCTCAACCGGTAGTCGGCGTGCGTTTCGGTCATGAGTGAGTGGGGACCTCTCATCGGGGTAGCAGCCGTCATCGTAACGGGCCGGGACCACAACGCCGCACCGAGGACGAGGGCTGGCCGCCCAGGTCACACGGCCGGACGTGCCGGGACGCCTCAGACCAGGTCAGTCATCGGGCGGTGTGGGGCGTCCGCCGGGGGTAGGTAGGCCTGCGCGACCTCGCCGGTGCCGATCACGCGCAGCTCGCCGTCGGCCTCGTCGGCGTACGCCGCGTCGCCGCGCTTGAGCCACAGGCTCGCGCCCTGGCCGTTCACGACCGCCACCTCGCCGCCGGTGCACACCAGCAGCCGCTTCCCGGTCTCGGGCAGCACCGCGCCCAGCGGCTCTGCCTGGGATGCCTGGGCGATCGCCAGCGCGAACTCCCCGCTGGGGCTGAAGACGTCGGTGGAGAACCCGAACTGGTCGGGGGCCACCCGGGCCACCCGGGACATCCCGGCCTGGAGGGCGTCGACCAGGCCGTCGCGGTCGATGTGCTTGCCGGTCAGGCCGGCCCGCAGCACGTTGTCGCTGGCGACCATCACCTCCAGGCACATGCCGCTCAGGTGCGCGTGGATGATGCCCGCCCCCAGGTAGGCGGCCTCGCCCGGCTGGAGCGTGAGCCGGTTGAGCAGCAGCGACACGATCACGCCCGGGTCCTCGGGGTGGTGCTTCTCGATCTCCAGGGCGGTCGCGTAGGCCCGCTTCACGTCGATGCCGAGGTCGTGGGCGGCCTGGCACTCCGCGACGATCCCGGAGACGGCCTCCGCCACGCCGTCGTCGGAGAGGATCCGCCCGACCAGGCGCACGATGCCCGGGAAGCCCGGGTCGGAGCGCAGGTCCTCGGTGAGCGCCTTGGCGTAGGGGTGGTTCAGCGGCGCCAGCACCCGCAGGATCTCCGCGGTCGGGCGGAAGCCCACGAGGGTGTCGAAGGTGGTCAGCGCGTAGACCATCTCCGGCTTCGGGTGCGGGTCCTTGAAGACCCGCTCCGGGGCGTCCAGCGGGACACCCGCCGCCTCCTCCCGCGCGAAGCCGGCCTGGGCGCGGGCGCGGTCGGGGTGCACCTGCACCGAGAGCGGGCTGCTCGCGGCCAGGATCTTCAGCATGAACGGCAGTTCGCCGGCCACGTCGGTCAGCGGCCGGTCGCCCTCGTCGTGGCGGGCCACCGCGGTGCCGAGCGGGTGGGTGCCCATCCAGACCTCGGCCACGGGGCTGCCGTCGGCGTCCTGGCGCAGGAACGCCGGGATGTCGTTGGCAGATCCCCACTCGTAGCCGTGCGTGGGGCAGTCCAGTCGCAGCATGGTGCCCAGCCTAGATGCCGCGTCCGCGCCTTGAGATCAGGTGCGGCCCGAACCGTCGGTGCTGTCCATCAACGGGCGTGCTCCGTACTCGGGATCCTCGAGCTGGGCCACGGTGGGAGCGCCGAACGCCGGAAGCCCCTGCCCGCGGCGCAGCAGGCCCCAGATGAGCGGGACCAGCACCAGCATCGCGACGCCGACGCCGACGATCAGCATCGGGTGCGACTCGTCCTTGCCGAGCGGCGCCCACTCGGCCTTGTCCAGCAGGGCGACGCCCGACATGGTCAGCACCACGACGATGCCGCGCCGGATGTAGGACTGCGGCACGCGGGGGGCGATCTTGCTGCCGAGCAGGGTGCCCGGCACCGAGCCCAGGATCAGCGGGATGGTCAGGCCCAGGTCCAGCCCGTGCAGCGCGATGTTCGAGATCGCCGCGGCCAGCACCAGCGGCACCGCCTGCACCAGGTCGGTGCCGACCAGCTTCACCGCGGACAGGCCCGGGTAGAGCATCAGCAGCGCGACCATGATCACCGAGCCGGAGCCGACGCTGGTGATGCCGACCAGCAGGCCGCCCAGGGCGCCGACCAGCAGGGTCGGGATCGGGCGGATCGGCGGGTTCGGGTTGCCCTCCGCGCCGCCGGAGCGGACCCGGCGCAGGTTGATGTAGAGGCGCAGGGCGTACGTCGCCGCCGCGAGCAGCAGCGCGAAGCCGATGCACAGCTTGAGCACGTCGTCGATGTCGTCGGGGTCGGTGAACCACGAGACCAGGTGTGGGCCGAGCAGCGCTGTCGGCACCGACCCGATCACCAGCCACTTGGCGAGCTTGAGGTTCGGTGAGCCCTCCCGGGCGTGCACGACCGCCCCGCCGGTCTTGTAGACGGCGGCCGCAGTCAGGTCGGCGGTCACCACCGTGGCCGTGTCGCCGACGCCGAGGAAGATCAGGGCCGGGGTCATCAGCGCCCCGCCGCCCATCCCGGTGAGCCCGACGACGACGCCCACGACGAAGCCGGCGACCAGGATCGACAGCGCGGTCAGCGTGATCAGCTCGCTCATCGTGCGGCCTCCCTCGTCCCGGTCAGGGCCGGCACGACCGTGCGCAGCAGCCCTTCGATGCCGACGGCCGCGGTCTCCGCCGCCTCCGCGCCCCGGCGGTAGGGGTCCGCGACGTCGAGCGCGTGGTCGGCCGCGCCGCGGCGCTCGCCGAGCACGGCCAGCAGCTCGCGGCCGGACAGGTCGCCCTCGACCTGCTCCAGGGCGTGCGCGAACTGGCCGAGCGTGAAGACCTTGCGGAAGGCGCCCGGGTGGTCGTCGAGGATGAACGTGCGGTGCGCGGCCTCGGCGGTCAGCACCAGGTCGGCCTCGTCCAGCAGTCGCGGCGTGAGCGGGCGGCTGCGGAACCCGGGATCGGTCACGTCCCGGCTCGCGAGCGTGCCAGCCATCACCTCGTCCATCGGGTGCTCGCGGAACCCGTGGGTGCCGGCGCTGGCGAAGGTGACGTTCGCGTCCGGCCCCGCCAGCCGGCGGGCCATCAGCTCCATGAACGGGGAGCGGCAGATGTTGGCGGTGCAGACGAAGAGGACGTGGAGGGGGCGCTCGGGCTCGGGTGCAGGGGTCTCGACACGGTCGGCGCCGGGGGCGCCTCCCGGCTCGACCGCCGGGGTGGGCTCGACCACCGGGGTGGGCTCGGTGCGGAGGTCGAGGTAGCCGGCCTCGGCCAGCGCGTCGGTGACGTCGGCCAGGGCCTCGTCGATGGTGCGGCCGGTCGTGTCGACGACGACGTCGGCGTCCTGGGGCGCCTCGTAGGGCGACGAGATGCCGGTGAACTCCGGGATCTCGCCGCGGCGGGCCTTCGCGTAGAGGCCCTTGCGGTCGCGGCGCTCGCACTCCTCCAGCGGCGTGGCGACGTGGACGAGGAAGAACGCCCCGCCGGCCTCGTCCACCATCGCCCGCACCTGCTGGCGGGTCTCGTCGAACGGCGCGATCGGGCTGCAGACCGCGACCCCGCTGTGCCGGGAGATCTCGGCGGCGACCCAGCCGATCCGGCGGATGTTGGTCTCGCGATCGGCCTTGGAGAAGCTGAGTCCCGCCGACAGGTTCCGGCGTACGACGTCGCCGTCGAGGCTGGTGACGGTGCGGGTGCCCTGCTCGAGCAGTCGGTCCATGAGCGCCCGGGCGAGCGTGGACTTGCCGCTCCCGGACAGCCCGGTGAAGAACAGCACCAGGCCCTGCTCCTGCGGGCCGGGCTGGTCGCGCTCGACGATCTCGGCGACCGGGGCCGGCAGGGTGTCGTCCGGTCCGGCTTCGGGCAGGCCGACGACCGGGTCCGGGCCGGCGTAGTTGGCGACGACCTGGAGGCCCAGCTCGTGGTCGACGCCGGCGTCGCCGTGCGAGGCGAGCGGGACGGCCACGACCGCGGCGTCCTCGAGAAGGTCGGCGGCGGTCAGGGTGGCGCGCAGCAGCGCGACGGGAGACAGCTCCGGCGTGCCGGCGCCGACCAGGGCGAGCAGGACCAGCGGGCCGCGGCCGCGCAGGGACTCGACCTGGGCGGTGGTCAGCGCGTCGACGACCGGCACGACAGTGCGTCCGGCGTACCGCTCGCGGACCTGCGCGGGGGTCAGGTAGTGGCGCCGGAACGGGCCGAACTGCGGGTGGGCCAGCGGCTCGACCGCCCCGCCGGGCACGGTCACCCGGGCCAGCGGCAGCCCCTCCGGGTCGACCAGCTCGACAGCGCCGGCGGCCGAGGCGGCCGCGGCGACGTCGGGCGGCAGGCTCAGCGTGACCGGGCTGCCGGGTTCGTCGAACCGGGTCACCGGGGCCAGGGCCCCACCGACGAGCAGCTCGAGGTCGTCGAGCTCGCGGGGCGTGGGGCAGTGCTGTGGCGCAGGCGGGTTCGACACGGGGCTCATCCTGACACGCAGGCCCTGGCTAGCCTGCAGCCATGTCATCTCGAGAGCCTTCCGCAGGGCCAGTCGCAGGGCCGTCCGCCGAGGTCGTCGCCGAGGTCGTGCGCTCGGGTTTCGTGGAGGGTCGTCACCACGGCTCGGTGGTCGCGCTCGCGGCCGACGGGCAGGTCGACTGGGCGCGCGGCGACGCGGTCGGCCCGGTGCTGCCGCGCTCGTGCAACAAGCCGCTCCAGGCGCTCGCGATGGTCCGCGCCGGGCTGGACCTGCCCTCGGAGCTGCTGGCGCTGGCGTGCGCCTCGCACTCCGGCGAGGAGTTCCACGTCGACGGGGTACGCCGGATCCTGGCCGGCGCCGGGCTCGACGAGGAGGCCCTGCAGACCCCGGCCGACCTGCCGCTCGACCCGGTCGAGAAGGAGGCCCGGTTGCGCGCCGGGGGCGCGCCGACCCGGGTGCACATGAACTGCTCGGGCAAGCACGCAGCGATGCTCGCGACCTGTGTGGTCAACGGCTGGGACACCGACTCCTACCTGGACCCGGCGCACCCGCTCCAGCAGTCGATCCGGGAGACCTTCGCCGAGGTCACCGGCGAGCCCGTCGCCGTCGACGCCGTGGACGGCTGCGGCGCACCGCTGCTGTCCACCTCGCTGACCGGGCTGGCGCGGGCCTTCCGGGCGCTGGCGGTCGCCACCGACGGCCCCGAGCGGCGGATCGCCGACGCGATCCGCCGGCACCCGGCGTACGTCTCGGGGACGCGGCGCGACGAGCGGGTCCTGATCGGCGCCATCCCCGGCGCGATCACGAAGTTCGGGGCCGAGGCCTGCCAGGTCCTGGCGCTGCCGGACGGGCGGGCGTTCGCGCTCAAGATCGAGGATGGCGGCGACCGGGCGCGCCCGGTGGTGCTCGCCGCCGCGCTGGCCCGGGCGGGGATCGACCGCGAGCCCGGTGTCGACGGCGCGGCCGTGCGCGCCACGGGGGAGTCCGTGCTGCTCGGCGGTCCGCGGCCGGTGGGGGAGATCCGCGCCGTTCTGTGACGGCCGGGCCGCTTGCTGCTGCTAGCGGGCGGCGCGCCCCGAACCGCCCGGATAAACGCGGGTGATTAGCCCGATCTGGAATGTGATCCGCGTCGCATCGGGCCGTTCCTGCTTGCAATTGCTAGCAACAGCAAGCACGGTGGACCCGTGGCTATGGGCAAGGTTGGCAAGACCGTCGAGTCGCTGGGCGACTACCTGCGAGAGCAGCGCACCTCCGCGCAGCTCTCGCTGCGTCAGCTCGCCGAGCAGGCCGGCGTCTCCAACCCGTACCTGAGCCAGATCGAGCGCGGTCTCCGCAAGCCCTCGGCCGAGGTGCTCCAGCAGATCGCGAAGGCACTGCGGATCTCTGCCGAGCAGCTGTACATCCGGGCGGGGATCGTCAGTCCGACCGAGGGGACCGACAGCTCCGTGGAGCTGGCCATCCTCCGCGACGTCGGACTGACGGAGCGTCAGAAGCAGTCCCTGCTCGACGTCTACGCGTCGTTCCTCGCGCTCAACGCGGCTGCCGAGACGCAGCCCGACGACAGCTGAACCCCGCAGGCCCGGTCCGTCCGGGCCACGACCGCAAGGAGATCTCCATGGCCAAGACCAAGCTCGACCTCAAGACCGAGGCGACCCGCACGCTCTACGCCGGCGCCGGCGTGGCCGACCTCGCCGTCGCGACCGTCCGCGAGTACGTCGCCGACGTGCAGAAGCGCATCGCCGGCGTGCAGAAGACCGTCACCTCCATCGAGCTGGAGCCCAAGGCCCTGCGCGAGCAGGCCGCCACCGCCGTGGCCACCGTCGGCGGACGCGTCGACGCGCTCTCCGCGGACGCCAAGGCCGGCCGCGCCGCCATCGAGGCCCGGGTCGCCGAGCTCCAGGCCGAGGCCCGCTCGCTGCCGAGCCGGGTCCAGGGCCTCGTCGACGAGAACGTCACCACCGCCGCCACGACGTACGGCGAGCTGGCCAAGCGCGGCCAGGACCTGGTGGCGCGGATCAGCCGCCAGCAGTCCACGCAGGAGGCCGTGAGCTCCGCGAAGACCACCACGGCCAAGGCGAAGACCACGCGGACCCAGTCGACCAAGGCCGCGAAGTCGACCGCGAAGAAGACCACGTCGACCGCGAAGAAGACGGCCGCCACTGCCAAGAAGACCGCGGCGAAGAAGTCGACGGCCCCCAAGAGCAGCGCCAAGGCGACCGCCACCGCCGCGAAGAAGACCGCCTCCTCGGCCACCAAGGCCGTCGGCGACGCCGCCGCCAAGGTCGGCGACTGAACGGTCCGGTGATCGAGCCTCCCTCTGGTGATCGAGCCGCCCGAGCCCCTGGGCGAGGGCGTGTCGAGATCTCCGGGACGACGGCGGGTCTCGACACGGTCGGCGCTGGCGCGCCTCCCGGCTCGACCAGCGGTTCAACACGATCGCCCCGGTGCGGGCGGCGGTAGGGTGGTGGCATGAACGAGGTGTTCGCGATCGAGGGGCTCGTCGCCCTGCTGCTGCGGTTCGCGCTGATTGCCGTCGCGCTGTTCGCGTTCGTGACCAGCCTGACCTACCCGGCCGAGGCCTACAACGCCGCCGGGAAGTGGACCAAGCAGGGCTGGACCATCGTGCTCGGGCTCGCGGTGCTCTTCGCGTTCGTCCCGCTGCTGCCGTTCTTCATCAGCCTGGCGTTCGTGATCGCGTCGCTGGTGTTCCTCGCCGACGTGCGCCCCGCGCTCAGCGGCCTGCGCCGCCGCTGAGCCCGGGGTTCACCCAGGCCGGGGCTCAGCCGGCGCAGTAGCGCTTGAGGGCCACGAGCTGGTCGGTCGGCTCGAAGCCGGTCGACTCCAGCTTCGTCAGGTCCAGCACGCTGTGCAGCGGGCGCGGCGCCATCTCCTTGCCCGCGGCGTACTCCTCGGTGGTGACCGGGGTGACGTCGTCGGCCGAGCGGCCGGACAGCTCGAAGACCTGCTTCGCGATGGCCGCCCACGACGTGGGCTCACCGCCGTTGGTGACGTGGTAGGTGCCGTACGGCGCCGCGGTGTCCAGCAGGTGTCGGGTGGCGCGGACCAGCTCGTCGGTGAACGTCAGCCGGCCGACCTGGTCGTCGACCACGCTCGGCGCGACGCCCTTCTCGGCGAGCATCTGCATGGTGCGCACGAAGTTCTTGCCCTCGCCGATCACCCACGAGGTCCGCAGCAGGTAGTGCCGCGGCGCCGCCGCGACCGCCACCTCGCCGGCGGCCTTGGTCTGCGCGTAGACCCCGAGCGGGCTCAGCGGCTCGTCCTCGGCGTGCAGCTCGGCGGTGCCGTCGAAGACGTACTCGCTGGAGTAGTGCACGAGCGTGAAGCCGCGCTCCCGCGCCAGCCGGGCCAGGGTCGCCGGGGCCTGGGCGTTGGCCGCCCACGCCGTCCGCCGGCCCTCGGCCGTCTCCGCCGCGTCGACAGCGGTGTACGCCGCGGCGTTGAGCACCACTGCGTACTCGTGCCAGGGCCACGCGGCCAGCGCGTCGGCGTCGGTCAGGTCGAGCTCGTCGCGGCCCACGCCGTGGGCGTTCGGCAGCGCCTCGGTCAGCGCGCGGCCGAGCTGGCCGTGCGCGCCGAGGACCAGCGTCCGCTTCGGCGCCATCCGCTCCGCGTCGGCCAGCGCCGGGTTGGTGCGGTCCTTGTCGGAGATCTCCGCCTGGTCGAGCGGGATCGGCCACGGGATCGCGACGGTGGCGTCGGCGAGGTCCAGGGCGGGGTACGGCGTGGCCGGGCGCCAGTGCTCGTTGACGAGGTAGGAGTAGGTCACCCCGTCCTCGAGGGTCTGGTAGCTGTTGCCGACGCCCCGGGGCACGAACACCGCGGTGGCCGGGTCGAGCTCGACGGTGAAGACCGCGCCGAAGGAGTCGCCCTCGCGCATGTCGACCCAGGCGCCGAAGGCCCGACCGTTGGCCACCGAGACGAACTTGTCCCACGGCTCGGTGTGGATGCCGCGGGTGGTGCCGCGCTTGGCGTTGAACGACATGTTGTTCTGGACCGGCCCGAAGTCGGGCAGGCCCAGCGCGACCATCTTCTCGCGCTGCCAGTTCTCCTTGAACCAGCCGCGGGCGTCCTCGCGCAGGTCGAGCCGGAGCACGACCAGGCCGGGGATGGGGGTGGTCTCGATGGCAGGCAGGTCCGCCACCGCTGTCACTGGCCCTTCGCGGCGTAGGAGGCCTCGATGGCCTGCTTGTGCGGGCGCCACCAGTCAGCGTGCTCGACGTACCACTCGATGGTGTCGGCCAGGCCCTTCTCGAAGTTCGCGAAGGTCGGGCGCCAGCCCAGCTCGGTGCGCAGCTTGGTGGAGTCGATCGCGTAGCGCAGGTCGTGGCCGGCGCGGTCGGTGACGTGGTCGAAGTCGTCCTCGGGGCGCCCGAAGTGCGCCAGGATCATCTGCACGACCTCGAGGTTGTTCTTCTCCCCGTCGGCGCCGATCAGGTAGGTCTCGCCGATCCGGCCGTCGGTGAGGATCTTCAGCACCGCGGAGGAGTGGTCCTCGGCGTGGATCCAGTCGCGGACGTTCTGGCCGGCGCCGTACAGCTTCGGGCGGCCGCCGTCGATGACGTTGGTGATCTGGCGCGGGATGAACTTCTCGATGTGCTGCCAGGGGCCGTAGTTGTTCGAGCAGTTCGAGATCGTCGCCTGGACCCCGAAGCTGCGCACCCAGGCCCGCACCAGCAGGTCGGAGCCGGCCTTGGTGGAGGAGTACGGGCTCGAGGGGTTGTACGGCGTGGCCTCGGTGAACCGCTCCGGGTCGTCGAGCTCCAGGTCGCCGTACACCTCGTCGGTGGAGATGTGGTGGAACCGGACGCCGGCCTTGCGGACCGCCTCCAGCAGCGTGAACGTGCCGACCACGTTGGTCTGCACGAACGGCGCCGGGTCGCTCAGCGAGTTGTCGTTGTGGGACTCGGCGGCGAAGTGGACGACGGCGTCCTGCCCGGCCACCAGCGGCTCGACGGCGGCGGCGTCGGCGATGTCGCCCACGACCAGCTCGACCCGGTCGGTCGGCAGCGCCGCCAGCGACTCGCGGGTCGCGGCGTAGGTGAGCTTGTCGAGCACGGTGATGCGTGCGTCGGTGTGCTCGACGAGGTGGTGGACGAAGTTGGAGCCGATGAAGCCGGCCCCACCGGTCACGAGGATGCGGTCCATGGAGTTGATCCTAGGGAAGAGGGAGTCCCCGCGGGCGCGGGGCCGGGCGGTGGCGGGTGGGTCGGGCGGGCTGGTCAGTAGGCGCCGCGGCTGCTGAACACCGCGCCGATCGTCTTCGCCAGGATGGTCAGGTCCTGGACCATCGACCAGTTGTCGACGTAGTAGAGGTCGAGCCGGATCGCCTCCTGGGCGGTCAGGTCGTTGCGGCCCGAGACCTGCCACAGACCGGTCATGCCGGGGCGGACGTGGAGGCGGCGGCTCATCGCGCTGTCGTAGAGGGCGACCTCGCGGGCCACCTGCGGCCGCGGGCCGACCAGGCTCATGTCGCCCTTGAACACGTTGAACAGCTGCGGCAGCTCGTCCACCGAGAACCGGCGCAGCCAGGCGCCGGGCTTCGTGATCCGGGGGTCGTCCTTGACCTTGAACAGCAGCGCGCTCTGCCCGAGCTCGGCCTGCATGTCCGCGACCAGCTTCTCGGCGTCCACGACCATGGTCCGGAACTTGAAGCAGCCGAACTCGCGCCCGTCCCGGCCGATCCGGGTCTGGCGGAACAGCACCGGGCCGCGGTCGTAGAGCTTGACGCGGGCGGCGGCGAGGAGGAGGAGCGGGGAGAAGGCCAGGATCAGGCAGGCGGAGCCCACGAGGTCGAAGAGCCGCTTGCCCCACCGGGAGGCGTCGGTCCAGGTGGGCGGCTCCACGTGGATCAGCGGCAGGCCGCCGACCGGCCGGATCCGGACCCGGTCGCCGGAGATGTCGGTGACGCTCGGCGCCACCAGGATCTGCACGTCGTGGCGCTCCAGCTCCCAGATCGCGCGACGCATCTGGTTGGCCGAGGAGGTCGACCCGCCGGCGAAGAAGACCACGTCCACGCCGGAGGTGACAGCCATCGTGGCGGCGTCGTCGGTGTTGCCGAGCACCGGCACGCCGAGCGGGGTCTCCTCGGCGAGCGCGCGAGCAGGCGTGAGGCAGCCGACGACCTCGTAGCCCAGCCAGGGCTCGCGGCGCAGGACGCCGACGATCTCGTCGACGTGCTCGGGCGTGCCGGCGACGAGCACCCGGTGCCGCAGCGCGCCGCGGCGGCGCGCGCTGTGCAGGGACCGGCGCAGGGCGGCGCGGCCGAGCAGGAGCAGGGGCAGGCCGATCACGAACTCCAGGACGAAGAACCCGCGGCTCAGGTCGAACTTGAGCAGGTAGCAGACGACCCCGACCACGCCGGCCGTGAGCAGGCTCGCGTCGATCACGCGCCGGAACTCGTCGGTGCCGACGTCGAAGACCGCCCGCTGGTGGCCGTCCAGGAGGAAGATCGTCATCAGCCACACGAGCGCGATCAGCGGGCCGACCACGCTGATCGTGTCCGAGACGTCGGCGGGCCGCTCGAAGAAGTCGAACCGTTCCCGACCCAGGGTGGCCACCACCGTGGCGACCGCGATGCACGCCAGGTCGATCAGGGCCGCGATGAACGGCACCAGGCGCAGGGCACGGCTCGGCCGCCGGCCGATGAGCCGGGTCCGGGCGTCGGAGAGGATCGTCATGCGGTCTTCCGGGTTGTTCAGTGGCTGGAGCCGCGGAAGCGGCCTGCGGTGCCAATCCTTTACCGACCCGCAGGCATGGTGCAGGGAAACGGCTGAACGCCGAGCGTCCGTCAGTCGTCGGGAGAGCGGCGCCCGGGCCGCTCGCGCCCGTACGGCGCGGATCAGTGCCTCGGAACGGACCACCCGGAGGTGGTGTGATTTGTTCCACACGTGCCCGGATGGCGGTCGGATCCCCCTCGATACCGGCTTATTCGACCGACGCTCGGTAGTCGGGCGGCTCGAACGGACGCGGTTGGAACCCGAGGTCGAGGCCGGCGCGGGCGTTGTCGACGGTGAGGTCGCGGTCCGTCCGGTGCAGGGCGTCCGGGCTGGCCGACTGCCACCCGGGCATCCGGCCCAGGGCGCCCATCGCGCGCCGCCCGGGCCCCAGCGGCACCGGGACGAAGACCGGCCTGACGCCGTTCGCCGCACCGATCCGCGCGACCATCTCCCGCACGGTCAGCGCCTCGCCCCCGGCGACGTCGTACCGGTTGCCGGCGGTCGCGGGCGCCGACAGGGCGCGGACGGCGGCCGTGGCCACGTCGTCGGCGTGCACTGGCTGGCGCAGCCCGCGGCCGCCGCCGACCAGCGGGAAGAACCGCAGCCGCTGCAGCTGCTCGGCGATGCGCCCGACCTCGGTGTCGCCGCGGTCGCCGTAGACCAGTGTCGGTCTCAGGACGGTGGCCGCGAGCGCCAGCGCCAGCGTTCGATCCTCGGCGTCCAGCGACCGGTCGGCCAGCGCGCGCTCGGTCGGGTCCTCCGCGTGGGCGCCTGCGTGCGCGGACGAGACCGCCACCAGCCGCTCCAGGCCCTGGGCCTGCAGGCGGGGGGCGAGGTCGGCGGTGAGCTCGATCGGCAGTGTCGAGATCGCCTGGGAGCAGGCCGGCAGGGCCGCCACGTCGCCGGGGATCGTCGCGTCGGAGCGGATCCACCGCACCCCGGGCGGGGCGTTCGCGGGAACAGCCCGGCGCGACGCGGCGAGCACCGACCGGCCGTCCGCGACCAGCTGACGCACCACGCCCTGGCCCACCAGCCCGGTCGCGCCCAGCACCAGCACGTCCTCGGTCATCGGTGGCCTCCGATCTCCGCGCCGGGCCGGCACTGGACCGGCCTGGAGATCCACCGTAGCCAGCGCGTCGGGGGAGCTCATCACCGTTTCTCGCCGTGGCCCCGCCCCGGGCGGTGTGATCTACGTCCAATCGCCGGCGTACCGGGGGGTGGCCGAGCCCGCTTCGTTAGGGTCCCCACCATGCGCGGAATCATCCTGGCCGGCGGTACCGGCTCCCGGCTGCACCCGATCACCCTCGGCATGAGCAAGCAGCTGGTCCCGGTCTACGACAAGCCGATGATCTACTACCCGCTCTCCACGCTGATGCTGTCGGGCATCCGCGACATCCTCGTGATCACCACTCCCCACGAGGCGCCGCTGTTCGAGCGGCTGCTCGGCGACGGCAGCCAGTTCGGCATCAACCTCACCTACGCCCAGCAGCCCAGCCCCGACGGCCTGGCCCAGGCGTTCCTCATCGGCGAGGAGCACATCGGCTCCGACACCTCCGCGCTGGTCCTCGGCGACAACCTCTTCTACGGCGAGGGTCTCGGCACCCAGCTGAGCCGGTTCGAGTCGATCGAGGGGGCGGCGGTCTTCGGCTACCGCGTCTCCGACCCCACTGCGTACGGCGTCGTCGAGTTCGACGAGCAGTTCCGCGCCATCTCCCTGGAGGAGAAGCCGGCCGTCCCGAAGAGCAACTACGCAGTGCCCGGGCTGTACTTCTACGACAACCAGGTCGTCGGCATGGCCAAGGAGCTCAAGCCGTCGGCCCGCGGCGAGCTCGAGATCACCGACCTCAACCGGCGCTACCTCGAGGCCGGCCAGCTGCACGTCGAGGTGATGCCGCGCGGGTCCGCCTGGCTCGACACCGGGACGTTCGACGACCTCAACGAGGCCAGCAACTTCGTCCGCGCCCTCGAGCACCGGCAGGGCCTGAAGGTGGGCGCGCCCGAGGAGATCGCCTGGCGGCTCGGCTTCATCGACGACGCCGGCCTCGAGCAGCGCGCCTCGAAGCTGATGAAGAGCGGCTACGGCCGCTACCTGATGGAGCTCCTCCAGGAAGGGCCGATCCCGGGCTGAGCCCGGCTCAGCCCGCCCGCTCTGACGCCAGGTCGGCCTCGACCATCCGCCCGACCAGGTCGGCGAAGCCCACGGTCGGCCGCCACCCCAGCCGCTCCCGGGCCCGGGTCGCGTCGCCGACCAGCTCGGTGGCGTCCACGGGGCGCACCAGGGCCGGGTCGACCTCGACGTACCGCTCCCAGTCCTCGATGCCGACGTGCGCGAACGCCGCGGCCACGAAGTCGCGCACGGCGTGGCTCTCCCCGGTCGCGACCACGTAGTCGTCGGGCCGCTCGGCCCGGACCGCGCGCACCAGCGCGTCGACGTAGTCCGGCGCCCAGCCCCAGTCCCGGCGCGCGTCCAGGTTGCCGAGCACCAGCGGCTCGCGGCCGCCGCGGGCGATCGCGGCGACGGCGGCGGTGATCTTGCGAGTCACGAACGCCGGCGGCCGGCGCGGCGACTCGTGGTTGTAGAGGATCGCGCTGGTCGCGTGCAGCCCGCGGCCGCGGTAGACGCCGACCAGGTGGTGGGCGTACGCCTTGGCCGCGCCGTAGGGGTTCACCGGGCGGACCGGGGTGGTCTCGTCCTGCGGGGAGCGCTCGGGCTGGCCGAAGATCTCCGCGCTGGAGGCCTGCACGAACCGGACCTGCTCGCCGTACCGCTCCTGGACCTGCCAGGCGGACTCCAGCAGCGCCGCCGCGCCCGCCCCGTTGACCCGTGCGACCAGGTCGGGCTCGGACCAGGACCGGGCCACCGAGCTGACCGCCGCCAGGTTGAGCACCTGCTGCGGGGCCAGGTCCAGCAGCAGCGCCCGGGTGCCCGCGACGTCGGTCAGGTCGCCGACGTGGACGGTGACGCCCGGGGCGGCCGGCAGCGGCTCCTCGGCGTGCGCGAGCGCGTGCACGTCCTCGCCCTCGGCGACCAGGCGCTCGGCGAGGTAGCTGCCGTCCTGGCCGCTGAGCCCGGTGAGGAAGACGCGGGTCATCTCACCAGCCCTGCTGGGTCGCCTCGAGGTCGGCGTCGACCATCAGCGCCACCAGCTCGGGGAAGGAGACCCGCGGCTTCCAGCCGAGCACCTCCCGGGCCTTGCTGGCGTCCCCGACGAGCCGGTCCACCTCGGCCGGCCGCATGAACTGCGGGTCCTGGCGCACGTACGGCGTCCAGTCCGCGATCCCGACGTGCCCGAAGGCCAGGTCCAGGAAGTCGCGGATCGAGTGGGTCTGGCCGGTGGCGATCACGAAGTCGTCGCCCTGCGGCTGCTGCAGCATCAGCCACATCGCCTCGACGTAGTCGCCCGCGAACCCCCAGTCGCGCTCGGCGTCCAGGTTGCCCATCACCAGCTCGTCCTGCAGGCCCAGGCTGATCCGGGCCACCGCGCGGCTGATCTTGCGGGTCACGAACTCCGGGCCCCGCCGCGGCGACTCGTGGTTGAACAGGATCCCCGAGGAGGCGTGCATGCCGTAGGACTCGCGGTAGTTGATCGTCATGTAGTGGCCGAAGACCTTGCTCACGCCGTACGGCGAGCGCGGCCACAGCAGGGTCCGCTCGTGCTGCGGGGTCTCCTGCACCTTGCCGAACATCTCCGAGCTCGAGGCCTGGTAGAAGCGCACCCGGCCGGGGTCGTCGCCGGTGTGCAGCCGGACCGCCTCCAGCATCGTCAGCACGCCCTTGGCAGTGACGTCGGTGGTGAGGTGGGCGTTCTCCCAGGAGTACGCCACGAACGAGACCGCGCCGAGGTTGTAGACCTCGTCGGGGTCGGAGTCGCGCAGCGCGCGCAGCAGGCTGGACATGTCGGTCAGGTCGCCGTTGTGCAGGTGCACGTCCGGCAGCAGCCGCTCCACCAGCTCGCGCTTGGGGTTGTTCTGCCCGCGGATCACGCCGTGCACGGCGTACCCCTTCTCGAGGAGCAGCTCGGCGAGGTACAGGCCGTCCTGGCCGGTGATGCCGGTGATCAGCGCGGTGGGCATGGGTGGGGATTGTGCCACCTGCGCACCGGGTTCCCGGTGGCCCGGCCGGTCAGGACGGGTAGGCCTCGCCGGCGGCCTGCCGGGCCTCCCACGCGCTCGCGACCATCTGGCGCAGGTCGTGGCGCATCGCCCAGCCCAGGTCGCGGGCGGCCAGCTGACCGTCGGCCACGATCCGCGCCGGGTCACCGGGGCGCCGGTCGGCCTCGGTCGGGGTGAAGTCGATGCCGGTCACCTCGCGGATCGTGTCCATGATCTGGCGCACCGAGACGCCGTCGCCGCTGCCGAGGTTGTAGACCCGCTCCAGCGCGTCGCCGGCCTCCAACCGCCGGGCCGCGGTGACGTGGGCCAGGGCCAGGTCGGCGACGTGGACGTAGTCGCGCACGCAGGTGCCGTCCGGCGTGGGGTAGTCGGTGCCGTTGATGCGGGGCGTGTCCCCGCGCACCAGCGCGTCGAAGACCAGCGGGAACAGGTTGTGCGGGCTGGTGTCGTAGAGCTCCGGGGCGGCCGAGCCGACCACGTTGAAGTAGCGCAGCGAGGTGTGCCGCAGGCCGGAGGCCCGCTCGACGTCGGCGAGCAGCCACTCGCCGACCAGCTTCGTCTCGCCGTACGGCGACTCCGGGTGGGTGGGCGTGGTCTCGGTGACCAGGTCCACGTCGGGGGTGCCGTAGGTGGCCGCGCTGGAGGAGAACACGATCCGGTCCACGCCGGTCTCCTCCATCGCCCGCAGCAGGCTCAGGGTGCCGGAGACGTTCTGCTCCCAGGTGTGCAGCGGCCGCGAGACCGAGACCCCGGCGTACTTGAAGCCGGCCAGGTGCACGACGCCGCGGACGTCGTACTCGCGCAGGAACGCCGTGAGCGCGGCGGTGTCGAGGAGGTTGGCGCGCAGGAACGGCACGTCCTCGGGCACGAACGACTCGACCCCCGAGGACAGGTCGTCCACCACCACGGGCGCGATCCCGGCCTCGCGGAACGCCGCCACGACGTGCGAGCCGATGTAGCCCGCCCCTCCGGTCACCAACCAGGTCATCCGGCCACCCCTTCCGATCGGTCGCTCACCCTAGCCGAGCGGTGGGTCCGGAGGCCGGTTCCACGCCTCGGGTCGAATCGGGGGTTGTGACGGTCGAATCGGGGGTTGTGACGGTCGAATCGGGAGGTCCGACGTCAGAAGTCCCGACTCGACGCGCAGAGGTCCCGACTCAACCAGGCCGGAACGTCAGGCGGTGGCTAGGCTCGCCGGGTGAGCTGGTTCGAGCGCAACACCGGGCACTGGGACGACTGGCCCCTGGCCGCGCTCCTCGCCGCCAAGGGCGACCAGCGGGTCAGCCTGGTGGTCCCCGCCCGCAACGAGGCCGCGACCGTCGGCGACGTCGTCGGCCGGGTCCGCGAGGCCCTGGTCGACACGGTGGCGCTCGTCGACGAGATCGTCGTCATCGACTCCGACAGCACCGACGCGACGTACGACGTGGCGACCCGCGCCGGCGCCGTCGTCCACCGCTCCGCCGAGATCCGGCCCGACCTGGGCAGCACCCCCGGCAAGGGCGAGGCGATGTGGAAGTCGCTGTTCGTGACCAGCGGCGACCTCGTCGTGTTCATGGACGCCGACCTCACCGACTGGGACACCCACTTCGTGCCCGGGCTGCTCGGCCCGCTGCTGACCCGGCCCGAGGTCCAGCTGGTCAAGGGCTTCTACGAGCGCCCCGGCGCCGACGGGTCGCCGTTCGAGGGCGGCCGGGTCACCGAGCTCGTCGCCCGGCCGCTGCTCGCGCTGCTCTACCCGCCGCTGGCCGAGCTGGTGCAGCCGCTCGCCGGTGAGTGGGCGGTACGCCGCTCCTGGTTCGCCTCGCTCTCGGTGCCGACCGGGTACGCCGTGGAGCTGACAGCGCTCATCGACACCTGGCGGGTGCACGGCCTCGACGCGATCGCCCAGGTCGACCTCGGCCGGCGCGCGCACACCTCCCAGCCGCTGCTCGACCTCGGGGCGATGGCCACCCAGGTCCTCACCGCGGGCTGGGCCCGCTCCGCGCACAGCCACCACGCCGACACGATCGCGCTCACCCAGTTCGCCGAGGGCCTCACCCCCCGGGTGCGCCCGGTGCCGGTCACCGAGCGGCCCCCGGCCGTCTCGGTCCCCGCGTCCGCAGCCCCCTCGGCGGACGCCTCGTGAGCCTGCGGCTGGGGCGGCACGAGTTCGACGACGACGCCACGCTGATGATGGCGATCGTCAACCGCACCCCCGACTCCTTCTACGACCGCGGCGCCACCTGGGCCGAGGACAAGGCCTTCGAGCGGGTCGCCGCCGTCGTCGAGCAGGGCGCCGAGATCGTCGACATCGGCGGCATCAAGGCGGCCCCCGGAGCCGAGATCGGACCGGCCGAGGAGAAGGCGCGCGTCGTCGACTTCGTGGCGCGGGTGCGCGCGGCGTACCCCGGGCTGGTGATCTCGGTCGACACCTGGCGCGCCAGCGTCGGCGACGCGGTCTGCGCCGCCGGGGCCGACGTCCTCAACGACGCCTGGGGCGGCGCCGACCCCGAGCTGGTCGACGTCGCCGCCGCCCACGGCGCGGCGATCGTGTGCACCCACACCGGCGGCGCGACGCCGCGCACCCGCCCGTTCCGCGTCGAGTACGACGACGTGGTGCGCGCCGCGATCGACGACACCGTCGGGTACGCCGAGCGCGCCCTGGCCGCGGGGGTCGGCAAGGAGTCGATCGTCATCGACCCCGCGCACGACTTCGGGAAGAACACCTTCCACTCCCTGGAGGTGACCCGGCGGCTCGGCGAGATGGTCGCGACCGGGTGGCCGGTGCTGGTCTCGCTGTCGAACAAGGACTTCGTGGGGGAGTCGCTGGACCTGCCGGTCGGGTCCCGGCTCACCGGCACCCTCGCCGCCACGGCCGTGTGCGCGCTGGCGGGCGCCCGGATCTACCGGGTGCACGAGGTCGTCGAGACCCGCCAGACCGTCGACATGGTCAACACGATCGCCGGCCGGCGCCCGCCCGCCCGTGCGATCCGGGGGCTCGGGTGAGCGGCACCGTCCGGGTTGCCCTGGTCCCCGGGGTCCTCGCGCTGCTGCCGGAGTACGCCTCCGCCGTCGATCCGGTGCCCGAGGTGCGGGCGGCGTGCCTGGCAGCGGTGCGCTGGCTGGGCGAGGCGGGCCCGGTCACGGTGCGGGCCGATGCCCAGGGGGCCCGGGTGGCGCAGGCGCTGCTGGAGGGTGCGGGGGTCTCGACACGCTCGGCCCCGGGGGGCCTCGCGGCTCGACCAGCGGAGGGCTCGGGCGGCTCGTACCTCGTGGTCGGCAACGGCTCGGCCTGCCGCTCCGAGAAGGCGCCCGGACACCTCGTCGAGGGCTCCCGGGAGTTCGACGACGTGCTCGGAGCCGCGCTGCGGGCGGGGGACCTCGCCGCGGTCGACCTGTCCCCGGCCGAGCGGCTGTGGGCGAGGCTCGGCGGGATCCCCGCGCTGGCCGAGCTGCTCACCCGGCTCGACGCGGCACCGGCGCAGGTCGACTACGACGACGCCCCGTACGGCGTGCAGTACTGGGTAATGCGGTGGACCGGGACCGCGCGGTGAGGGTCCTGCTCGGGACCGGGGGATCCCTCGAGGAGCTCTACGCGCCGCCGCGCAGTCCCTGGTGGCGGGCCAGCATGGTCGCGACCGTCGACGGCGCCGCGGCCGGGGCCGACGGCCGCAGCGGCTCGATCAACAACGCCGTGGACCACCGGGTCTTCGCCACGCTGCGCCGGCTCGCCGACGTGGTCGTCGTCGGCGCCGGGACCGCCCGCGCCGAGGAGTACGGCGCCGCGGCGCGGCCGGTCGTCGTGGTGAGCCGGCGCGGGGAGGTGCCGCCGACGCTGCGCGGCCACGAGCCGGGGCGGGTGCTGCTCGCGACCACCGGGTCCGCCCCCGGCCTGGCCGCCGCCCGCGAGCTGCTCGGCGAGGACCAGGTACTGGTCTGCGGCTCCGAGGCCGTCGACCTGGCCGGGCTCCGCGACGCCCTGGCCGGGCGGGGGCTGCGCCAGGTGCTCTGCGAGGGCGGACCGCGCCTGCTCCGGGACGCGCTGGCGGCCGGCATCGTCGACGAGCTCGCCACGACGTACGTCCCCCGGCTGGTGGCCGGCGGCGCCCCCCGGATCACCGCCGGGGCGCCGCTCGACGTGCCGCTCGCGCTGCACACGCTGGTCGAGGAGGACGGCACGCTGCTGGCGCGCTGGCTCACCGCGCGGCAGGAAGGTCTTCCGCACCCCTAGGCTCGCGGGCCCGCCGGCCGTACCGTCGAAGGTGTGCTCGTCACCGACGTCGTGGTCCAGGTCCTCGCCGATCCTGCGGTAGAGCCTGCCGGCCTGCTCCCGGCCCGCCAGCAGATGGCGCTGTCGCTGGGGTGGCACATCATCCTGGCCTGCTTCGGCGTCGCGTTCCCCGCGATGCTCTTCACGATGCACCTGATCGGCATCCGCCGCGACGACCCGAACGCGCTGATGCTGGCGCGGAAGTGGGGCAAGGTCGCTGCCGTCCTCTTCGCGATCGGCGCGGTCTCCGGCACCGTGCTCAGCTTCGAGATGGGGCTGCTGTGGCCCGGCCTGATGGGCACCTACGGCGACGTGCTCGGCCTGCCGTTCGCCTTCGAGGGCCTGGCGTTCTTCCTCGAGGCGATCTTCCTGGGCATCTACCTCTACGGGTGGGACCGGATACCACCCAAGCGGCACGTGCTGATGGTGCTGCCGATGGCGGTCGCCGGGGTCTTCGGCACCTACTGCGTGATCGCGGTGAACGCCTGGATGAACGTCCCGGTCGGGTTCGAGGTCGTCGACGGCCAGGTGACCAACATCGACCCGTGGGCGGTCCTGTTCAGCTCGGCGGCGTTCTGGCAGTTCCTGCACATGTGGATCGCGGCGTACATGGTCGTCGGGTTCTCGGTCGCCGCGGTGTACGCCGTGGGGATGCTGCGCGGGCGCCGCGACCGCCGCCACCACCTCGGCTTCACGATCCCGTTCGCGTTCGCCAGCGTCGCGGCGGTGATCCAGCCGGTCGTCGGGCACCTGCTCGGCAACCGCCTCGCCGAGCGGCAGCCGGCCAAGCTCGCGGCGTTCGAGCTCGCCACCGAGACCGAGAGCCCCTCGCCGCTGCGGATCGGCGGCTTCCTGATCGACGGGACCGTGAGGTGGGCCATCGACATCCCGTACCTCGGCTCGATCGTCGCCCGCAACTCCTTCACCGCCCCCGTCGAGGGGCTCGACACCTTCCCGCCGGAGGACCGGCCGCCGGTCAACATCACGCACTGGGCCTTCCAGATCATGGTCGGCATCGGCCTGCTGCTGATGCTCTCGGTGATCGCCTACTGGGTCGCCCGCTGGCGCGGCCACGACCTGACCGACCGGCGCTGGTTCCTGCGGCTGGTCGCGGTCTCCGGGGTGCTCGCGATCATCGCGGTGGAGGCCGGCTGGGTGGCCACCGAGGTGGGCCGCCAGCCCTGGGTCGTCTACGGGTTCATGCGCACCTCGGAGGCGGCCGGCGACAACCCCGGCCTGTGGTGGGTGCTCGGCGTGACAGCCGTCGTCTACTCCGGGCTCACTGTCGGCGCGATCATCGTGCTCCGGTCGATGGCCCGGCGCTGGCGCGCCGGTGACGTCGAGCTGCCCAGCCCGTACGGCCCCGAGTCGGCGCTCGCCTCGAGCGAGGCCCGCGGAGGCGCCCACCGGGACACTCGCGGGGACACTCACGGGGACACTCGCGGGGACACAGGGGAGGAGCGACAATGACCCTGGCGGTCGCGGTCGCCGCCGCGCTCTTCGTCGGCGTGGTCGCCTACGCACTCTTCGGCGGCGCGGACTTCGGCTCCGGGTTCTACGACCTCACCGCCGGCGGCGCCGCCCGGGGCGCCGAGCTGCGCACGCTCGTCGACCACAGCATCGGCCCGGTCTGGGAGGCCAACCACGTCTGGCTGATCTACGTGCTGGTGGTGTGGTGGACCGGGTTCCCGGAGTCCTTCGCCGCGGCGATGTCGACGCTGTTCCTGCCGCTGATCCTGGCCCTCCTCGGCATCGTGCTGCGCGGCGCCAGCTTCGCGTTCCGCAAGTACGCCGCGACGCTGAGCCAGGCGCGGCTCTTCGGCGCGATCTTCGCCGGGTCGTCGCTGATCGCGCCGTTCTTCTTCGGCACCGTGGCCGGCGCGATCGCGTCGGGGCGGGTGCCGGCCACCGGCCGCGGCGACCGGATCGACTCCTGGGTGAACCCGACCTCGCTGTTCGGCGGCGTGATCGCGGTCGGGACCTGCGCCTTCCTGGCCGGGTGCTTCCTGTGTGCGGACGCCGTCCGCTCCGGCAACCCGCGGCTGGCCGACCGGCTGCGGCCACGGACCCTGGCGGTCGGGATCGTGACCGGCGCGGTCGTGTTCGCCGCCCTGGTGCCGATCCGGCGGGACGCGCCGACCCTCGCCGACGGCCTGGAGACCCAGGCCGCACCGCTGATCGTGATCTCGGGGCTGGCCGGCCTGGCCACGCTCGTCCTCGTCTACCGGCGGCGCTTCGCGCTGGCCCGGGTCACCGCGCTGGCCGCCGTCGCGGCGGTGATCTCCGGCTGGGGCGTGGGGCAGTACCCCTGGCTGCTCGTCGACGAGGTCACGATCGACGACGCCGCCGGGGCGGACGCGACCCTGCAGGGAATCCTGATCGCCGTGGGCCTCGCCGCGGTGCTGGTGGTGCCGGCGATGGCCTACCTGTTCCGGCTCACCCAGACCGAGGCCTGGTCCCGTCCCGAGCACTGAGCCGGCCGCCTCGCCCATTCGGGTGGTTCGCCAGTCCGTCGTACCTGTGGCGCATGCCACATCGGTGCAGGGCTACAGGCACGGACACCCATTTTCCCTCAGGAAGGGACACAGCATGATCAACGAGTCACAGGCACACAACGTCATCGGAGCCACGGCCTACGGCACCAACGGCGGCAAGATCGGCACGGTGGGCCAGCTCTTCCTGGACGACGCGACCGGTCGTCCGGAGTTCGTCACCGTCAACACCGGCCTGTTCGGCACCAAGGAGTCGTTCGTCCCGGTCGCCGACGCCGAGCTCGACGGTGCAGATCTGCGGCTGCCCTACGACAAGGACCTGATCAAGGGGGCCCCGAACGTCGACCTCGAGAGCGGGGGGCACCTCGCCGAGGGCGACGAGGACCGTCTCTACGCCCACTACGGGCTCAGCCTCGGGCAGAGCGGGACCGGGTACGCCGACCCCGGCCTGGCCGGCACCTCCGGCACCTCCGGCACCGGGACCGGCACCATGGGCACCGCCCCCGCTGGGCACGACACCTCGGGGCCGAGCACCGACGACGCGATGACGCGCTCCGAGGAGCGCCTCGACGTCGGCAAGACCTCCCAGGAGGCGGGCCGGGCCCGGCTGCGCAAGTACGTCACGACGGAGACCGAGACGCGCACCGTGCCGGTCACCAAGGAGCGAGCGGTCGTCGAGTCCGAGCCGATCACCGGCGGCAACGTCGACCAGGCGCTCGACGGACCCGCGATCTCCGAGGAGGAGCACGAGGTGGTCCTCGAGGAGGAGCGGCCCGTGGTCGGCAAGACCACCGAGGCGGTGGAGCGGGTCCGCCTGGGCAAGGAGAGCACTGTCGACGAGGAGACCGTGACCGAGGAGGTCCGCAAGGAGCACATCGAGGTCGAGGGCGACGTCGACGACCGGCGCCGCTGACCCGGACTCACCAGCGACCGTCCGCGCCTCGGGCGCGGACGGTCGCTGCACGTGGGCGGGGTCCGGTTGACCGAGCCCTTGTCCTGGCTCGGCCGGCTCTTGGCGCCCCGGCAGTTGGGCGTCCCGGCGAACAACGGGTGGGGTTGGGGCGATTTCGGAGCTGGATTCGGTCCCGACCCCACCTGTTGTTCGGATCGGCCGGGCCACCCCACCTGTTGTTCGGATCGGCCGGCCCACCCCACCAGTTCTTCGGGCCGGGATCGGCCGCACGCACACCCGGCTACGGCTCGCCCCGGTCGCGGCGGTCGTCGACCTCGACGGCGTCGTCCGCCTCCACCGAGACGTGCTCGCGGCGCAGCTCGGTCTCGACGGTCTCCTCCTCGAGGACCGTGTGCTTGCGCACGATGATCCGCTCGCGGACCACCAGCCTCTTGGTGACCACGAGCTCCTCCTCGAAGACCGGGATCGAGATCGACCCGTCCTCGAGGGTCTCGACCTCGCCGCTGTCGCCCTCGGTCGCGGGCACCCGCTCGGAGGCGTCGGCGTGCTCGACCTCGCGGGTGACGACCTCCTGGACCGGGACGCTCTCCACCTGCTTGCGCACCCGGACCCGGCCGGCCTCGCGGCGCTCGGTGCCGACCTCGGCGCGCTCCTCGCGCCGGACGGTCTCCACCGTGTCGGGATCCATCCGGGGATCCGTCGGACCCCCCGGTGCTGTCGCGCCGCTGTCGGTGTCGTTCATCCTCGCCCCCCGAGTCGTCGTGGCGGGGTACCCCCGATCGGTCCCGGCAAGCCCAACCCCGCCAAGCCCCGGCCCCAGCAAGCCCAGCACCGGGTCGCCCGGCCCAGGAGGTCCGGGCCGTACGCTCTGGCCCGTGAGTGATGAGCTGCTGGTCCGTCGCGAGGACGGCTTCGTCGAGGTGACCTTCAACCGGCCCGAGCGCCGCAACGCCTTCACCCGGGCGATGTACGCCGAGCTGCGCGACCTGTGCGCCGAGCTGGCCGAGGACACCACGACCCGGGCGCTGGTGCTGCGCGGGGCCGGCGGCAAGGCGTTCGCGGCCGGCAACGAGATCTCCGACTTCGTCGACACCGACGCCGTGGCCTACGAGAACTGGATCCGCGAGCTCCTCGAGGCCCTGTTCGCGCTGCCGCAGGTGACGATCGCGGCCGTCGACGGGGTCTGCGTCGGCGGCGGGCTCGCCGTCGCCACCCACTGCGACCTGCGCCTGGCGACCCCGGGCTCGCGCTTCGGCTACCCGATCGCGCGCACCCTCGGCAACGCCCTGAACGCCTCGGTCGTCTACCGCTGCGCCAGCGTCTTCGGGGAGTCGCTGACCCGGGAGATGCTGCTGACCTCGCGGCTGGTCGCCGCGGACCGCGCGTACGCCGTGGGCGCGCTGCTGGCGGTCACCGACGACCTGGACGGCGAGCTGGCCACCGTGCTGGACGGGCTGCGGGCGGCCTCCGGGGTCACCCTGCGCGCCACCAAGTCGCAGCTGCACGCCCGCGCCCGGGCCGCCGAGGCCGCGCCGCGCGACGACGAGGCGCTGCTGCGCGAGGTCTACACCGACCCGGACTTCACCGAGGGCGTCCGGGCGTTCCTCGCCAAGGAGAAGCCGGCGTTCCGATGAGCCGCGCACGGGTGGGTCTGACCGCGCTGGAGCGGCGCTGGGACGCGCTGCTGCACGTGCGCCGGCGACGTCGCCCGGTGCGGGACTTCCGGATCATCACCTACCTGGCCCACGGCTCCGCCGAGGGCACTGTCGTCGTCCGCGGCCGGGTCCTCGACGACCCGGAGCCGGCCGAGACGATCGCGGGCGAGAGCGCGTGGGCCGCGGTGCGGCGTACCGCCGCGGGCTTCGTGACCAACGAGCTGCCCGACGTGCCGCTGCGCGTCGAGGTCGGTGGCGCCGTCGCCGAGACCGCCTCGGACGTGGACGGGTACTTCCACGTCGAGCTCACCGGCGCCGCGCTGGAGGCCCCCTGGACCGACGGTGTGGTCGAGCTGGCCAGGCCCTACCGCGGCGTCGAGCACGCCAGCGCCGCGCTGCGGGTGCGGGTCAGTGACCCGGCCGCGCGGCTCGGGATCATCTCCGACGTCGACGACACGATCCTGCAGACCGGGGTGCAGCGCACCTGGTCGATGCTGAAGCAGACGTTGACCGGCTCCGCGCTGACCCGGACGCCGTTCGCCGGCGCCGCGGAGCTGTACCGGGCCCTCGAGGGGCACGGCGACCCCTTCTTCTACATCTCCTCCAGCCCGTGGAACCTCCACGACTTCCTGCTCGGCTTCCTCGAGCACCGCGGGTTCCCGCTCGGCCCGGTGCTGCTGCGCGACCTCGTCGTCGGCGGCCACAAGCGGGTCCGCATCGACGAGGTGCTGCGCCTGCACCCGCACCTGGACTTCGTGCTGATCGGGGACTCCGGGGAGCACGACCCGGAGATCTACGCCGACGTGGTCCGCCGCCACCCCGGCCGGATCCGCGCCGTCTACATCCGCGAGGTCCGGCTCGACCCCGGCGACGGCCGCGTCGAGCGGGTCACCGACGCTTGGGACGCCGACGTCCCCTTCGTGCTCGCCGCCGACTCCGCCGTCGTCGCCCGCCACGCCGCCGGCCTCGGGCTGCTCACCCCCGACGAGGTGCGGGCCGTCGAGGCGGCGGTGGGGTAGGGCTGGCTGGCCAGTGCGGCCCGGTCAGCGACCCAGCGACGCGTGCGCCTCCAGCAGCGAGGGGCCGTACCAGGTCAGCAGCCGGCCGCTGACCAGCTCGGTGGGCGTCGAGAACGCCGCGCGGTCGGCGTCGGTGAAAACGTACGGCTCGTCGGGGAGCAGCACCACGTCGGCGCCCGCGGCGTCGATCTCCTCCAGCGAGATATGCGGGTAGCGCTCGGCGGACCCGAAGACGTTCTCCAGCCCGAGCCGGCGGGCCAGGTCGCCGGTGAAGGTCCGGCCGCCGACGACCATCCACGGGTCGCGCCAGATCGGGATCGCCACCCGCCGGGACACCGGCGGCAGCGGGCCGCACCACAGCTCGCGGGCCGTGGCCAGCCAGGCCGGGCGCTCCCAGCCGAGGACGTCGTCGAAGAGCTCCTCGTACGCCGCGACCGCGTCCGGGACGGTCTCGATGTCGCCGACCCACACCTCGAGGCCGGCCGCGCGCAGGCGGCGTACGTCGAGCTCGCGGTTCTCCTCCTTGGTGGTCACCACCAGGTCGGGGGAGAGGGCGCGGATCGCGGCCAGGTCCGGGTTCTTGGTGCCCCGGACCCGGGTGACCTCCAGCCCCTCCGGGTGTGTGCACCAGTCGGTGGCGCCGACCAGTGCGTCGGGCCGGGCGGACGCCAGCGCCTCGGTGATCGAGGGGACCAGCGAGACCACCCGGCTCCGGCTCACCGCAGGGCCATGGACCCCGACAGCGTGGTCGGGAAGGACAGTGCCTCGTGCTCGGCGACGGCGGCGTCGATCTTCGCCGCGACGTCCTCGGGCCACGGGGAGGTGCGCCGGGTGGACATGTCCATGTGGAGGAAGATCTCCTCCATCACGTAGCTGATCTCCTGGTGGCCGTCGTCGAGCAGGTAGACCACGACGTGCGCGGCCCGCTCGGAGCGGCCGACCAGGCGCACCCGCACCGAGACCTTGTCGCCGGTGTGCAGCTCGGAGAGGTAGGTCAGGTGATGCTCGGCGGAGAAGATCGCGAAGCCGCGGTCCACCCAGTTCTGCGGGATCCCGACCTCGAGCAGGGCCTCGTCCAGCCCCTCGGACGCGATGCCGAGGTAGTGGCGCACGTTCAGGTGCCCGTTGATGTCCTCGAACGCCGTCGGCACCGACTGCTCGGCGTAGGCGGGAAGGGCGGCGATCTCGTCGTACGACGGCAGGGTGGTCACGGGGCTGAGGTTAACGGGTCGGTCCGCGGCCGGCGGGACGGGGCGTGTGCCTCACGGCATCATCTCCTCGTCGACCTCGATGTCGAAGCGGACGTCCTCGCCGTCGACCCGGGTGACCGTGACGGTCACGCCGAGCCGGTCGGTGCCCGCGGTGAGCACGCACCGCATCGTGGCGCCCTCCTCGGCCTCGAGGTCCCCGGGGCAGTCGATGTCGTCGGGGGCGGTGCCGATGGTGCGGGTCAGCTCCGTGGTGGCCCTGCGCTCCACCTGCTCCTCGCTGACCGCGGCCGGGGTCGTGCTCACCGAGGCGGAGCAGGCGCCCAGGCCGCCCAGGCCGAGCGGAGCGAGCAGGGCGAGTGGGACGCAGGCGGATCGGCGCACGCCCCGGTCCTACCCCGCCTCCGCGGGCTCACACGTTGCGCCGGTAGGCGCCTCCCACTTCGAAGAACGCCTCGGTGACCTGCCCGAGCGTGCACACCCGCGCGGCGTCCATGAGTACGGCGAAGACGTTCTCGCCGGACGTGGCGGCCGCCTTGAGCCGGGCCAGGGCGGCCTCGGACTCCGCAGCGTGGGCGGCCTGGAACTCGCGGACCCGGCGCAGCTGGGACTCCTTCTCCGCGGAGGTGGCGCGGGCCAGCTCGACGTGGTCGGGGGTGCCGTCCCCGGACTCGGGCCTGCGGAACGTGTTGACGCCGATGATCGGCAGCGACCCGTCGTGCTTGCGGTGCTCGTAGAGCATCGACTCGTCCTGGATCCGGCCACGCTGGTAGCCGGTCTCCATGGCGCCGAGCACCCCGCCGCGCTCGTTGATCCGGTCGAACTCCGCGAGCACTGCCTCCTCCACGAGGTCGGTGAGCTCGTCGATGATGAACGCGCCCTGGAGCGGGTTCTCGTTGATCGCCAGGCCCCACTCGCGGTTGATGATCATCTGGATCGCCAGGGCCCGGCGTACCGACTCCTCGCCCGGGGTCGTCACGGCCTCGTCGTAGGCGTTGGTGTGCAGGCTGTTGGCGTTGTCGTAGATCGCGACCAGCGCCTGCAGGGTCGTGCGGATGTCGTTGAAGTCCATCTCCTGCGCGTGCAGCGAGCGGCCCGAGGTCTGGACGTGGTACTTCAGCTTCTGCGAGCGCTCGGCGGCGCCGTACCGCTCCTTCATCGCGACCGCCCAGATCCGGCGCGCGACGCGGCCGATGACGGAGTACTCCGGGTCCATGCCGTTGGAGAAGAAGAACGACAGGTTCGGGGCGAAGTCGTCGATGTCCATGCCCCGGGCCAGGTAGGCCTCGACGTAGGTGAACCCGTTCGCGAGCGTGAACGCGAGCTGGCTGATCGGGTTCGCCCCGGCCTCGGCGATGTGGTAGCCGGAGATGCTGACCGAGTAGAAGTTGCGGACCTGCTGCTCGATGAACCACTCCTGGATGTCGGCCATCATCCGCAGCGAGAACTCGGTGGAGAACAGGCAGGTGTTCTGGCCCTGGTCCTCCTTGAGGATGTCGGCCTGCACGGTGCCGCGCACGGTCTGCAGCGCGGTCGCCGGGTCCACGCCGCGCTCGGCGGCCTGGTCCAGGACTGTGTTGAGGAAGAACGCCAGCACGGTGGGCGCCGGGCCGTTGATCGTCATCGAGACGCTGGTCGTCGGCGAGAGCAGGTCGAAGCCGTCGTAGAGGGTCCGCATGTCGTCCAGCGAGGCGACGCTGACCCCGGAGGTGCCGACCTTGCCGTAGATGTCGGGGCGCTCGTCGGGGTCGCGGCCGTAGAGCGTCACCGAGTCGAACGCGGTGGAGAGGCGGGTCGCCGGCTGGCCCTCGGAGAGCACCTTGAACCGCCGGTTGGTCCGGGCCGGGTCGCCCTCGCCGGCGAACATCCGGGCCGGGTCCTCGTTGTCGCGCTTGAACGCGAAGACGCCGGCCGTGTACGGGAACCGGCCGGGGAGGTTCTCCCGGCGCCAGAACCGGACCAGCTCGCCGTGGTCGGCGTACGCCGGGAGCGCGACGCGCGGCACCCGGGTGCCGCTGAGCGACTGCCGCGAGAGCGCGGTGACGATCTCCCGGTCCCGCACGGTCACGACCTGCTCGTCTCCGGCGTACGACGCGACCACGTCGGGCCAGCCCGCGAGCTGCGCCGCCACGTCCGGGTCGAGCCCGGCCCGGGCCTGCTCGAGCAGGGCGGGTACGCCGCCGGCGTCCAGCCCGGCGGCGCCGGCCAGCTCCGCGGCCACCGCGTCCAGCCGCTGGACCCGGCGGGCCTGCTCGACCAGCTCCTCGGTGCGGGCGTGGTAGCCGCGCACGGTCTCGGTGATCTCCGCGAGGTAGCGGACCCGCTCGGGCGGCACGACCGCGCCGATCGTGGTGGAGTGCCGAGTCCCGACGCGGGGCAGGGTGCCCTCGGCGACCGGCAGCCCGTGGCCGGCGAGCAGGTCGCGCAGCTGCTGGTAGAGCGCGGTGACGCCGTCGTCGTTGAAGGTGGCGGCCGAGGTGCCGAAGACCGGCATGTCCTCGGGCCGCTGCCCGAACGCCTCCCGGTTGCGGACCAGCTGGCGGCCGACGTCGCGCAGGGCGTCCTCGGCGCCGCGGCGCTCGAACTTGTTGATCGCGACGACGTCGGCGAAGTCGAGCATGTCGATCTTCTCCAGCTGCGAGGCGGCGCCGAACTCCGGCGTCATCACGTACAGGGAGGTGTCGACGAACGGGACGATGGCGGCGTCGCCCTGGCCGATGCCCGGGGTCTCCACGATCACCAGGTCGAACCCGGCCGCGCGCAGCACCAGCAGCACGTCGTCGAGGTGCTCGGGCAGCTCGTGCGCGCCGCGGGTGGCCAGCGAGCGGAAGAACGCGCGGTCGCCGTCGAGGGAGTTCATCCGGATCCGGTCGCCCAGCAGCGCGCCACCGCCCCTGCGGCGGGTGGGGTCGACGGCGAGGACGGCGACCCGCAGCTTGTCCTGCTGGTCGACGCGGAGCCGGCGTACCAGCTCGTCGGTCAGCGAGGACTTGCCGGAGCCCCCGGTGCCGGTGATGCCGAGGATCGGCGGCGTGTGCCCGGCGGCGCGCAGGCGGCCGAGTACGTCGTCCGGCAGCCGGCCCTGCTCGGCGGCGGTGATCGCCCGCGCCACCGCGGTCCGGTCGCCGGCGAGGACCGCGTCGGCGTCGACGGCGTGCTGCGCCACCAGGTCGGTGTCGCAGGCCCGCACGACTGTGTTGATCATTCCGGCCAGGCCGAGGCGCTGGCCGTCCTCGGGGGAGAAGATCGTGACGCCGCTGGCGCGCAGCCGCTCGATCTCGTCGTGCACGATCACGCCGCCGCCACCGCCGACGACCTGGACGTGGCCGGCGCCCTGGGCGCGCAGCGACTCCACCAGGTACTCGAAGTACTCCACGTGCCCGCCCTGGTAGGAGGACACGGCGACGCCCTGCACGTCCTCCTCGACCGCGGCGTCCACGATCTCCTGCACCGAGCGGTTGTGCCCGAGGTGGATGACCTCGCAGCCCTGGGACTGGAAGATCCGCCGCATGATGTTGATCGAGGCGTCGTGACCGTCGAAGAGGCTGCTCGCGGTCACGAGCCGGACCGGGTTGCGGGGCTGGTGGAGCTCGGACATGGAGACCCTCGTTCGCAGATGGTTGGACGTCCTACAAGTCGATGGTAGGACATCCAACCAATTACTTGGAAGTAACCGCGGGGCCGCGGGGGAACCCAGCCCTCAGTCCGAGCCGACCGGCTCGGCGACGTGGTCACCGGCGCTGGCGCGGAGCGCGCCGAGCAGCTCGGTGAGGCGGGCGACGTCGTCCGGGGGCAGGCCGGGGGACTCGAAGACCTCGGCGTTGAGGCCGCGGGTGGCCTCCTCGACGACGGCGCGGCCGGCGTCGGTGATCGAGGCGAGGATGACCCGGCGGTCGTCCTCGCGCCGCAGCCGCTCGACGTACCCCTGGCGGACCAGCCGCTCCACCGCGCTGGTGACGCTGGTGGGATGCACCTGCAGCAGCGAGCCCAGGCGGGTCATCGGCAGCGACCCGGACTGCACGAACGACAGCAGCCGCAGCACCTCGTAGCGCGCGAAGGTCAGGCCGAGCGGGCGCAGCACCGCATCGATGCGCTCCATCAGCAGCTGCTGCACGCGGACCACCGAGGTCACCATCGCCATCCCGGCCGCGGCGTCGTCCCAGCCGTGGCGGCGCCACTGCGCGTGCGCCTCGCGGATGGGGTCGCGGTCGGGGGTCACCCGGACAAGGCTACGGCCTGCAAGCGTGGACGTCCGAGCATCCCGCGCGCCTCCGCCGGAACAACCCGGCCCCGCCGCGGGTTGGGCCCATCATGCGCGCCGACGACTCCCGCCGTACGGCCCTGCTGCTCGGGCTGCTCTTCGGTCTCGCCGGCATGGGGTCCTCCTCGGCGGCGGTCGCGGTGCCGCTGCTGGGTGCCGACCTCGACGTGAGTGTCGGGCTGGCGACCTGGACGATCACCGTCTACGCGCTGATGCTCGCGGTGACGACAGCTGTCTACGGGCGGATCTCCGACCTCGTCGGCGTCCGGATCCCGCTCCTGGTCGGCGTCGGCCTGATGACCGCCGGCGCCCTGCTGGCCGCCGCCGCGCCGACCTTCGAGGTCCTGCTCGGCGCCCGGGTGCTCCAGGGCGCGGGGGCCGCCGCGGTGCCCACGCTCGGGGTCGCGGCGCTCAGCGCCCGCTACGACGGCGAGGTCCGCGGGCTGGCCCTCGGCCGGCTGGCGGGCATGGCCGGCGCGATCAGCTGCCTCGGGCCGCTGGCGGGCGGCATCGTGGAGCACGCCTTCGGGTGGCGGGCGGTGATGGCGCTGCCGGTCCTCGGCCTGGTCGTGCTGCCGTTCCTGTGGCGCGCGCTCGCCGGTGGCGGCAGCGGCGCCAGCCTCGACGTGCTCGGAGCCGTCCTCGTCGCCGCGACCGCGGCCGGCCTGGTGCTGCTGGTGCAGTCGCCCTCGACCGGCCTGCTGGTCGCCGTGGTGGGCGGCACGCTGCTGGTGCTGGGGGCGCCGGCGGTGGCGCTCCAGGTACGCCGCCGACCACACGGCTTCCTGCCGATCGCCGTCATCCGCAACGGCACGGTGGTCCGCAGCGCGGTCGCCGCGGCAGCGGTTCCCGCGGCGTGGTTCGCCCAGCTCGTCGGGATCCCGACCGTGCTCGTGCACGCCGGCTGGGAGGCCTGGCAGGTGGGTCTGCTGCTGGTCCCGAGCGCCGTGGTCGCGCTCCTGGTGCCGCGCTGGACCGGGCCGCTGCTGGCCCGGATCGGCCCGGCCAAGGCCCTCGCGATCTCGGGGGTCGTCGCCTCCGGTGCGCTGCTGCTCGGCGGGCTGGGCGCGGGCCTGGCCTCCGGCCTCCTGGTCGGCCTCGCGGTCGTCGCCGTCACGCTGGCCTTCAGCCTGGGCCAGCCCTCGCTGATGGCGGCCGTCGGCGACGCGGTGCACGCCGACGTCCGTGGCGTCGCGCTCGGCGTGGCGACGCTGCTGTTCCTGGTCGGCGGCTCGGTCGGCTCTGCAGTGGTCGGCGGGCTGGGCGGCGTGGTCGGCATCCCGTGGAGCTTCGTGGTCCTGGCGGCGCTGCCGGTCCTCGGCCTGGTGGCGCTGGTGCCCGAGCTGCGCCGGCCCCGGGTGGTCGTGGGCGAGCCGGCCTGAGCCGCCCCGTGCCGTCAGCCGACGGCGAGCGCCCCCGGCGTACGGCGGCCCAGCCACCAGCTCGCCAGGGCGGCGAGGACCCAGACGCCGGCGACGACGAGCAGGGCGCTGCGGAAGCCGGTCTCGCCGACCCCGCCGAACAGGTGCATCAGGGTCACCGAGGCCGCGCTGCCGACGGTGAAGCCCAGCGAGCGCAGCACCTGGTTGAGCGCGAGCGCGCTGCCGGTCTCGTGCGGCGGCAGGTGCGGCACCATGAGCGCGGCGAGCGAGGAGAACGTGAAGCCGCTGCCCAGCCCGCCCACGCCCATCGCCACCAGCACCTCGGCGAGCGAGTCGTGCCGCACGGCCAGCAGCAGGGTGGCGGCGAGGAAGAGCAGGCATCCGGTCGGCAGCAGCGCGGCGGTGCCGAACCGGCGCGCGACGGCGCGGGCGGCCTGGTTGCCCAGCACGCTCAGCACCGCGTACGGCACCAGCACCCAGCCGGCCACGGCCACCGAGCGGCCCAGCCCCCAGTCGGCTCCGCCGCTGTCGCCGGTCTGCACGACGACCACCACCAGGGTGAGCATGCTGTACATGCCGACGCCGGCGACGAACGCGACCAGGTTGGGCGCGGCCACGCCCGGCCGGATTCCCAGCCGCAGGTCGACCAGGGGATGCCGGACCGCGAGGGTGCGACGCACGAACGCCGCCATCAGGAGCAGGCCGAGGCCCGCGGACCCCAGCGTCGTCGGCGCCGCCCAGCCCCAGATCTCGCCCCGGCTGACCGCCAGCAGTACGCCGAGCAGCCCGAGCCCGCTGAGGCCGGCGCCGAGCCAGTCCACCGGCGCGGGCGGGGCGCCGGTGTCGCGCGGCAGCACCGCGAGGACCAGCAGCAGGGTCGCGGCGGTGAGCCCGGTGCCGAGCCAGAACGCGGCCGCGATGCCGCCCGCTCCGGCGACCGCGGAGGTCAGCGGATAGCCGAGCCCGGCGCCGGCCACCGTGGTCACCGACAGCGTGGCGACCACGCCGGGCAGCCGGTGCGCTGGGACGACGTCGCGCGCAACAGCAAGCGCCAGCGGCACCAGGGAGAGGCCGAGACCCTGCAGCGCCCGGCCCGCGACCAGCAGGCCGAGCCCGGGAGCAACGGCGGCCAGGACGGTGCCGAGGGTGACCAGCACCAGCCCGCCGACGACCACGGGGCGGCGCAGCCGTCCGGTGCCGAGCCGGCCGACCAGCGGCGTACTCACCACGCCGGCGAGCAGGGTCGCGGTCAGCGACCACTGCGCGTCCTCGAGCGGTACGCCGAGCTCCGTGGCGAGCGCCGGCACCAGCGGCGCGCCGAGGCTGCTGACCACCGCTGTCACGGTGGTCAGCAGCGCGAGCGTGGCCAGCAGCAGTCGCAGTCGCACCGGGCTGAGCGCCGGGCGGCCGGGCCGGCCGTCGGAGCTCAGCCCTTCTCCTCGGGGGAGATGCGGCCAGGTCGCTCGGTCACGGCCCGCAGCTCGGGGAGCAGCTCCTCGAGCGGGCGGGTGGTGCGCAGCACGACGACAGCCGTGTCCGCGCCGGTGCCACTTGGGCTGCCAAGGCCGCCAGGGCCGGGGTCGAGGACCGCGACGGCCTCGGCCATCGCCCGGTCGAAGTCCGCCTCGGCCTCCGCCGGTGACGTGGTCTCGCCCCGCAGCCAGCTGCGCAGCACGTGGTTGTGCGCGGTGACCACGACGTTCGCCATCAGCTCCGCCCGCAGCGCCGTGGCCGGCGTACCGCCCATCCAGGCGTGCAGGTAGGTGCGGAACGCGCGCTGGTACTGCAGCTGGCCGGCGATCTCGCGGGCCCGCAGCGCGGGGACGCTGCGGGTCAGCCGGTAGCGGGTGCGGGCTCGGGTGCCCTCGGCCAGGTAGTGCTGGAGCACGATCCGGGAGGCCTCGGTGACCGCGACCAGTGCGGTGCCGGCGGTGCCGGTCGCGAGCCGGTCGCTGACCGCGGCGAGCAGCCGGGCGTGGTCGGGGAAGATCACGTCCTCCTTGGACCCGAAGGCGCGGAAGAACGTCGTCCGGCCGACCCCGGCGCGCTCCGCGACGTCGTCGACGGTGGTCTCCTCGAAGCCGCGCTCCTCGAAGAGCGTGAACGCCGCCTCGACGATCCGGTCCCGCGTGCTGGCCATCGTGCTCCGTCCTGGGCGGGGTGGTCGTATCCTCTGGTACTGAGTACCGTAATCAAGGTATCCAGTATCAACGCGAGGAGACAACCAGTGCAGAACGTCGGCGTCGTCGGATGTGGGCTCATGGGTGCGGGCATCGCGGAGGTGAGCGCGCGGTCCGGCTCGGACGTGGTCGTCGTGGAGTCCAGCGACGCCGCCGCCGCCGCGGGTCGCGGCCGGCTGGAGAAGTCGCTGTCCCGGGCCGAGGCCAAGGGCAAGATCGACTCCGCCGCCGACGTGCTCGCCCGGATCCGGGTGGTGACCTCGCTGGAGGACCTCATCGACCGCGACCTGGTCATCGAGGCCATCGTCGAGGACGAGGACGCCAAGGTCTCGCTGTTCAAGGAGCTGGACCGGATCGTCGCCAGCCCCGACGCGATCCTCGCCTCGAACACCTCCTCGATCCCGATCATGAAGCTCGGCGTGGCCACCACCCGCCCGCAGAACGTCATCGGGATCCACTTCTTCAACCCGGTGCCGGTGCTGCCGCTCGTCGAGCTGGTGCCCTCGCTGCTGACCGCTCCCGAGGTCACCGCCCGCGCCCGCGCGTTCGTCGAGGGCCGCCTGGACAAGCAGGCCATCGACTGCCAGGACCGCGCCGGCTTCGTCGTCAACGCGCTGCTGATCCCGTTCGTGCTCTCCGCGATCCGGATGTTCGAGTCCGGCTACGCCACCGCCGAGGACATCGACCGCGGCCTGGTGATGGGTGCCGCGCACCCGCAGGGCCCCCTCGCGCTCGCCGACCTGATCGGCCTCGACACCACCAAGGCCGTCGCGGAGTCGCTCTACGAGGAGTTCAAGGAGCCGCTGTACGCCGCCCCGCCGCTGCTCAACCGGATGGTCGACGCCGGTCTGCTCGGCCGCAAGACCGGCCGCGGCTTCTACACCTACTGACCGACCCACTCGAGAAGGACCAGACGTGAGCAACCCCGACTTCGACCTGTACCGCCTCTCCGAGGACCACGAGGGTCTGCGCGAGGCCGTGCGGCAGGTCGCCGAGGCCAAGATCGCGCCGTACGCCGCCGCGGTGGACGCCGAGATGCGCTACCCCCAGGAGGCCCAGGACGCGCTGATCGCCTCGGACTTCCACGCCCCGCACGTCGCGGAGGAGTACGACGGCGTCGGCGCGGACGCGCTGGCCACCTGCATCGTCATCGAGGAGGTCGCCCGCGTCGACGCGTCGGCCTCGCTGATCCCGGCGGTCAACAAGCTCGGCTCGATGCCGCTGATCCTCGGCGGCGGCGAGGACCTCAAGAAGCGCTACCTCACCCCGCTCGCCCGCGGCGAGGGCGGCTTCTCCTACGGCCTCTCCGAGCGCGACGCCGGCTCCGACACCGCCGCGATGAAGACCCGGGCCCGCCGGGACGGCGACGACTGGATCCTCAACGGCCAGAAGTCCTGGATCACCAACGCCGGCGTCTCGGAGTACTACACGGTGCTCGCGGTCACCGACCCCGAGGGCGCCCGCGGCCGGAACGTCTCGGCGTTCATCGTGGAGAAGTCCGACGCCGGGTTCACCTTCGGCGAGAAGGAGCGCAAGCTCGGGATCAAGGGCTCGCCCACCCGCGAGCTGCTCTTCGACAACGTCCGGATCCCCGGCGACCGGATGATCGGCGAGCCCGGCACCGGCCTGAAGCTGGCGCTGCGCACGCTCGACCACACTCGGGTCACGATCGGCGCCCAGGCCGTCGGCATCGCCCAGGGTGCCCTGGACTTCGCAGTCGGCTACGTCAAGGAGCGCAAGCAGTTCGGCAAGCGGATCGCGGACTTCCAGGGCCTGCAGTTCATGCTCGCGGACATGGCGATGAAGGTCGAGACCGCTCGCCAGATGGTCTACGTCGCGGCTGCGAAGTCCGAGCGCGACGACGCGGACCTGGGCTTCTTCGGCGCCGCTGCCAAGTGCTTCGCCTCCGACGTGGCCATGGAGGTCACCACCGACGCCGTCCAGCTCCTCGGCGGCTACGGCTACACCCAGGACTTCCCGGTCGAGCGGATGATGCGCGACGCCAAGATCACCCAGATCTACGAGGGCACCAACCAGGTCCAGCGGATCGTGATGGCCCGCAGCCTGCTCAAGGGCTGACCCGGCACTTCTGGTCGGTCCACCCAGCGCGACCCGGCACTTCTGGTCATCTCAACCCGCGCGACCCGGCACTTCTGGTCGCGTACGGCGACCAGAGGTGCCGGGTCGGCGTCATTTCAGCGACCAGAACTGCCGGGTCGGCGTACGCGTGCGGGGTTCGCCTGCCGTTGTTCACGTTCCGTTCAGAGAACGCCGGTCTCGGCGTCACCGCGCACTCCTACCTTCCAGGTGTCGAAACAAGCAGACCTGCAGGCCGCAAGGGCGGCCACCGTCACCTGAGAGGCACGACGTGAACCTCACTCCACTGCGCCGGGCAGTCGTCCCCGGCGTCGCCGCGCTCGCCCTGGCCCTGTCCGCCTGCGGCGGCAACAGCGATGCCGGCGAGAACACCGGCGGCACCGTCGCCGTCGACGGCTCCTCCACCGTCTTCCCCATGAGCAACGCCGCCTACGAGCTCCTCACCGAGGAGAACCCCGACATCCGGGTCACCGTCGGGTCCTCCGGCACCGGCGGCGGGTTCGAGAAGTTCTGCGTCGGCGAGACCGACATCTCCGCCGCCTCGCGCCCGATCAAGGCCGACGAGGAGGTCCCGGTGTGCGAGGAGAACGGCGTGGAGTTCACCGAGCTCCAGGTCGCCACCGACGCGCTCACGGTCGTCGTCCACCCCGACCTCGCGGTCGACTGCCTGACCACCGAGCAGCTGGTCAAGCTCTGGGCGCCCGACTCGACGGTGACGAACTGGAAGGACCTCGACCCGAGCTTCCCCGACCAGAAGATCGCGCTGTTCGGGCCCGGCGCCGACTCGGGCACCTACGACTACCTGGCCGCCGACGTCATCGCCGACGAGTCCGAGACCACCCGCACCGACTACGAGGCCTCGGAGGACGACAACGTCCTGGTGCAGGGCGTCGCCGGTACCCCGGGCGGGACCGGCTACTTCGGCTACACCTACTTCGAGGAGAACGCCGAGAAGCTGAAGGCGCTCGCCATCGACGACGGCAACGGCTGCGTCGAGCCGTCGGCCGAGACCGCGCAGGCCGGCGAGTACACCCCGCTGGCTCGCCCGCTGTTCATCTACGTCAACAACGCGTCCTACCAGGACGACGCCGCGGTCCGGGAGTACACGGACTTCTACATCGAGAACCTCGACACGATCGCCGAGGCCGCGAAGTTCATCCCGCTGAGCGAGGAGCTGGACGCGAAGACCACGGCCGACCTCGAGTCGATCACCGGCTGAGGCGCCCCACCCCATGAGCACCGGCACCACCGGCAGCATCGGCGCCGGCCCGCCCCCCGTCGGGGCGGGCCGGCCCGCCCAACCCGTCAACCTCCGCGCCCGATCCCGCCCGGGCGAGACCGCCATCAAGGGCGTCCTGCTGCTCTCGGCGCTCGTCTCGGTGGCCATCACCGTCGGCATCCTCGGGGCCCTCATCCAGCCCGTGATCGGGTTCTTCGAAGAGGTCCCCCTCGGCGACTTCTTCACCACCGAGGGCAAGTACGCCGTGCTGCCGCTGGTCGGCGCGACGTTCATGGTGACCGCGATCGCCCTCGCGGTCGCCGTCCCGCTCGGTCTCGGCGCCGCGATGTACCTCTCGGAGTACGCCTCCCCGCGGATGCGTCGCTCGCTCAAGCCCGCGGTCGAGCTCCTCGCCGGCGTCCCGTCGGTCGTCTACGGGTTCTTCGCGATCTCGTTCGTGACCCCGACCCTGCTCCAGGGCCTGCTGAACATCGACGTCGGCTTCACCAACGCCCTCTCGGCCGGGCTGGTGCTCGGCGTGATGATCATCCCGACCATCGCCTCGCTCGCCGAGGACGCGCTGAGCGCGGTCCCGCAGGCGCTGCGGCACGGCTCGCTCGCGCTGGGCGCCAACCGGATGCAGACCACCCTGCGGGTGGTCCTGCCGGCCGCGCTCTCCGGCGTCGCGGCCGCGATCGTGCTCGGCATGTCCCGCGCGGTCGGGGAGACGATGATCGTCGCCCTCGCCGCCGGCGCCCAGCGCAACCTCTCCCTCGACCCGCGCGAGGGGATGCAGACGATGACGGGGTTCATCGCCCAGACCGCGCAGGGCGAGAACCCGGTCGGCTCCACGTCGTACAACACCCTCTTCGCGGTCGGGCTGCTGCTGTTCGTGATCACCCTGGTCATCAACGTCGTCAGCATCTCGATCGTCCGTCGCTTCAGGCAGGTCTACTGATGTCCATCGCCGCCGCCACCGCGCGGGAGGTCACCCGGAGCACCATCGCGACCGGGAGGAGCAAGGACCGCACACCCACCTCGATCCTCTTCCTCGGGGCGCTGTGGTTCTCGCTGTTCTTCGGCGTGATGGTCCTGATCGTCCTCATCGTCGACACCGCCATCCACGGGGCGCCCCGCTTCGACGCCAACCTGGTCACCCGCTACGACTCGGTGATCCGCCCGGCCGAGACCGGCTTCCGCGCCGGCATCCTCGGCACCGTCTGGCTGATGGTGACCACTGCCGTGCTCGCCGTACCGCTCGGCATCGCCGCGGCCCTGCACCTCGAGGAGTTCGCCGACGGCCGCCGGTGGTGGAACCGGTTCATCGAGGTCAATCTCCAGAACCTCGCCGCCGTGCCGTCGATCGTCTACGGCCTGCTCGCCGTCGCGGTGATGGCGCTGCTGGGGTACGAGCGCAAGGGCATCGTGCTGGGCGGCGCGATCGCGCTCGCGCTGCTGATCCTGCCGGTCATCATCATCACCACCCGCGAGGCCGTCCGGGCCGTGCCGCGGGAGATCCGCGAGGCGTCCCTGGCGCTCGGCGCGACCCGGTGGCAGACCACCTGGCGCCAGACGCTGCCCTCCGCGGTGCCCGGCATCGCGACCGGCACGATCCTCGGGCTGTCCCGGGCGATCGGCGAGGCCGCGCCGCTGCTGCTGCTCGGCATCGCGGGCGCGGTCCGCTTCGACCCCGACGGCCTGGGCAGCGCGGTGACCGCCCTGCCCATCCAGATCTTCTCGTTGAGCTCCAACTCCCAAGAGGAGTTCCAGCAGGCGGCCTCCGCGGCGATCGTCGTGCTGCTGGCGATGATCCTGCTCCTCAACGGGCTGGCCATCTTCATCCGCAACAAGTTCCAGCGAACCTGGTGAGGAGTCACCACATGACCACCCGTCCCGCCACCGCCACCGCCGGCGTCCGCACCGCGGCCGAGGTCGACAGCGCTCCCATCGTCCACCAGGAGACCGACCGGCAGCTGCCCCCGGCGCCGCCGGACCCGGTGATGGAGGCCTTCGGCCTCAACGTCCACTACGGCGACTTCCACGCCGTCCACGACGTGAACCTCTCCTTCGGCCGCCACGAGATCACCGCGCTGATCGGGCCGTCGGGGTGCGGCAAGTCGACGGTGCTGCGCTGCCTGAACCGGATGAACGACCTGGTCCCCGGGGCCCGGGTCGAGGGGGAGGTCACCTACCACGGGCAGAACATCTACGCCCGCGGCGTCGACCCGATCGCCGTACGCACCCACGTCGGCATGGTCTTCCAGAAGCCGAACCCGTTCCCGAAGTCGATCTACGACAACGTCGCCTACGGCCCCCGGGTGACCGGGATGAAGGTCGCCAGCATGGACGACCTGGTGGAGGAGGCCCTGCGCGGCGCCGCCCTCTGGGACGAGGTCAAGGACAAGCTCAAGCAGTCGGCGTACGGCCTCTCCGGCGGCCAGCAGCAGCGGCTGTGCATCGCCCGGACCATCGCCACGAAGCCGGACGTGATCTTGATGGACGAGCCCTGCTCGGCCCTGGACCCGATCGCCACCTCGCGCATCGAGGACCTGATGCTGCAGATGCGCGAGGACTACACGATCATCATCGTCACCCACAACATGCAGCAGGCGGCCCGGGTGTCGGACCGCACGGCGTTCTTCACCGCGCGGCCCGACGAGACGACCGGCAACCGCACCGGGCTCCTGGTCGAGTTCGACCGGACCGGCCAGATCTTCTCCAACCCCTACGACCAGCGCACCGAGGACTACATCTCGGGCCGGTTCGGCTGAGACCGCGGGGCAGCGGGCACTCGGGCCCGCTGCCCCGCGGCTACACCCCGAAGAGCAGGTACAGCCCGCTGAAGGTGTAGAGCACCATCGCCGCCAGCAGCGGCAGCTGACCGGTCACGTGGTGGCGCCGCGGCAGCACCGCGATCGCCTTGTCGTGGGCCGCCACGCATCCGAGGACGTGGCCGACCACGATCGCCAGCACCTTGATCGTCGCCAGCAGTGTGGGGTGGTAGGACAGCCAGTAGTTGACCTGCCAGTCCCCGGTCCCGAGCAGGTTCGACCCGTTGGAGAGCGGGTCGCTGGCCTGGATCAGGGTCTGCTGCCCGACCTCGACGAAGTAGGTCAGGTAGTGGGCGACCATGTAGCCGATGATGATCGGCACCAACGAGTGCGCGAACACCGCCGGCAGGCTCCGGCGCGGCGTCCGGTCGTCGGTCCCGGTGGCCATCGTCGCCAGCGCGAACGTCACGCCCACGATCAGCACCGTCGCCAGCAGGGCCAGGGTGCTCAGCGCCGTGACCTCGCCCCGCTCCAGGAACTGGGTCTTGCGCAGCCACCAGTTGGAGTCGCGGAAGCTGTCGTACGCCGTGGAGCCGAGCAGCACGGCGACCACCGCCACCAGGCCGGCCTCGGGCCGGATCCGGGTGAGGTTGCGCATCGGGTTCATCCAGACCAGCCGGCCGTCCTCGTCGCGCCCCCAGACCGAGAGGTGCCCGACCAGCGTGGAGTAGACCTCGAACGGGTCGGCCCGCTCCAGCCAGCGGCTGCCGAACAGCGCCCCGCCGACCAGCATGATCGCGAGGTACGCCGCGAACCAGAACCGCACCGAGGCCAGCTCGGTGGAGTAGGCGTAGACCAGCTCCATCCACACGAACGCGAACAGCCCGATCGCCGCCGGCCAGTAGCCCAGCCGGGCCGGGAACTCCAGGACCCCCTGGCGGGGGTCGACCCGCATCGCCTTCGCCAGCAGCAGGTGCAGGGTCCGGGCCGGGCTGATCGCCTTGAACGCCGGACCGAACAGCAGCGAGAACGGGACGATGCCGACCCAGATCCAGACGTAGAAGACGCCGAGGACCGGGTTGATGACCAGGTCCTGGCCGGCCAGCGCCGCCCAGCCGAAGTAGCCGAGCAGCACCAGCCCGAGCGCTCGCAGCACCACCGCGAAGGCGGTGCTCTCGACGATCGAGACCAGCCATCCCGGCACCGGGCGCCCGCGGGCGCTGGTGAAGCGGGGGTGGCGCCACGCGATCAGCAGGACCGCGAAGGACACCGTCAGCGCGGCGGTCCCTCCGGCGATCGCGAACTCCGCCGGGATCGGCAGGTCGCTGCCCCCGCCGAGCCCGTGGGCGGAGATCCCGTGCTCGAGAGGCATCGCGCCGCTCACTTCACCTGGAGCTGCGCGATCACGATGCCGCTGTCGTGCTCCTCGATCTCCGCGACGCCCGGGGTGTCGATGACCAGCTCGTGGGTGGAGGTGCCGGCGTCGAACTCGACGAACTGCTCGGGCTTGGCGTGCACGTGCAGCTCACCGGCCCGGTCGCTGTCGATGGTCAGGGTCAGCGGCTCGCCCTTGGCCAGGTCGATCAGCTCGCCGTTCGGGGTGATCTTGTCGCCGGTGACCTTGATCGCGAAGGTCGCGCCCTCGGGCTCGGCGGGCTCGGTGGACTCGGTCGGCTCCGAGGCCGGCGCGCTCGGCGCGCTGGAGGACTCCGTCGGGCTCGGCGTGGGGTCGGCGGACTCGGAGCCGGAGTCGTCTCCGCAGCCGGCCAGCAGGGCGGTGGCGACGGCGGCGGCGGCGAGGGCCCGGACGGTACGGCGGGCGGTGCGGCGGGTGGGCAGGATGGACGTGTTCATGGTGGTTCCTCTCGGGGTGCCCGGTCCGTTCGTGCGGACCTCGGGCGACGGATGTCGGCTCAGCTCAGGTTCAGCAGGCCGGCACCGGCGGGCCGCGCCGGCCCACCACCCGCGGCAGCACGTCGTGGTGCCACCGGGTCTCGCGACGGTCGTCGGCGTACGCCGTCGGGCGCGCGCCGAGGCGGGCGGCGACCCAGACGAGCAGGGCGGCCGGGGCCGCGCCCACCAGCGCTGCCGCGGCGCGCAGCCGCGCGGGGAAGGCGCGGGCCTCGGCGCCGGTCAGGCAGAGCAGGGTCCACAGCGCGTGCTCGCCGCGGGCCAGCCACCAGCCGAGGGCCGCGGCGGCCGCGAGGTGGGCCAGGGCCATCAGCGCGTTGGCGCCGGTGAGGTCCTCGACCAGGTGGGTCACCCAGTGCGGCAGGGCCGGCTGCTGGGTGGCGAGGTCGTCGGGGCGGGAGCCGATCGTGAGGTCGTAGAGGCTGCCGCGGCGTTCGCCGGCCCCGACCATCGGCGCCGGCTCCGGGCGGGGGAGCGGCGCGGCAGCCTGGGGGTGGTCCCCGCCGTGGCCGGCCAGAGCGGTCAGGACCAGGTGGCCGGCCATCTGGCCGCCGGCGACCAGCGCGACCACCCGCGTCGTGCTCGCCGGACGGCGCAGCGCGTGGGCGCAGACCGCCGCGATGGCGAGGAGAAGGGCCGCCAGCCAGGGCGCCGAGGGCAGCCCGCCCCCGGCGGAGACGTGCGCGACCAGGCCCGTGGCCAGCGCGACCGCAGCGACCACGCAGCCGCGCGACCAGCGCAGCCAGGTATCGACGCGGTCGGGACGCACGGCCCCATCATCCCGGTCGCCCCCGGCGGGCACGAATCGCCCCCCGCGGCTGGCCGGGGTCAGGCGCTCTCGCGGCGGACCAGCGCCGGCGGGAAGACCACCCGCATCGCGCGGCCGGTGCGGCCGCCCTCGATCTGCTCCAGCAGCAGCCGGGTGGCCTGCTCGGCCATCTCGCCGATGGGGTTGCGGACCGTGGTGAGCGGCGGGGTGGTGCGCTCGGCGACCCCCAGGTCGTCGTACCCGACGACCGCGACGTCGTCGGGCACCCGGCGCCCGCTCGCCGCGAGGACGCCCAGCGCCCCGGCGGCCATCAGGTCCGAGGCGACCACCAGCCCGTCCAGGTCGGGATGCCGCCCGAGCAGTGCGGTCGCCGCCAGCGCCCCGCCCTCCTCGGTGAAGTCCGCGTGCTCGACGGCCGCGTCGCTGAGTCCGGCCTGCCGCAGCGCGGCGTACCAGCCCTCGAGGCGGTCCACCCCCGCCGTCATGTCGGCGGGCCCGGCGATGGTGCCGATCCGGCGGCAGCCGCGCTCGATCAGCGCCTCGGTGGCCGCCCGGCCGCCCGCGACGTTGTCGGTGTCGACGTAGGCGACCTTGTCGGCGCTGGTCCACGGCCGGCCGACGAACGCGCACGGCAGGTCCAGCGCGGCCAGGTGGTCGGCGAGGCTGTCGCTGCGGTGGTGGGAGACCACGATGGCGCCGTCGATGTGCCGGTTGCGCAGGTAGCGCAGCATTCGCTGCTCCTCCTCGCCCGGGCGGGCCAGGAGCAGCACCAGCTGGAGGTCCCGCTCGGCGAGGACCCGGGTCACCCCGCGCAGGGTGCGCGCGAAGAACGGGTCGTTGAACAGCCGGTCGTCGGGCTCGGGGACGACCAGCGCGACGGAGTCGGTACGCCGGGTCACCAGGCTGCGGGCGGCCGGGTTCGGGGTGTAGCCGAGGCTGTGGACGGCGGCGTCCACAGCGGCCTGGGCGGTCGGGCTGACCCGGTTGCCGCCGTTGATCGCGCGCGACGCGGTGGCCCGCGAGACGCCGGCCAGTCGGGCGACCTCGTCGAGCGTGGGAGAGCCCCCGGGTCCGGGCCGCGTGCCGTTCACGGGCGTCAACCTATCCACCCCCGAGCCGCCCGGTCGCGGCGATATCGGCGTAGACCAGCGCGCTGGTCTTCGGGGTGCGCGCCTGGGTGTCGTAGTCGACGTGCACGAGCCCGAACCGCTGGCCGTAGCCCCACGCCCACTCGAAATTGTCCAGCAGCGACCACGCGAAGTAGCCCCGGACGTCGACGCCGGCCCGGATCGCCGCGTGCACCGAGCGCAGGTGGCTCTCCAGGTAGGCCACCCGGCCCGGGTCGTCGACCCGGCCGTCCGGGCCGACCACGTCGTCGTAGGCCGACCCGTTCTCGGTGATGTGGATCGGCGGGACGTCGTAGTCGGCGTCCAGGCGGCGCAGCAGCCGGGTCAGCCCCTCCGGCTGCACCTCCCAGCCCATGTCGGTGACCGGCAGTCCCCGGCTGGGGAAGGTCACGTCCTCGCAGCCCACGAACGGCGTGCTGGTCGGGCGGGTCGCGAGCCCGGCGTGCGGGGTGCCGGCGGCGGGGTCGGGGTGGGCCGAGACCGAGTCGCCCTTGTAGTAGTTCACGCCGAGCAGGTCCAGCGGCGTGCCGATCAGCCGCAGGTCGCCGTCGTGGACGACTGCCTGCCAGCCGCGTCCGTTCCAGGTGAGGTCCTCGGTGTCGCCGAGCAGGTCGGCGGGGTAGCGGCCGCTGAGCACCGGGTCGAGGAAGAGCCGGTTGTGCAGCGCGTCGATGCGCCGCGCGGCATCCCGGTCGCGGGGGTCCTCGGGGTCGTGCGGGTCCGCGACGGTGAGGTTGAGGGTGATCCCGAGGTCGGCGGTCGTGCCGCGGCGGCGCAGCTCGTCGACGACCAGGCCGTGGCCGAGCAGCAGGTGGTGGGCGGCCACCAGTCCGGCGGCCCCCTCCTGCCGGCCCGGCGCGTGCTGGCCGCCGGTGTAGCCGAGGAACGCCGAGCACCACGGCTCGTTGAGCGTGGTCCACACCGGCACCCGGTCGCCGAGCGCGTCGTACACGCTCAGGGCGTACTCGGCGAAGCGGTACGCGGTGTCCCGCGAGGTCCAGCCGCCGGCGTCCTCGAGACTCTGGGGGAGGTCCCAGTGGTAGAGCGTCAGCCACGGGCGGATGCCGGCGCCGAGCAGCTCGTCGACCAGCCGCCGGTAGAAGTCCAGCCCGGTCTGGTTGACCGGCCCGCCGTCCGGGCGGACCCGCGGCCAGGCCACCGAGAACCGGTAGCCGCCGAGGTTGAGCGACCGCATCAGCGCGACGTCCTCGGGCATCCGGTGGTAGTGGTCGCAGGCGACCTCGCCGCTGTCGCCGTTCACGACCGCGCCGGGGACCCGGGCGAAGGTGTCCCAGATCGAGGGGCTCCGGCCGTCCTCGGCCACCGCCCCCTCGATCTGGTACGCCGCGGTCGAGGCGCCCCAGAGGAAGTCGGGTGGGAAGACCGCGGCGGTGGTGGCCTGGGCGGGCGTGTCGAGGAAGGTCATCCCTTCACTGCTCCTTGCATGATGCCGGCGACCAGCTGTCGGCCGGTGAGGACGAACAGGACGAGCAGCGGGATCGTCGAGAGCACGGCGGCGGCCAGGACCAGGCTGTAGTCGACGTAGTAGCCGCTCTGGAGCTGCTGGAGGGCGATCTGGACCGTGGGGTTGGTGGCCGGCAGCGCGATCATCGGCCAGAAGAAGTCGGTCCACACGGTCATGAACGTGAACAGCCACAAGATGGCGGCAGCGGGCCGGGCGGCCGGCACCGCGACGTTCCAGAAGGTCCGGATCATCGAGCACCCGTCGACGCGGGCCGCCTCGATCAGCTCGTCGGGGATCGCGTCGACGAGGTACTGGCGCATGAAGAACACCCCGAACGCCGTGACCAGGGTGGGCACCATGACCGCCCACACGTGCCCGGTCCAGCCGAGCTCGGCCATCTGGATGAACAGCGGGATCACCCCGAGCTGGGTCGGCACCGCCATCGTGGCGACCACGAAGACCATCAGCCAGTTGCGGCCCCGGAAGCGGAGCTTGGCGAAGGCGTAGCCGGCCAGCGTGCAGAAGAAGACCACCGAGGTCGCGCACACGGTCGAGACCAGCAGGCTGTTGCCGAGCGCCTTCCAGAAGTCGACGGTCTCGAAGACGCGGCCCGCGTTGGCGAAGAAGTGCCCGCCGGGCAGCAGCGGGGGCACCCGCTCGTTGACGACCGACTTGGTGTGCGAGCCGATGATCAGCGACCAGTACAGCGGCCCGACCGAGCCGATCACGAACGCGGTGAGCAGGCCGTAGACGACGAATCCGGGGCGGCGGTTCACGGGGTGCCTCCTCGGGTACGCCCCAGGGTTCGCCCCGGAGTGCGAGTGCGACTGCCGGCCCCGATGCGCTGGGAGAGCACCAGGTTGACGATGGCGATGATCACGATGAGCAGGAACAGCAGCCAGGCGACCGCGGCGGCGGTGCCGAGGTTGCGCAGCCGCCAGCCCAGCTCCCACAGGTAGAGCGTGATCGTCTGCCACTGCCGGTCCGAGCCACCGAGGCCGACGTTGTCGAAGAGTCGGGGCTCGGTGAAGATCTGCAGTCCGCCGATCGTGGAGGTGATCACGACGAAGATGACGGTGGGGCGGATCATCGGCACCGTCACCGAGACGAACTGGCGGACCCGGCTGGCGCCGTCGATCTCCGCGGACTCGTAGAGGTCGCGGGGGACCGCCTGCATCGCGGCGAGCAGGATCAGCGCGTTGTAGCCGGTCCAGCGCCAGTTGACCATCGTCGCGATCGCGACGTGGCTGGCGAGGGTGTCGACGTGCCAGGCGATCGCGTCGATGCCGACGAGGTCGAGCGCGGCGTTGACCAGGCCGTACCGGTCACCGAAGAGGTTGCCGAAGATCAGGGTGACAGCGGCCGGGGCGACGACGAACGGGATCAGGATGCTCATCCGCCACCAGGTCCGCCCGCGCAGCGCGGTGTCCAGGAGCCCGGCGAGGGCCAGCGCGATGACCACCTGGGGGATCGAGGAGAGCACGAAGATGCTCAGCGTGTTGCGCAGCGCACCCCAGAAGTAGCGGTCCTCGAAGACCGAGCGGTAGTTGTCCAGCCCGACGAACTCGCCCTTCCCGCCGATCAGGCTCCACTCGTGCACCGAGACGTAGCCGGTGTAGACGAGCGGGAAGATCCCGACCAGCGCGAAGAGGACGAAGAACGGCGAGATGTAGAGGTACGGCGAGAGCCGGACGTCCCACCGCGCGAGGCGCTGGCGTGCGGTGAGCCGGGGGCGGCGGGGCCGGGTCTCGGCGGGAGGCCCCGCCGGGGACGTCGAGGCGGTGACGTCCCCGGCGGGGGCTGGAGGGGGATGGAGGGTCATGGTCTGGCCCGGGCGCCGTCAGCCGATCCGGGCGCCGTCAGCCGATCCGCTCGACGTCGGCCGAGAAGGACTCCCAGGCCTCGTCCGGGGTCTCCTGTCCCTCGTCGACGCGCAGGATCGCCGCCTGGAACGCCGTGATGATGTCGGCGTACTTCGGACCCTTGTAGGGCTGCATCGTCACCGCCTGGGCGCGGTCGGAGAGGATCTGGCCGGTCGGCGCGTTGTTGAAGAAGTCGTTGGTGGACTCCAGCAGGACCGGGTCCTCCAGGGCGGACTGCTGGCTCGGGAAGGTGCCCTTGGCGGTGAACGCCTTGATCTGCTGCTCCGGCGCCGTGAGCCAGGCCGCGAGCTTCTTGGCCTCCTCCGGGTGCTCGGACTGGGTGGGGACGGTGAGGAACGAGCCGCCCCAGTTGCCGGCGCCGCCGGGGAAGGCGTTCGCGATGTCCCAGCCCTGGACGCCCTCGGCGTTGCCCTCGATCACGCCGAGCATCCAGCCGGGGCAGGCCATCGTGGCGAACCCGTCCTTCTGGAAGGCGGCGACCCAGTCGTTGGACCACTGGTCGAGGTTGGTCGCCAGGCCCGCCCCCTGCATCTCGGTCACGGTGTCGAAGACCCGCTTGACCTCGGGGTTCTCCAGGGCGACGACGTTGTTGTCCTCGTCCTCGAAGGGGAACTCGAGCTGGTTGATCATGGCCTGGCTGGTGCCCTTGGAGGAGTCGTACCAGGCGGTGTCCGGCATCGCCTTGACGAACTCCTTGCCGGTCGCGAAGTAGCTGTCCCAGCTCTCGAAGAGCGAGGCGACCTGCTCGCGGTCGGTCGGCAGCCCGGCCTTCTCGAACAGGTCGGCGCGGTAGCAGATGCCCTCGGGTCCGATGTCGGTGCCGTAGCCGATCAGCTGGCCGTCGGCGTTGGTGCCGGCCTCGGTCTTCCAGTCCAGCCAGCGGTCCTCGAGCTCGGGGTCGCTGAGATCGGCGAAGGCGTCGGACTCCTCCAGGATCGCGGGCATCCCGTCGCCCTCGATCGCCTCGATGTCGGAGAGCCCGGAGCCGGCGGCGAGCTTGGTGTAGAGGTTGTCGCGGTGCTCCTCCCAGGTCCCGGTCTTCTTCTGCACGACCTTGATGTCGGGGTTGAGGTCCATGTACTCCTTGAGCAGGTCCTCATAGCCGAACTCGTTGAAGGTGGCCACGGTCAGCGTGACCTTGCCGTCGTCGGCCTCGGAGTCGCCTCCGCCGCACGCGGCGGTGAACCCGAGGAGAAGGGTGGCGACGCCGCCGATGGCCAGGCCCCGGCGCAGTCGCCGGGACAGGCTGCGGGGCCGCTGCTGCGGGGTGGTGGATGAGTTCTGCACGGGAACGCTCCTGCCGTGTGGACGGTCGTGCCGGGGGATCGGGCCGGGGGCGGCGATCGCGGGTCCGATAGTGGGAGCGCTTCCACCGCATTGAGGTCCACAACATGACATGCGTCACATCGGGTGTCAACGGTTCCGCTGTCGCATGGCGTAATGCGGCGGGTGTCGGGCATCGAATCTGTGGGAGCGCTTCCACTAGACGCGGTCGCAGGCGCGGCGTACGGTGGCGGCACTGTGACCCTCGCCACCGCCTGGTGGCCGCTCGAGAGGACTGCGATGGCCTCGGTGCGCTTCGACCACGCGGAACGGATCTACCCCGGTGCCGACCGTCCCGCGGTCGACGACCTGGACCTGCTCATCGAGGACGGTGAGCTGATGGTGCTGGTCGGCCCCTCGGGCTGCGGGAAGTCGACCTCGCTGCGGATGCTCGCCGGGCTCGAGGAGCTGACCAGCGGCTCGGTGCTCATCGGCGACGACGACGTCAGCGAGATGCCGCCCAAGGACCGCGACATCGCGATGGTCTTCCAGAACTACGCGCTCTACCCGCACATGAGCGTCGCCGACAACATGGGCTTCGCGCTCAAGATCGCCGGTGTCGGCAAGGAGGAGCGTCGCGCCCGGGTGCTGGAGGCGGCCCGGCTGCTGGACCTGGAGCCGTACCTGGAGCGCAAGCCGAAGGCGCTCTCGGGCGGCCAGCGTCAGCGGGTCGCGATGGGCCGGGCGATCGTGCGCCAGCCGCAGGTCTTCTGCATGGACGAGCCGCTGTCGAACCTCGACGCGAAGCTGCGGGTCTCCACCCGCACCCAGATCGCGTCCCTGCAGCAGCGGCTGGGCATCACGACCGTCTACGTCACCCACGACCAGGTCGAGGCGATGACGATGGGGGACCGGGTCGCGGTGATGAAGGACGGCGTCCTGCAGCAGGTCGACACCCCGCTGGCGCTCTACGACCGGCCGGTCAACCTGTTCGTCGCCGGGTTCGTCGGCTCACCGGCGATGAACCTGCTCGAGGCCAAGACGGCCGGCGACGGGATGGCCACTGTCGACGGCTACGAGCTGCCGATCGACCGGACCGCGGCGGCGAGCGCCTCCGGCGCGGTGACGCTCGGCGTACGCCCGGAGTCGTGGCGGATCGTGCCCGAGGGCGAGTCCGGCTATCCGGTCCGGGTCGCCGCCATCGAGGAGCTGGGCGCCGACGCTTACCTGTACGCCACCCCGGCCGTCGACGCCACCGACGACCTGCTGCGCCAGGTGGTGGTCCGGGTCGAGGGGCGCCTGGACCTGGCCCGCGGCACCACGGTGCGGATCACCACCACCCCGGACCGGGTGCACGTCTTCGACCCGGCCACCGGCGCCCGCCTGACCACCTGACCACCTGACCGCCTGTTCGACACCGCCACCGCCGCCGGGGAACGGGCCCGACCGCCGACCCGGCAGGTCTGGTCGCCCGAAACGCCTCGACCCGGCGGTTCTGGTCGCGGGGAGCGACCAGAACCGCCGGGTCGGCGGAGTTCAGGCGACCAGAAGTGCCGGGTCGCCGTCGGGGGCTACTACTTGTTGGCCTTGCGGGCGCGGCTGGCGATCTTGGCGCGCTCGTTCTGGTCGAGGATCACCTTGCGGATCCGGACGTTGGCGGGGGTGACCTCCACGCACTCGTCCTCGCGGCAGAACTCCAGGCACTGCTCCAGCGACAGCTTCTTCGGCGGGATCAGCTTCTCGAAGTTGTCGGAGGTGGCGGACCGGATGTTGGTCTGCTGCTTCTCCTTGGTGATGTTGACGTCCATGTCGTCGGCGCGGGAGTTCTCGCCGACGATCATGCCCTCGTAGACCTCGGTGGCCGGCTCCACGAACATCACGCCGCGCTCCTGCAGCGACGTCATGGCGTACGCAGTGGCCGCGCCCTTGCGGTCGGCGACCAGCGAGCCGTTGTTGCGCGAGCGGATCTCGCCGGCCCACTTCTCGTAGCCCTCGGAGATGTGGTGGGCGATGCCGGTGCCGCGGGTGTCGGTGAGGAACTCGGTGCGGAAGCCGATCAGGCCGCGGGCCGGGACGATGAACTCCATCCGCACCCAGCCGGTGCCGTGGTTGCTCATCTGCTCCATGCGGCCCTTGCGGGCGGCGAGCAGCTCGGTGATCGCGCCGAGGTACTCCTCGGGGGCGTCGATCGTGAGCCGCTCGATCGGCTCGTGGACCTTGCCGTCGATCTCCTTGGTGACCACCTGCGGCTTGCCGACGGTCAGCTCGAAGCCCTCGCGGCGCATCTGCTCGACCAGGATGGCCAGCGCCAGCTCGCCGCGGCCCTGGACCTCCCACGCGTCGGGACGCTCGGTGGGGAGCACGCGCAGCGACACGTTGCCGACCAGCTCGGCGTCCAGGCGGTCCTTGACCAGGCGCGCAGTCACCTTCGAGCCCTTCTCGCGGCCGACCAGCGGGCTGGTGTTGGTGCCGATGGTCATCGAGATCGCGGGCTCGTCGACGTGGATGAGCGGCAGCGCGACCGGGTTCTCGGGGTCGGCGAGGGTCTCGCCGATCATGATGTCCGGGATGCCGGCGATCGCGACGATGTCGCCGGGGCCGGCCTGCTCGCCGGGCTGGCGGTCCAGGCCCTTGGTGATCAGCAGCTCGGTGATCTTGACGTTCTTGACCGACCCGTCGCGGCGCATCCACGCGACGTTCTGGCCCTTGCGCAGGGTGCCCTCGTGGATCCGGACCAGCGCGAGCCGGCCGAGGAACGGCGAGGCGTCGAGGTTGGTGACGTGCGCCTGCAGCGGCGCGCCCTCGGTGTAGACCGGCGCGGGGATCGTGTCCATGATGGTGCGGAACAGCGGCTCGAGGTCCTTGCCCTCGGGCAGCGTGCCGTTCTCGGGCTGCTCGGTGCTGGCGATGCCGGCCTTGCCCGAGGCGTAGACGACCGGGAAGTCCAGGGCCTCCTGGCTGTGGCTGTCGTCGAGCAGGTCCATGAACAGCTCGTAGGTCTCGTCGACGACCTCGGCGATCCGGGCGTCGTTGCGGTCGACCTTGTTGACGACCAGCACGACCGGCATGTCGGCGTTCAGCGCCTTGCGCAGCACGAAGCGGGTCTGGGGCAGCGGGCCCTCGGAGGCGTCGACGAGCAGCACGATGCCGTCGACCATCGACAGGCCGCGCTCGACCTCACCGCCGAAGTCGGCGTGGCCGGGGGTGTCGATGATGTTGATCGTCATGCCCTCGGGCGCCGACGGTCCGTTGTAGTGGATGGCGGTGTTCTTCGCGAGGATCGTGATGCCCTTCTCGCGCTCGAGGTCACCGGAGTCCATCACCCGGTCGGCCACGCTCTCGGCCTCGTGCTCGGTGAACGCGCCGGCCTGGCGGAGCATGGCGTCGACCAGGGTGGTCTTGCCGTGGTCGACGTGTGCGACGATCGCGACGTTGCGCAGGTTCGCGGACTTGGTCTCAGACATGGGGCGAGGGAGTCACTTCCGGTGGAGTTCAGTGGGGCCCGACGGGGCCCCGACGATTCTAGGCGGCGGGCCGCCATCCGCCTGCATCGAGAGGCTCCTGCGGCCGGCTGACCTCGCGCGAGCGCCCCGTGGTGTCGGCCCGCGATGGCACAGTGGGGCCATGCCCCGCCCGAGCGCAGACGCCCGCCTCGCCCTCGCGGCGCGCGGCTGCCGGGGCTTCGTCCCGCCGTACCTCCTGCGGCACCTCGCCGAGGCCGCTCCGGAGCCGACCTGGTCCGGCACGCTCGCCGAGGACGCCCGGCTCCGCGGCGTACGCGCGGCCACTGCCCCGGCACCTCCGCCGCGGGCGCTCGTCGGGGTGGCGGCCTGGACCGTGCACGACGCCGCGGGCGGCACCGACCTGCCTGGTCGCCCGGTCCTGCGCCCGGGCGACCCGCCGACCGGCGACGAGGCCGTCGACGAGGCCGGCGCGGGAGTCACCGCGTCCCTGGCGCTGTTCTCGGAGGTCTACGGGCGCGACTCCTACGACGACCGCGGGGCCCCGGTGAGCCTCAGCGTCCACTACGGCCGCAACTACGCCAACGCGTTCTGGGACGGCACCCAGCTGGTCTTCGGTGACGGTGACGGTCGGGTCTTCGGCCGGATGACTCGGGCCGTCGACGTCCTCGGCCACGAGCTGTCCCACGCCGTCACCGAGCACTCCGCCGGGCTCGTCTACGAGGGCCAGTCCGGGGCGCTCAACGAGTCGGTCTCCGACGTCTTCGCCAGCTGCCTCAAGCAGCGGCTGCTCGGCCAGGAGGCCGCGGAGGGCGACTGGCTGGTGGGGGCCGGGCTGTTCCTGCCCGGGGTCGCCGCCCGCGGCCTGCGCGACCTCGCGGCCCCGGGCACGGCGTACGACGACCCGGCGCTGGGGCGCGACCCCCAGCCGGGGCACCTCGACGACTACGTCGAGACCGACGACGACAACGGCGGGGTGCACCTGAACTCCGGCATCCCCAACCGCGCCTTCCACCTGGCCGCGCTCGCGGTCGGCGGCACGTCGTGGGACGGCGCCGGCCGGATCTGGTACGCCGCGCTCACCGGGGGCCTGGTCGGCCCGCGCACCGACTTCGCCGGGTTCGCGGCGGCCACGGTCGCGGCGGCCGGCGAGCACGCCGATGCGGTGGCGGGCGCCTGGGCCGGCGTCGGCGTCCGCCCCGGCGCCGGGTCGGCGTCGGCCGGGCCCGAGCCGGCGGGCGCGACCTCCCGGGTGCGGGTGCGCCGCAGCGGCGGCTTCGCCGGGCTGACGGCCGCCGGCGAGCTCGACCTGGACTCCGACGACGAGCGCCGCGGCGAGGTGGCGGGGCTCGTGGACCGCATCGAGCTGGGCCGGCTCTCCGGTGGTCCGCCGCGCCCGGACATGTTCGTCTACGACTTCGACGTCCGCGGCCAGCACGCCCGGCTGCCCGAGCAGGACCTGACGCCCGACCTGCGCCGGCTCGCCGAGCTGCTGCTCGACCCTGGTGACCGCTAGGGCTCTCAGACGCGGTGCACCTTGTGCTGGGCGGCCTGCGCCCGGGGTCGGATCACGAGCTCGTCGATGTTGACGTGGGCCGGGCGGGTGGCCATCCAGGCGATCGCGTCGGCGACGTCCTCGGCGACCAGCGGCTCGGCGACTCCGGCGTACACCGCCTCGGCCTTGGACTCGTCACCCCCGAACCGGACCAGCGAGAACTCGTCGGTGCGAACCATGCCGGGCGCGATCTCCATGACCCGCACCGGCTGGTCGAACAGCTCCAGGCGCAGCGTCTCGGTGACGACCTGGGTGCCGTGCTTGGCGGCGGTGTAGCCGGCCCCGCCCTCGTAGGCGATCCGGCCGGCGGTCGAGCCGACGTTGACGATCGCCCCGGCCCCGCTGGCGAGCAGCGCCGGAAGCAGCGCCCGGGTCACCTGCATCAGCCCGATCACGTTGACCTCGTACATCCGGCGCCACGCGTCGGCGTCGGCCTCGGCGACCGGGGCGGAGCCGAACGCGCCGCCGGCGTTGTTGACCAGCAGGTCCAGCCGGTCGCCCACCCGGGCGGCCAGCCCGGAGACCGACTCCGGCGAGGTGACGTCGCAGGGCACCGCCGTACCCCCGATCTCCGCGGCCAGGGCCTCGATCCGCTCGACGCGCCGCGCGGCGCAGACCACGTGGTAGCCGGCGGCGGCGAGGGCCCGGGCCGTCGCGGCTCCGATGCCGCTGCTGGCTCCGGTGACGACGGCGGTGCGCGGGCGGTCGGCGGTCTCGGTCGCGGAGGTTGTCACGGTGGTCGTCACGGTGCTCATGGCCCCATTCTCGACCCGGGCCGGTCCGCGGTGGGCGCGCTCTCGCCCTGTGGCGCGGCGGCTGCGCCAGGATGGCCGGTCGCAGCGGGAATGGGGCCGCGCTCCGGCTGGTTGCGGTCTGGTGGAGCAGTAGCGATGAGAAGGGACGACGTGGACAGCGCGCACATCAGGCGGGTGGCGATGGTCAGCCTGCACACCTCGCCCCTGGACCAGCCCGGCACCGGGGACGCGGGCGGGATGAACGTCTACGTCCTCGAGCTCGCCCGGCGGCTGGCCCGCTGCGGGGTGGAGGTCGACATCTTCACCCGCGCGACCAGCTCGGCGCTCGACCCCGTGGTCAGCGCGGGTGACGGCGTCAGCGTCCGCCACGTCCACGCCGGCCCGTTCGAGGGGCTCACCAAGGCCGAGCTGCCCGCGCAGCTGTGCGTCTTCGCCCGGGAGGTGCTGCGCGCCGAGGCCGAGCAGCCGCTGGGGCACTACGACGTCGTGCACTCGCACTACTGGCTCTCCGGCCAGGTCGGCGCCCTGGCCCGAGACCGCTGGGGTGTGCCGCTGGTCCACTCGATGCACACGATGGCGAAGGTCAAGAACGACGCGCTCGCGGCCGGTGACGTGCCGGAGCCGGCGGCGCGGACCATCGGCGAGGAGCAGGTCGTCGCGGCCGCCGACCTCCTGATCGCCAACACCGACCTCGAGGCCAAGCAGCTGATCAACCTCTACGACGCGGATCCCGGCCGGGTGGAGGTCGTCCACCCCGGTGTCGACCTCACGGTCTTCCAGCCGCTGGACCGGGTCCGGACCCGGGCCGAGCTCGGACTGCCGGCCGACGCCTACGTGCTGCTCTTCGCCGGCCGGATCCAGCCGCTCAAGGCGCCCGACGTGCTGCTGCGGGCGGTGGCCGTGCTCCTGGCCCGCGCGCCCCAGCTGCGCTCCCGGCTGGTGGTGCCGATCGTCGGCGGACCGTCCGGAACCGGGCTGGACCGGCCCGAGTCGCTGCACGCGCTGGCCGCCGAGCTCGGGCTCCTGGACGTCGTCCGCTTCGTCCCGCCGGTGACCCAGGCCGAGCTCGCCCGCTGGTACGCCGCGGCGACGGCCGTCGCGGTCCCCTCCTACAACGAGTCCTTCGGCCTGGTCGCCGCGGAGGCGCAGGCGACCGGCACCCCGGTGGTTGCCGCCGCGGTCGGCGGGCTGACCACCGTGGTCCGCGACCGGCACAGCGGCCTCCTGGTCGACGGCCACGACCCGGCCGCCTGGGCCGACGCCCTGGCCTGCGTCCTCGACGACGAGGTCCGGCTGCGCCTGGAGACCGGCGCGCTGGAGCAGGCGCGCCAGTTCTCCTGGGAGGCGACCGCCGAGCGGACTCTCGCGGGCTACGAGCGGGCCCGCACGATGATGGGGGAGCCGGTCCGATGAGCGCCGTCCAGGTCGTGCGCGACCACCTCGCCGCCAACGACCTCGAGTTCACCGAGCAGCCCGAGGGGTTCTTCTCGTTCTCGCTGCCGGGGGAGAAGAAGCTCCAGACGGCTGTCCGTCTCGACGTCGGCGAGCACGCCCTGGGCCTGCACGCCTTCGTGTGTCGCCGCCCCGACGAGAACCACGAGCGGGTCTACCGCTGGCTGCTCGAGCGCAACCTGCGGATGTACGCCGTCGCGTTCGCCCTCGACCGGCACGGCGACATCTACCTCGACGCCCGGCTGCCGCTGGCGGCGGTCAGCCCCGAGGAGCTCGACCGGCTGCTCGGGGCGGTGCTGACCTACTCCGACGACTCCTTCAACACGATCCTCGAGCTCGGCTTCGCGTCCTCGATCCGCAAGGAGTGGGAGTGGCGCAAGCTGCGCGGCGAGCCCACCCACAACCTCGAGGCCTTCCGCGGCTGGCTGGAGTCCGGCGAGGAGCCGGCCGAGCCGGGTCGGTAGGCGCGGGTCCCTCAGGGCGCGACGACGGTGGTGCCGCGAGCGCAGCGAGCGCGACCGGCCCCGGTGGTCGAGCCGTGAGGAGCGCAGCGACGAGCGTGTCGAGACCCCGGTCAGGCGGTGGCTGGCCTGCGGCTGGGGCTGTGGTTGCGTGCGGGGGTCTCGACACTCTCAGGCGCCAGGGCGCCTTCGCGGCTCGACCACCGGGAGGGCCAGGCGCCGGGGCGCCTTCGCGGCTCGACCACGTCTGGTGGTCGAGCCGCGAGCGCAGCGAGCGTGTCGAGGCCACGATCGGAGCGCAGGGGGTCTCGACACCCTCAGGCGCCAGGGCGCCTTCGCGGCTCGACCACGTCTGGTGGTCGAGCCGCGAGCGCAGCGAGCGTGTCGAGACCCCGGTCAGGCGGGAACGATGGTGGTGCCGGTGTGGTCGCGGCGCAGGTGGATGCCGTTCGGGGATCGCCACAGGTAGGTGGTCTCGTCGAGCTTGGTGTAGGTCCAGGCGGTGTGGGTCTTGGCCCGGTGGTGGGTCCGGCACAGGGGTGCGAGGTTGGGGTCGGTGGTCTCGCCGTACTCGCCGTCGCCCGGTGGTCCTTCACGTTCGTGGCGGTGCCGGACGACGTGATCGTTGTCCGCGCGGCGGGCCGAGCGGCCGCACCAGGGGAAGACGCAGGTCGGGTTGTTGAGTTGGACCCGCTCCGCGATCCGATCCGGGACCTCGTAGGCGTCGGTGTGGTCGACGTCGGCCAGGTCGATGACCGGCTTCACGATGACCTGGGCGTCGGGGCTGGCGCACCAGGTCTTGACCTGGTCGGCGGCGACGAAGGAGCGGGTCTTCTCGACCCTTGCCAGGTGCATCCCATCCGCCCCGCTGAGGGCGGCCTCGGTGAGGTGGACGTGGACGACGACCTGGCGGGGTCGGCAGCGCTTGGACAGGCCCTCGATCTGGGTCGGGGTGGTGTCCAGGTCGAGGGCGAGCTGGCGGCGGGCGATCTCGCCGACGGCCAGGGAGCGGCGTACGTCGAGGGACTCCGCGCAGCCGAGCTCGCCGAGGACCCGGGCCCCGCGGGCGACCGCGCCGTCGAGGTCGAGGGCGTCGGCGAGGTCGAGCTCGCCGTCGACGGTCACGGTGCCTGCGAAGGAGACGCGTCCGGTGTCCAGGTCGAAGTGCCGCCGGTCCGCCGCGGCGCGGCGCTTGTCCTCGGCGCCGGCGGGGTCGAACCGGACCCGGGCCTCCTCGATGAGCCGGTCCAGGGCGGCGTACCCGATCTTTCCGGCCACCGCGTGGACGTGGGTGTCGACGTAGGCCGCGCCGTCGGCGGGCAACGAGAGGGTGTTCGCCGCGACCTTCCGGCCCCGCCAGGCCGGCACCTCTCCGGCCCGGACTGCGGCCCAGGTGCGCGGGAGCCGGTGGGCGAGCTCGACGGCTTCACCGAGCATCGCCCGAGCGGCATCCGAGGACATGCCGAGCGCGGCGCCGAGCTCCAGTGGCGCGAACTCGGTGACCAGTGGCGCGCCGGGGCCCGCGATCGCGATCTCGCCCTCGGCACCCGGGAGGCAGGCAGCGTCGTCCAGGCAGTCGACCGAGTGCATCGACGCCCACGCGACCGCAGCCTCGAGCAAGGCGACCTCGGCACGGTCAGCCACAGCACGCTGGGACCGCGCGAACGCCAGCACCGCCGCTGGGCTGTCGCACTCGCCCAGCGGGGCGGGGTTCGGGTCGATGGCCATAGCACATTCTACTCGAACACACGTTCGAAGCACCAGGGTCGAGACGCGGAATGTGGAAAGAAATCCTGATGCCTGTAGGCGGGACCGTCAGCCCAGGCAACGGCAACGCGAGAGCCCCGAGGACCAAGACCCTCGACCCCAGCGGCGCGCAACCACCGTGTCCGGTGAAACGAGGTCTCGACACGCTCGTCGCTAGCGCTCCTCACGGCTCGACCAGCGGGATCGGCTCGACCAGCGGGATCGTCTCGACCACGGGGGCGGCGCGACCAGCTACGCCGGGGCACACTCCTGGGCGACCGTGCGTGGCTTGCGGCGGGCGACGGCGACCCCGAGCAGCGCGAGCGCGCCGCCGACGTACGCCATCCCCGGCGGGGTCTCGTCGAGGAGGACCAGGCCCATCAGGATCGTGATCGGCGGCACCAGGTAGGTGGTGACGCCCAGGCCGCTGGCGCTCATGTGGCGCAGCGCGTAGGCGTAGGTGGTGAACGCGATCGCGGTGGGGAAGATCCCGAGGTAGGCCACCCACAGGATCGAGGACGCCGGCGCGCGGCCGGTCTCCTCGATCAGCTCGCCGAGGAACGGCAGGCAGGCGACGGCGCCGACGGTGCAGGCCAGCCAGGTGACCTGCAGGGCGGGGAGCCGTGCGACGAGCGGCTTCTGGAGGATCAGGCTGACCGAGTAGACGGCGGCGGAGACCAGGCAGAGGGCGACCCCGAGCAGGTCGCGGTCGCCGTCCCCGGGTCCGGACAGGCCGATGACCGCGACGCCGCTGAAGGCCAGAGCGAGGCCGAGGCCGAGGTAGAGCGTGAACCGCTCGCCGAGGAACGCCGCGGCCAGGAACGCGATCAGCACCGGGGAGATCTGGATCAGCATCGCGGCGGTGCCGGCGTCGACGCGGTGCTCGCCCTCGTTGAGCGCGACGTTGTAGACCCCGAACCACAGCACGCCGATCGTCACGATCGAGATCCACTGCCGCCCGGTGGGCCGGACGAACCCGCGCGGCAGCGCGACCGCCGCCAGGCACACGGCGCCGACCAGCAGCCGCCCCAGCGAGAGCGCGCCGGGGGAGAAGTCGTCCGCGAGGTGCCGGATCGCCACGAACGCCGAGGCCCAGAAGAACAGGGTCACGCCGACGGCCGCCACCGGCAGCCAGGCCGGCGGGGTGCGGACTGGGCCGGGGGGTGCGGCGGTCGTCGTCGTGCTCGTCACCGGCCCAGCGTAGGGACGCCGGCCGCCCCGCGGCACGCGGATTTCGGTCGTCGTACGTCGAGATCCGGACACGCGTGCGGGGCCGGGTCCGGGGAGGTCACAGGTCGAGCTTGTAGCCCAGCCCGCGCACGGTGACGAGGTACCGCGGCTCGCCCGGCTCGGGCTCGATCTTCGCGCGCAGCCGCTTGACGTGGACGTCGAGGGTCTTGGTGTCCCCGACGTAGTCGGCACCCCAGACCCGGTCGATCAGCTGGCCGCGGGTGAGCACCCGCCCCGGGTTGCGCAGGAACATCTCCAGCAGCTCGAACTCCTTGAGTGGCAGGCGCTGCTCGGCCCCGTCGACCGTGACCACGTGACGCTCCACGTCCATCCGCACCGGCCCGGCCTCGAGCGCGCTCGAGGCGGCCTCCGGCTCCTGGCCGCGCCGCAGCACGGCGCGGATCCGGGCCACCAGCTCGCGGGGGAGTAGGGCTTGGTGACGTAGTCGTCGGCGCCGAGCTCGAGCCCGACGACCTTGTCGACCTCGTCGTCCTTGGCGCTGACCATGATCACCGGGACGCTGGAGGTCTGCCGGATCCGGCGGCACACCTCGGTCCCCGGAAGGCCAGGCAGCATCAGGTCGAGCAGCACGATGTCGGCGCCGTTGCGCTCGAACTCGGCGAGCGCGTCGTTGCCGTCGGTGGCCACGGCGACCTCGAAGCCCTCCTTGCGCAGCATGTAGGAGAGCGCGTCGATATAGCTCTCCTCGTCCTCCACCACGAGCACCCGACTCACTGGCTCTCCTCCTGTCTGCTCTCGGCCCCGAAGTAGCGGGGCAGGGTCAGCGTGAACGTCGACCCCTGCCCCTCGACGGACCACACTCGGACCTCGCCGCCGTGGGTGGCCGCGACGTGCTTGACGATGGACAGTCCCAGCCCGGTGCCGCCGGTGGACCGGTGCCGGGCCGGGTCGACGCGGTAGAACCGCTCGAAGATCCGGTCGATCTCCTCGGCGGGGATCCCGATGCCCTGGTCGACGACCGAGATCTCCACGGAGTCCGCGGTGGTCCTGGTCGTCACCGACACCGTGGCGTCCGGCTCGGAGTACGTGACGGCGTTCGCGACCAGGTTCGCCACCGCGGCGGTGACCTGCTCGGTGTTGCCGAGCACCTGCAGCCCGCTCGGCCCCTCGATGTGGATGTCGATGTGGCGCGACTCCGCGTCGATGGCGCTGGTGTCGACGGCGACCGCGAGCACCTCGTCGAGGTCCACCGGGCCCGGGGTCTCCAACGGGTCGTCGGCCTGCAACCGGGAGAGCTCGATGATCTGCTGGACCAGCTGGGCGAGCCGGTCGCTCTCGGTGATCAGCCGGGAGGCGAACCGCTTGACCGCCTCGGGGTCGTCGGCGGCCTCGGTGATCGCCTCGGAGAGCAGGTGCACCGCGCCCACCGGGGTCTTGAGCTCGTGGCTGACGTTGGCCACGAAGTCGCGGCGCACGGCCTCGACCCGGCGTTCGCGGGTCCGGTCCTCGACCAGTGCCAGCACCAGCCGCGAGCTCAGCGGGGCGACCCGGGCCGTGACGTGCCGGACCGGTGCTCCGGGGCGGGTCATCACCAGCTCGGTCTCCCGGATCTGACCGTCGCGGCGGACCTGCTGGACCAGCGTCGCGAGCTCCTCGGAGACCAGCCGGGTGCCCCGCACCAGCCCCAGCGCGTACGCCGGGGCCGACGCCTTGAGCACGGTGTCGGCCCGGTCGACGACCACCGCGCTGCTGCGCAGCACCGAGAGCACGGTGCCGACCGCCGGCGGCACGACCGGCTCCTCGGTGATCACCCGGTGCTGCTGCTCGCGGTCGCTGAAGTGCCAGGCGAGCACCGCGCCGCCGGCGACGACGGCCCCGATGATCGCGGCCAGGAACGCCTGCGTCGTCGGGTCCACAGCAGCAGCGTACGGGGCCCGGCGCCCGCGGCTGAGCCGGTCCGGCCCGGGGTCGGTGATGTTCACCTTGCGTTCACCGCAGTCCCCCCGTAGCCCCCCTGCCGGTCACCTGGCGCGCCTACCGTCACCGCCATGCGCGACGCTTTCCGTGACCAGCTCGACGGCATGTTCGAGGACCTCGCCAGCATCTGCGCCGACGTGGAGGCGTCGGTCCGAGGGGCGACAGCGGCCCTGCTGACCGGCGACGCCACCACGGCGGAGCGGGTGATCAGCGCCGACGCCGACATCGACCGCGCCCGGGAGCGGGTCGAGGACACCGCGTTCACGCTGCTCTCCCTGCAGCAGCCGGTGGCCGGCGACCTGCGCGTGATCGTCTCCGCGCTGCGGATGGTTAGCGAGCTGGAGCGGATGGGCGACCTGTCGGTGCACGTCGCCAAGATCGCCCGGCTGCGCACCCCGCGCACCGCGGTCCCCGACCAGGTGCGCCCCACCGTGGTCCGGATGGCGGAGGTCGCCGAGCGGATGGTCGGCGACGTCGGCCGGATCATCAGCACCCGCGACGTCGAGGCGGCCCTCGAGCTCGGCCGGGTGGACGAGGAGATGGACCGGCTGCGCCGCCGCTCGTTCACCGAGCTGCTCTCCGAGGACTGGAGCCACGGCGTCGAGGCCGCGGTGGACGTCGCGCTGCTGGGCCGCTACTACGAGCGGATCGCCGACCACGCGGTGTCGGTCGCCAACCGGGTGGTCTTCGTCGTCACCGGCCAGCACCGGCGCGAGGTCGATGCGTGAGCCGACGCGGCCCGCTCATGCCTGACCGGATCTCGACGCGCCCGTCGCGAGCTCGTTCCTCGCCCGCGGGGCTTGCTCGATCTCGCTGAGCCCACGCAGCGGGCTCGTGCCTCGCCCGCTGCTGCTCAGCGACCCTGGTTCGCGACCGCGGCCGCGGCCACAGCCGCTGCCTCGGGGTCCAGGTAGGTGCCGCCGGAGACCCGCGGGCGCAGGTCGTCGTCGAGGTCGTAGTGCAGCGGCATGCCGGTGGGGATGTTCAGCCCGGCGATGTCCTCGTCGCTGATCTGGTCCAGGTGCTTGACCAGGGCCCGCAGGCTGTTGCCGTGCGCGGCCACCAGCACCGTGCGGCCGGCGCGCAGGTCCGGGACGATCTCGGCGTCCCAGTACGGCAGGAAGCGCGCGATGACGTCCTTGAGGCACTCGGTGCGGGGCAGCTCCTCGCCGAGGTCGGCGTACTGCGGCAGGCCCACGGGGGAGTACTGGTCGTCGTCGGCCAGCGGCGGCGGCGGGACGTCGAAGGACCGGCGCCAGAGCATGAACTGCTCCTCGCCGTACTGGTCCTTGACCTGCGTCTTGTTCTTGCCCTGCAGGGCGCCGTAGTGGCGCTCGTTGAGGCGCCAGGAGCGCTTGACCGGGATCCAGTGCCGGTCGGCGGTGTCGAGGGCGATCCCGGCAGTGGTGATGGCCCGGCGCTGCAGCGAGGTGTGCACGACGTCGGGGAGCAGGCCGGCGTCCTTCATCAGGACCCCGCCGCGCTCGGCCTCGGCGCGACCCTTGTCGGTCAGCGGGACGTCGACCCAGCCGGTGAAGAGGTTCTTGGCGTTCCACTCGCTCTCGCCGTGGCGGAGCAGGATCAGGGTGGACATCAGTGCCCGCCCCCGGCGTGCTCGACCTCGCAGGAGTAGGTGATGACCTCGTCGGAGCCGTCGGTGTCCCCGGCAGCCCCGCCGCCCGCCTCGACGGAGGTGTCCAGGCCCTCGAACTCGTCGCAGTTGGTGACGGTCGGGACGTCGATCTCGACGGTGTCGCCGTTGTCGAACTTCAGCGTCATCGGGATCACCAGGCCGGCCTCGACGTCTCCGGTGACGTAGATGTCCTCGTCCTCCAGGTTCACGAACCCGTTGTCCGCGGGGACCTCGATGGGCTCGAAGCCCTCGATCTCGACGCCCGGGGCGGAGATCGAGCGCAGCGTCACCGGCTCGGCGGAGGCGTTCGAGAGCGCCGTGACGAACGTGCCGGAGCCGGGCTGGCCGGTGACCACGACGGCGTTGAGGATGTCGACGTCGTAGTCGCGGGCGTTGGTGCCGGCCGCCGGGGTGTACATCCGGTCGGTGGCGACGTCGAAGCCGCAGGCGCCCAGGGGAGCCGTCAGGAGGAGGGTGCCCGAGACGAGGGCGAACGTGCGACGAAGTTGCATTCTGGTTGCCTTCGGGTCGAGCGGGCGCGAAACGTGGGGCCCAGCCTAGCGGCGCTCAGGCCCGCAGCCCCACCCAGGTGCCCGCGAGGGCCAGCCCGGTCAGCACCAGGCACAGGTAGACGGCGGTCACGAGGAGCAGCCGGGAGGTGCCGAGGCGCAGGCCGGCCTTGAGGGGGAGGTAGGTCCAGCCGTCCTCGTGGTCGGGGACCAGGCCCCACAGGGCCCGCAGCACGTGCACCCCGACGCCCAGCAGCGCGAACAGCACGACGACGACCGGCTCGGGAGCGTCCCCGACGGCCGCGCCGCCCCAGCCGCCGTACGAGAGGTAGCAGGGGTAGAGGGCGAAGGACACCGCCCACGGCAGCCAGGACAGGGCGCCGGTGCGCAGCACGACGTTCCCGAGCATGCCCACCGCCACCGAGAGCAGGTAGAAGCAGCCGGCCGTGACTCCGGTCGAGACCGCCAGCGGGACCAGCAGCAGGACCGCGCAGAGCAGGGCGAACCAGGTGTTGCCCGGGTCCAGGACGCCCTGCGCGACCGGCTTGCCGGGCAGGTCGTGGCGCCGGTCCCGCTCCCGGTCGACCAGGTCGTTGTGCCAGCCGAGCACCGCCTGGCCGACCAGGACCGTGGCGAAGACGAGCCCGACCTCGCGGGCCGGCCGGTCGCTCAGTGCCGCCGCCAGGGCGAGGCCGGCCGCCGTGAGCACCGCCTGGCGGGGGTGGGCGGCGCGCAGCAGCGGGAGCGGGCCCCGGTGCTGCAGGGGCCGCCGTGGCCCGGACGCCGGCCCGGGCTGTGGATCGGGCTGTGGATCGGGCTCCGGGCCGGTCTCGGGAGCGGTGCTGCGGGGCCGCCACGGCCTGGTTCTCGCCATGCCCGGCAGTATCGACCAACGGCTGGGCGTTGGTCGCGATTGCCGCGCTCACCTGCGGTTTTCGTCGTCTCGCGGGAGCTCCGGTCCCGGCGGCCATCACAGGTGGTGGATCGCTGTCAATACCCCAATGTGGCTCTGACCTGCGGAAACGTTCCGGAGGCCGGTCCGGGGCCGTGCTAGACTCGGTCCCCTAGGAAGGGGTACCTGACACATGACTTTCACCGTAGGCGAAACGGTTGTTTACCCGAACCACGGGGCCGCAGTCATCGAGGACATCGAGATGCGGACCATCAAGGGGGAGGACCGGCAGTACCTCGTCCTTCGGATCGTTGCCCAGCAGGACCTGGTCGTGCGCGTCCCGGCCTGCAACCTCGACCTCGTCGGCGTGCGCGACGTCGTCGACAAGGAAGGCCTCGACCGCGTCTTCGACGTGCTGCGTGCCGCGCAGGTGGAGGAGCCGACCAACTGGTCGCGTCGCTACAAGGCCAACCTGGAGAAGCTGCACAGCGGCGACGTCATGAAGGTCGCCGAGGTCGTGCGCGACCTGTGGCGCCGCGAGCGTGACCGCGGGCTGTCCGCCGGCGAGAAGCGGATGCTCGCCAAGGCCCGGCAGATCCTGGTCTCGGAGCTCGCCCTGGCCGAGCGCACCAACGAGGACAAGGCCGAGGCGATCCTCGACGAGGTCCTCGCCTCCTGAACCACAGCTTGTCGACCGCGGCTCCCGGGCAACCGGGGGCCGCGGTCGTTCCATGTCTGATCCCCATGTCTGACCCCATGTCCGATCCGCTAAGTCCGACCTGCCTGGTCCGGCCCGCCTGCGAGGAGAAGCTCCATGACCGAGTTGCCTGAGCCGGCCGAGGCGCCGCCCGCCCTCGGCGTCGTCCTGGACGCGGACCGCGGCTCGCTGCCGTACGCACTGGTCCACGGCGAGGCGCTGGTCGCGTGCGCCGCCTGGGCGCTCGGCGAGGCGGGGGTGCTGCCGCTCGACCTCGGTACGCCCTGGTCGGTGGTGCAGGAGGCCGAGGAGCCACTCGTCCTCCACGACGCGCTCTGCCCGATGACGCCGCCCGGGTACCTCGCCGAGTGCGTGGCGCGGGCGGTCGCCGGGGACACCGTGGTGGTCGGCGTCCGTCCGGTGACCGACACCGTCAAGCACGTCGAGGGCGAGCAGGTCGGCGCCACCGTGGACCGGGCCGGGCTGCTGGCGCTGGCCTCCCCGGTCGTGCTGCCCGCCTCCGTGGTGGCCGCGCTGCCCGGGTGGCCCGGCACCGACCTGGTCGCGGTGGTCGGCGAGCTGGCGACGCGGTTCCCCGTCGCCTCCGTCGAGGCCCCGGCCTCGGCCCGCCGGGTGGCCGACCTCGACGACCTCGCCGTCCTCGAGGCCCTCACCTCACCGGGCGGCTGACTCCGGCGCGGGTCCGAGGAGCGCGGGGCCCAGGAGTGCGGTGGCCACCGGGAGGTCCTCGGCGAAGGTGACCTTGAGGTTGCGGGCGCTGCTCGGGACGGCGGCGATCCGCACGTCGGTGTAGCGGGCCAGGCAGCCGGCGGTGTCGGTCGCCTCGAAGCCCTCCGCCGCGGCCGCGGTGTACGCCGCGAGCAGCCACCGCGCCGTGAAGGCCTGCGGCGTCTGGACGCCGGCCAGGTCACCCGGCGCCGGTGCCAGGTCCGTGGTCACCAGCCCGGGCAGCCGCACGACCGGGAGCGCGCCGCCGTGCTCGACGGCCGCCGCCAGGACCGCGGCGAACAGCGCGGGGTCGGCCAGCGGGCGCGCCCCGTCGTGCACGGCGACCACGTCCACCTCTCCGGCCTCGATCTCCGGCGCCAGTGCGCGCACGGCGTTCCACTCCGAGGCGTGCCGCGACCCGCCGCCCTCGACCAGCAGCACCTCGGCGTCGCCCAGGTGGCCGGCGAGCGCGGCGGAGACGGCCTCGGCCTCGCCGGGGCGGACCACGACGACGACCCGGCGCACCCCGGGGACCGCGAGCGCGGTGGTGACCGACCAGGCCAGCACCGGGCGGTCGCCGAGCGGCAGCAGGACCTTGTTGAGCTCGGCGCCGACCCGGCTCCCGGAGCCCGCGCCGAGGATCACGATGGCGGAGGAGGGGGCGGCAGGGGAGGGGTCGGGCACCCGGCGAGGCTACCGGCCCCCGCCGGGGCCCGGGCGAGGGTTTTCCTGACCGTTACATGCCGGGAACATCGCGGCGAGCGCGCCGGACCTACGGTCGGGGCCATGCAGCGGCGGAGGAGGCCACATGTCGCAGCCCATCTCGGTCGTGGCGCGGTGAGCCCGGGTTCGTCGAGCGGTGAGGAGTGGCAGCCGGTCTGCCCGGTCGCCGACCTGGAGGTCGATCGCGGGGCGACGGCGCTGGTGCACGGCCAGGCCGTCGCGATCTTCCGCACCGCCGACGGTGCGATCTACGCCCTGGGCAACCACGACCCGCTCGCGCGGCACTCGGTGCTGGCGCGGGGCATCGTCGGGCGGCGCGGCGAGGTGCCGTTCGTGGCGTCCCCCGCCCACCGGCAGGCCTTCGACCTGCGCACCGGCCGCTGCCTGGAGGACAGCCACGTCTCCGTGCCCGCCTACGGGGTCCGGGTGGTCGAGGGGGTCGTGCTGATCGGCCAGCGCAAGGACGACGTGGCCTGAGGGCGCCGCCGCCCTCCGGATCAGGCGGGGGCGAGCACCAGGGCGGTCGCCATCGCCGCGACGCCCTCGCCGCGACCGGTGAGGCCGAGCCCGTCGGTCGTGGTCGCCGACACGGTCACCGGCGCCCCGACGGCGGCCGACAGGGCCGCCTCCGCCTCGGCCCGCCGCGGGCCCAGGCGCGGCCGGTTGCCGATCACCTGCACGGCGACGTGGCCGACGGTGAAGCCGGCCTGCCGGACCCGCCGCGCGGTCTCGGCCAGCAGCGCCGCGCCGGCCGCGCCCGCCCACGCCGGGTCGGCGGTGCCGAAGTTGCTGCCGAGGTCGCCCAGGCCGGCCGCGGAGAGCAGCGCGTCGCACGCCGCGTGGGCGGCGACGTCCGCGTCGGAATGGCCCTCGAGGCCCTGTGGCTCGTCGGGCCAGGCCAGCCCGGCCAGGTGCATCGGCACGCCGTCGACGAGCCGGTGCACGTCGGTGCCGATCCCGGTGCGCAACCGGGCGAAGGGGTCCAGGGGCGGCTGCGGGGCGGTCGGCACGGGTCCGATTCTGCCGTGCGAGACAATCGGGCCCGTGACGACGTCCCGATCGTGGTGGCTCGCCGGCCTGGTGGCCGGCCTGGCCGGCCTGCTCACGAGCTACGCGGCGGCGATGGCCCTGACCATCCGCGAGTCGCCGGTCGTGGCGGTCGCCGAGCTGGTGATCCGCTGGACCCCGGGCCCGGTGGCCGAGCGGGCGGTCGAGCTGCTCGGGTTCGCCGACAAGGCGGTGCTCCTGGTCCTGATCGTGGTCCTGGTCGGCCTGGTCTTCGCCTGGACCGGCGCGCTCGCGCGGCGGCGCTGGTGGGCCCCGGTGCTGGTCTACGTCGTGCTCACGACCGTCGGGGCGTACGCAGTGCTCGTGCAGCGCGAGGCGCAGACCGTCGACCTGGTGCCGGTGGCGGTCGGGTTCGCCACCTGGCTGGTCTGCCTCTCACTGCTGACCGAGCCGCTGCGCCGCCACGAGCGGGCCGCCGTGGCGGCGACCGGGGAGGACCCCGCGGCCGGCGCCGACCGGCGGGGCTTCCTGGTGCGGATGGTGCTGGTCGCGGGGGTCGCCGCCGGGCTCGGGATCGTCGGGCGGGCGGTCGGTCGCGGCCGGCGCCACGTCGAGCAGACCCGTCGGCTGCTGAAGATCGTGGGGGTCACCAAGCCGGACCCGTCACCGGCGGTGCGGGTCGGCGTCGAGGGCGTGACGCCGTGGGTGACGCCGGTGGAGGACTTCTACCTGATCCACACCGCGATCGTGGTGCCGACCATCGAGCCGGTCGACTGGCGGCTGCGGATCCACGGGCTGGTCGACCGGGTGATCGAGCTGGACTACCGCGACCTGATCTCCCGGCAGATCACCGAGTCCTGGATCACGCTGAACTGCGTGTCCAACGAGGTCGGCGGCTCGCTGGTCGGCAACGCCTGGTGGAGCGGCGTCCGCCTCGCCGACCTGCTGGCCGAGGCCGGCGTGCGGGCCGGGGCCGACGCCGTGCTGCAGACCTCCGAGGACGGCTGGACCTGCGCCACCCCGCTCGCGGCGCTGACCGACGAGCGCAACGCGATGCTGGCGGTGGCCATGAACGGCAAGCCGCTGCCGATCGACCACGGGTTCCCCGTGCGCACGATCGTCCCGGGCCTGTACGGCTACGTCTCGGCGACCAAGTGGGTCGTCGACCTCGAGGTCACCCGGTTCGAGGACGTCGAGGCGTTCTGGACCCAGCGCGGCTGGTCCGAGCAGGGGCCGGTGAAGATCGCCTCCCGCATCGACGTCCCGGGCTCCGACGACGACCTGGTCGCCGGCGACGTGCGGGTCGCCGGGATGGCGTGGGCGCAGCACACCGGCATCGAGCGGGTGGAGGTCGCCGTCGACGGCGGGCCCTGGCAGCAGGCCGAGCTCGCCGCGACGCCCAACGTCGACACCTGGGTGCAGTGGGCGCTGACCGTGCCCCTCGAGGCCGGCGACCACGTGCTGCGGGTCCGCGCCACCGACCGGGCCGGGCTGGTGCAGACCGGCGTCGAGGCGCAGCCGATCCCCGAGGGCGCCACCGGGTGGCACCAGGTCGAGGTCTCGGTCGGCGAGGCCTGAGCCTCCCGGTTCACCAGCTGCCGGAGCTCACCAGCTGCCGGAGCTCGGCGGCAGCGGGTGCTCGGCGTCGTGGATGACGTAGGCCAGGCCGCCGGAGGTGGGCAGCCAGACGTTCTCGAACTGGCCGCGGTCGTAGGTGCGGCGGACGCCGGCGCGGGTCCGCGCGGCCGGGTCGTTCACGACCACGTCGCCGTCGGCGGTGAAGCCGACGATCACCAGCAGGTGGCCGGCGGTCGAGGAGATCGGGGCGCCGGTGAGCTGGCCCGCGCGGAAGGAGACCGAGGCGACCACGGGGATCCCGGCGGCGATGAGCTGCTCGGCCTCGCGCAGCGACGTCAGGCGGGTCACGAACGCGTTGCCGGCCCGCGGGGCGGCGTACGCCGTGTTGAAGGCCCAGTTGCCCGTGCCGCGGTAGCGGTGGTCGTAGGTGCGCCGCGCGGCGTGGTCGACGACCGGGTCCGGGTGGCCGGCGGGCACCCAGGAGTAGGCCTTGCGGCGCGGCAGCGCGCCGTAGTGACCGAGCACCATCGAGGTCGAGGTGGGCGAGCACCAGGCCTGCCCGCCGCCGCCCCAGCGCGGGTAGTGCCCGGCGTGGGTCATCTGGGAGAAGCGCGGCACGTCGAGCACGGTGCCGCGGGCCACGCCGGGGGCGGACGTGGCGACGGTGCCGCCCTTCGGGACCCGGGAGGTCATCACGTGCACCGCGTCCACGCTCGGGACCGCCCGGGTGCGGGTCTGGCGCAGCAGCGCGACCCGGACCTGGTAGCTGCGCAGGCCGGCCGGCGCCGCGGCGCTCCAGGTGTCCACGTCCACCCGCGCCAGGTCGTCGGCCTGGGCGCCGAGGCTGGTGCTGCGCACGTGCTGGTCGTTCTCGGCCCAGCGGCCCAGCACGTCCCAGCTGGAGCGCTTGCCGGCCGCGTCACGACCCCGGACCTTGATCTCGACCAGGGAGTTCCCGGGCGTGCGGGCCTCCCAGGAGGCGATCAGCTGGGTGAAGTCGAGCCCCGGCGCGGTCCACCGGGAGGTCCAGCTCGCGACGTCGTACGTCGTACCGCCCAGGCGGCGGGCTCCGCCCCGGGCGGCGAAGGCGACCTTGCCGCGCTTGACCTTGGCTCCGCGCACCGCGCCGGTGGCCAGCTGCCGGGTGCTGTCCCAGCGGGCCAGGTCGACCCGGCTCTCGCCGGCGCGGGCCGCGGCGGCCGGAGCCGCGGGAGCGGCCGCGGCCGGAAGGGCGGCGAGCACGCTCGTGGCCAGGGCGAGGCCGAGGCCGGCGGCGAGCGATGCCGGACGGGGACGGCCTTGGGAACGGTGCTGGGAACGGTGCGGGGGACGGCGGCGGGCGGCGGTGGGGGGAAGCACCCGACCACGGTACGACAGGTCGCCACTCCTGTCCCGCCTGTCACACGGCCGGGTGCTTCGGCCGCCCCGAGCCCGCGGATGCGGGCGCAGGTGTCGCCGCTCCCTAGAATGGCGGGGTGACATTCCGGCTCTACGACACCGCGACCCGCTCGGTCCGTGACTTCGTGCCCCTGCGCGACGGGGCGGTCGGCCTGTACCTGTGCGGCCTGACCGTGCAGTCCGAGCCGCACGTCGGACACGTCCGCTCGGGGGTCAACTTCGACGTCCTGCAGCGCTGGCTGCGCCACCGCGGCTTCGCTGTCACGTTCATCCGCAACGTCACCGACATCGACGACAAGATCCTCGCCAAGTCCGCCGAGCAGGGCCTGCACTGGTACGAGCTGGCCGCCCGGATGAAGCGCGAGCTGGACCGCGCGTACGCCGCGCTCAACGTCGCTCCGCCCACCTACGAGCCGCTCGCGACCGGTCACGTCCCGGAGATGATCGAGCTGATCGGCGAGCTGGTCGAGCGCGGCCACGCCTACGCCGCGGCCGACGGCTCCGGCGACGTGTACTTCGACGTCCGCTCCTTCCCCGAGTACGGCGCGCTGACCCGCCAGGGCATCGACGAGATGGAGGCCGCCGAGGACGTCGACCCCGAGCTCGTGGCCCGCAAGCGCGACCCGCGCGACTTCGCGCTGTGGAAGGGCCACAAGGACACCGAGCCGGCGACCGCGTCCTGGCCGAGCCCCTGGGGCCGCGGCCGGCCGGGCTGGCACATCGAGTGCTCGGCGATGGCCGGCAAGTACCTCGGGACCGCGTTCGACATCCACGGCGGCGGCGTGGACCTGCGCTTCCCGCACCACGAGAACGAGCTGGCGCAGTCCCGCGCCGCCGGCCACGACTTCGCGACGTACTGGATGCACAACGCCTGGATCACCACCGCCGGCGAGAAGATGAGCAAGTCGCTGGGCAACTCGCTGGCGATCCCGTCGGTGCTCCAGCGCTTCCGCGGCATCGAGCTGCGCTACTACCTCGTCTCGGCGCACTACCGCAGCCACGTGGAGTTCAGCTTCGAGGCGCTGGAGGAGGCGGCGGTCGGCCTGCGCCGCATCGAGAGCTTCCTGGAGCGGGCCACGCCCGCGTCGTCGGCCGAGCTGCCGGCGGCGTTCGCGGCGGCCATGGACGACGACCTCGGCACCCCCGCAGCGGTCGCGGTGATCCACGACGCGGTCCGCGAGGGCAACCGACTCGGGCCCGGCCCGGAGCAGGACGCGCTCGCCGGCTCGGTGCTCGCCATGCTCGACGTGCTCGGCCTGCACCCGCAGGACCCGGCCTGGGGCGCCCCGGCCAGCAGCGACGAGCAGCTCAGCGCCGCGGTCGACGTGCTGGTGGCCGGCCTGCTCGAGCAGCGGGCCGCCGCCCGCGCGGCCAAGGACTTCGCGACCGCCGACGAGATCCGCGACCGGATCAAGGCCGCCGGCCTCGACGTCACCGACACCCCCGACGGACCCAGATGGAGCATCGCCTGATGCCAGGTAACTCGAGCCGCAAGGGCGCGATCCGCAAGACCAGCAAGAAGCCGACGGCCGGCTCCGGCGGGCGGGTGAAGCGCGGCCTGGAGGGCAAGGGCCCCACGCCCAAGGCCTTCGAGCGCCCCAACCACAAGGCCTACAAGCAGGCCAACAAGGTCGACCGGTCCGCCGCCGCCCGACCCAAGCAGCGTCGCAGCGCCAGCAGCGACGCCGAGTGGGTCGCGGGCCGCAACTCGGTCGTCGAGGCGCTGCGCGAGGGCGTCCCCGCCAACGGCCTCTACGTCGCCGAGGGCGCCGAGCGCGACGGACGCCTGCGCGAGGCGTTCAAGCTCGCCGCCGAGAACGGCATCACGCTGCTCGAGGTCAGCCGCAACGAGCTGGACCGGCTCACCGGCGGTGCGGTCCACCAGGGCCTGGCCGCCCGCATCCCGGCCTTCGAGTACGCCCACCCCGACGACCTGCTCGACGCCGCGGCGGCCAACGTGGAGCCGCCGCTGATCGTGGCGCTGGACCACGTCACCGACCCGCGCAACCTCGGCGCGGTGATCCGCTCGGCGGCCGGCTTCGGAGCGCACGGCGTGGTCATCCCCGAGCGGCGCGCCGCCGGCATGACCGCCTCGGCCTGGAAGGCCAGCGCCGGCGCCGCGGCGCGGCTGCCGGTCGCGCAGACCGTCAACCTGGTCCGCCAGCTCAAGGAGTACCAGGAGGCAGGCTGCATGGTCGTCGGCCTGGCCGCGGACGGCGACCTGACGCTGCCCGAGCTGGTCGCGCCCGACGGTCTCGCCGAGGGCCCGCTGGTCCTCGTGGTCGGCGCCGAGGGCGACGGCCTGTCCCGCCTGGTCGGGGAGACCTGCGACCAGTTGGTCTCGATCCCGATGGCCAACTCGCTGGAGTCGCTCAACGCCGGCGTGGCCGCGAGCGTCGCCCTCTACGCGATCGCCCGCGCCCGCGGCGCCTGAGTCGCTGGTGAGCGACCCGGAGCAGACCGAGCCCGCCAGCGCCCCGGAGCCGGCCAGCGGTCAAGCCGGCCGCGCCCTGGTCGTGCTCGGCTACCTCCTGGCGTGGGCCGTGCTGGCCGGCGTGCTCGGCACCGCCCTGTTCCTGAACACCGACCGCGCGGTGACCGTGGCCAGCCACGACGCGGTGATCACGCCGACGCTCTCCTCCGAGGTCGTCGTGAACACCGGCCCGGTGCTGCCGGACCTGCGGCTGGACTCCGGCAGCCGGCTCGGCGTGGAGGTCCAGCTCGGCAAGACCGACGCGGAGTCCACCGAGGCCCTGGTGGCCCGGTACGGCTACCTCGCCAGCCAGCCCGACGGCGTGGAGTCCCGGATCCGCTCCAGCCTCGAGGACATGGCCCTGGAAGCCGCCGTGCGCGGCGCGCTGCTCGCCGCGGTGCCGGTGCTGGTCTGGCTGCTGATCGGCCGGACCCGTCGCCGTGAGCTGCTGGCGCAGCTGCCGACCTGGCGCGGGCTGCTCGCGGTGGTCGTCGCCGCTGCCATCGTGGCCGGCGTCGTCGTGCCCTGGGGGAGCACCGAGCAGGACGAGGACGATCCCAGCCGGGAGTGGACCACGCTCGCGGACTTCCTGGGCCCTGAGGTCCCACTGCCGGACGAGGCGGCCCGGCTGGAGGTCCGCGGCGACGTGACCACGAGCCAGACCCGGCGCCTGATCGAGAGCGCCGTGGACACCTACGAGAAGTCCAAGACGTTCTACGCCACCGCGGCGGAGGCCGCGGCCGACCTGGACCTGCGCACGCCCGCCGAGGACGAGACCGTCGCGGTGCTGGTCTCCGACCGCCACGACAACATCGGCATGGACAAGGTCGCGCGCGCCATCGGCGACGCCGCCGGGGCCAGCGCGGTCTTCGACGCCGGGGACGACACCTCCACGGGCCGGACCTGGGAGGCGTTCTCGCTGGACTCGATCACGGCGGCCTTCGACGACGGCCCCTACCAGGACCAGCGGTGGGCGGTCGCCGGCAACCACGACCACGGCTCGTTCGTCAGCCGCTACCTGGCCGACCTGGGCTGGACGATGCTCGACGGCGAGGTGGTCGAGGGGCCCGACGGGTCCACGCTCCTCGGCGTCGACGACCCCCGCTCCAGCGGGCTGGGCAGCTGGCGCGACGAGACCGGGCTGAGCTTCGAGGAGGTCGGGGACCGGCTCGCCGACGCTGCCTGCGCCGCCGCCGAGGACGAGGGGCAGCGGGTCGGCACCGTGCTGGTCCACGACGCCAACCTGGGCCGCGAGGCGCTGCGGCGCGGCTGCGTCGACCTGGTGGTCGGCGGCCACCTGCACGTGCAGAGCGGGCCGGACCCGATCGTCGCCGAGGGCGGCGACTCCGGGAACGAGGGGTCCGGCGGGGTCGGGTGGACCTACACGACCGGCACCACGGGCGGGGCGGCGTACGCCATCGCGGTCGGTAGCAAGATCCGGCGTGCCGCCCAGGTGAGCCTGCTGACCTACCGCGACGGCCGGCCGGTCGGGATCCAGGCCGTGGACCTGCAGACCAACGGCCGCTTCGAGGTGGGCGACTACGTCGCCCTCCAGCTCGACGAGACCTCCGAGGCGGCAGCGGTCCGCTGAGCGCCGGGCTCGCCCGGGGCGCCGCGCTCAGCCGGACGAGGCCTCGGGGGCGAGGTCCGTGGCGACGGCCTCCTCCGGCCGCGCGGGCAGCACGTGGGCGACGTAGTCGGCGGCGGTCTCGAAGATGCTGACCTCCCGGCCGGCCCGCTCGGAGAGGTACCACCGGTGCACGAGGACCTCGTGGAAGAACTCGGCCGGCTCCAGCTTGCCGCGGTGCGCGGGCGGGATCATCGCCACCAGCGGCTCCCAGACCTGGGTCAGCCACCGGTTCGCGACCAGGCTGCGGTCCTCGCGGCCCAGGTCGTTGGTCGCGGTGAAGGCCGCGATGTCGTTGAGCAGCCGACGCGCCTGGGCGTCCTCGACGTTCAGGCCGGTGAGGGCCTGCAGCTCGCGGCAGTGGTGGCCCAGCTCGACGACCTTGGGCTGGATCCGGACCCGGTCGCCGTCGAAGTCGGTGACGATGTCGAGCTCGTCGACGTCGAAGCCCAGGTCGTTGAGTCGCTCGATGCGCTGCTCGATGCGCCACATCTCGGCGGGGGAGAACTCCTCGACGTCGGTCAGCTCGGTCCACAGCTCGTCGTAGCGCGCCCGGATGGAGAGGGCGATCTCCGCGGCCGCCGCGGAGGCGTCGAGCGATCCGCTGGCCTGCAGGTCCAGCAGCTCGGCGAAGACGTTCTCGGTGGCGACGGTGAGGTCGTACTCGCGCATCCGGCGCGAGAGCGAGGACTTCAGCTCGCCGGTCTCGGCGTCGACCAGGTACGCCGCGAAGCCGCCGGCGTTGCGGCGGAACAGCACGTTCGACAGCGACACGTCGCCCCAGTAGAAGTCCGCCAGGTGCAGCCGCACCAGCAGCACGACCAGCGCGTCGATGAGCGAGGGGACGTTGTCGGCGCCCAGCCCGTGGGCGAACAGGCTGCGGTAGGGCAGCGAGAACCGCAGGTGCTCGGTCAGCAGCGCGGCCGGCAGCTCCTCGCCCTCGGCGTCGGTCCGGCCGGTGACCACGCCCAGCGGGGTCACCGCCGGCAGCCCCAGCCGCTGCAGGTCGCGCAGCAGCCGGTACTCGCGGAACGCGATCGGCTCGACGGTCTCCTTGACCGCGTAGGTCCGCTGGCCCAGGCGCACGATCCGGACCACGTGGCGGGAGAGCCCGCGGGGGAGCGGGACGACGTGCTGGTCGGTCCACTCCTCCAGTGGCACCGACCAGGGCAGCCCGAGGATCGCCGGGTCCGGGCGGCTGGCGACGATTCGCAGCCCCATTCGGCCCACCCTAGGTGCCGGACCGGCCGGTGTCATGGGGCTGGTGTCATGGGGCTGGGGGCGGCTCGAGGAGCACGGCTCCGCTCCCGTGCTCGGCGGCGACGTCGCCCGGGTTGCTCAGGGCGCAGCTCCTCAGGCTCAGGCAGCCGCAGCCGATGCAGCCGTCCAGCCGGTCGCGCAGCAGCTCGATGCGCCGGATCTGCTCGTCCAGGCGCGGGCGCCAGGACCTGCTCAGCCGGTGCCAGTCGGACTTGGTCGGGGTCCGCCCGTCCGGGAGCGTGGCCAGGGCCGCGGCGATCTCCTCCAGGCTCAGGCCGACCCGCTGGGCGCTCCGGATGAACCCCAGGCGGCGCAGCACCTCCTGCTCGTAGCGACGCTGGTTGCCGGTGGTCCGGACCGAGGAGATCAGCCCGCGGGCCTCGTAGAACCGGATCGCCGAGGGCGCCACGCCGGCGCGCTCGGCGACCGCTCCGATGCTGAGCAGGGACATGCCGCCAGCCTGGCCGTTGCTCAAGTCCGCTTCAAGTCTGTTCCCCGGCGCGTCCCGGCTGGCGGCCTCCGGTGTGGTCTCCCGCGCAGCGGCCGCTCGCGGCCAACTACCATGTGCGCGGCCCTTCGGGGCCGTGCCGGTGTAGCTCAGTTGGTAGAGCGCCTCTCTTGTAAAGAGGATGTCGCGGGTTCGACTCCTGTCACCGGCTCCCTGCGCTCCATCGCGGGTCCGCCTCAGCGGACCCGGCGTACCTCGAACTCCTCGGCCGGGGAGGCGATGGCGTCCTGGGCGGCGATGATCTGCAGCTCCCGCTCGCCGCTGTCCAGGGTGGTGCGCAGCACCGAGAAGACCGACGAGGCCGTGCGCGCGAGCGCGACGGCGGGGTCGCCGGTGCTGTGCAGGTGGGCGGTGAACAGTGCGGAGGTGACGTCGCCGGAGCCGTTGGCCTTCATCGGGAGGTACGGCGTCTGGACCAGCCAGGCGCCCTCGCCGGTGACCGCCATCATCTCGATGGTGCCCTCGGGCCGGTCCGCGCGCTCGACGCTGGTGACCAGGATCGTGCCCGGGCCCATCGCGCGGGCGGCGTCGGCGGAGGCGAGGATCTCCTCGAGCGTGTGCGGGTCGGTGTCGGTGAGGTAGCCCAGCTCGAACTGGTTCGGGGTGATGATGTCGGCGACCGGGACCACCCGCTCGCGCAGCAGCACCGGGATGGCCGGGTTCACGAAGCAGCCCGACCGGGCGTTGCCCATCACCGGGTCGCAGGTGTACGTCGCGCGCGGGTTGGCAGCCTTCACGCGGGCCACGGCGTCGATGATCACCTCGCCGATGTCCTCCCCGCCCTGGTAGCCGGAGAGCACCGCGTCGACCGACGGCAGCACGCCGCGCTCCTCGACGCCGGTGATCACGTCGCGCACGTCGGCGGCGGGCAGCAGCGGCCCGCGCCAGGCGCCGTACCCGGTGTGGTTGGAGAAGTGCACGGTGTTGACCGCCCAGACCTCGTGGCCCAGGCGCTGGAGCGGGAAGACTGCGGCGGAGTTGCCGACGTGACCGTAGGCGACCGAGGACTGGATGGAGAGGATCTGCACGGGCTGATCCTCCCGCTCGCGACCTCCGTCGGCAACCGAGTGTCGCGGCTCGGGACCAGGAGCCGCTCGAGCCTTCCGGGCTCAGGCCACCTGGAGGCTGCGCTTGGACAGGCCCATCCAGAACCCGTCGACGACCTGGAGCCCCGGCTGGTCGGCGCTGGTGGCCGCGCCGAGCGTGACGAACAGCGGCGAGTAGTGCTCGACGGTCGGGTGGGCGTAGGGCATGCCGGGGGCCCGGTCGCGGTAGGCCACGAGCTCGTCGACGTCCCCGCGGGCCATCGCCTCCCCGGCCCAGGCGTCGAACTCCCGCGACCAGCCGGGGGCGGCCGCGTCGATGCGGAACTCGGTGAGGAACGGCAGGCCGTGGGTGAGGAAGCCCGAGCCCACGATCAGCACGCCCTCGTCGCGCAGCGGGCGCAGCCGCCGACCGAGCTCGAGCAGCTTCTCGGGGTCGTGGGTCGGCAGTGACATCTGCAGGACCGGGATATCGCCGGCGGGGAACATCAGCTTCAGCGGCACCCAGGCGCCATGGTCGAGACCGCGGCGGGTGTGCTGGTGGACCGGCTCGGTGTCCGGCATCATCGCCGCGATCCGCTGGGCGAGCGCTGTCGAGTCCGGGGTCTCGTAGGTCATCCGGTAGTACCTCGGGTCGAAGCCGCCGAAGTCGTAGACCAGCGGCGCCCGGTTGGCGCTCAGGCTCAACGGCGCCGACTCCCAGTGCGCACTGACGATCAGGATGGCCGTCGGGCGCGGCAGGTCCGCCGCCCACGCGGCCAGCTGCCCGGACCACACCGGGTCGTCGAGCAGCGGCGGCGCACCGTGCCCGACGTACAGGGCGGGCATCGGGTCCGCGGGGGAGGTCATGCACCCAGAGTAGTTGATCATTCAACTTGACCGGCGGTCGGCACCGCGGCCCACACTGCGGCGACGCCCCACCTCACCCCGGCAGCGACCAGTCCACCGGCTCCCCACCCTGCTCGACCAGCAGCTGGTTGACCCGGCTGAACGGGCGGGAGCCGAAGAACCCGCGGGACGCGGAGAGCGGGGAGGGGTGAGCGGAGGCGACGTACGGCGTGCTGCCGAGCATCGGCACCAGCCCCTGGGCGTCGCGGCCCCACAGGATCGCGGCCAGCGGCCCGCCCCGGGCGGCGAGCGCGCGGATCGCGTGCTCGGTGATCTGCTCCCAGCCCTGACGCCGGTGCGAGGCGGACTCGCCGGGCCGGACGGTGAGCACCCGGTTGAGCAGCATCACCCCGCGCCCGGTCCAGGCCGACAGGTCGCCGTGCGCGGGCATGGTCAGGCCCAGGTCGGTGCCGAGCTCGCGGTAGATGTTGGCCAGGCTGCGCGGGACCGGCCGCACGTCCGGGTCGACGGCGAAGCTCAGCCCGATCGGGTGCCCGGGGGTGGGATAGGGGTCCTGGCCCACGATCAGCACCCGGACGTCGGCCAGCGGCGCGCGGAACGCCCGGAACACGTGCTCGCCGCTCGGCAGGTACGGCCGTCCGGCGGCGAGCTCGGCGCGCAGGAAGTCGCCCATGGCCACCACCCGGTCGTCGACCGGCGCCAGCGCCGCCGCCCAGTCCGGCGCCATCAGGCCGCGGTCCACCAGCCCGGCCAGCCCGGCCAGCCCGCCAGGGGTCGTCACGGGATCCGGGGTCACCGCGGCGCGGAGGGGTACGCCGGCCGCGAGAGCCGGTCCAGGAAGGTCACCATCAGCGCCTCGCGCAGGTCCGGCGCCGCGACCTCGAGCAGCGCGTTGACCTCCGCCATCCGGCGCGGCAGGGCGAGCGCGCCGCCGTCCCCGGACGAGCCCAGCCCCGCCGCCGCGAGCAGGCCGTCGAAGTCGGCGGCGCTCAGCGTGGCCGGGTCGAGCGCGCGCAGGAAGTCCGCGATGCCGCTGTCGACGCGCACCGGACCGGCCGCGACGGCGGCGGCCACGGACTCGGCGAGCGCGGCCAGGAGCTCCTCGACCGAGGCCAGGGTGGCGGCGCTGACCGAGAGGTGCACGGTGCTCGGGCCGCCGGCGTAGGCCATCTGCGGCTGGACGTACCAGCCGCGCTCGAGCATCTCGTCGCAGATCGTGAACACGTCGCAGGCGTCGTCGGTGGTCACCGCGACCAGCGTGGAGTCCGGGACGGCCGCGAGCCCGAGGTGCTCGATCCCGGCGACGCCCTCGACGATCCGGTCGACGGCGGCGAAGACGTCAGCGGCGAGCTTCTCGTAGCCCGCGTCGCCGAGCGTCTGCACCACCGCCCAGGCGCCGGCCAGCGGGCCGCCCGACTTCGTGGACTGCATGGTGGCGTTGAGCATCGTGTAGCCGGGCCAGGCCGCCGAGGCGAAGAACTGGGGCCGCCGCAGCTCCGGCGTGCGGTGCAGCAGCAGCGAGGTGCCCTTCGGGGCGTAGCCGTACTTGTGCAGGTCCACCGAGATCGAGGTGACACCCGGCACCGCGAAGGTCCAGGGCCGGACGGCGCGCCCGAGCCGCGCGGCGTACGGCAGCACCCAGCCGCCGATGCAGGCGTCCACGTGGCAGCGGATCCCGCGCGCGGCCGCGAGGGCCGCCAGTTCCTCGACCGGGTCGACGACCCCGTGGGCGTACGACGGGGCGCTGGCCACGACCAGGACCGTGCTGTCGTCGAGCGCGGCGGCGGTCGCGGCGGGGTCGGCGCGGAAGTCGGCGCCGACCGGGACGACGCGCGCCTCGACGCCGAAGTAGTGCGCGGCCTTGTGGAACGCCGCGTGCGCGGTCGCCGGCATGACGACGTTCGGGCGCGCCAGGTCCGGCCGGCTGTCGCGGGCGGTCTGGACGGCGAGCAGCACCGACTCGGTGCCGCCGCTGGTCACCGTGCCGACGACCGTGTCCGGGGCCGTGCCGGACGGGGTGAGCAGCCCGGCCGCGAAGCCGACCAGCTCGTTCTCCATCTGCAGCAGGCTCGGGAACGCCGTGGGGTCCAGGCCGTTGGACCCGGCGTACGCCGCGACCGCCTCGCGGCCGATCCGGTCCACCTCGGCGAGCCCGGAGTCGTAGACGTAGGCCAGCGTGCGCCCGCCGTGCACCGGCAGGTCGGCGGCCTGCAGGTCCCGGAGCCGGGCCAGCACGTCCGGGGCGTCGGGGTCGCTCATGGCTCGACCCTAGACGCGTCCAGGGAGTAGCGGCCCAGCCAGACCAGGCTGGCCGCGACCAGCACCGCAGGCAGCAGCGAGAAGCCCAGGACGATCGCGGTGAGCGCCGAGTCCGGCTGGGCCACGCCGCTGCCGGAGCGGTAGCCGCCGAGCTGGAGGACCAGCGCGAAGACGGCCGGGCCGAGGGCCAGCCCGAAGGTCTCCCCGGCGGTCCAGACACCGGTGTAGACCCCGACCCGGTTGCTGCCGGTACGCCGCGCGTCGACCGCCGCCGCGTCCGGCATCATCGCCAGCGGGAAGACCTGCGCCCCGGCGTACCCGATCCCGCTGAGCGCGACGGCGGCGAAGAGCACCCCGGCGGGCGCGCGGTCGGCCAGCACGCACAGCAGCGAGCCCGCGACCAGGAACAGCGAGGCCGCGACGTATCCGCGCTTCTTGCCGACCCGCTGCCCGACCGCCGACCAGACCGGCGTGAGCAGCAGTGCCGGGGCGACGAAGCAGGCGAAGAGGACCGGGACCGCGCCGGTGCTGTCGAGGACGTCCTCGGCGAGGTAGTCCACGCCCGCGAGGATGCAGCCCACGGCGAGGGCCTGCACCACGAAGGCGGTCAGCAGCAGCCGGAAGTCCCGCGCCCCGGCCACGATCCGCAGCTGGTCGCGCAGGGTCCCGGCGCCCGGCTGCACGGCCCCGATCGGCGCGTGCCGGGTGCCGCGGTAGGCCGCCACCACGCCCACCGCGATGAGCAGCGCCATCGCGACCCCCATCAGCCGGTAGCCGTCGCGGCCGCCGACGGCGTCCCGGATCGCCGGGGCGGTGGCCCCGGCGAGCAGGATGGTCAGCGCCAGGATCGCGACCCGCCAGGTCATCAGCCGGGTGCGCTCGTCGTAGGACGGCGTCATCTCGGCCGGCATCGAGACGTAGGGGACCTGGAAGAACGCGTACGCCGAGGCGCAGGCCAGGAACAGCACCAGCACCCAGGCGGCGGCGAGGCCGGTGGGCAGGTCGGGGGCGGCGAACAGCAGCGCGAACGCCACCGCCAGGGCCAGCCCGGCCCGCAGCAGCCAGGGGCGCCGGGGACCGCGCGGGTCGGTGGTGCGGTCGCTGATCCGGCCCGCGATCGGGTTCAGCACCACGTCCCAGGCCTTGGGCAGGAAGACGATGACGCCGGCCACGATCGCCGCCAGCCCGATCTCGTCGGTGAGGTAGGGCAGCAGCATCAGGCCGGGGACGGTGCCGAACGCCCCGGTGGCGACCGAGCCCGATCCGTAGCCGAGGCGGACCGAGCGGGGCAGCACCTGCCCCGGAGGTGGACCGCCGGGGTGCTCGGTGGTCGTCGGCATGGCCGCAGGGTAGCGGCCGGGGTCAGGTCCGCGGGGCGCGTTTCCTCGGGGCCGAGGCGGGCTCCGGAGCGGTCTGGAACCACTCCTCCAGGACCGGCCAGGTGCCGTCCCGGGCGCCGCGGCCGGTGAGCATCCCGAGGTGGCCGCCGGGCACGATCTCCAGCCGGGCCTCGGGGGAGCCGGTCAGGTGCGGCAGCACGGCCCGGACCGCCGCGACGGGAGCGATGCCGTCCTCGGCGCCGGCGAGGACCAGCACCGGCACCCGGACCTTGGCCAGCGCGACCCGGCGCCGGCCGACCTTGAGGGTGCCGCTGGCCAGGGCGTTGCCGGGCAGGAACCGGTGGTGCAGCTGCCCCCAGGCGCGCCCGCGGTACGACGCGGCCTGCTCGCCGAGGCGGGCGACGGCCTCGACCTGGGCGAGGTACTCGCGGTCGTCGAGGTGGGTCGCGACCGACAGCGGGCCGGCCAGCAGCCCGCCCAGCGGCAGCAGGTCGGTGGTCCGGCGCAGCAGCGGGTGCAGCGGCAGCGGCCGTAGCGGGGCCACCATCGGGACCTCGGCGGTGTCGGTGGGGGTGGCCAGCAGGCTCAGCGAGGCCAGCGGCAGGTCCGGCCCGGAGGCGGCGGCCAGCAGCGCGAGGGTGCCGCCCAGGCTCCAGCCGACCAGGTGCACGGGCCGGCCGCCGGCGTCGTCGGCGACGGTGCGGACCGCCGCGACGGTCGCGGCCAGCCACGGCGCCAGGTCGAGGTCCCGCTCGCGGAAGGAGACCTCCGGCAGGTCCACGGCGTACGTCGGGCGGCCGGTGTCGACCAGCCGCTCGACCAGCGAGCAGCCGCGGCGCAGGTCGTAGCAGGTCCACGGCAGCGCCACCGGCGGGACCAGCAGCACCGGGTCGCCCGGGCCGGGCGCGGGCACGCCGTCCTCAGGCCGGAACCGCAGCACCCGGTGCCCGTCGCCGGAGCCGATCACGTCGTGCGAGGCCGGGCGCAGGTCGGCCAGGCCCTGGTTGAGCAGCAGCGAGGCGACGTTCCCGGCCGCGGCGACGACCTGGACTGGCGAGGGCAGCAGGTCCATGCCTGGAAACGTACCCCGCGTTCGGGGTACCACGGGGAATGAAGCTGACCCGAGCTGCCGCCAGCGGGGCCGCCGCCCTCGGTGCGGTCACCGTGTACGACCTCCTCCAGCGCAAGCACGCGATCCTGCGCAACTACCCGCTGGTCGGCCACCTGCGCTTCCAGCTGGAGCGCTTCGGCCCGGAGCTGCGCCAGTACATCGTGACCTCCAACGACGAGGAGCGGCCGTTCAGCCGCGACCAGCGGCGCTGGGTCTACGCCTCCTCCAAGCTCGAGAACTCCTACTTCGGCTTCGGCACCGACAACGACATCGAGAACGCGGCCGGCTACCCGGTGCTCAAGCACCGGACGTTCACCGGTCCGGGCGCCGCGACGCACCGGCACACCGAGGAGGCCGTGCAGGTGCCCGCCGCGAAGGTGCTGGGCGCGGCCCGCGGCCGGCGCAAGGCGTTCCGGCCCGGCTCGGTCGTCAACATCTCCGCGATGAGCTTCGGCTCGCTCTCGCACACCGCGATCGAGGCGCTCAACCGCGGCGCGGCGATCGCCGGCTGCCTGCAGAACACCGGCGAGGGCGGGCTCTCGCCGTACCACCGCCACGGCGGAGAGCTGATCTTCCAGATCGGGACTGCATACTTCGGCTGCCGCGACGAGCAGGGTCGCTTCGACGTGGAGCGGCTCAAGGGGCTGATCGCCACCGCCCCGGTCCGGGCCCTGGAGATCAAGCTCTCCCAGGGCGCGAAGCCCGGCCTGGGCGGGATGCTGCCGGGCGCGAAGGTGAGCGCGGAGATCGCCGAGATCCGCGGGATCACGGCGGGGGAGGACTGCGCCTCACCGAGCCGGCACCAGGCCTTCCACGACGTGGACTCGCTGCTCGACTTCGCCGAGATGCTCGCCGACGAGACCGGCCTGCCGGTCGGGATCAAGTCCGCGGTCGGCAACTTCGACTTCTGGGACGAGCTGGTCGAGCACATGGCCACCGGCGAGCGCGGGGTGGACTTCGTCAACATCGACGGCGGCGAGGGCGGCACCGGCGCCGCTCCGCTGGTCTTCGCCGACTCGGTCGCCTATCCGTTCCGGATCGGCTTCAGCGAGGTCTACAAGCGGTTCGCCGAGGCCGGGCTCGCCGACGACGTGATGTTCATCGGCGCCGGCAAGCTGGGTCTTCCCGAGAACGCCCTGGTCGCGTTCGCCCTCGGCGTGGACATGGTCAACGTGGGCCGGGAGGCGATGCTGTCGGTGGGCTGCATCCAGGCGCAGAAGTGCCACACCGACCGCTGCCCCACCGGCGTGGCGACCCAGGACCGGCGGCTGGCGCGCGGGCTGGACCCGGAGCTGAAGTCGGTGCGGGCCGCGAACTACCTCACCTCGCTGCGCCGCGACCTGCTCAAGGTCTCCGAGGCCCTCGGGGTCGCGCACCCGTCACTGATCACCCCCGACGACGTCGACATCCTCGACGGCACCTGTCGCCGGACCCCGCTGCGGGAGATGTACGGGTACGCCGAGGGCTGGGGGCAGCCGGGCCCGCTCCTGCGCGCGCAGGTCGCGGCGCTGATGGCCGACGAGCTGCCCGGCAGCGAGGACGCCCCGCACACCTCCAGCGGCCCCGCCTGAGGCGGTCTCGACACGGTCGCTGCGCTCCCGGCTCGACCACCGCCCCGGTGATCGAGCCGGCCGAGCCGCTGGGCGAGGCCGTGTCGAGATCCCGGCCCGGGGCGGCGCCGCCTAGGAGCGCTTGGCGGGGCGGACGGCCTTGCCGTGGGAGGAGCGGACGTCGGCCAGCTCGGTCATGAAGCTGTCCGCCCAGGCGGCGACGTCGTTCTGGGTGACGGTGCGCCGCATCGCCTTCATCCGGCGCGTCGTCTCCTTGGGCTCGGCCCGGTAGGCCTCGAGGAGCGCTGACTTCATGCCGTTGATGTCGTAGGGGTTGACCAGCCAGGCCTGGCGCAGCTCCTCCGCGGCGCCGGCGAACTCCGAGAGCACCAGGGCCCCGGTGTTGTCGGTGCGGCAGGCGACGTACTCCTTGGCGACCAGGTTCATGCCGTCGCGGTAGGGCGTGACGACCATGATGTCGGCGCTGCGGTAGAGCGCTGCCATCTCCTCGCGCGGGTAGGAGGAGTGCAGGTAGCTGATCGCGGGCCGGCCGATCCGGCCCAGGTCGCCGTTGATCCGGCCGACCAGCCGGTCGATGTCGTCACGCAGGATCCGGTACTGCTCGACCTGCTCGCGCGAGGGCACCGCGACCTGGACGAACACCGCGTCCTCGACGTCGAGGTGGCCGTCGGCGATCAGCTCGCTGAACGCGCGCAGCCGGGCGTAGATGCCCTTGGTGTAGTCGAGCCGGTCGATGCCCAGGAACACCTTGGTGGGGCTCCCGAGCGCCTCGCGGATCTCCTTGGCCCGCGCCGCGACCGGCTCGGAGGTGGCGAGGTCCTCGAAGCCCTGGGAGTCGATGGAGATCGGGAACGCCGCGGCGCGCACGGTGCGCCCGTCGGGCAGGTAGACCAGGTCCTTGTGCGTCTTGTGGCCGACCCGCTGGCGGACCAGGCGCACGAAGTTGCCGGCCGCGCCGTGGCCCTGGAAGCCGACCAGGTCCGCGCCGAGCAGCCCCTCGAGCAGCTGGCGTCGCCACGGGAGCTGCTGGAACAGCTCGCCGGGCGGGAACGGGATGTGCAGGTAGAAGCCGATGCGCAGGTCGGGGCGGATCTCGCGCAGCATCTGCGGCACCAGCTGCAGCTGGTAGTCGTGGACCCAGACCGTCGCGCCCTCGGCGGCGTTGTCGGCGGCCTTCTCGGCGAAGCGCCGGTTGACCGAGACGTAGGCGTCCCACCACTCCCGGTGGAACTCCGGCTTGGCGACGAGGTCGTGGTAAAGCGGCCACAGGGTCCCGTTGCTGAACCCCTCGTAGAAGAGCTCGATGTCGGTCTGGCTCATCGACATCGGGACCAGGCTCATGCCGTCGTGCTCGAACGGCTCCAGGTCCTGGTCGGTCCCGCCGGGCCAGCCCAGCCAGACCCCGTCGTTGGCGCGCATGACCGGCTCGATGGCGGTCACGAGACCACCGGGCGAGAGTCGCCAGCCCGGGGTGCCGTCCGCCTGCTCGACCCGGTCGACCGGGAGCCGGTTGGCGACGATCACGAGGTTGTTCGGCACGCCTCAACCCTAGGGGCTGGGGCCTAGCCGCGTGCGGCAGCCCGGGTGCTGAGCAGGGGAGTGTCGGGCTGGCCCCACCCCGGACCCGGGTGCTGGCAGGATCGTGCCCGGCCTGCCGCGCGAGAAGCATGGTGGCCATGGACGAGACGACCACGCTGACCCCGGGGATGAGCCCTGTGACGACCCCGCCGCCGACCCCGCCCCCGACACCGCCCCCGGCCGGACCCTGGTCCGGCCCCCGGTCCGGCACCGCCGAGCCGCCCCGCGGCGTACGCCGGGTGCTGCTGGAGTCCGGCTACGCGATCTCGGCGTTCGTGCTGGCGCTGCCCGCCTTCGTGCTGACGGTGGTCAACCTGGCCCTGGGGGTCGGGCTCTCGGTCCTGGTCGGCGGGGTGCTGCTGCTGGCGCTGGCCACCCAGGTGGCGCGCGGGTTCGCCCGCCTCGAGCGGCACCGGCAGCGCACGATGCTGGGCCGGGCGGCCGCCACCCCGCGCTACCTCTGCGCGCCGCGCGGCTCGGGGATCTGGCGGCACGGGCTGACCTCGCTGCGCGACCCGCAGTCCTGGCTCGACGTCGGGTGGTGCCTGGTGGGGCTGGTGACCGGCACGCTGGCGTTCCTGGTGACGCTGGTCTGGTGGGCGGTGAGCCTGGCCGGCCTGACCTACTGGACCTGGCAGGGCTTCCTGCCCGACGGCGAGTACGGCGGCCTGGCCGAGCTGCTCGGGCTCGGGGAGGGGCGACTGACCGAGAGCCTGCTCAACCTGGCCGCCGGCACCCTGGCCCTGCTGACCCTGCCGTACGCCGTCCGGACCGTGACGCTGCTGAACGCCGGGACCGCCCGGGTGCTGCTGTCCAGCCGGGCCGACCTCCAGGCGGAGGTACACCGGGTGGCGACCGGCCGCGACGCGGCCCGGGACGCCGAGGCGTCCTCGCTGCGGCGCCTGGAGCGCGACATCCACGACGGCCCGCAGCAGCGGCTGGTCCGGCTGAGCATGGACCTGGGCCGGGCCCGCCGCCAGCTGGACCGCAACCCCGAGCAGGTCGGCGAGACCCTGGACGCCGCGCTGGTGCAGGCCCGCGAGACCGTCGAGGAGCTGCGCTCGCTCTCGCGCGGGATCGCACCGCCGATGCTGGTCGACCGGGGGCTGCGGGTCGCGCTGGAGGAGCTGCTCACCCGCTGCCCGGTGCCGGTCGAGGCCCGCATCGACGTCCCCGACGGGCTGCCCCCGCACGTGGAGACCGCTGCGTACTTCGTGGTCAGCGAGGCGCTGACCAACGTCGCCAAGCACAGCGGCGCGACCCGGGTGCTGGTCGACGTCGGCGTCACCGAGGGCGACCTCGGCATCCGGGTGGAGGACGACGGGATCGGCGGCGCGCACCCCGGCAAGGGCCTCGGCCTGGCCGGCCTCCAGCAGCGGCTGGTCGGGGTCGACGGGGTGCTGGCCGTGGAGTCCCCGGCCGGCGGGCCGACGGTGCTGCGCGCGCTGCTGCCGCTGGAGGCGGGATGATCGCCGGATGAGGATCGTGGTCGCCGACGACTCCTTCCTGCTGCGCGAGGGCCTGCAGCTGCTGCTCGCCGAGGCCGGCCACGACGTGGTCGCCTCGGTGGCCGACGGGCCGGCCTTCGTGGCGGCGATGCGCGAGCACCGGCCCGACGTCGGGATCGTCGACGTGCGGATGCCGCCCAGCCACACCGACGAGGGCCTGCGGGCCGCGGTCGACGTACGCCGGGAGTGGCCGGCGGCGCGGCTGATGGTGCTCTCGCAGTACGTCGAGGTCTCCTACGCCGAGGAGCTGCTGGCCGCCGGCGAGGGCGGGGTCGGCTACCTGCTCAAGGACCGCGTCAGCGACCTCGACGACTTCCTCGCCGGTCTGAGCGCCGTCGCCCAGGGCGGCACGGCGCTCGACCCGTTGGTGGTGCGCCAGCTGATGGCGCGCCGTCCCGACCCGCTCGCCGGGCTCACCCCGCGCGAGCGGGAGGTGCTCGCGCTGATGGCCGAGGGCCGCTCCAACACCGCGATCGCCGCCGCGATGGTGGTCACCCCCGGCGCGGTCGAGAAGCACACCCAGCGGATCTTCGCCAAGCTCGGGCTGCTCGCCGGCGACGATGCAGCCCACCGGCGGGTGCTGGCCGTGGTGCGGTACCTGCGGGCGGCGGGCGGGTGACCGCTCAGGCGGGGTCTCCGGCGTACACGACCCCGACCTGGCGCCGCAGGTCGTCGAGCTGGCGCAGGATCGTCAGCGTCTGCTCGTGGGGGACCAGCGGGCTCTCCCGCAGCCCGGCCCGCACGCAGCGGTCGACCTCGGCGATCTCGTTGCCGTAGCCGCGTCCCAGCACCGGCTCGCGGCCGGTGACGACGACCTCCGCTCCGGGCGCCGCGGTGTCGTTGGTGCCGGAGCCGTACGGCAGGAACACCGCCCGGTCGGGGTGGTGGAACTGGTCGGAGATCACGATCCGGCCCTCGTCGGTGGCGATGGCGGCCGCCCGTGAGGACCACGACGACATCGAGGCGTTCATCGTCGCCAGCGCCCCACCCGGGTAGGCGCCGGCGATCACCACGTCCAGGTCGATCCCGGACGGCGCCAGCGTGGCGATCGCGCGCAGCGACTCGGCCTCGCCGAGCATCAGGTGGGCGAAGGTCAGCGGATAGATCCCCATGTCCAGCAGGGCACCGCCGCCGAGGTCGGGGTTCATCAGCCGGTCCTCCGGGGGCGCGTCCACCCGGAAGCCCAGCTCGGCCTGCAGCTGGCGCGGGGTGCCGAAGCGCCCGGCGTGCAGGTCCTCGGCGAGCTGGCGGACGACCGGGTGGCAGGCGGTCCACATCGCCTCCATCAGGAACCGGTCGTGGCGCCGCGCCAGCGCGACCATCTCCTCGGCGGCCGCGGCCGAGAGCGTCAGCGGCTTCTCGCACAGCACGTGCTTGCCGGCCTCGAACGCCATCCGGGCGTTCTCCAGGTGCAGGGCGTGCGGCGTCGCGACGTACACGACCTCGACCGCGGGATCGGCCACCAGCTCCTCGTAGGAGGCGTACGCCGTGGCCGTGCCCGTGCCAGTGGTGGTGGAGGTGGCGTCGGGGTGCTCGGCGACGAACGCGCGTGCGGACTCCAGGCTGCGCGAGCCGACCGCGACCAGCTCGGCGCCCGGCACCAGCGCCAGGTCCGCGACGAAGGTGTGGGCGATCTTGCCGGTGGCCAGGACACCCCAGCGGACGGGATCGGTCATGGCCCCACCCTAGGGAGCCCCGGGCCCCGGGCCCACCGACACGGCATCGGCCGTGTCGAATGACATCGTTGTGGTTCGGCCACTACAGTGGGCAGCCGTAGACCGCGAGATCACTCGCCGCCGCCCTTCCTGGGAGACATCGCATGGACACCGCGAAACCCCTCCACGACGCCGAGGAGCCCGTCGCCTCGGGCCTCAGCGAGCGCGACAGCGACATCCTGGAGTTCGAGCGCCAGTGGTGGAAGTACGCCGGCGCCAAGGAGACAGCGGTCCGCGAGAAGTTCGACATGAGCTCGACCCGGTACTACCAGGTCCTCAACGCGCTCATCGACCGGCCCGAGGCCCTCGAGGCCGACCCGCTGCTGGTCCGCCGACTGCGCCGCCTGCGGGCCGCGCGGCAGCGCCAGCGCTCCGCTCGCCGGCTCGGCTTCGAGGTCTGAGTCGTGGCGGGCAACCGGACCAACCGACGCGGCACGGTCTTCCCGTCGCCCGTGGTGATGCTGAGCATCATCGCGGTCGCGATGGCCGCCATCACGTTCGTCGCCACCCGGGGCGGTGAGCCGACCGAGCGCGATGTCACGCCGGTCGCGCAGCCGTCGACCGCGCCGCCGAGCCCCACCGCCACGGCGGCTCCCCAGGCCCCGAAGCCGAAGCCGAAGCCCAAGCCCCAGGTGCGCCGCGCCAAGGTCTACGTCGAGGTCTACAACAACTCCAACATCCGCGGCCTCGCCGGCCGGGTGGCCGGCCGCGCCGCCGACGTCGGCTGGCAGGTCGTCGGCTCCGACAACTGGTACGGCACGGTCCCGACCACCACCGTCTACCACCCGCCGCGGCTCACCGCCGCCGCCAAGATGCTCGCCCGCGACCTCGGCATCCAGCGGGTGCACCCGGCCGAGGGCGCCATGAAGCTCGACCGGCTCACGATCGTGCTCACCGGCGAGCTCGGCTGACCCCCAGCGCGGGCGGGTCCTGCGACCGCGTGGCAGGCTGAGGGCATGGAGTTCACCTCCCCCGCCGGGGAGCAGAAGTACGCCGAGTTCGTGCGGGCCGCGCCTCGCGCGGTCGTCGCCTGCGACTTCGACGGCACTCTCTCCCCGATCGTGGACGACCCCGAGCAGGCACACATCCACCCCGACGCCGCCGAGGTGCTCGTGGACCTGGCCGGCCAGGTGGCCGCGATCGCGGTGATCACCGGCCGCCCCGCACGCCAGGCCCTGGACCTGGGCGGGCTGGAGGAGGTCGGCAACGCGATCGGCGACGCCGGCAAGGAGCTGTACCTCTTCGGGCAGTACGGCAACGAGCGGTGGCGCTCGACGAGCCGCCGGATCGTCGCCCCCCGGCCCCCGCACGGCCTCGCCACGTTCCTGGCCGACCTGCCCCGGGCGCTGCGCTCGGCGGACGCGGCCGACGCCTACGTCGAGGACAAGGGGCTCGCCCACGCCGTGCACACGCGCCGGCTGCCCGACCCCGAGGACGTCTTCCGCCGGCTGCTCCAGCCACTGCGCGATCTCGCCGCCCGGCACGGGCTGGCGCTCGAGCCGGGCCGGCACGTGATCGAGGTGCGCGCCCCGGGCATGGACAAGGGCCAGGCGGTCGCGACGCTCGCCGCGGAGGTCGACGCGGGCGCGTTCCTGTTCGCCGGCGACGACCTCGGCGACCTCGACGCTTTCGAGGCCGTCGAGGCGCTGGCCAAGCAGGGCCTGCCGACGCTGCTGGTCTGCTCGGCCTCGGACGAGGAGAGCGCGCTGATCGAGCGCGCCGACATCGTCGTGCACGGGCCCGAGGGCGTGCTCGAGCTGCTGCGCAAGCTCGCCGACGACGCCCGCGCCGCCGCGTCCTGAGCTCCCCCCGGCGAGCGGGCGGCGCCCGTCCACATCGCGGACCCGGTGTGCAGATGCTGAGACGCGCGCCGTACTGTCGTGCCCAGCTCATCAAGAGGGACTGAGGGAACGGCCCAGTGAAGTCCCGGCAACCGCCACGAGCCTCCGCCTCCCGGACAGACCGGGAACGGATCGTGGAAACGGTGCCAAATCCGTCCGGACGCGAAAGTCGCCCCGGAGAAGATGAGGAGGAGGACTTCATGAGCGCTGTCGTCGCCGAGCAGGCATCCACCCCGGGCACCCCGGGCACCACCGACTCGACCTCGGGCACCCCCAGGCTCCGCGAGGGCGCCTTCGGGAACGCCACCTCACTGGCCTGTCGCGAGTGCGGCCACGAGGTCGCCCTGGGTCCGCACTACGCGTGTCCGGAGTGCTTCGGCCCCCTGGAGATCGCCTACGACTTCCCGGCCGTGACCCGCGAGGAGATCGAGGCCGGCCCCGCGAACATCTGGCGCTACAAGGCGCTGCTGCCGGTCCCGACCGACATCGAGACCAGCCCGAACATGGAGCCCGGCTTCACCCGGCTGCTCAAGGCCGACAACCTCGGCCGGACCCTCGGCATCGACAACCTGTGGGTCAAGGACGACAGCACCAACCCCACGAACTCCTTCAAGGACCGGGTCGTCGCCTGCGCGCTGAGCGCGGCCCGGGAGTTCGGCAGCAAGGTCTTCGCCTGCCCCTCGACCGGCAACCTCGCGAACGCCGTGGCCGCCGCCGGCGCCCGCGCCGGGATCAAGACGGTGGTCTTCATCCCCAGCAACCTCGAGCAGCCCAAGCAGGTCAACTCGGCTGTCTACACCGACTCGCTGGTCGCCGTGAACGGCAACTACGACGACGTCAACAAGCTCGCCAGCGAGATCGCGGGCGAGGAGGACGGCTGGGCGTTCGTGAACGTCAACGTCCGCCCGTACTACGCCGAGGGCTCCAAGACCCTCGGCTACGAGATCGCCGAGCAGCTCGGCTGGCGGCTGCCCGACCAGGTCGTCATCCCGGTCGCGTCCGGCTCCCAGCTGACCAAGGTGCACAAGGCCTTCCAGGAGCTGATCAAGCTCGGCCTGGTCGAGGAGAAGCCCTACAAGGTGTACGGCGCGCAGGCCACCGGCTGCTCCCCGGTCTCGGTCGCCTACAAGGACGGCGTCGACGCGATCCGCCCGGTCAAGCCGGACACGATCGCCAAGAGCCTCGCGATCGGCAACCCCGCGGACGGCATCTACGTGCTCGACATCTGCCGGGAGACCGGCGGCGCCATCGAGGACATCAGCGACGACGAGGTCCGCGAGGCGATCGTGCTGCTGGCCCGCACCGAGGGGATCTTCACCGAGACCGCCGGCGGCACCACGGTCGGCGTCCTGAAGAAGCTCGTCGAGACCGGCCAGCTCGACACGTCGCTGGAGACCGTGGTCATCAACACCGGCCACGGCCTGAAGACCCTCGACGCCGTCAGCGGCTCGGTCGGCCCGGTGGCCACCATCGACCCGTCGTACGCCGCGTTCGTCGCCACCGGCCTGGCCTGACCCCCGGCCGGCCCGGTGGTCGAGCCGCGAGCGCAGCGAGCGTGTCGAGACCCCCGGCCGATGACTGAGCAACCCCTCGGTGGTCTCGCCTCTCGTGACCCCCGCACCGTGAGAAGGAACTGATCATGAGCGTCTCCGTCCGGATCCCGACCATCCTGCGCACCTACACCGGTGGCGAGTCCGAGGTCACCGCCTCGGGCGCCACGCTCGCCGACGTGATCGACGACCTGGAGTCGAACCACGCCGGGATCAAGGCGCGCGTCCTCGACGACAACGGCCGGCTGCGCCGCTTCGTCAACGTCTACGTCGGCAACGAGGACGTCCGCTTCCTCGACGACCTGGCCACCCCCACCCCGGACGGCACCCAGGTCTCGGTCATCCCCGCCGTCGCGGGCGGCTGCTGACCCGTCCCGCCTGGTCGATCGCCGGCCCCGCTGGTCGAGCCCGGAGCGCAGCGACTGTGTCGAGACCGCCGTACGACGCACTCCCGCGGTGCTGTCGACGCTGCCGCGGCCATCTGCGGCGTGTCCAGCGGCAATAATCCCGCGTTACAGCCGGTCGAGGAACCCGACCGCTACCAGCCCCACGAGGCCGAGCACGGCGACGGCGAGCGCCACCCGCCGGAGCAGCCGGGCGGTGCGGTGGACGGACCGGGCGAGGTCGAGGGCGGCGGCGACCGAGGCGATGTCGAGCTCGTCGAGGACCACGGCGCCCGGGTCGGGGCCGGCATCGGTGAGCCGCAGGTCGGCACCGCAGTCGGGGCCGGCGACGGCGACCACCCGGCTCTCGGCCCGCAGTCCGGAGACCAGGGCGGACAGGCCGTCGGGTCCGGGGAGGTGGACGCAGCGCGCCGCGCCGACCTCGCCGGCGAGCCGCTCCAGGTCCGCGGCGGGCCCGCTCGAGACCAGCACCGGCTCGATCCCGCGCCCGGCCAGGGCCGTGAGGGTGGCGCCGGCATCGGGGCGGGGCTCGGCGGCGAGCGTGATCCGGCCGAGCAGCCGGCCGTCGACCTCGACGGCGACGGTGCTGCCGGTCCCGCCAGGATCGGCGTCACCGAGCCAGGCCGGCTGGCCGACCCGCACGGGGTGCCGGTCCACCGAGCCGCACAGGCCGAGGCCGTCGTGCCGGCTCACCTCGCTGAGGTGACCGCGCGGCGAGCTGCGGGCCAGCGCCCGCGAGACCGGGTCCTCGGCGCCGTGCCCCAGCGCGCCGGCGAACCAGCGCAGGTTCCGCTCGTCCCCGGCGCGCGCCGGCGCGACGTCGACCACCCGGAGCCGCCCGGTGGTGACCGCCGCGGCGTCGACGACCAGCACGTCGACGTGCGGTGCCGCGGCCAGAGCGGCCCGCGCGGGCAGCGAGACGCCGGAAGCCCGACCCCGGCGCCGAGCCAGGGCGTGCGCGAGCGCCGGCGCCGCGACGTACGCCGCGAGGGCGACGGCCAGCGCCAGGGTCAGCACGGCGACCAGCGCCGGGGCCAGCTGTGCGGTCATCGGCGTCGGGTCGCCCGGAAGCGCTCGAAGTCGGACTGGTCCCCGGCCTTCCACAGCGGCACGCTGGCCTTGAGCAGCATCGTGACCTGGACGACGAACTCCGGGTCGTGCAGCGATTCCCCGAACAGCTCGTTGATCCGCTTCCAGCGGTACCGCACGGTCTGGGGGTGTACGTCGAGCCGGGCGGCGATGGCGGGGGCGCTGTCGCGCGACTCCAGCCAGGCCAGCAGGGTCTCGGAGAGGATCTCCCGGGAGTTCGGGGTCTCGGCGAGCAGCGGCTGCAGCAGGTCCTGGCACAGGGCCCGCCGCACCTCCGGCTCGGCGTGCAGCCACAGCTGGGTGGCGTGGTCGCGGCAGCTGACCACCGGGTCGGGGGCGATCACGCCGCGGTCGACGAGCTCGAGCGCCCGGATGCTCCAGCGGTGGGCGGCCGCCGCCTCGTCGACCGGCACCGGCCAGCTCAGCGCGACCCGCAGTCCGGGTGCGCTGGCGTGCAGCCGCCGGGCGACACCGTCGGCCTCGGCGGCGTCGCAGACCACGGCGGCCGGGCTCTCCTCGTCGCGGACCAGGACGCCGTCCGGCAGGTCGACCGGAGGCAGCTCGCGGTGGAAGCTCACGCTCATCACCACCAGCTCGGCGGGCACCGGCCAGTCGGCTGCGTCCGCGGCGGCGGTGACCTCGGCGGCGCCCGCACCGGCCAGCAGCTGGTCCAGCAGCCGCGCCCGGGCCTGGCCGACGTCGTGGCCCAGCGTCCGCTCGGCGCGGGCGTAGCCGGCGGCCACCTGCTGCCCGAGGTGGTCGACGTAGTCGAAGAGCAGGTCGCCGAGCTGGCCGAGGTCCGCGGCGGACAGGCTCTCGCGGCTCGTGAGCCGACGCATCTCCGCCCAGCACTCGCGGGTCGCGACGCGCAGCGCGGACCGGAGCGGGGCGAGGTCGCGGCCCTCGGACGCCTGTCCGTAGCCCATCCGCCGGAACAGGTCGTCGACCGGCTGGCCGGAGGGCGACTGGCCCTGGGCGAGCTTGAGGAAGTGGTGGATCGCCGCAGAGACCGCCATCGAGATCAGGCGGTGCCGGCGGCCGGTCGCGGGCCCGGAGTAGTCGGGCACGTCGTGCTGGACCCGCTCGGTGACGCGGGTGGCGAGGTCCGGGATGGCGGGACGGAACCGGTCGACGAGGGCAGCCGGCAGCCGGACGGCCGGCTGGTCGTCGCGCAGCTCGGTCATCGGGTTCGGGTCGGGCCCGGGACGGTGCTGTTCGCCATCGCCCCTCCCGCGTCCTGGCGTGCTCCGCGTCACAGGCTAGAGGCCTCGAGTCGGGTCGGGCGGGAAATCCAGAAGATCGGGGTGGGCCCGCGGGACGGCCGGGGGCCGTCCCGCGAGCCGCGGAGGTGAGGCGACTCAGGGGGTGGGGGTGAGACGTCCGTTCGAGACGTTGAGCTCGATGGTGTTGCCGTCGCCCGGGATGATCGAGTTGATCAGCAGGGTGTTGAGCCCGCAGTGCTGGAACTTGCCGATCGAGTACTCCCCGACCAGCCGGCCGCCCTTGACGATGTCGAAGGCCTCGCCGGCCGGGGTGTCGGCCTGGATCACGACCGGCTCCCTGGTGCGGCAGAACGGCCCGGCGAACAGCGGCAGGCCGGCGGCCTTGATGTTGCTGAGCCGGACGTAGTAGCTCGAGGTCGAGGTGGCCACCTGGGTGCGGCCCACTCGGGAGAGCTGGCCGGCGGTCTCGCCGACCGCCTCGAAGGCGACGTTGGCGGTGACCGGGATGAATCCGGCGAGCTTGAACTGCGTACGGGTGCCGGGCAGGTCCAGGTCGGCGGCGAAGGCGCCGTCGGCCTCCACTCGGGTGGCGAGCACCGCGGGCCCGAGCGCGATGGTCGAGCCGGTCGAGGCGATGGTGGTGCTGCCGGTGACGTCGTAGTCGACGTCGATGGTCGCCGCGTGGGCGGCGGGGCTGCCGGCGAACACCAGGGCCAGGGCGGCGGTGGTGGCGGCGAGCGAGCCGCGGAACGCGGTACGGCGGCGGGTCAGGGTCGTCATCGAAGGGCCTTTCGTCGGGATCGGGCGGGCTAGGCTCCCGCGAGCGGGCCGAGCGCGTTGGCTGCGCTCGGCCCGCCCCGGGTGGTGCGGTGCTGCGTTCTTCGGTGGTGCGGTCAGTAGTTGATCGAGCCGGCGCCGCCGGTGCTGACCGCGAAGGTGCCGGCCATCTGGGCCCGGTCACCGGTGAAGATCTGGCCCCCGCAGGTGACTCCGCCGGCGGCGGTGAGGTCGAGCGGGAACGCGCCGGCCGCGGAAGCGATCGAGAGCCGCTGAGTGGTCGGGTCGAACGACCCGGGCACGCTGCTCCCGGCAGCGGTCGCCGCCGCCAGGTCGCAGACGTACGGCGCGCTGCCGGTGGAGCGCATCTGAGCCGAGACGTTGGTGATCTCCAGGTCGGCGGTGGCTCCGGAGGCGGGTGTGCCGTCGACGATCAGGTCCCAGTCCACCGAGCCGGTCTTGGTGATCGTCACCGGGTAGTTGAGCCCGGTCGCGGTGCAGCCGCTGAAGGTGAGCGACTGGATCTCGCCGATCTTGGCGTTGTCGACCACCGCGGTGCCGGGGTAGATCTCCCCGCCGACGGTGGCCGTGGTGCAGGTGGCCGGGACGTCGTAGTCGGTGGCGAACGTGAAGCTGCCGACGTTGCTGGCGGTGATGGCGACGACGCTGGGGGTGGTCGCGCCGCCGACGGTGAGGGGGCCGGCCGCCATGGCCGCCGGGGCGGCGACCATCAGGGCGGTCGAGGCGAGCGCCCCGACCATCGTGGTCCTGCGGAACTTGTTCTTCATGGGGGAGTTCCTTCCTGGTTCACCGGCCGCTCCGATGCGGCCGGAGAGGGCTGCCACCCACGTCAGAGCCGGTCGGGGGATCGGGGGCTGTCGCGCAGCGGCGTGCCGGCAGTGTTACGTGACCGGAGTCACTGGCGACGCCCTGCGGCGGGGCCGGTGCTGGATTTCGGGACGGCCGTCCCAAATCGCCCGGCGCGGGGTCTCGACACGCTCGCTGCGCTCGCGGCTCGACCACCGGGGGCCCGTCGCTGCGCTCGCGGCTCGACCACCGGTTCCGGTGATCGAGCCGGCCGAGCCGCTGGGCGAGGCCGTGTCGAGATCCCCGCCCGAACGCCACGGTCACCGGCGCGGTGCGGCCTCCGGGTCGCCGGGGCGGCCCGGCAGGGGCATCGGGTCGAGTGGCACGCAGGAGTGGTCGCGCCAGCACCTGGCGGCGTCGTCGTTCGCGCTGCCCGAGAGCGCCTCGGACCGAAGCCGGACGGTGTTGCTGGGACCAGAGACCGTGGCGGTCAGGAGCGCCGACAGGTCCTCGCCGGTCGCCGTGACGCAGTCGGCAAACGGGGGGATCGTCAGCTCGCCGGTGAGCAGGCCGCCGTAGGTGAACAGGAAGTAGGGCGTCGTGTGGAGGTTCCCCTCGACCTGGGGGTTCTCTTCCGGCCGGACGCCGGGGTCGGCGGCGTAGAAGTCCGGCGCGGTCAGGGTCAGTTCGGTGAAGGTGGTGCGGCAGGTCGGGCGCAGGTCGAGATCGACGCCGTCCACCGCCAGCGCGGTGACCTCGACCTGGACCTCGCCGGAGACGTGGGTGTCGGCGACATGGTTCTCCGTCTGTCCCGGGCCGGCGAAGGGGCCCCGGCCGGGGCAGAACGTCCGCGCCTCCTGACGGGCCTCCAGCGGGACCGGCAGGTTCTCGGCGTCCCGGGGCTGGCGCAGCCGGATCTCCGCCTGGACCGGGATCGCACCGAAGGCCACGGTGCGGACCGGAAAGGGCCCGTGGGACCCGTACGGCTCCGGGGCGCCGCGGGGCGAGACCATGACGATCGCCGCCGAGTACTTCTCGACTGACTGATACGGGTCGAGCCGGCGACAGCTGAGATCCACCAGCCTGGTCGCGAACCGGCTGAACGCGATCGCCTGGATGTCGGGCACCCGTGCCCACTGCCGAGCAGCCGCGGCGTACGTCGAGCCGGTCGCCTGCGGGACGATCCACTGGCCGGTGCCCAGGGTGGGGAGCCCGGGGTAGTCCGGGTCCTCGGCGGCGCTGGAGCTGAGGGTGGCGACGCCCAGGAGGAGGGCGGTCACGAGCCCCAGCCGGACCAGCGATCCGGGACGCGGGCGCCGACGGGTGGCGGGCATGGGCTCACTCTGCCCCGGGGGCCGCCGAGAGGCCGGGGAACCGAGGTCGGCGCGCGCACTTTCGGATGTCCGTCCCGACTCGCACCGGTCCCGGCCGATCCGGCCGCGCCGGCGCCCGGCGCCTGCCTACGGTGCGACGACGCCGGACCCGACCGGCGCGGTCGTTCCTGGCCGGCCCCACATTCTCTTGGAGGAACGCATGACCTCAACGCGGAGGAAGACCGCGGCCGGTGCCGTGGTCGTCGGACTGATCGCCGGGGCGCTGGGCGCCTCGCCGGCCTCGGCGGTGCCGGGGCTGAGCGACGCCGGAGCGATCCAGGTCTGGGGCCAGACCCCGGCGTCGTACCCGGTCACGACGGCCAACGGCCCGTGGCGGACGGCCGTCTCGCAGGCGGCCGGGGGGAACATCTTCGCGATCCGTGGCGACGGGACGCTTCAGCGCGTGGCCGGATCTGCGACTGACGTGAACATCCCGGCTGCCGTCGCGGGCCAGCAGGTGGTCTCGGTCGACCAGTACGGCAACTCCGCCGCGGGCGTCGTGCTGGCCAGCGGCTCGCTCTACCTGTGGGGCGCTCGTGGGTTCCCCACCGGGGAGACCAGCGTCGCCACGCTCGGGGCCCCGGCCGTCCAGGTCGCGACCGGCAGCAACCTGGCCTTCGCCCGACTCAGCGACGGTCGGCTCGGGATGCGGTCGGCCTTCGGCACCGGTTACGAGCTCGTGGGGGACCCAGTCACCGGCGCGCCGCTCACCGGCGTGGTCGACGTCGAGGCAGCGGCCACCGCCGGCTACGCCCTGCTCGCCGACGGCCGGGTCGTCCACATCAACACCAGCGGGGTGACCACGGTCGCCCCGGCGGACGCGGACCCGATCATCGACATCGACATGGGCGTCGGCGTGACCCGGGCGGGGGTCGTCAAGCGGTTCACCCAGGTGGCGGACTCGGCGGTCGTGGACCCGAACACCCCTGACGAGCTCGCCGGCGCACCGGTCGAGCAGATCGCGAACGTGTCTCTCGGGACCAGCATCACCGCGGTCCGCACCGACACCGGTCAGGTCGTCGTCTGGCAGGGGGAGGGCGCGGTCGCGGAGGCCTGGCAGGTGCCGGCCGGCATCCAGGGCAAGGTGGTCGACCTGACCGGAGGCAGCAACTTCCAGGCGATCGTGGGCGAGCCGCTGCCGCCGGTCACGGTGACCACCCCGGCCTCGATCACCGGCACCCCGGAGGTCGGGCAGACCCTCACCGGCACCCCGGCGACGTTCGCCGGCGAGCCGGGGACCGTCGTGAACCAGTGGCTCGCCGACGGCGCCGAGATCGCGGGCGCGACCGGCAACACCCTGGCGCTGACCGAGGCGCACCTGGGCAAGACGATCACGCTCCGCTCCACCGCCACCCGCGGCTCCGACACGCCCGTCGTCTCCGTCTCCGCGCCGGTCGGCCCGGTCACGACGGCCTCGACGCCGGTGAAGGTGGCCTCGACCACCACCGTCGCGATCGCCCCGGCCTCCGCGGCGTACGGCACGGCGCGGACGCTGACCGTGTCCGTCACCAAGGCGGGCGGGACCCCGACCGGCACCGTTGCGGTCACGGTGGGCGGCGCCAGCTCGAGCCTGCCGCTCAACGCCGGCAGTGCGTCCCTCACCGTGCCCGCCACCCTGGCGGTCGGCACCCACGCGGTGAGCGCCTCCTACGCCGGTGACGCGACGACGAACCCCTCGGCCGGCAGCGCCTCGGTCGCGGTCACCAAGGCCGCGTCGCGGAGCAAGGTGACAGCGGTCAAGGTCAAGAAGAAGGGCAAGAAGGTCACCGTGCAGATGAAGGTGACCGCTCCCGCCGGGGTGCGGCCGTCGGGCAAGATCGCGGTCGTGATCAAGCGCGGCGCGAAGAAGGTCGCGAAGAAGTCCGTGAGCGTCAACGCCAAGGGCGTCGCCAGCTTCACCGCCAAGAAGCTCACCAAGAAGGGCAAGTACAAGGTCACCGCGAGCTACGGCGGGTCGGCGACCCTCGCAGCCAGCAAGGCCACCAAGGCCTTCAAGGTCTGACCCGCAGACGCACCGGCCGGCGCCCCTCCCTCCCAGGGGCGCCGGCCGTTGTGCTGCCCGGGGCCGTCCCCGGTGGTCGAGCCGTCCGAGCCGCTAGGCGAGGGCGTGTCGAGACCTCGTTGCGGTGGTGGTCTCGACACGCTCGCTGCGCTCGCGGCTCGACCACCGACTCAGGTGGTCGAGCCGTCCGAGCCGCCAGGCGAGGGCGTGTCGAGACCACCTTCCCGACGTCGGCGCCGGGCGTGCCTCTCGGCCAGTGCGGGCAGCGCGTCGTACCGCTGCTCGATCAGCGCCAACCGCTTCGCCCGGCTCCAGTTCTGGATCCGCTTCTCCCGCGCGAAGGCCTCGTCGATGCGGGCGTACTCCTCACACCACACGAGGCGGACCGGTCGCCGGCGACGGGTGTACGCCGCACCGAGCCCTTCCTGGTGCTCCCAGACCCGACGCTCGAGGTCGCGCGTGCTGCCGACGTAGAACGAGCCGTCCGCGCACTCGAGCATGTAGGTGTGGGGCATCGCCCCAGCGTCGGCGCCGGAGCAGACCGCCGCAACGGGCCGGGGTGGCGCCTGTGGAGAGGTCTCGACACGCTCGCTGCGCTCGCGGCTCGACCACCGACGGCTCGACCACCGATGTCTCCGGGAGGTCGGTCAGAGGGCCTCGCGGCGCCAGCGGGGGAGGGTGGCCTGGAGGGCGACGATCAGCTCCAGGCGCTGGGTGGGGTCGTCGAGGGCGTCGCCGAAGAGACCGCGGAGGTGCTTGAGCCGGCTGTGCGCGGTCTGCGGCGGTACGTCGAGGGAACGGGCGACCTGGTTGAGCGGCTGGCCGAGCTCCAGCCAGCGCAGCAGCAGCTCGCCCTCGGCGACCCGGCGCTTGCTGCTCAGCTGCTCCATCGACGTCAGGTGCTTGGCGGCCAGCAGGTCGCTCAGCCCTGGCAGCCCGTCGGTGACCAGCACCGAGAGCAGGTCCTCGCACGGGACGACCGCGCGCTCGTCGTACGCCCGGCCCTCGCCGAGCAGCTGGGCGCCCCGGCGCACCGGGTCAGCGGTCCTGCCGACGGAGCGCAGCGGGGCCACCGGGCCGATCACGACCTGCCGCGGGGCGTGGCGTCCCAGGTCGGGGACGACCGCGCCGGCCGGCAGCAGGATCTCGCGGCGGGTCACCCCGCCCAGCACCGCAGGGTCGTCGAAGACCGCGTCCGGGATCTCCCCGGCCGCCGAGACCACCAGCACGTACTCGGCGTCGGGGTCCAGGCCGCGGCGACGGAGCAGGCGGCCGGTCGGCGTCCGGGACCCGGCGCGGAGCAGGGTCGTGCCCAGGAGCTCGCGACGGTCGGTGTCGCCGTGCAGCAGCGTGTGTCCGCGCTCCCACGCGCCGCTCGCCTGCCGGTGGAGCAGCTGGACGAAAGCGGTCAGGTCCTCGCGCAGGGCCTGGTCGCCGGTCCCCGGCAGCTTCACCACGAACTGGAACCCGCGCTGGGCCGCCGCCCGGGCATGCGCGAACCCGCTGTCGAGGGTGTCGCTCGGCAGACCGCGGGCCACGTGGCGCTCCCCGAGCTCCCACAGCAGCGGCGCGACCCGCCCGGCGGCACGACGCGGCGAGCCCGGCTCGGCGAAGAACGCCGTGATGGCCTCGGCGACGATCCGCTCGACGAGCTCGTCCCGGCCGCCCACGAGCGCGGCGATGTTGCGGTTGATGAGGGTCGCCACGGCGTCGAAGCCGCCGTCGCGCGGGGCTGCGCCGTGGTTCGCTCCGGGCCTTCCTTCAGGCCGACGCTCGTCCGCGATGAGTGTCATGCTCCCTACTTCCTCCTGCACTCCTCCGTCGGACGTGGCCGACAGGGGACTGACAGCCTGGATCTAGACATGCCGCCTCGGCCGCGGCAACCGGCGCGGGAGGCGCCGTCGTACGCCGGCCAGGAACTTGTTAGGTCGGTCACAAGAAATCCGATCCGGCCCGCGGTCGTGGATGGCTGGCGGTGAGCTGGCCACGGTTCTTGGGCGGGCCGGATGGCTTGCGGTGAGCCTGCCACCGTTCGGACGTCGGGAACGGTGGCCAGCTCACCGCTGACCCGGGCCGATGGGGGCCAGCTCACCGCTGACCTGGGCCGGCCGACGTACGCCGGGTGCGACCGGGTCTCGACGCGCTCAGGCGCTGCGCGCCTTCGCGGCTCGACCAGCTGGCGTGGCTTGACGAGTCGAGCAATGACCCGGGCTGCGGTGAGCCTGCCACCGTTCTTCGGCGGGCCGGATGGCTGGCGGTGAGCCTGCCACCGTTCGGACGTCGGGAACGGTGGCCAGCTCACCGCTGGCCCGGGCGGAACGGTGGCCAGCTCACCGCTGGGGCCGGCTCGACCGCCGGGTCGGGCCATTTCTTGTCAGCCCCGTCACAAGATCCGGGGCGGATCGCGGGCGGCGGGAGACCGGGGCCGGCGGAGTGCTCGCGGGTGAGGGCGGTCACACCTAGCGTCTGGCCCGGCTCGGGATGGCCCCGTTGCCGTGATGCGGAGGGCACGCCATGGGCGGGACTGTCGAGGTCCAGGGGCTGACCAAGAGCTTCGGGCGCCAGAACATCTGGCACGACGTCACGCTGACCCTGCCGCCCGGCGAGATCACCGCGCTCCTCGGCCCGTCCGGCACCGGCAAGTCGGTGTTCCTGAAGTCGCTCATCGGGCTGCTCGAGCCCGAGGCCGGCACGATCCTCATCGACGGCGTCGACATGGTCACCGCCAAGGAGTCGCGCCGCCTGGACCTGCGCAAGCGGTTCGGCGTGCTCTTCCAGGACGGCGCGCTCTTCGGGTCGCTGAGCGTGTACGACAACGTCGCGTTCCCGCTGCGCGAGCACACCAAGCTGCGTGAGCCCGAGATCCGCAGCACCGTGCTGGAGAAGCTCGAGATGGTCGGGCTGGTCGGCCAGGAGCACAAGGTGCCCGGCGAGATCTCCGGCGGCATGAAGAAGCGGGCCGGCCTGGCCCGCGCGCTGGTCACCGACCCCTCGATCATCCTCATCGACGAGCCCGACTCCGGCCTCGACCCGGTCCGCACCTCCAACCTCGCCCAGCTGCTGATGGAGGTCAACGCCGCGACCGACGCGACGATGATGATCGTCACCCACAACATCGAGCTGGCCCGGACCCTGCCGGACAACCTCGGGATGCTCTACCGCCGCGAGCTGGTGATGTTCGGGCCGCGCGAGGACTTCCTGCTCACCGACCACCCGGTGGTCTCGCAGTTCATGAGCGGCGACCCCGAGGGGCCGATCGGGATGAGCGAGGAGACCGACCACCGCCGCACCGACCAGCTCGGCTACGACAGCCTCCCCGGCCCGGACGGCGCGACCGCGCTGATGACCCGGCACGCCGGCGCCCGGTCCATCGAGGTGCTGCCCCGCCAGCTCGTGCCCCGCTCCGGCACCGTCCGGGCCAGCGGCGTACGCCACCGCGAGCGGGTCACCACCGGGGCGGCGCAGCTCTACGTCGCCGACGACGAGGAGCGCGACCGAGCGCGCCCCGTCCCCACCCGCAGCGCCCCGGTCCGCGCCCTGGACGCGACCGGCGACCTGTTCGCGCTCAGCCTGGACACCGCGGCGGCGACCCTGCGCCGGCCGTTCGCGCTGCGCGAGGCCATCGAGCAGTTCTGGTTCGTGGTCCGGGTCTCCTGGATCCCGGCGATGCTGGTCTCGATCCCGTTCGGCGCGGTGATCGCGCTCCAGCTCGGCACCCTCACCGTCCAGATCGGCGCCCAGTCCTTCACCGGCGCGGCCAGCGTGCTCGCCGTCGTCCAGCAGGCCGCGCCGATCGTCACCACCCTGGTCATCGCCGGCGCGGGCGGGGCGGCGATCTGCGCCGAGCTCGGCGCGCGCCGGATCCGCGACGAGATCGACGCGATGCGGGTGCTGGGGATCTCCCCGGTGCAGCGGCTCGTCGTACCCCGGGTCCTGGCCTGCATGGGCGCCGCGGTGCTGCTCAACGGCCTGGTCTCGGTCGTCGGCGTGCTCGGCGGCTACTTCTTCAACGTCATCGTCCAGGGCGGTACGCCGGGGGCGTACCTCGCCAGCTTCACCGCGCTCGCTCAGATCGAGGATCTCTGGGTCGGCGAGCTGAAGGCGATCGTCTTCGGCTTCCTCGCCGGCGTCATCGCCTGCCACCGCGGCCTCAACACCGCGCCCGGTCCCAAAGGCGTCGGCGACGCGGTCAACCAGTCGGTCGTCGTGACGTTCCTGCTGCTCTTCTTCGTCAACTTCGTGATCACGACGCTCTACCTCCAGCTCGTCCCCGGGAAGGCCGCCTGAGATGGCGCACGACTCGACCGGGACGGCCCGCTGGTGGGAGCGGCCGCTGCTGCCGCTGGCCGCCGCCGGCCAGGACGTCCGCTTCCACGCCCGGGTGCTGGCCAAGATCCCCGGCACCACCCGGCGCTACCCGCGCGAGATCATCCGGCTGCTCTCCGAGGTCAGCTTCGGCTCCGGCGCGCTGGCGGTCATCGGCGGCACCATCGGCGTGATGGTCGGCATGACCATGTTCGTCGGCACCGTCGTCGGCATGCAGGGGTACGCCGCCCTCGACCAGCTCGGCACCGCCACGCTCAACGGCTTCATCTCGGCGTACTTCAACACCCGCGAGATCGCCCCGCTGGTCGCCGCGCTCGCGCTCTCCGCGACGGTCGGGGCCGGGTTCACCGCCCAGCTCGGTGCGATGCAGATCAACGAGGAGGTCGACGCGCTCACCGCGATGGCGGTGCCGAGCGTGCCCTACCTGGTCACCACCCGGGTGATCGCCGGATTCCTCGCGATCATCCCGCTCTACATGATCGGGCTGCTGACCTCCTACGCCGGCTCCCGGATCGTCACCGTCTACTTCTACGGCCAGTCGGCGGGCACCTACGACCACTACTTCCACCTGTTCCTGCCGCCGATCGACATCGCGCTGTCGTTCGCCAAGGTGCTGCTGTTCTCGGTCGTGATCATCCTGATCCACTGCCGCCTCGGGTTCACCGCGCACGGCGGGCCGGCCGGCGTCGGCATCGCGGTCGGCACCGCGGTGCGCCGCAGCATCGTCACGGTCGCGGTCCTGGACCTGGTCCTGTCGATGGCGATGTGGGGCACCACGACGACGGTGCGGATCGCCGGATGAGCCGCGCGTACAAGATCTCCGACCTGCTGCTGGGGCTGGGCTACCTGGTCGTCACCGGTGCCCTGGTCCTCGGCGCGCTGCTGGTCTACGACCGCACCTTCGTCGACAGCGTCGAGGTCACGCTCGCCGTCGACGACCTCGGCAACGCCCTCCAGGAGGGCTCCGACGTCAAGCTGAACGGCGTCCCGGTGGGCCGGGTCGAGGGCGTGCGCGCCACCGGGTCCGGCGCCGACGTCGCGCTCGCGCTGGAGCCCGACGCCGCGGAGTCGCTGGCGCCGGGCACCGTCGCCCGGCTGCTGCCCAAGACCCTCTTCGGGGAGCGGTACGTCGCGCTGCTCCCGCCCGAGAACGGCTCCGGCGGCCTGAGCGAGGGTGACACGATCCAGCAGGACGCCTCCTCCGAGGCGGTGGCCCTGGACGCCGTCCTCGACGAGCTGCTGCCGCTGCTGGAGTCCATCCAGCCCGAGAAGCTCGCGGCCACGCTCGGCGAGTTCAGCACCCTCCTGCGCGGTCGCGGCGAGGAGATCGGCGACACCCTGGTCGCCTGGTCGGACTACCTGGAGCGGCTGAACCCGCACGTGCCGCAGATGACCGAGGACCTGGCCCGGCTCGCTGAGGTCGCCGAGACCTACGACGCGGCCGCCCCCGAGCTGCTGTCGGCCCTGGACTCCCTCACGGTCACCTCCGCGACCGTGGTCGAGGAGCGCTCCGCGCTCGCCGACGCCTACGCCCGGGTGATCACCGCTGCCGACGCCAGCACCGGCTGGGTCCGCCGCAACCGGCAGACCATCGAGGTGCTCGCCGACGAGAGCCGGGAGGCCCTGGAGTCGGTGCGGCCCTACGCCCGCCAGTTCCCGTGCCTGCTCCGGGCCGCGCGCGACTTCATCCCGGTGATGGACGAGACCCTCGGGGCGGGCACCGACGAGCCGGGGATGCACGTGCGGCTCAACGTCGTCGAGGGCCGCGGGAAGTACCGACCCGGCGTCGACGCGCCCAGCTACGTCTCCGGCGCGAAGCCGCGCTGCCCCTACGCGACCGGCAGCCGGTCGTCCCGACCGGCGACGCCGGCGGACCCGGCCGGCGCGGTGACGGACGAGCCGGCCCCGATCCCCGCGCCGCCCACCGAGGTGACGGCCCCGGCGGCCGACGACCTGGGCGAGGCCAACTCGCCAGCGGAGAACCAGCTGATCGCCGAGCTGCTGGCCCCCACCCGGGGCGTCGCGCCCGCGGCGTACCCGCGCTGGGCCAGCCTGCTGGTCGGCCCGGTGCTGCGCGGCACGGAGGTGAGCCTGCGATGAAGGGGATGACCGGGACCCTGATCAAGAGCCTGGTGTTCACGCTGGTCACGGTGCTCGCCACCGCCGCGCTCGCCGCCACGATCCGCAACGACGGCGGCGGCCCGGGCCGGGAGTACTCCGCTGTGTTCTCGGACGTGACCAGCCTCAACGAGGGCGACGACGTGCGGATGTCGGGCGTGAAGGTGGGCACCGTGGCCGGGATCGAGCTCGTCGACGACCGGGTCGCCGAGGTGTCCTTCTCGGTGTCCGAGGACATCGAGCTGACCACCGAGGCCACCGCGGAGCTGCGGTTCCGCAACCTGGTCGGGCAGCGCTACATCGCGCTCGAGCCGGGCGCCCCCACGGCCCCGGCCGCCGACGCGGGGCACCGCTTCCCGGCCGAGCAAACCCAGCCGGCGCTGGACCTGACAGTGCTGTTCAACGGCTTCCAGCCGCTGTTCCGGCTGCTCGACCCGAAGGACGTGAACACCCTCAGCGCGCAGGTGATCGCGGTCTTCCAGGGCGAGGGCGCGACCGTGGAGAGCCTGCTGGCCAGCACCGCCAGCCTGACCTCGACGCTGGCGGAGAAGGACCAGGTGATCGGCGAGCTGATCACCCACCTCGAGTCCGTGCTGAGCACCGTCAATGACCGGTCCGGCCAGCTCGACACCACGATCGTCACCCTGCAGCGCCTGGTCAGCGGCCTGGCCGAGGACAGCGCCGTGATCGGGCAGACGCTCGAGGGCCTCGGTGACCTGACCGGCAGCGTCGCGGACCTCGCCGAGGAGGGCCGCGCCCCGCTCAAGGGGTCGATCACCGCCCTCGGCGAGCTCTCGGAGAACCTCGCCGCCGACGACGACGTCGTCGAGGACTTCCTCCAGACGCTGCCGACCAAGCTGGACCGGATCGGCCGGCTCGGCAGCTACGGGTCCTGGCTCAACACCTACGTCTGCTCGATCGAGGGCCGGATCCCGCTGCCCGAGGGTTATCTGGGCGACCTCGGCGCCCAGCCGGTCGCCGGGAGGTGTTCGTGATGACGAGGTATCGCACCGCGTTCGCGGAGCGCAACAAGGTGGTGCTCGCGCTGGTGGGCCTCACCGCGATGGGCCTGATCTTCGCGGCCGCCTTCAACGCCGCGGCGCTGCCGGTCATCGGCGGCGGCGAGACCCACACCGCCAGGTTCGCCGAGGCCGGTGGCCTGCGGTCCGGCAACGAGGTCCGGATCGCCGGGGTCAAGGTCGGGGAGGTCGAGGATGTGTCCCTGGAGCGGGGCGTGGTCGAGGTGCGCTTCCGGGTCGAGGACGTCGAGCTCGGCGACCAGACCCGGGCCGCGGTCAAGGTCAAGACCATGCTCGGGCGCAAGTACCTCGCCCTGGAGCCCGGCGGCCGCGGGGAGCTCGACGGTCCGATCCCGCTGGAGAACACCACCACGCCGTACGACGTGAACGCGGCGTTCTCCGACCTCTCCGAGACCGTCACGGAGATCGACACCGACCAGCTCGCCGAGAGCTTCACGGCGCTCTCGGAGGCGTTCGAGGACACCCCGGAGTCGGTGCGCGGCATGGTCAGCGGGCTGACCGCGCTCTCGCGCACGATCTCCAGCCGCGACACCGAGCTCGCCGCGCTGCTCGACTCCACCACCGAGGTCACCGGCACCCTCCAGGAGCGCAACGAGGAGTTCGCGAAGATCATCACCGACGGCAGCACCCTGCTCGCCGAGCTGGAGCGCCGGCGCGATGCGGTCGGCCAGATGCTGGACGGGACCGCCCGGCTCGGCACCCAGCTCACCGGCCTGGTGCGGGACAACGAGAAGCAGCTCGCGCCCGCCCTGGCGCGGCTGGACCGGGTCACGGCGATCCTGCAGCGCAACCAGGACCACCTCGAGGACGCGCTGCGGCAGCTGGGCCCGTACTACCGGGTCCTGGCCTCGGCCACCGGCAGCGGCCGCTGGGTCGACACCTACGTGTGCGGCCTCTTCGACGCCGCCGGGGCGCCCGTTCTCGACAACGACGTGGCCCGGGACTGCCAGCCGGCCGCACCGAGCAGCGGAGGCAAGCCATGAGCCGGCAGTCGCGACGGCGTACCGGGATCGTGGTCGGCGTGGCCGCCGTGCTGCTCGCGGCCGGCGGGGTCGTCGGCGCGCGGGCGCTGATGGCCGAGGAGAGCGTCGAGGTCGAGGCGGTCTTCGCCAGCACGGTCGGGCTCTACCCCGGCTCCGACGTCCAGGTGCTCGGCGTGCCGGTCGGCTCGGTCACCGCCGTCGAGCCCGGCAGCGACGGGGTCCGGGTCTCGATGCGGCTCGACGACGACCAGGTCGCCGCCGACACCCGGGCGGTCATCGTCGCGCCGACCCTGGTCAGCGACCGCTACGTCCAGCTCACCGAGCCGCTCATCGAGGGCCCCGCGCTGCGCTCGGGCACCGTGATCGGCCTGGAGGACACCGACGTCCCCGTCGAGATCGACGAGCTGTACGCCAGCCTCGAGGACGCCGGGCGCGCACTCGGGCCGAAGGGCGCCAACCGGGACGGGGCGCTCTCGGACCTGCTCGAGACGGCCGCGGCCAACCTCGACGGGCAGGGCTCCTCGATCAACACGATGATCAGCGAGTTCGCCAAGGCCAGCGGCACCCTCGCCGACTCCGACGAGGCGTTCTTCGCGACCCTGGGCAACCTCGAGCAGCTCAACACGATGCTGGTGGAGAACGACGAGGCCGTCGCCGACGTGAACCGGCAGTTCGCCTCGGTGACCGACTACCTCGCCGAGGACCGCGGCGACCTGGCCCGGGCCGTGCAGAACCTCGGCGGGGCGCTGGCCGTGGTCGACGACTTCATCCGGGAGAACCGCGGCAACCTGCGCACCAGCGTCGACAACCTCACCGGCCCCACGAAGGTGCTGGCCCGGCAGCGCGCCGGGCTGGAGGAGTCGGTGCGGATGATGCCGCTGGTGCTGCAGAACTTCCTGCGCGCCTACGACGTGCGGACCGACACCCTGCACGGCCGGGTCAACCTCAACGAGCTCACCACCTGGTCGCGCAACGGCCTGGACGCCCAGACCTCCGAGGACGCCCCGCCCACCCTGCTCCCCGGCACGGGGGCGGACCGATGAGCCCGGTGCGGGCCCGCGCCGCCGCGGTCCTGTGCTGCCTGGGCGTGCTGCTGCTCAGCGGCTGCGGGGTCTTCAGCCGCGGCGTCTACGAGATGCCGCTGCCCGGCGGTGCCGACGTCGGGGACCACCCGATGACGATCACCGCGGAGTTCGACGACGTCCTCGACCTGGTGCCCCAGTCCAGCGTCAAGGTCGACAACGTCGCGGTGGGCCGGGTCTCCGACATCCGGGTCCAGGACAACGGCCGCAGCGCCCGCGTCGAGCTCACCATCCGCGGCGACGTCGAGCTGCCCGCCGGCACCACCGCCCGGCTGAAGCAGACCTCCCTGCTGGGGGAGAAGTACGTCGCGCTGGTGCGGCCGAGCGCGCCAGCGGCGAACACCGCGCCGCTGGCCTCCGGGGCCAGCCTCGGCCTCGCCGAGACCTCGCAGGCCGCCGAGGTCGAGCAGGTGCTCGGCGCGCTCTCGCTGGTCCTCAACGGCGGCGGCATCGGCCAGTTCCAGGAGATCTCCCGCGAGCTGCAGCAGGTCTCGGCCGGCCGGCCGCAGGAGATCAAAGCGTTCCTGACCCAGCTGGAGACGTTCGTCGCCGGCGTCGACAGCCGCAGCGAGGCGATCACCGCCGCCCTCGACGGCCTCGCCGACCTCTCCCGGACCCTGGACGCCGACAAGGACAAGATCGTGCGCGCGCTGGACGGGCTCAGCCCCGGCATGCAGGTGCTGGTCGACCAGCGCCAGCAGCTGGTCGCGATGCTGCGGGCCCTGGACCGGCTCTCCACGGTCACGGTCGCCACCCTGAAGGAGTCCCAGAAGGACATCGTCGCGGACCTGGAGGCGCTCGAGCCGATCCTGGCCCAGCTCGCCAAGTCGGGCTCCGACCTGCCGCGCTCGCTGCAGATCCTGCTGACCTACCCGTTCCCGGACTCGGTGCTGGGCGCCATCGAGGGCGACTACCTCAACATCTTCGTGACCACGAACTTCCGCACGGTGCCCGCCGACTGCGCCGCGATCGCCTGTGCCTGGCCGCAGGTGGCGGGGGCGCTCGAGGGCGGGCCGCCGGTGCCTGTCGCGCAGGACGAGACCACCTCGCCCGCCCAGCCCGCCCAGCCCGCCCAGCCGGGGCAGCCGGGCGCGAGGAGCACCGACGGCCCCGCCCCCACGCTGCTGCCGCCCACCAGCTCGGCCACCCCGGGCCTGCCCTCGGCGACCGTGCCGGTCCCGACCGGCGAGCCCAGTACGGCGCCGGCGGACCCGGGCGGCCCGCCCACCGACGCGGCGCCGGGCGCGCCGGCCACCGAGGGAGACGGCTCGTGATCACCCGACGGATCCGCCTGCAGGTGCTGATCTTCGTGCTCGTCGCCCTGGCGGCCGGCACCTGGCTCGGCGTCCGGTACGTCGGCCTGGACCCGTTCGGCTCCGGCTACCGGGTCACCGCGGTGCTGCCGGAGTCCGGCGGCATCTTCACCAACGGCGAGGTCACCTACCGCGGCGTGCCGGTCGGCCGGATCGAGGAGCTGCGGCACACCGAGGACGGCGTCGAGGCCGTGCTCGACATCGACGGGACGGCCCCCGACATCCCCGCCGACGTGGCGATCCGGGTCGCGAACCGCTCGGTGATCGGCGAGCAGTACGTCGACCTCCAGCCGCGCGACACCCCGGCCGCGGCGGGATCGACGTCGGCGGCCGCGACTGTGCGGTCGGACGACGACGAGGTGCCCCTGCTCGCGGACGGCGACGTCCTGGAGGGGGACGCGGAGTCCCTGCCGCCCGCTGTCGACCAGCTGCTGGAGACCGGGCGCGACTTCGTGGCCTCGGTGCCGCAGGACGCGCTGACCACCGTGATCGACGAGACCTACGACCTCTCCCGGGGCGCCGGCGCCGACCTGGCCCTGCTGGTGGAGACCTCGCAGGACTTCGCCGAGACCGCCGACAGCAACTTCCTGGTCACCGCCGCGCTGATCGAGAGCTCCGCGACCGTGCTGGAGACCCAGCAGGAGGCGGCCGGGTCGATCCGGGGCTTCAGCCGCGACCTGGACCTGATCGCGACCACCCTGCGCGGCTCCGACGGCGACCTGCGCCGGCTGATCGAGAACGCCCCCACCGCGGCGGTCGAGCTGCACCGCCTCTTCGACCAGGTCGGCACCCCGCTGGGGGTGCTGATGGGCAACCTGGTCTCCACCGCCCAGGTCTTCGGCGTGAACGCGGCCGGCGTCGAGGACGCGCTGGTGCGGGCGCCCGAGGCGATCAGCGTCGGCTGGTCGGTCACCGGGTCGTGGGGCATCGACCTCGGCATGGCGCAGACCTACTTCGACCCGCTGCCGTGCCCGAGCGGGTACGCCGGCACGCCGGTCCGGCCGGGCTCGGCGACCGGGCCGGGCAAGCCGTTCAACACCAAGGCCGGCTGCACGGCGCCGCCGTCCAGCGGCGTCAACGTCCGGGGCCCCGAGTCGGTCCCGAAGCGGTCCGGCGCCGCCGCCCGGGTGCGTGTTGCTGACGACCTCGCCGACCTGCTGGGGGGATCATGACCGTCGACCACAGCCCGGTGGAGGAGAGCGGAATGCCGGTGACGCAGGACGACGCGGGACCCGAGCCGACCGAGCCGGAGCCCACCGACGCGACCGAGCCGGAGCCCACCGAGCCGGCGGGCAATCGCCGGCGGTGGCTGCCCGCGCTCGCGCTGGTGCTCGCCGGCGCGGTCTGCGTCTCCGGCGTGCTCGCCTGGTGGCGCAGCGACCACGACGAGTCCGCCGACGTCGCCCGGTGGCGCGACAGCGCGCTGATCGAGGCCCGCCAGCACGTCGAGACCATGAACTCCCTGGACTACCGCGAGGTCGAGGCCGGGCTGGCGTCCTGGGCCGAGGTCACCACCGGCACCCTGCACGACCAGCTCACCGAGGTCGGCGCGGAGGACCGGGCCCTGCTGGAGGAGCAGCGCAAGATCTCCACCGGGCGGGTGGTCGACGCCGCCGTGGTCGACGTCGACGCGGACTCCGCGACCGTCATCGTGGCCCTGGAGATCACCGTGCAGGACGACGCGGACCCGACGGCGGAGCCGGTGGTCAAGCGCAACCGGTTCAGCGTGGACCTGGCCCGGGTGGGCGGCGACTGGCTGGTCGAGGACCTCCAGCAGGTGGCGGTGAACCTGTCGTGAAGGTCCTCCTGCGCCGCTTCGGCGTCCCGGCCCTGGCCGCCGTGCTGGTCGCGGTCGGCCTGGTCGGCTGGTGGGCGGCGTACGACGCCCGCACCGCGCCGGCCGTCCAGAACCTCGCCGTCCACGACACCACCGCCACCGCCGAGGTCCGCGAGGAGGTCTCCCGCGCGCTGGTCTCGGTGCTCAGCTACGACCACGCCGACCCGGCAGCCGCCACGGCGGCCGCCGACCGGGTGCTCAGCGGCGCCGCGCGCGAGGAGTACGACGAGCTGGTGGCGACCCTGCACGAGAAGGCCCCCGGCCAGCAGCTGGTGCTCACCGCGGAGGTCCAGGCGGTCGGTGTCAAGGAGCTCAGCGAGGACTCCGCGGAGCTCCTGGTCCTCCTCGACCAGTCCAGCCGGCGCGTGGACGACCAGGAGGCCAGCATCTCCGCCGCCCAGCTCGCCGTGCAGGCCAGCCGCAGCGACGGGCGGTGGCGGATCACCGGCCTCACCCCCCTCTGAACGCGCCGGCCCGGCGCTCGGCCAGGTGGGCCGCCTCGGCCTCGTTGCGGCACAGCGCGAGCGCCGTGTCGAACGCCGTGCGCGCCTCCGCGTGCCGGCCGAGGCGAGCCAGCAGCTCGGCGCGGGCGGCGGGCAGCCGGTGCCCGGGCAGGGCGACGCCGTCGAGGGCGTCGAGCCCCGCCGCGGGGCCGCGCGCCTCGGCCAGCGCGACGGCGCGGTTGAGCCGGACCACCGGGGAGTCGCCGAGCGCGAGCAGCTCGTCGTACCGCTCCACGATGCGCGTCCAGCAGGTCTCCTCCGGCGACTGCGCGATCGCATGCTCGGCGGCCACCAGCGCCTGGAGCAGGTACGGCGCGGGCGGCGCGTGCACGAGCGGGCGGAGCAGCTCCAGCGCCTCGAGCGCCTCGTCGTGGTGCCAGCGCCTGCGGTCCTGGTCGGGGAGGAGCACCAGCCGGCCCGCGGCCACCCGGGCGTCCCGCCGGGAGTGCTGGAGCAGGACGAGGGCGAGCAGCGCGTCGACCTCCGGGACCGGCTCCGGCAGCACCGCGCGCAGCACCCGCACCAGCCGGACCGCCTCGCCGGCGACGTCCGCGCGCAGCACGTCGGCGCCGGCGCCGGGCGCGTAGCCGGCGGTGAAGGCGAGGTACGCGACGTCGGCCACGACCCCGACCCGCTCGTCCAGGTCCGCCCCGCGCGGCACCTGCGGACGGACGTCGGCCAGGCGCTTGCGGGCGCGGGTGAGCCGGGCGGCCATCGTCGCGGTGCTCACCAGGAACAGCCGCGCGACGTCCTCGGTGGGCACGCCGACCACCAGGCGCAGGCTCAGCGCGGCGGCGGCCTCCGGGGAGAGCCGCGGGTGTGCGCAGAGCAGCACCAGCCGCAGCCGCTCGTCCTCGAGCAGTCCGCCGGGATCGGCCATCGTGCGCGCGGTGTCGGCGCTCAGGGCGGCCTCGACCTCGAGCAGTGCCCGGTGCCGGCCGGCGACCGCCTCGCTACGCAGCCGGTCGACGACCCGCCGCCGGGCGGCGGTCAGCAGCCAGGCGCTCGGGTTGTCGGGGACGCCGGAGCCCGACCAGGTCCGGGCCGCCGCCTCGACCGCGTCCGCGAGGGCGTCCTCGGCCAGGTCGAGCCGCCCGGTCCGGGCGACGAGCAGGGCCAGCAGCCGGCCCCACTCGGCGCGCAGAACCTCCTCGAGCGGGGTCAGAGCTCGACCTCCACGACCGGCCGGACCTCCACGGCGTACTCGCGCGGCAGCAGCGCGGCCAGCTGGACCGCGTCCTCCATCGACGGCACGTCGATCAGGTAGAGGCCGCCGAGCTGCTCGACCGCCTCGGCGTACGGGCCGTCGGTGACCGGCCGGTCCGCGCCGGGCCGCACCGTGCGGGCCGCCCCTGGGTGGTCGAGCGCCTCGCCGGCGAGTACCGACCCCCGCTCGGCGACCGCCGCGTCGAAGGCAGTGAAGTCGGCGACGACGCGCTCGCGCAGGGCCGCGTCGGCCCGGTCCCACTTGGCGAAGTGGTCCTCCTCGGCCATCAGCACCAGGAACTTCATGCCGGGTCCCCCTCCGGGTCGACGGTCGCGCGTACCTCGACGCCGCCGTCGCCGTCGGCCAGCAGCGTGCAGATCTCCAGCAGGTCCTCGGGGTCGTCGCTGCGGACGAGGTAGAAGCCGCTCAGCTGCTCGACCGACTCGGCGTACGGGCCGTCGGTGACCAGCGGCCCGTCGGCGCCGGAGCGCACGGTCCTGGCGGTGCGGGAGTGGGCGAGCTCGGCGCCGCCGACGACCTGGTGCCCGCGCTCGGCGAGCAGCCGGGAGAACTCGCCGTGCCGGGCATAGGTCGCCGCACGCTGCTCGGCGGTGGCGCGCTCCCAGGCGCCCTCGTCGCCCGGCAGCAGCACGGCGTACGTCGTGGTCGTGGGGGTGGTGGGTTCCATCGGATCCTCCTGGTCGGTCGAGTCTGTCACTGCGATGACGGGCGCGGGGGAACGAAATCGACACGGTTCGCCGGACGGTCCTAGGGTCGCCGCGTGAGTGACGTCCTCCTGGTGACCTGCGCCCTGCTGCCCGACGGCGAGGCCGGCGGCGACCTGCTGGTGGCGCAGCTCGCCGAGCGCGGCCACACGGCGCGGTGGGCGGTCTGGGACGACCCGGCCGTCGACTGGGCGGCCGCGGACCTGGTCGCGGTCCGCTCGGCCTGGGACTACCAGCGGCGCTGCCCGGAGTTCCTGGCCTGGGCGCGCTCCACGGCCGCCGTCACGCCGGTGCTGAACGGCCCGGACGTGTTCGCTTGGAACGCCGACAAGCGCTACCTGCTCGACCTCGCGGCGCTGGTGCCGGTCGTGCCGACCGCCCTGCTCGACGAGGCGGGCCTGGTCCCCGGGCTGACCGCGGCCCTCGAGCGCTGGGGGACCGTCGTGATCAAGCCGCGCACCGGCGCCGGCGGGGTCGGGGTCGTGGTCGCCGACAGCCTCACCGACCTGCGCCTGGAGGGGCTGGTCGTGGCGCCGTGGGTGGTGCAGCCGCTGGTCGAGTCGGTGCGCACGAGCGGCGAGAGCTCGGTCTACGTGCTCGGCGGCGGCGCGGTCGCGCAGGTCGACAAGGCGGCGACGGGGGAGGAGATCCGGGTGCACGAGCTGTACGGCGGGAGCTCGCGGCCGGTGCCGCTGGACGCCGACGCCGCGGTGCTCGCCGAGGACGCCGTCCGGGCCGCCGCCGGCCTCCTGGACGCCGATCTCCCCTACGCCCGGGTCGACCTGATGCGCGGTGCCGGCGGCTGGGTGGTCAGCGAGCTGGAGCTGATCGAGCCGGGCCTCTACCTCGACGTGCAGCCCGCGCTGGCGGGCCGCTTCGCAGACCTCGTCGCGCGCTACGCCTGACCCCGCACCCGCTTGCACTCGACAGGGGCGAGTGCTAAACATGACGCTGGCACTCGTAGCATGAGAGTGACAACACGGATCGGTGTCAGTTGAGGCCACCGCGCCGGCGAGAAAGGGTTCGCCGGTCAGCGTGGCCGTCCGTCGCGGGCGACCCACCGAGCCGCCAAACTCCCAATCGTTAAGGATCGCAGGAGTTATGCCGAAGCTGATTGCATTCGATGAGGAGGCCCGGCGCGGCCTCGAGCGTGGCATGAACACGCTCGCCGACGCCGTGAAGGTCACCCTCGGCCCCAAGGGCCGCAACGTCGTGCTCGAGAAGAAGTGGGGCGCGCCCACCATCACCAACGATGGTGTGAGCATCGCCAAGGAGATCGAGCTCGAGGACCCGTACGAGAAGATCGGTGCCGAGCTCGTCAAGGAGGTCGCCAAGAAGACCGACGACGTCGCGGGCGACGGCACCACCACCGCCACCGTGCTCGCCCAGGCCATGGTCCGCGAGGGGCTGCGCAACGTCGCGGCCGGCGCGAACCCGATGAGCCTCAAGCGCGGCATCGAGGCCGCCGTGGCCGCCGTGTCCGAGCAGCTGCTCGCCGTGGCCAAGGACATCGAGACCAAGGAGGAGATCGCCTCCACCGCCTCGATCTCCGCCGCTGACACCACCGTCGGCGAGATCATCGCCGAGGCGATGGACAAGGTCGGCAAGGAAGGCGTCATCACCGTCGAGGAGTCGAACACCTTCGGGCTCGACCTCGAGCTCACCGAGGGCATGCGCTTCGACAAGGGCTACATCTCGGCGTACTTCGTCACCGACACCGAGCGGATGGAGACGGTCCTGGAGGACCCCTACATCCTGATCGCGAACCAGAAGGTCTCGAACGTCAAGGACCTGCTGCCGCTGCTCGAGAAGGTCATGCAGTCCGGCAAGCCGCTGGTGATCATCGCCGAGGACGTCGACGGCGAGGCTCTCTCCACGCTGGTCGTCAACAAGATCCGCGGCACCTTCAAGTCCGTCGCCGTCAAGGCCCCGGGCTTCGGTGACCGCCGCAAGGCCATGCTCCAGGACATCGCGATCCTGACCGGTGGCCAGGTCATCTCCGAGGAGGTCGGCCTCAAGCTCGAGACCACCGACGTCGCGCTCCTCGGCCAGGCCCGCAAGGTCGTCATCACGAAGGACGAGACCACGATCGTCGAAGGCGCCGGCGACGCCGCCCAGATCGAGGGCCGGGTCAACCAGATCCGCGCCGAGATCGAGAACTCCGACTCCGACTACGACCGCGAGAAGCTGCAGGAGCGCCTGGCCAAGCTGGCCGGCGGCGTTGCGGTCATCAAGGTCGGCGCGGCCACCGAGGTCGAGCTCAAGGAGCGCAAGCACCGCATCGAGGACGCCGTTCGCAACGCGAAGGCGGCCGTCGAGGAGGGCATCGTCGCCGGCGGCGGCGTCGCCCTGGTGCAGGCTGCGGCCGTGGCGTTCGACAAGCTGGACCTGGTCGGCGAGGAGGCGACGGGCGCGAACATCGTGCGCGTGGCCACCGAGGCGCCGCTGAAGCAGATCGCGATCAACGCCGGCCTCGAGGGCGGCGTCGTGGCGGAGAAGGTGCGCAACCTGACCCCGGGTCACGGCCTCAACGCGGCCACCGGCGAGTACGTCGACATGCTCGCTGCGGGCATCATCGACCCCGCCAAGGTCACCCGCTCGGCGCTGCAGAACGCCGCGTCGATCGCCGCGCTGTTCCTCACCACCGAGGCGGTCATCGCCGACAAGCCCGAGAAGACCCCGGCCATGCCGGACCCCTCGGGCGGCATGGGCGGCATGGACTTCTGAGCAAGTCCTGACGCCTCCGCGTCGTACCCGGCAGGGCCCCCGCTTCGGCGGGGGCCCTGCTGCGTTTCCCGCCGGATCTCCCGCCAGGGTTGGAATTGCGCCCTCGGGGCACCCGTGACCTTCGCCCGCTTCTCTGTCATGGTGAAAACCCACAACGTGTGACTCGGAACACATGTGAGGCGCGATGAGCGAGCAGTCCACGCACGGCCGAGTGGGCAACCCCTGGGTGATGCTCGCGATGGCGACCCTCGGCTTCGCGCTGAACTTCTGGGCCTGGGCGCTGCTCAGCCCGCTGGGTCCGCTCTTCCGCAAGGAGGGGACGCTCGGCGACATCAGCGAGTCCGACGTGTCGCTGATGGTGGCGGTGCCGGTGGTCGTCGGCTCGCTCGGCCGGATCTGGATCGGCGCCCTCACCGACCGCTACGGCGGCCGGATCATGTTCCCCCTGGTCTCCGCGGCGACGATCGTGCCGATCCTCTTCCTGGCGTTCGTCGCCATCGACTCCTACGCGCTGATCCTCGTGGGCGGGTTCTTCCTCGGCATCGGCGGCACCGCCTTCGCCGTCGGCGTGCCGTTCGTGAACGCCTGGTTCCCCCCGCAGCGGCGCGGCCTGGCGACCGGCATCTTCGGCATGGGCATGGGCGGCACCGCCATCAGCGCGCTGACCACCGTGAAGATCTACGAGAACATCGACGAGACCGCGCCGTTCCTGATCACCGCGGCCGTCCTGGCGGTCTACGCGGTCGTGTCGTGGCTGGTGCTGCGCGACGCCCCCGACCGGCAGGTGCCGACCACGAGCCTGGCCCAGCGGTTGCGCTCCAACGCGGTGCTGCCGATCACCTGGCAGGCCTCGATCCTGTACGCCGTGGCGTTCGGCGGGTACGTCGCGTTCTCGGTCTACCTCCCGGCCTACCTCCAGACCGCCCACGACCTGAGCGCCGCCGACGCCTCGAACCGGATGGCCGGCTTCGTCGTGGTCGCCGTGCTGATGCGCCCGGTCGGCGGCTGGCTGTGCGACCGGGTCGACCCGGTGCTGGTCCTGGCCGCGACCTACGCCGTGGTGGCCGTGGGTGCCGCGATCACCGCGGGCAACCCGCCGCTGGACGGGATCGGAACCGTCGCGTTCCTGGTGATGGCGGCCGCGCTCGGGATGGGCAGCGGTGCCACCTTCGGGCTGATCGCGCAGGCCGCCGAGCCGGCGCGGGTGGGCGGCGTGACCGGGATCGTGGGCGCGGCCGGTGGCCTGGGCGGCTTCGTGCCGCCGCTGCTCATGGGCTACATCTACGGCCGCACCGACTCCTACGCGATCGGGCTGTGGCTGCTGGCGATCACCGCGGCGCTGACCCTGCTCCTCACCGTCACCGTCGTCCGTCGTACGAAGGAGTTGGCGCACGCATGACCACGCACCCCGACCGCACCCGCTCCACCGGGTCCGAGCCCGACGCGAAGGCCGGGCTGGACAGCTCGCTGACCGAGGCCCTGGTCGGCACCCGCCGCTACTTCACCAAGGGCCGGGTCTCCGCGGACCGCCGGACCCTGACCAAGGAGGGCGGCCGCAGCGCCGACGACTTCTACCGGGACCGCTGGAGCCACGACAAGGTCGTGCGCTCCACCCACGGGGTCAACTGCACCGGGTCGTGCTCGTGGAAGGTCTACGTCAAGGACGGGATCATCACCTGGGAGACCCAGCAGACCGACTACCCCTCCGCGGGCCCGGACCGTCCGGAGTACGAGCCCCGCGGCTGCCCGCGCGGCGCGGCGTTCTCCTGGTACACCTACTCGCCCACCCGGGTGCGCTACCCCTACGTGCGCGGGGTGCTGCTGGAGATGTACCGCGAGGCCAAGGAACGGCACGGCGGCGACCCGGTGCGGGCCTGGGCCGACGTGGTCGGCGACCCGGAGCGGGCCCGGACCTACAAGGCGGCGCGCGGCAAGGGCGGGCTGGTCCGCGCGACCTGGGAGGAGGCCGTCGAGCTGGTCGCCGCCGCCCACGTGCACACGATCGCGGCCTGGGGGCCGGACCGGATCGCGGGGTTCTCCCCGATCCCGGCGATGTCGATGGCCTCGCACTGCTCGGGGTCCCGCTTCATGCACCTGCTCGGCGGCTCGATGCTGAGCTTCTACGACTGGTACGCCGACCTTCCGGTCGCCTCCCCGCAGGTCTTCGGCGATCAGACCGACGTGCCGGAGTCCGGGGACTGGTGGGACGCCGGCTACCTGATCATGTGGGGCTCCAACGTCCCGGTCACCCGCACCCCCGACGCGCACTGGATGACCGAGGCCCGCTACCGCGGCCAGAAGGTCGTCGTCGTCGCGCCCGACTACGCCGACAACGTGAAGTTCGCCGACGAGTGGCTCGCAGCCAACCCCGGCACCGACGGTGCGCTGGCCACGGCGATGGGCCACGTGATCCTGCGGGAGTTCTTCGTCGACGCCGAGACGCCGTACTTCCGCGGCTACACCAAGCGCTACACCGACCTGCCGTTCCTGGTCCGCGTCGACCTCGTGACCGACCCCGACACCGGTGCGCAGTCCTACCGGCCCGGCAAGTTCCTCACCGCCGAGGACCTGGCCGCCCACCGCAGCGAGGAGAACGCGGCGTTCAAGACCGTGCTCATCGACGCCCTCACCGACGAGCCGGTGGTCCCCCCTGGCAGCCTCGGGCACCGCTTCGGCGCGTCGGGCGCCGGCCGGTGGAACCTCGACCTGGGGGGCGTCGACCCGCGGCTCACGCTGGCGGACGGCGCGAGCGAGTCCGTCGTCGTCGAGCTGCCGCGCTTCGACAACCCCGACGGAGTCGCCGGCACCCTGCGCCGGGGGGTGCCGGTCCGCACCGTCGACGGCCACCTGGTCACCACGGTCTTCGACCTGATGCTCGCCCAGTACGGCGTGGGCCGTCCCGGCCTGCCTGGCGAGTGGCCCACCGGCTACGACGACGCCGACGCGCCGGGAACCCCCGCGTGGCAGGAGCGGTTCACCGGCGTGCCCGGCGAGGCCGCGGCCCGGATCGGACGCGAGTTCGCCCGCAACGCCGCCGAGTCCCGGGGCCGGTCGATGATCCTGATGGGGGCCGGGACCAACCACTGGTTCCACTCCGACACGATCTACCGCGCGATGCTGGCGCTCACCACGCTGACCGGCTGCCAGGGCGTGAACGGCGGTGGCTGGGCGCACTACGTGGGCCAGGAGAAGGTCCGCCCGATCACCGGCTTCAACCACGTGACGAACGCGATGGACTGGAGCCGGCCGCCGCGCAACATGATCCAGACGGCGTACTGGTACCTCAACACCGACCAGTTCCGCTACGACCACTTCGGCGCCGACACCCTCGCCGCCCGGACCGGCAAGGGCCAGCTCGCCGGCAAGAGCACCGCCGACGTGATCGCCCAGAGCGCACGGATGGGCTGGTCGCCGTCGTACCCGACCTTCAACCGGAACCCGCTGGAGCTCGCCGACGAGGCCGCCGCCGTGGGGCGCAGCACCGTCGAGCACGTCGTCGCTGGCCTCCGGGACCGCTCGCTGCGCTTCGCCAACGAGGACCCCGACGCCCCGGAGAACTTCCCGCGGATCCTCTCGATCTGGCGGGCCAACCTGCTCGGCTCGTCCTCGAAGGGCAACGAGTACTTCCTCAAGCACCTGCTCGGCGCCGGCTCCTCGCTGCGGGCCACCGAGACCCCCGAGGAGCTGCGCCCGCGCGACGTGGTCTGGCGCGAGCAGGCCCCCGAGGGGAAGCTCGACCTGCTGCTGACCCTGGACTTCCGCCAGACCAGCAGCACGCTGTTCTCCGACGTCGTGCTGCCGGCGGCCACCTGGTACGAGAAGCACGACCTCAGCACCACCGACATGCACCCGTTCGTGCACTCGTTCAACCCCGCGATCGCCCCGCCCTGGCAGAGCCGCACGGACTGGGACGCCTGGAAGGCCATCGCGGAGAAGTTCAGCGAGCTGGCCGGGCCGCGGCTCGGCACCCGCCGCGACCTGGTGGCGGTCCCGCTGATGCACGACACCCCCGACGCGATGGCGAACCCGCACGGGGTGGTGCGGGACTGGAAGGCGGGGGAGTGCGAGCCGGTGCCGGGCGTGACGATGCCCAAGCTGGTCGAGGTCGAGCGGGACTACGGCGCGGTGCTGGCGAAGATGACGGCCCTCGGCCCGCTGCTGGACAAGCTCGGCGCCACCACCAAGGGCGTGACCTTCGACCTGGCCCGCGAGATCGACTACCTGCGCGCCAAGAACGGCGCCGTGCGCGGGGGGCCCGCGGACGGCCGGCCGGTGCTGTCCCGCGACGTGCACGTGTGCGAGGCGATCCTCAGCCTCTCCGGCACCACCAACGGCCACCTGGCCGTGCAGGGGTTCAAGCAGCTCGAGCAGCGCACCGGCTTCGAGCTACACGACCTGGCGGCCGAGCACGAGGGCAAGCAGATCACCTTCGCCGACACCCAGGCCGCGCCGGTCCCGGTGATCACGTCCCCGGAGTGGTCGGGCTCGGAGAGCGGCGGGCGGCGCTACTCGCCGTTCACGATCAACGTCGAGCGGCTCAAGCCGTGGCACACGCTCTCGGGGCGCCAGCACTTCTACCTCGACCACGACTGGATGAGCGAGCTCGGCGAGGGACTGCCGATCTTCCGGCCGCCGCTGAACATGGCGGCGCTGTTCGCCGAGCCCCCGATCGGCGACGTGGCCGGACCGAACGGCTCGGGGTCCGGCAGCCCGGCGGTCGAGGGGGTGACCGTGCGCTACCTGACCCCGCACAACAAGTGGTCGATCCACTCGGAGTTCCAGGACAACCTGTTCATGCTCGCGCTCTCCCGCGGCGGCCAGATGATCTGGATGAGCGACCGGGACGCCGCCAAGGTCGGCGTGGCCGACAACGACTGGATCGAGGCGGTCAACCGCAACGGCGTGGTCGTGGCCCGGGCGATCGTCTCGCACCGGATGCCCGAGGGCACCGTCTACATGCACCACGCCCAGGACCGGCTCGTCGACGTGCCCCTGGCGGAGGCCTCCGGCAAGCGCGGCGGCATCCACAACTCGCTGACCCGGCTGCTGGTCAAGCCCAGCCACCTCATCGGCGGATACGCCCAGCTGGCCTGGGCCTTCAACTATCTCGGCCCGACCGGCAACCAGCGCGACGAGGTCACGGTCATCCGCAAGCGGAGCCAGGAGGTGCAGTACTGATGCGTGTGATGGCCCAGATGGCGATGGTGATGAACCTCGACAAGTGCATCGGGTGCCACACCTGCTCGGTGACCTGCAAGCAGGCGTGGACCAACCGGACCGGCACCGAGTACGTCTGGTTCAACAACGTCGAGACCCGGCCCGGCCAGGGCTACCCCCGGCGCTACGAGGACCAGGAGGAGTGGCAGGGCGGCTGGGAGCTGAACAAGCGCGGCCGGCTCGCGCTCAAGGCCGGTGGCCGGTGGAAGAAGCTGGCCACGATCTTCTCCAACCCCAAGATGCCCTCGATCCAGGACTACTACGAGCCGTGGACCTACGACTACTCCACGCTCACCGACGCCCCGGCCCAGGAGCACACCCCGGTCGCCCGCCCGACCTCGCTGCTCTCCGGCAAGGACATGAAGGTCGAGTGGTCCTCGAACTGGGACGACAACCTGGGCGGCTCGGCCGCCACCGCCGAGCACGACCCGATGCTGAAGAACATCGCCGACAAGGTGAAGTTCGAGTTCGAGCAGACGTTCATGTTCTACCTGCCCCGCATCTGCGAGCACTGCCTGAACCCCTCGTGCGCGGCCTCGTGCCCCAGCGGCGCGATCTACAAGCGCACCGAGGACGGCATCGTGCTGGTCGACCAGGACCGCTGCCGCGGCTGGCGGATGTGCGTGTCCGGGTGCCCGTACAAGAAGGTCTACTTCAACCACCGCACCGGCAAGGCCGAGAAGTGCACGTTCTGCTTCCCCCGCATCGAGGTCGGCCTCCCGACCGTCTGCGCGGAGACCTGCGTCGGCCGGCTGCGCTACATCGGGCTGGTGCTCTACGACGCCGACGCGGTCCTCGAGGCGGCCTCGGTGCCCGACGACCACGACCTCTACGAGGCGCAGCGCTCGGTGCTGCTGGACCCGAACGACCCCGAGGTGGCCCGGGCGGCCGAGCGGGACGGGATCCCGCACGACTGGGTCGAGGCGGCGCAGCGCTCGCCGATCCACGCGCTGATCAACGTCTTCCGGGTGGCCCTGCCGCTGCATCCGGAGTACCGCACGATGCCGATGGTCTGGTACATCCCGCCGCTCTCGCCGGTCGTCGACGTGGTCCGGGACACCGGCTACGACGCGGAGGACCGCGGGAACCTGTTCGCGGCGATCGACGCGCTGCGGATCCCGGTGGAGTACCTCGCCGAGCTGTTCACCGCCGGCGACGTGGCCCCGGTGGACCGGGTGCTCAGGAAGCTCGCCGCGATGCGCTCCTACATGCGCGACATCAACCTGGGCCGGGAGCCGGACGGCTCGATCCCGGCCGCGGTCGGGATGGGCGAGGAGGAGATGTACGACATGTACCGCCTCCTGGCGATCGCGAAGTACGACGAGCGCTACGTCGTCCCGCCCGCGCACGCCGAGCAGGCCCACTCCCTGGAGGAGCTCGGCACCGAGTGCGCGGTCTCGGAGTACGGGGGCGGTCAGCGCGGGCTGTTCGGGGAGGGCTCGGGCACGGCCCAGCCGATCGCGGTGGAGAACTTCCAGATGCTCCAGGACCGGCAGACCTCCGACTCCCTCGCGGCCCGCTCCGACAAGCCGTCGCGGGTGAACCTGCTGAACTGGGACGGCAAGGGCGCCCCGGAAGGCCTGTTCCCACCGGCCTCCTCCGGGCCCGGGCCGGTCACCGACACCGGCCCGCCCGACACCAGCGCGGACGGGGCGACCGGCCCCGGCGGCACCGGCGGTCTGACCGGCGGGGCGGACCACCGATGAGACGCCCCGGCCTGCCGTCGCGCCGCCGGCGTACCGGCGGGCTCAGCGCCGACGAGCTGACCTGGGCCTGGCAGTCGGCCTCGCTGCTGCTCGGCTACCCCGACGAGGAGTCGCTGGCCCGGCTGCCGCTGGTGCGGCGCGCGGCGCAGGCGCTGCCCGGCCCGGTGGGGGAGCGGCTGCTCGGCACCCTCGAGCACCTCGCGGGGACCCCGCCGGCGCAGCTGCAGGCGGAGTACGTCGAGACCTTCGACAACCGACGCCGGCACAACCTGTTCCTCACCTACTTCGCCCACGGCGACACCCGCAAGCGGGGGTTGGCGCTGCTGCGGTTCAAGCAGGTCTACCTGGCGGCGGGCTTCGCCCCCGCGGAGGACGAGCTGCCCGACCACCTGTGCGTGGTGCTGGAGTTCGCCGCCACCGTCGACCCCGACGCCGGCCGGGGGCTGGTCCTCGACCACCGGGCCGGGCTGGAGCTGCTGCGGGTCTCGCTGACCGAGACCGGGTCGCCGTGGGCGGGCGCGGTCGCCGCGGTCACCGCGACGCTGCCGCCGCTCGGGGACGACGAGCGCGGCGCCATCCAGCGGCTCGCCGCCGAGGGCCCGCCGGCGGAGGAGGTCGGGCTCACGCCGTACGGCACGCCGGGCTTCGACGCCGGGCCCGCCGCGGGGCCGAGCGCAGGACCGGGCGTCGCCGGACCCACCCCGCTGCCGATGCCGACCTTCCCCGGAGCGCGCTGATGGACACCTTCTTGTGGATCGTCGTCCCCTACATGTGCCTGACGGTGTTCGTGGTGGGGCACGTCTGGCGCTACCGCTACGACAAGTTCGGCTGGACCACCCGGTCCTCCCAGCTCTACGAGGACCGGCTGCTGCGGCTGGGCTCGCCGCTGTTCCACTTCGGCATGCTCGGGGTCGTCGGCGGCCACATCATCGGGCTGCTGATCCCGCGTGGCTGGACCGAGGCGATCGGGATCGGCGACCACCTCTACCACTACATCGCGGTGGTCGGCGGCCTGATCGCCGGCGTCGCGGCGACTGTCGGCATGGTGATCCTGATCTACCGCCGCCGCACCGTCGGCCCGGTCTTCTCCGCGACCACGCCCATGGACAAGGTCATGTACCTGTTCCTCGGCCTGGCGATCCTGCTGGGGATGTGGAACACGATCGCGGGCTCGATCTTCACGATCGGCGGTGACTACAACTACCGCGAGGGGGTCTCGGTCTGGTACCGCTCGTTCCTGGCCTTCGACCCCGACGCCTCGCTGATGGCCGAGGCGCCGCTCGGCTTCCAGCTGCACGCGCTGGTCGCGTTCGCGCTGTTCGCGCTGTGGCCCTTCACCCGGCTCGTGCACGTGTTCAGCGCCCCGGTCGGCTACCTGACCCGGCCCTACATCGTCTACCGCAGCCGCGACGCCCGGCTCGGCAGCCACGCTCCCCGTCCCGGTTGGGAGCCGGCCGACCGCTGACCCGGCCGGCGTCCTCTACCGTGGCGCTCGACCCGGACCCTGCGAGGAGCGAGCCATGTACTTCGACACCAAGCCCTGCGACGTCTGCGGGGGAGAGGTCCGGCTGCGGGCCCACCGGCCGCCGACCGACGAGGAGCAGCCCGGCCCGGTCGGGCCCTCGGACGGCGTGGTCGGAGACGCCGACTCCACGGTCGACGAGCGGGTGTGCACCAACCCGGACTGCCCGACGAACCAGGCCGGCGGCCCGGGGCCCGGGTGAGGGAGCGGGACCCGGGTACTGACCTGAGCGTGGAAGACCGACGCGCCCGCTTCGAGGAGCTCGCCCCGGGGCTGGTGGACCCGCTGCGGCGGTTCCTGGCCCGGCGCACCGACCCCGCGACCGCCGAGGACGTCCTCGCCGACACGCTCCTGGTCTGCTGGCGACGGCTGGACCAGGTGCCCGCCGAGCCGCTGCCCTGGGCGTACGCCGTGGCGCGGCACTGCCTGGCGAACGCCGAGCGCAGCGCCCGGCGCCAGCGCCGGGTCGCCGCCAAGGTGGCCACGATGGATCCGCCGGCCACTGCGACTCCCGGCCCGAGCGGCGACGGCGCGGGCGGCGACGGGGCGCTCGACGCCGCGCTCGCGGCGCTACGCCCCGCCGACGCCGAGCTGCTGCGGCTGTGGGCCTGGGAGCGGCTGGAGGCGGCGCAGATCGCGCAGGTGCTCGGCGTGACCCCGAACGCCGCGGCGATCCGGCTGCACCGCGCCCGACAGCGACTCGCGGCGGAGCTGCGAAAGAGCGCGCCGGTGTCCGGACATGAGGAGTCGAGAGAGGGGAGGAGTCGATGAACGAGCACCACACCGGCCCGGGCGAGGACCGCCTGCGGGACCGGCTGCGCGCCGCCGACCCGGCGTCCTCCCTCCCGCCGGCCGGTCCCGAGCGGACGGCCCGACTCCTGGAGGCCACGATGACCGACGACGTCGACCGGCTCGCCCGATCCCGCGCGGCGGCGCCGACCGAGGGCGCCCGTGGCCGGGGTCCCCTGACCTGGCTGGTCGCCGGAGCCGCGGTCGTCGTCATCGCGGGAGCCGCGGTGTTCACGGTCACCGCCGCCGACGACGACGAGCCCGAGCTGCCGAGCGCCCAGGAGACCCTCCGCGCGCCGTCGGGCCGGGCGGACGTGACCGAGCTGAGCGCCGCCGCCGCGCCGGGACGCTGCGCGGTGCCGACCCCCGCGGCGCTCGCCCGCCAGGAGCTCGCGTTCGAAGGGACCGTCCAGGGGGTCGACGAGGACGTGGTGGTGCTGGCCCCCACCACCTTCTTCGCCGGCCCCGAGACCGACCTGGTCGAGGTCCAGGCCCCCGCTGCGCAGCTCGACCTGCTGCTCGACACCGTGCCGTTCCAGGTCGGGCGCAGCTACCTGGTGGCCGCGTCCGGCGGCCGGGTCTCGCTGTGCGGGCTCACCGGCCCGGCCACCCCGGACCTGGAACGCCTCTACGACGACGCGTTCGCCCGATGACCGTCGCCGTCCACGGCCTGCTGCTCGCGGCGGGTGCCGGCACCCGGATGGGGATGCCGAAGGCGCTCGTGGAGGACCAGGACGGGTCGTGGCTGCGCCGCTCACTTCAGGTGCTGGCCGACGGCGGGTGCAGCGGGGTCACCGTCGTGCTCGGGGCCGCGCTCGAGGAAGCGCTGCCGCTGCTCGACGGCGTCGCCGGAGCCGCGGGGACCACGGTCCAGGTCGTGGTCGCCCACGAGTGGGCCCAGGGCATGTCCGAGTCGCTGCGGGCCGGGCTGGAGGCGCTGGCCCCGACCGCGGTCCCGGCCGCGCTCGTCACGCTCGTGGACCTGCCCGACGTCACCCCCGAGGTCGTACGCCGGGTCGCGGCGGCCGCGGACGGCCCCGCGGCCCTGGCGCGCGCGACGTACGACGGACGGCCGGGGCACCCGGTGCTGCTCGGGCGCGACCACTGGGCCGCGATCTGCGCGAGCGTCGACGGCGACAGCGGCGCCCGGGACTACCTCGCCGAGCACGACGCCCGCGCGGTCGAGTGCGGTGACCTGGCCACCGGCCGGGACGTCGACAGCCGCTGACCGGAGCAACCGCCGAGGATTGCCAGCCTTCCGGCGCGCCGACTGGAGAACTCTGCCCACCACCGGGGCCAGTGGGCGACGTAGCCTGGGGCCCATGGAGCCGACGTCCGCCGCCGAGGTCGCCCAGCGTCTCGGGGCCACCGGCTACCTCTGTGACGACGAGCTGGCCACCGTGGTCTTCCTGGCCCTGCGGATGCAGCGCCCGCTGCTCCTCGAGGGCGAGCCGGGCACCGGCAAGACCGCGCTGGCCGAGGCCGTCGCGCAGAGCCTCGGGCTGCCGCTGGTGCGGCTGCAGTGCTACGAGGGGATCGACGCCACCCAGGCGCTCTACGACTGGGACTTCCCCCGCCAGATCCTGCACCTGCGGGCCCTGGAGGCCGTCGCCGGCGCGGCCGGCGGCGTGGAGGAGGCCGAGAAGAGCCTCTACGACGAGCGCTTCCTGCTGGCCCGCCCGGTCCTGGCCGCGCTGCAGCAGGCCCCGGCGGTGCTGCTGGTCGACGAGATCGACCGGGCCGACGACGAGTTCGAGGCGTTCCTGCTCGAGGTGCTCTCGACCTACCAGGTGACGATCCCCGAGCTCGGCACCGTCCGGGCGACGACGCCCCCGATCGTGGTGCTGACCTCCAACCGCACCCGCGAGCTGCACGACGCGCTCAAGCGCCGCTGCCTCTACCACTGGATCGACCACCCCGGCCTGGAGCGCGAGGTGGCCGTGCTCCGCTCCCGGGCCCCCGAGGTGCCGGCGGTGCTCGCCGCCCAGGTGGTCGCGATCACCCAGCAGCTGCGCGCCGAGGGCGGGCTGCAGAAGCCGCCGGGCGTCGCCGAGACCCTGGACTGGGCCCGGGCGCTGCACCACCTCGGCTCCACCGAGCTCGACCTCGCCGGCACGGCGGCCACGCTCGGCGCGCTGGTGAAGTACCGCGAGGACGGCGACCGGGTCCGCCAGGCGCTCGGCCGGATGCTGAAGGCGTGAGCACCGTGCACGGGGCCGACGAGGTGCTGCTCGGGTTCGCCCGCGCGCTCCGGGCGGCCGGGGTGCCGGTCACCTCGGACCGGTCCCGGGCCTACCTGGACGCGGTGGCGCTGGTCGGTCTCGGCGACCGGGGCGCCACCCGGGCCGCCGGGCGGGCGACGCTGTGCGGGTCCCCCGACGACGTGACCCGCCACGACCAGGTCTTCAGCGCGTGGTTCGGCTCGCCCGAGGACCTGCCCCGGTCCCGCCCGGCGCCGGCGACGCGACCGGCGTACACCGACCTGCCGGCGACCGACGCCGACGGGGAGGGGGAGGACGCCGAGGCCGACGAGATCGTCCGCGCCGCGGCCAGCGACCAGGAGGTGCTGCGCCACCGCGACGTCGCCACCCTCGACCCCGCCGAGCGGCAGCGCCTCGCCGCGATGTTCGCCGGCCTCCAGGTCCGGGTGCCGCGGCGGCGTACGGCGCGCCACGTCGCGGCCTCCCGCGGCCGGGTCGACGCCTCCCGCACGCTGCGGGCCAGCCTGCGCCGGATGGGGGAGCCGGCCGAGATCCGCTGGCGTCGCCGCGGCGCACGCCCGCGGCGGGTCGTGCTGCTGGTCGACGTGTCCGGCTCGATGAGCGCGTACGCCGACCCGCTGCTGCGGCTGGCGCACCGGATGACGCAGGCCGCGCCCGGGGTGGAGACGTTCACGATCGGCACCCGGCTCACCCACCTGACCCGGGCGCTGCGGGTCGCCGACCCCGAGCGGGCGCTGCTCGCCGCCGCCGAGACCGTCCCGGACTGGTCCGGGGGGACCCGGCTGGGCGAGACCCTGCAGGTCTTCCTGGACCGGTGGGGCCAGCGCGGCACCGCCCGCGGCGCGGTCGTCGTGGTCTTCAGCGACGGCTGGGAGCGCGGCGACCCCGCCCTGCTCGCCGCCCAGGTGGCCCGGCTGCGCCGGGTCGCGCACCGGGTGGTGTGGGTCAACCCGCACCGCGGGAAGGCCGGCTACGAGCCGGTCCAGCAGGGGGTCCTGGCGGTGCTGCCGCACGTCGACGACTTCGTGGCCGGCCACTCGCTGGCCACCTACGCCCGGCTGATGGAGGTGGTCGCCGGTGCGTGAGGTGCTGCCCGAGCTGCTGGCCTGGTGGGAGGCCGGCGAGACCGTCGGCGTCGGCACGGTCGTGGCGACCTTCCAGTCCGCGCCCCGCCCGCCCGGCGCCTCGATGCTGGTCGGGCCGGACGGCACCGCCGTCGGCTCGGTCTCCGGGGGCTGCGTCGAGGGCGCGGTCTACGAGCTCGCCCAGGAGGTGGTGGACTCCGGCGCGGCCGTCCTGGAGCGCTACGGCGTCTCCGACGACGACGCGTTCGCGGTGGGCCTGACCTGCGGCGGCATCCTCGACGTGTACGTCGAGAAGGTCTCCCGCGAGACCTTCCCCGAGCTCGGCGAGATCGCTGCCGACATCGAGGCCGGCCGCCCGGTCGCGCTGGCCACTGTCGTCGAGCACCCGGACCCGGCCTGGGTCGGGCGCCGGGTCGTGGTGCGCCCGGACGTCCCGCTGGCCGGCAGCCTCGGCTCCCCGCGCGCCGACGCCGCGGTCCACGACGACGCGCTCGGGCTGCTCGCGGCCGGGCACAGCGCGACGCTGGGTTACGGCCCGGACGGCGAGCGGCGCGGCGAGGGGATGCGGGTCTTCGTCTGGGCGTTCGCCCCCAAGCCGCGGATGCTGGTCTTCGGGGCCATCGACTTCGCCGCGGCGGTCGCACGGGTCGGCAGCTTCCTCGGCTACCACGTCACGGTCTGCGACGCCCGGCCCGTCTTCGCCACCGCGACCCGGTTCCCCGAGGCCGACGAGGTGGTCGTCGACTGGCCGCACCGCTACCTGGAGGCGGAGGTCGCGGCCGGACGGATCGACGCGCGCACGGTGATCGCGGTGCTGACCCACGACCCGAAGTTCGACGTGCCGCTGCTCGAGGTGGCGCTGCGGCTGCCGAACCTGGCCTACGTCGGCGCGATGGGCTCCCGGCGTACCCACGAGGACCGGCTGGACCGGCTGCGCGAGGCCGGCCTGGGCGCGGCCGAGCTGGGCCGGCTGCACAGCCCGATCGGGCTCGACCTGGGCGCCCGCACGCCCGAGGAGACAGCGATCAGCATCGCCGCGGAGATCATCGCCGGGCGCTGGGGCGGCTCGGGGGAGCGGTTGGGTACCACCCAGGGGCGGATCCACGCGCACGACACCCCCGTCCCCTGACAGTTCCGGAGGAACCATGACCGCCACGTCCCTGACCGCCCTCGCCGAGAGCCAGCTCACCGCGGCACGGGAGGCCTCGGCCGGCCGCGCCGCCGTGACCGTGTACGGCGGTCAGGAGCACGACCTGCGCCAGACGCTGATCGCGCTGGCCGACGGTCGGGCGCTCGGGGAGCACGAGTCGCCGGGCGAGGCCACCCTGCAGGTGCTGCGCGGCCGGGTCCGCCTCCAGGCCGGCGAGGACGCCTGGGAGGCCGCGGCCGGGGAGCTGCTGGTCGTCCCGGACGCCCGCCATGACCTGGCCGCCCTCGAGGACGCCGTCGTGCTGCTCACCGTCGCCACCAGCGCCATCCCGGCCCACTAGCCGATGCGCCGGGCGGGAGCAGCAGCGGTCGCGCTGCTGCTCCTCGCCCTGATGGCGGGATGCACCGAGGACGCGGACCCCGATCCCGGCCCGGGCCCCGAGGCCCGCTCCGGCAGCCCCGCGCCGCAGCCGCCGGCACCGCCGTCCGAGGCCCCCGAGCCGGGGGCCACGCTGCCGCCGCTCACCTCCCGGACCTCGCTGCCGGCACTGATGCGCGAGGAGGTGCGCGGCGGGCGGATCCGGCGTACCGAGCGGCTGGCCGGGACCGAGAGCTGGACCAGCTGGGCGGTGACCTACCGCGTCGACGGGGCGACGGTCTCCGGCGAGCTGCTGGTGCCCACCGGCCGCGGGCCGTTCCCGGCGCTGGTGCTCAACCACGGCTACATCGACCCCGCGATCTACACGCTGGGCCGCGGCATGTCGCGCGAGCAGGAGTGGCTCGCGGCGGCCGGGTTCGTCGTGCTGCACACCGACTACCGCGGCCACGCCGGCTCCGACCCGGTCGGGGACCTGGACCGGGAGTCGCGGCTGGCCTACACCCGCGACGCCATCGGGGCGGTCCGCGCGCTGGAGCGCGAGGCGTACGTCGACTCCGAGCGGCTGGGCATGGTGGGCCGCTCGATGGGCGGCGCGGTCACCTACAACGCGCTCGTCACCCACCCCGACCTCGTCGACGCGGCGGTGGTCTTCGCGCCGGTGAGCTCGGACTTCATCGACAACCTGCGCCGCTGGACGGTCCCCGAGCGCCCCGACCAGGCCGAGCGGCTCTACGCCCGGCTCGGCGGCAGCCCGGCCGAGAACCCGCGCTCCTACCGCGAGCTGTCCGCCCGCACCTACTTCGACCGGGTCGAGGTGCCGGTCCTGATCCACCACGGGACCGCCGACGACAGCTGCCCGGTCGCGTGGTCGCGCACGACGCACCAGCTGCTGACCCGGGCCGGCGTGGACAGCACGCTGCAGATCTACCCGGGGGAGGGGCACGCGTTCGGCCCCCGGTTCGCGGACTCGATGCGACGCACCGTGCGCTTCCTGCGCCGCGAGCTGTAACCGGCCGCTGCTCGCCCTGTGATCCGGGTCACCCCGGTGCTAGCGTGCCGCCATGGTGGCCACGGCGGGCTCCGACCTCGCGGCCCGCCGGCACCTGGCGGTGCAGGCGTGGACGGCGTTCCTGGAGTGCTCCGACGAGGTCGGGGCCGGGCCCGGCGTACGTCCTGAGATCCTCTCCAGCTGGTCGCGCTCCCGCGCCGCGGTGGCCCCCGACGTGGAGGAGGCGCCGCTGGCCGACGAGGACGAGACCGCGGCGCTGTGGCGCGGCTCCCCGCTCCAGGTGGCGGTGCAGGAGGTGCAGGCCGAGCTGCGGCGTACCGCCGAGGACGGCGACCTGGTCGTGGCGGTCACCGACCCCGAGACCCGGATCCTGTGGACCTACGGCGGCCGGGTGATGCGCCGCCGGGCCGAGCGGGTCAACTTCGTGCCGGGCGGCCGCTGGGACGACCGCTCGGTCGGCACCAACGCCCTGGACCTGGCGAACCGGACGGCCGCCCCGGCGGTGGTGTTCAGCGCCGAGCACTACGCCCCGATCGTGCACAACTGGGTCTGCTGGGCCGCGCCGCTGCGCGACCCGGTCACCGGCACCCAGCTCGGGGTCCTCGACCTCTCCACCACCTGGGACCGCACCCACCCCATCGGGCTGGCGACCGCGCGGGTGCTGGCGCGGCTCATCGAGTCCGCGATGCCGGCGACCGCGGCGTACGCCGACGCTCCGGGGACGCCCGAGGTCGGGCTGGTGCTGACGCTCCTCGGCACGGCCGAGGCCTGGCTGGACGGCCGGCGACTGGCGCTCAACCGTCGCCAGAGCGAGATCCTGGCCCTGCTCGCACTGCACCCCGAGGGGCTCTCGCTCGAGCAGCTGCATGCGCTCCTCTACGGCGACCAGGCGGTCACGTTCTCCACCCTCAAGGCCGAGGTCTCGCACCTGCGCGCCGCGCTGGGCGGACGGCTCTCCTCACGCCCCTACCGGCTGCTGATGCCGGTCACGACCGACGTCGACCGGGTGCTCAGCCTGCTGCGCCGCGGCCGGGTGCGGGCCGCCGTCGAGGCCTACGGCGGCGGCCTGCTGCCCGGCACCGACTCCCCGGCGCTCGGCGAGCTCGCCGAGTATGTAGCGGTCGCGCTGCGCGAGGCGCTGCTCGCCGACCCCGACCCCGACGCCGTGGTCCGCTACAGCGAGCACGCGCCGTACGACGCGGAGGTGCTGGAGGTCTGCCTGGCCGTCCTCGCGGGCCGCCCGCACCCCGCCGCCCCGCTGCTCAAGGGACGCCTGGCCGTCGCCCGGGGGTAGCCCGTCCCAGGCCTCCGGTGATCCAGCCTTCCGGTGGTCGAGCCGTGAGGCGCCCCGGTGCATCGGTGGTCGAGCCGTGAGGCGCCCCGCCTGGCCCTGGTGGTCGAGCCGTGAGGCGCCCTGGCGCCGAGCGTGTCGAGACCCGCACTGCCGCCGTCTCGACGCGCGCCACGCCCTCGCAGGCTCGGCCGTGCCGCTTGCTCGACCGGGACGGCCGCGCCCCCGCGCTCGTGCCTCGCGCGTGGACGGTCCGCCCCCAACCATCGACCAACCATCGGGACCTACCGTGTGACCGCCATCACAGCCTGGGCACTGCGCAAGGGGGACCCATGACCCGGATCAGCCTCACCGTCGACGGCTCGAAGGTGAGCGACGACGTCGAACCCCGGATGCTGCTCGTGCACTACCTGCGCGAGCGGCTCGGCAAGACCGGCACCGTCGTCGGCTGCGACACCAGCAACTGCGGGGCCTGCACGGTGCACCTGGACGGCACCAGCGTGAAGTCCTGCAACGTGCTGGCGGTCCAGGCCGACGGGGCCAGCGTCACCACGATCGAGGGGCTGGCCACCGACGGGGTCCTGCACCCGGTGCAGGAGGCGTTCCGGGAGTGCCACGGTCTCCAGTGCGGCTACTGCACGCCGGGGATGATCATGCAGAGCGTCGCGCTGCTCGAGGAGAACCCGCACCCGAGCGAGGAGGAGATCCGGCTCGGGCTCGAGGGCAACCTGTGCCGCTGCACCGGCTACCACAACATCGTGCGGGCCGTGCAGCACGCGGCCGGACCGGCCTCCGAGGGATCGGGGGCCTCGGCATGACCGCGACCGAGGCCCGTCCCGAGACCCAGCCGGAGATCGGCCGGGACCGGCGCCGCAAGGAGGACCAGCGGCTGATCACCGGCCGCACCCGCTGGACCGACAACATCACGCTGCCCGGGATGGTGCACGTCGCGCTGGTGCGCAGCCCGTTCGCGCACGCCCGGATCACCGCCATCGACACGACCGCGGCCAAGGCGGCCACCAACGTCGTCGACGTGTTCACCGGCCAGGACCTCGCCGAGACCCAGGGTGTGCTGATCAACGCCTGGCCGATCACGCCGGACCAGAAGACCCCGACCCACCTGCCGGTCGCGATCGACCGGGTCGCGTTCGCCGGGGAGGTGGTCGCGGTGGTCGTCGCCCGTACCCCGGCGGAGGCCCGCGACGCCGCCGAGCTCGTCGACGTCGACTACGACGTGCTCCCGGCCGCCGTGGACCTCAAGGAGGCAGCCGCGGACCGGGTCCTGGCCCACCCCGACCTCGGCACGAACCGGTCGGCCCACTGGGTCTTCGACTCCGGGGAGGCCGGCACCGGCGGCGACGTCGCGGAGGCGATCGCCCGGGCCCGCACCGACGGCATCGTGATCGAGCGGGAGTACCGCCAGCAGCGGCTGATCCCGGCGTTCATGGAGCCCCGCTCCACCGTGTGCGACCCGACCGGGGAGCAGCTGACCGTCTGGTCGGCGACCCAGATCCCGCACATCCTGCGCTACGCGCTGGCCGCCACGACCGGCATCCCCGAGTCGAAGCTGCGGGTGATCGCGCCGGACGTCGGCGGCGGCTTCGGCGGCAAGCTGCAGACCACCCCGGAGGAGTGGCTGACCGTCGCGGTCGCCCGGCGGCTGGGCCGGCCGGTCAAGTACACCGAGACCCGCAGCGAGTCGCTGATGGCCGGCCACCACGGCCGCGACCAGTGGCAGCGCCTGACCCTCGCCGCCGACCGCGACGGCCGGGTCACCGGCCTGCACGTCGACCTGCTCGCCGACCTCGGCGCCTACGTCTCGCTGGTGGGCGGCGGCGTGCCGGTCCTCGGCGCGTTCATGTACAACGCGATCTACAAGTTCCCCGCCTACCGCTTCGAGGCCCAGACGGTCCTGACGAACAAGACCTGGACCGACGCCTACCGCGGCGCCGGGCGCCCGGAGGCGACGTACGCCATCGAGCGGCTGATGGACGAGCTGGCCGCCGCGGTCGGCGTCGACCCGCTGGAGATCCGGGAGCGGAACTGGATCCGGCACGAGGAGTTCCCGTTCACCACCGTCGCGGGCCTGGAGTACGACTCGGGCAACTACGAGGCCGCGACGGCGCGGGCCACCGAGATGTTCGGCTACGACGAGCTGCGCGCCGAGCAGCGCCGGCGCCGCGAGGCCGGCGACCCGGTCCAGCTCGGCATCGGGGTCTCGACCTTCACCGAGATGTGCGGCCTCGCGCCGTCGCGGGTGCTCGGCTCGCTCGACTACGGCGCCGGCGGCTGGGAGCACGCGAGCGTGCGGATGCTGCCGACGGGCACCGTCGAGGTCGTCACCGGCGCGAGCGCGCACGGCCAGGGGCACGAGACCGCGTTCAGCCAGATCGTCGCGGACCGGCTCGGAGTGCCGTTCGAGAACGTCGAGGTCCTGCACGGCGACACCCAGGTCGCGCACAAGGGCCTGGACACCTACGGGTCCCGGTCGCTCGTCGTGGGTGGGGAGGCGCTGGTCCGGGCCGCCGACAAGGTGATCGAGCGGGCCCGACCGATCGCCGCGCACCTGCTCGAGGCGGAGCCCGGCGACCTGGAGTTCCGCGGCGGCCGGTTCGCCGTGCGCGGCACCGACCAGGGGATGGCGATCACCGACATCGCCGCCGCGGTGTTCGCCGCCCACGACCTGCCCGACGGCGTCGAGCCGAGCCTCGACTCCGAGGCCACCTTCGACCCGGTGAACTTCAACTACCCGCACGGCACCCACCTGTGCGCGATGGAGGTCGACACCGAGACCGGCCAGGTGCGGATGCGCTCCTACGTCTGCTGCGACGACGTCGGCAACGTCATCAACCCGCTCATCGTCTCCGGGCAGGTGCACGGCGGGCTGGTCCAGGGCATCTCCCAGGCCCTGTGGGAGGAAGCGGTGCACGACGAGTCCGGGACGCTGGTGTCCGGCTCGTTCGTGGACTACCTGCTGCCGACGGCAGCGGACACGATCAGCTTCGCTGTCGACCACACCACGACCCCGGCGCTGACCAACACGCTCGGCACCAAGGGCGTCGGGGAGGCCGGCACCATCGCGTCGACCCCCGCCGTCGTCAACGCCGTGGTGGATGCCGTGCGCCATCTCGGGGTGCACGACGTCGCGATGCCGTGCACGCCCGAGCGGGTCTGGCGGGCGATCCACGAGGGCGGAGCGGGCGGCGACACCGAAGGCGCCGCGGCCCCGCACTTCGACGCGTCGACGGGCCAGGAGGGCACCGTGGACCGCACGTCCGGAGGAGGACACCCATGATCCCGGCCCCGTTCGACTACCTGGCCCCGACCACTGTCGAGGAGGCCCTCGCGGCACTCACCGAGCACGGTGACGAGGCCAAGATCATGGCCGGCGGGCAGAGCCTGCTGCCGGTGCTGCGGATGCGGCTCAACGCCCCGGAGCTGGTGATCGACCTGCGCCGGATCGAGGGGCTGCGCGGCGTCCGCGACGACGGCGACTCGATCGTCGTCGGCGCGATGACCCCGCACTCCGTCGTCGGCTCGCACCCGCTCGTGGCCCAGTACGCCGGGCTCGTCACCAAGGCCGTCGAGCACCTGGCCGACGCCCAGATCCGGCACCGGGGCACCTTCGGCGGCGCGCTGGCCCACGCCGACCCGGCCGGCGACCTCGGCGCCCCGACCCTGGCGCTCGGAGCCGAGTTCGTGGTGGCCGGTCCCGGTGGCACCCGGACCGTGCAGGCGGAGGACTTCTTCCTCGGCCTGTTCGAGACCGCGATCGGCGAGGACGAGATCCTCACCGAGGTCCGGCTGCCGAAGCATCCCGGCTGGGGCGCCCGCTACGAGAAGTTCGTCCGGGTCGCGCACCAGTGGCCGATCGTCGCGGTCGCCGCGACCGTGCGGCTCGAGGGCGGCGTCATCGCCGAGGCGCGGGTCGGGCTGACCAACATGGGGTCGACCCCTTTGCGGGCCCGCGCCGTCGAGGATGCCCTGGCCGGGCAGCCGCCCACCGAGGACGCCGTACGCGTGGCGGCGCAGCTGGCGGCGGAGGGCACGGACCCGCCCTCGGACCTCAACGGCGAGGCGGACTACCGCCGGCACCTGGCGGGCGTGCTCACCCGTCGGGCGGTGCTGGCCGCCGCGGGGGCCTGATGGACCTCCAGCACCGCTTCTCGGTCCCGACGCCGCCCGCGGTGACCTGGGCGCACTTCAACGACATCGCCGCGGTCGCCGAGTGCTTCCCGGGTGCCACGGTCACCTCGGTGGAGGACGACACGTTCACCGGCTCGGTGAAGGTCAAGCTGGGCCCGATCGCGCTCGTCTACACCGGCTCCGGCACGTTCGTGGAGAAGGACGAGGTCCAGCACCGGTTCGTGGTCGAGGCCCGCGGCAAGGACAAGCGCGGCAACGGCACCGCCGGTGCCACCGTCACGCTCACCATGACACCGGGCGGCAAGGGCACCGACGTCGAGGTGGTCACCGACCTGGCCGTGACCGGGAAGCCCGCCCAGTTCGGGCGGGGCGTCATGCAGGACGTCTCGGACAAGCTGCTGGGCCAGTTCGTGGCCTGCCTGGAGCAGCGGCTCTCCGGCGGGGTGCCGGCGGCGGCGGTGCAGCCGGCCGTCGAGCCGCCGCCCGGCAACCTGGGGCCGCCGGCCCCGCCACCCGTTCCGCCTGTCGCGGAGGAGGCAGCCCCCGCCTCGCACCGGCGCGAGAGCGACACCCTGGACCTGGGGGCCGCCGCGGCACCTGCCCTGGCCCGGGCGTACGGCGCCCGGGCGGCGGCGGTCCTCGGTGGCGTGCTCCTGGCCGGATGGCTCCTGCGCCGCCGACGCCGCGAGCACCGCGGGCGCCGGCGGGGTGCGCAGAGCCGCCGCCGGGGCCGTTAGGGCGGCCGCTCGCGGGGCACCGGGGTGTCCCACCGGATCCAGGAGGACCCATGAGCCAGCAGCCCGGCGAGAACCCCGACGGCACCCACGACCAGGACGCCGAGCCGGCCTCGCAGCCCGACGGCGCCGCGGCGGAGGAGGCCCCTGCCGAGGACGAGGACCAGGACGCGGGACCGGCCTCTCAGCCGGACGTCTGAGTCGGGTCTCAGCTCCGGTTGCGGCGGACCCGGCGGCGCAGCTGCAGGATCCGCAGCGACGCCGCGATGATCGCCAGCACCATGCCGGCGACCGCCGCGACGAGCAGCGACACCGAGAGCGGCGCCTCGCCGTCCCAGCCGAAGTAGGAGACCCGGACCGACTGGGTGTTCTGCACGATGAAGATCACCAACAGGATGAGCACGATCGCGGCGATGATGACGCCGAACCAGACGCCGCTGGTGCGGGAGCCGCGCAGCGGGTCGTCCTCGCGGCGGGCCCGGCGTGAGGCCCGGTCCGCGGGTGCGGGAGCCGGCGCGGTCGTCGGCTCGGTGGGTTCCGTCGTCGGGTCCGGGCTGGCCGGACCGGGCGTCGTGGGGGTGGGCTCACTCATGGCTCCCGGTGCCCGACGGGAGGTCCCGGCACACCCGAGCGCCCGCGGGGCCGGGCCTCAGAACACGTTCAACGGTCGGAACTGCACCGAGATCCGCGGTCCGGCGGAGGCGACCTTCGGCACGGCGTGCTCCCAGGTGCGCTGGCAGGAGCCGCCCATGACCACGAGGTCGCCGTGGCCCATCTCGATCGAGATCGACTCGCCATCGCCGGCTCGGGGCCGCAGCTGGAGGCGCCGCGGATCGCCGAAGGAGACGATCGCGACCATGGTGTCCTCGCTGCGCCCGCGGCCGATCGTGTCGCCGTGCCAGGCGACGCTGTCCCGGCCGTCGCGGTAGTAGCAGCATCCGGCGGTGCGGAACGGCTCACCGAGCTCGGGCAGGTAGTGCTCGCTGAGCGCGTCGCGCGCCTCCTCGAGCACGACGTGCGGCAGCGCCTCGCCCAGGCCGTAGGTGTGCAGCAGCCGCGGCACGTCGACGACCCGGTCGTACATCTCCCGCCGCTCGGCGCGCCACGGCACGTCGCGCACGAGGGTCGCGAAGACGTCGTCGGCCTGCGGCACCCAGCTGCGCAGCACGTCGACCCAGGCGCCGCGGGTCAGCACGCGACGCTCGATCCCGGCGAAGGTGCGCAGCCCCGAGGCCGGCGCCTCGAAGAGCATCCCCTGGAAGTCCATGGAGCCACGGTAGCACCGTATCGAACATCTGTTCGACCCCTCGTTCGGGTGAGGCCCGCCGGTTCGCGGTGGCGCCGCGGGTCCCGACGCGCCATCGTGTCCACGTGAGCCAGATTGCGGCGCGGGTGCGCTCCCTGACCAAGACCTACGGGACCGGTGACGCGATGGTGCGCGCCCTCGACGACGTGTCGCTCGACATCGGAGCCCGCGAGTTCACGGCGGTCATGGGGCCCAGCGGGTCGGGCAAGTCCACGCTGATGCACTGCTGCGCGGCGCTGGACACCGCGGACTCGGGGCAGGTCCTGATCGGGGACCAGGACCTGAGCACGCTCAAGGACAAGGCGCTGACCCGGCTGCGCCGCGACGAGATCGGCTTCGTCTTCCAGTCCTTCAACCTGGTGCCCACGCTGACCGCCCGGGAGAACATCCTCCTGCCCCTGTCGATCGCCGGCCGCCGGCCCGACCCGGAGTGGTACGACGCCGTCATCGAGACGGTCGCTCTCGGCGACCGGCTCGACCACAAGCCCAACCAGCTCTCCGGGGGCCAGCAGCAGCGGGTCGCGGTCGCCCGGGCGCTGGTGAGCCGGCCGCGGATCGTCTTCGCCGACGAGCCCACCGGCAACCTCGACTCCCGCTCGGGCGCCGAGGTGCTCGAGCTGCTGCGGCGCAGCGCCGACAACGGGCAGACCATCGTGATGGTCACCCACGATCCGATCGCGGCGGCGTACACCGACCGGGTGGTCTTCCTCGCCGACGGCCGGATCGTCGACGAGGTCCGCGACCCGACCCGCGAGCAGGTGCTGGAGATCCTGGCCCGGATGAGCGACCCGGGTGCCGCGTGATCCGCGCCGCGCTCAAGAGCCTGCTCGGGCGCAAGCTGCGCCTGCTGATGAGCACGTTCGCGATCGTGCTCGGGGTGGCGTTCGTGGCGGGGTCGCTAATGTTCTCCGACACCCTGAACCGCAGCCTCACCGCGCTGTTCGACGCGACAGTGGGGGACGTCGTGGTCCGCCCCACCGGCGGCCAGACCGTGGACGGCTTCATCTCCACCCAGACCGTGCCGGCCGACCTCGTCGACGAGCTCGCCGCGCTCCCGGACGCGGCGCGGGCCGACGGCAACGTGAACGCCGACGGCGTGTACGTCGTGGATCGCGACGGCAAGCTGGTCGGCGGCCTGGGCCCGCCCGCGCTGGGCAGCAACTGGACCGGGGCCCCGGCCGCCGGCGGGCTGCTGGGCCTGGCGATCGTCGAGGGCGCGGCGCCGCGGACCGGCGACGAGGTCGTGCTCGACGAGAGCACCGCCGAGCGGGCCGGCTACGAGATCGGCGACGAGGTCCCGATCACGACCGGCACCGAGCAGAGCGACCTGGCCGCGACCCTGGTCGGCCTGGCGGGCTTCCCCGAGGGCGGCTCGCTCAACGGGGCGACGCTGGCCCTCTTCGACACCCGCACCGCCCAGGAGCTGTTCCTCGACGGGCAGGACGCCTTCACCGACGTGTGGGTGACGGCGGAGCCCGGCGTCAGCCAGTCGGAGCTCGCCGCCCAGGCCCGGGAGGTGCTGCCCGACGAGATCGAGGCGGTCACCGGCGAGAAGGCCGCCGACGAGTCGGCCAGCGACCTGCTCGAGGCGGTCTCGTTCCTGACCACGTTCCTGCTGATCTTCGCCGGGATCGCGCTGGTCGTGGGCTCGTTCCTGATCGTCAACACGTTCTCGATCCTGGTCGCCCAGCGCGGCCGCGAGCTGGCCCTGTTCCGGGCCCTGGGCGCCTCCCGGCGCCAGGTCACCTGGTCGGTGCTCCTCGAGGCCGTCGTGCTCGGCCTGGTCGGCGCCACCCTGGGGCTGGGGCTGGGGGTGCTGCTGGCCATCGGCATCACCGCGGTCGTCGGCTCCTTCGGCCTCGACCTGTCCGGGCAGCCGCTGGTGCTCGCCCCCCGCACCGTCCTGGCGTCGTACGCCGTCGGGATCGTCGTGACGACGGCGGCCGCGTGGCTCCCGGCCCGGCGCACCGGCCGGATCGCCCCGGTGCAGGCGCTGCGCGACGACGTGGCGCTGCCCGAGACCTCGCTGCGCCGGCGGTTCGTGCTCGGCTGCGCCCTGGCGGCGGCCGGCCTGGCGGTGCTGGCGCTCGGGCTCTTCGTCGACGTGCCCCGCGCCGGCTGGTGGATCGGGGCGGGGGTGCTGGCGGTGCTGCTGGGCGTGAGCGCGGCCAGCCCGGTGCTGAGCAGGCCGCTGCTGGTCGCGGTCCGTGCGGTCTTCGCCCGGGTGGCCGGTGCGGTCGGCAACCTCGCCGGCCAGAACTCCCTGCGCAACCCGCGACGCACCACCGCCACCGCGTCGGCCCTGATGATCGGGCTCACGCTCGCCTGCACGATGGCGATCATCGGGGCCTCGGCGAAGGCGAGCGTGGACGCCGCGATCGAGGAGAGCTTCGTCGGCGACTTCGTGGTCAGCAGCGCCCTCGGGGCGCCGTTCTCGCCGGCCGTTGCGGAGCGGATGGCCGAGGTGCCGGGCGTGCAGCGGGTGGTCCGGGAGCGGTTCGGCGCCGGCCTGCTCGACGGCGAGCGGCAGTCCGTCGCGGGCACCGACCCCGACGAGGTCGGCACGCTCGAGCTGGACCTGGTCAGCGGCACGCCTGACGACCTGGCCGACGACACCGTGTTCCTCCAGCGGTCCTGGGCCGAGGAGCAGGGGCTCGAGGTCGGCGACACCGTCGAGCTGGAGCTGCCGACCGGCGACCGCAGCTGGGAGGTCGCCGGGATCTTCGAGGACAACCCGGTCGTGCTCGCCCCGATCCTCACCACCATCGACACCCTGGTCGCGGCCGGCTTCCAGGACCGCGACAACGCGCTGATCCTCGATGTCGGCGGGGTCGCCGGCGACGCGGCCGTCGTTCAGGACCGGCTCGACGAGGTCGTCGCGGACCAGCCGGCGGTGACCGTCAAGAACCAGCAGGAGTTCGCCGCGGAGCAGCGCGAGCCGATCGACAACCTGGTGCTGACGATCTTCGCGCTGCTGGGCCTGGCGCTGGTGATCGCGGTGCTCGGCATCGTGAACACGCTGGCGCTCTCGATCATCGAGCGCACCCGCGAGATCGGCCTGCTGCGGGCCATCGGGCTCTCCCGCCAGCAGCTGCGCCGGATGATCACGATGGAGTCGGTCGTGATCGCGCTCCTCGGCGCGGTGCTCGGCCTGATCCTCGGCACCGGCTTCGGCGTGGCGCTGATGTACGCGCTGCGCGACGAGGGGCTGGAGGTGATCAGCATCCCGGTCGGCCAGCTCGCGATCTTCCTGGGGCTCTCGATCGTGGTCGGGGTCCTCGCGGCGGTGCTGCCGGCCCGCCGGGCGGCCCGGCTGGACGTGCTGCGGGCGATCGCCACCGAGTAACACACACCGAATGCAAAGAAAATATACGAAACTGGTGACGTTGGGTGTCTAGTCCATCTAGTGTCGGCGCGTGCCCGAAACCCTCGTCAATCCCGGCCGGACCCTCAAGCACGTCCAGGTCCGGGAGTACGTCCGATCCCTCGTGGCGGGCAGTGCGCCCGGCTCGGCGACCCCGTCGGAGCGCGAGCTCGTGCAGCGCTTCGGGGTCGCGCGGATGACGGTCCGCCAGGCGATGGACGCCCTGGTGGGGGAGGGGCTGCTCGAGCGGATCCCCGGGCGCGGCACGTTCGTGGCACGTCCCCGGCGGGCCGCCAGCCCGATCATCGGCTACACCGAGGAGATGGCTCGCCGCGGCCTGCTCGCGGAGTCGCAGACCCTGCTCGCGCGCCGGGAGCAGGCCGGCCCCGGGGTCGCCCGGGCGCTGAACCTCACCGAGGGCGACGCCGTCGTGCACTGGCGGCGCCTGCGCCGCGCGGACGGCCTCCCGATGTGCATCGAGGACGCCTACCTCAACGAGGTGCTGCTGCCCGGCTTCCTCCAGTCCGGCATGCCCACCAGCCTGTACGAGGCGCTCCACGCCCGCGGCCTGCGACCGTCCTGGGCCGAGGACTCGATCAACGCCGACGTCGCCAACGCCGACGAGGCCTCGCTCCTCGAGGTCGCACCCGGCAGCGCGGTGCTGCGCCACTCGCGCCGCGCGCTCAGCGAGGAGAAGGTCGTCGAGGTCTCGCGCACCGTCTACCGCGGCGACCGCTTCACGATGTGGGTCCAGCTCGGCCAGGGCGACTGACCCGGTCCGGTCTCAGGCCAGCCGGCCCAGGGCCGCCACCGGCTCCCCGGTCTCCTCGCAGACCCATACCGGGTCGGGGCCGCCGAGGTCCGGCTGGATGTAGAGCGCGTGCTGCGGAGCGTCCGGACAGCTCAGGCAGATCGGCCACCGTCCCGAGCGCTCCAGCAGGGCGTCCTGGACGTCCTGGGCGACCAGCCCCGCGACGTACGCCGCCCCCTCGGGCCACTGCTCGGCCCACCACTTGCGGGCCGAGACGGCGTCCTCCAGGGCGCTGACCGCCTCCGGCGTCGCCTGCTGACGAGCCGTCAGGTCGGCCAGCACGCGGGCTCTGGCATCGAACAGAAGGGTGTCGTCCACAGCCCCCATTGTGCTCGGAGATCAAGAGCGTCGCGCGAACCCCCCGGCCGGACGTTCCCAGGACTGTGCTCCCGGCCGGCCGCGACGCGCGTACGACGCGCGTGCGGCGCGCTCCCGGCGCGGGGCCGCGCACGCGCCTAGGCTGCCCTCATGGCTGGCGAGACGACCGGCGTGCAGGCGGAGGTCCTCCTCGAGGTCACCGTGCTGCACGAGCGGGACGTGCCCGGGGCGCTGGAGGGCGGCGCCGACCGGCTGCACCTGGTCCGCACCGGGCCCGAGGGCTCCCAGTCCCCGTCGCCGGAGCTGGTCTCCGCGGTCTGCCGCCACAGCGACGTGCCGGTCTTCGTGCTGCTGCGGCTGGGTGACTCCTGGACCACGACCGGGGGCGAGCTGGCCCGCCTGGTGGGGCTGGCCCACGACTACCTCGGCTCCGGCGCGTCCGGGGTCTCCTTCGGGTTCCTCGACGCCGACCTGGGCGTCGACAGCGCCGTGTGCACGCACCTGGCCGAGCGGCTCGACGGGGTGCCGTGGACCTTCCACCGCGCCTTCGACGCCGCCCTCGAGCCCGACCGCGCGTGGCGCCGGGCGCTCGAGCTGCCCGGGCTGGTGGCCGTGCGCACCGCCGGGTCGCCCCGCGGGCTGGAGGTCGGGTTCGACGACCTGCTGGCCACCCTCAAGTCCGACCCGCGGATCGCGGCCCTCGCGATGCCGGGCGGCGGGCTGGTGGCCGAGCACGTGCCGTGGCTGCTGCGGGCCGGGGTGCGGCAGGTCCACCTCGGCGTCCAGGTGCGTCCGGGCGCGACGTACCGCTCCTACGTCGACGCCGGGCACGTCCGCTCCTGGCGGCTGCTGCTCGACGACGCCGGAGCGCGGTTGCGGTGAGGCGCGCGTGATCCTCGTCGACCCGCCCAACGCCGCGGGGCACGGCCGGCTCTGGTCGCACGTCGCCAGCGACTCCTCCTTCGCCGAGCTGCACGCGTTCGCCCGCACCCTGGGGCTGCCGGAGCGGGGCTTCGACCGGGACCACTACGACGTGCCCGCGGAGTGGTACGACGACGTGGTCGCCGCGGGTGCCACCCCGGTCTCGTCCCGGGAGCTGGTGGCCCGGCTGCTGGCCGCCGGGCTGCGGCGGCGCAAGACCCGCTGACGCCTGCGACGGCGGGGACCGCTCAGGCGCCGAGCGCGACGAGCTCGCGCTCCACGTTCGCGCGCGCCGGGCCCTCCCACTGGTCGCGGGCGTAGCCGGTGTGGAACAGGCGCGGCTTGGTGGCCAGGCCCTGGAGCACCTGCGCCCGGCCGCGGCGGAACGTCGCGTCGTCGAGGTGGGCGTACTCGGTGCGGACCGCGTCGGTGTAGGCGGCGTACGCGCCGCCGGGGGCGGCCAGGATCGAGAGATCGGCGTCGGAGAGCGCGCAGCCGTTGACGTCGTCGTCGGCGGGCTCGTGGGTCTCGGTGAGCCGGACCAGCCGGGCCACCTCGGCCACGACGGCGTCGCTCACCAGCCCGCGCAGGGCGTCCTCGGCCCAGGCCGCGGAGCGCTCCTCGGCGTCCCGCTCCCCGTCGTAGACAGCGTCGTGGAACCACGCTGCGAGCAGCACCGGGAGCCGGTCGAAGGCCACGCCCGCGCGCTCCAGCTCCGCGAGCCGTTCCAGGACCGTGGCCAGGTGGGCGGTGTCGTGGTAGCCGCGCGCCGGGTCGGCGTAGGCGGAGGCGACCTGGTCGCGCAGCTCGGGGGCGTCGGGCAGGGGCCAATGGTCGGCGAGGTCGTCCACGTCCTCATTCAACCAAGCCCAGGGCCGTCCGCCCACCGATCTGACCAGTCCGTGGCGGCCGGTGGGTCAGGGCTGCATCGCCCAGCGCACGGTGCCGGTGGCGACCGAGCCGAGGGCCCGCCCGACCGTGCGCTCCGAGACCGGCAGCCACGGCAGTCGCAGCGGCCAGCGGGTCCACGCGGGCATCAGCCCGACGGCAGCGGTCGCCAGCGCGGCGTACCCCGGTCGCGCGGCCAAGGGCAGCGGTGGTCGCAGCAGCAGGAAGCCGACCGCCTCGCGGGCCTCCGGCGTGCCGCGCAGCTCGGGCCGGTACGCCGCGAGCGTGGCGCGCAGCTCGGCCTCGGTCGTCGGCGGTTCGGCCACCCCGAGCCGTCGGGCCACCTCGCCCAGCTGGGCGACGTACTCGTCACGCTCGGGGCCCACGAGAGGCCGCTCGCCGTAGACGTCGTGGGCGCGCAGGAAGCTCTCGGCCTCGGCCACGTGCACCCACTCCAGCAGGTGCGGGTCCGACGCGGCGTACGGCGTGCCGTCGGGCATCGTGCCGCGCACCCGCTCGTGGATGCGGCGGACCGTCGCGATCGCGGTCTCGGCGTCCTCGACGTGCCCGAAGGTCGTGGTCGCCAGGAACGTGCTGGTGCGCTGCAGGCGACCCCACATGTCGCCGCGGTAGCCGGAGTGCTCGGCGACGCCGCGCATCGCGGCCGGGTGCAGGGTCTGGAGCAGCACCGCGCGGATGCCGCCGACGAACATCGAGGCGTCGCCGTGGACCCGGGTGATCGGGCTGCCGGGCTCGAAGAGCCGCGGCCCGGGGCGGCCGTGGATCCGGTCGCGGTGGCGCTCGCCCTGGGGGCCGGCCACTCGCTCGAAGATCGCCCGGCCGAGCCGGTCGCGCACCACCTGCATGTTCCCGAGGCTACGTCGGCGCTGCGCGCCGGGTCCGCCCGCGGGACCGCGGCACCGGGCTCAGGACCAGGCGCGGGCCCACAGGCAGTTGGGCGAGGCACGCAGCCGGTCCAGGGTGACCTGGGAGACGGCCTGGTTGACGTCGGTCACGACGTACCCCAGCTCGCCGTGCGTGGACAGGGTCTGGCCGGCGACGTTCTCGCCCTCCTCGGCGAGCAGGTCGTTGAGCCTGGCCAGCACGCCGGGCACGTTGCGGTGCAGGAACCCGACCCGGTGGCCGCCGGTCAGCGGCGGGGGAGCGACGGCCGGCAGGTTCACCGACAGGCCGGTGCTGCCCTCGCCGATGAACGCGATCAGCTTCCCGGAGACGAACCGGCCGATCTCCTCCTGCGCCTCCTGGGTGGAGCCGCCGACGTGCGGGGTCAGGATGACGTTGTCGAGGCCGCGCAGCACCGACTCGAAGGAGTCGCCCTGGGCCTTCGGCTCGACCGGGAAGACGTCGAGCGCGGCGCCGGCGAGGTGCCCGGAGACGAGGTGGTCGCGCAGCGCGACGTCGTCGACGACCATGCCGCGCGAGGCGTTGATGAAGAACGCGCGGGGCTTCATCCGCGCGAACTGCTCGGCGCCGAAGAGGCCGGCGTTGCCGGGGCGGCCGTCGATGTGCAGGCTGACCACGTCGGCGACCGCGAGCAGGTCGTCGAGGCTGTTCATCCGGCGAGCGTTGCCGTGGGCGGGCCGGTCGGCGGTGTCGTAGAAGACCACGCCCATGCCGAGCGCCTCGGCGACGGTGGAGAGCTGGGTGCCGATGTTGCCGTACCCGACGATGCCCAGGGTGCGGCCGCGGACCTCGTGGCTGCCCTTCGCGGACTTGTCCCAGACCCCGGCGTGCATCCGCTCGATCTTCTCGGGCAGCCGGCGGGCCAGCGCGATGATCTCGCCGATCACGAGCTCCACGACGCTGCGGGTGTTGGAGTACGGCGCGTTGAAGACCGCGATGCCCCGCTCGGTGGCGGCCGCCAGGTCGACCTGGTTGGTGCCGATGCAGAAGCAGCCCACCGCCATCAGGTCCGGCGCGTTCTCCAGCACCTTGCGGGTCAGGTGGGTGTTGGACCGGATGCCGATCATGCTGACGCCGGGCAGCTGCTCGAGCAGCTCGTCCTCGCTGAGCGAGCGGGTCAGCAACTCGACCTCGAAGCCCGCGGCTTCGAGGCGCTCGACGGCGACGGGGTGGATGTTCTCCAGCAGCAGGACCTTCACGGTCACTCACTGTAGGTCCGCGCCCGTGTCCGGGGCGGACCGGGCCGTTCCTCGGACGGGCCGGCTCAACCGTCCGAGCTCGGCGTACGACGCAGCAGGTGCAGGACCGACCGGTAGTGCTCGGTGACCTGGCCGCCGAGCTCGTCCACCGCGCGGGCCGCCTCCTCGGCCTCGGCCGGGGTCCAGTCGCTGAAGGAGCGGAAGAGGCTGCGGACCTGGTCGGTGTCGAGGTCGATCGTCCACCGCCACCGCTCGGTGTGGACCGGCTCGAACCACCCGCCGGCGGCGAGCTCCTCCATCGTGGGTCGCTCCGGAGGGCGGGGCGCCCCCGCCCCGGCCGGGTCCCGGCGGGCCACGATCTCGCCGACGCGGACCCGGAAGTCGGTCACCACGTCCTCAGGGCCGAAACTCGTCCGCCACACGCCGAGCCAGCCGCCGGGGCGCAGCGCCGCGTGCAGCGCGGGCAGGCCGACAGTGAGGTCCACCCAGTGCAGCGACGTGGCGGCCACCGCCGAGTCGAAGGAATGCTCGGGCAGGTCGGCGTCCTCGAGGCGCTGCTCGATCACCGTCGCGTCGGGCACCGACCTCCGAGCGAGGGAGGCGAGCTCCGGGCCCGGCTCCAGCGCGACCACCTCGCAGCCGCGGCGGGCCAGTTCCCTGGTCGCGAGCCCGGCGCCCGCACCCACCTCCAGGACGCGCCGTCCGGGACCGATCACGCCCGCCTCGCTCAGCGCCTCGTAGAGCGGCGGCGGGTACGGCGGGCGCGCCCGGGCGTACTCCGCGGCCATCCGCTCGAAGTGCATCCCGGACATGGCTCCACCGTAGGAGTTCCGGTCATGCTCCCGGCGTCACCGGGTTCGGAGCGTCTGCCGCAGGTCCGCGACCTCCCGAGCCAGCGCCTGCCGCCGCTCGGCGGTGAACCGGCCGACCTGCAGGTCGAGCACGACCTCGGCGGGTGTTCCGGCCGGTAGTCCCAGCAGGACCCGCAGTCGCTCCGCGGCGTCCGCACGGTCCCGCGACTCCCATACCGTCTCCACGACCTCAGCTCGACGGTCCAGGGCCGCCAGCACGACCTCCAGGAGTGAGAGCCGGAGTTTGGCCTGCTCGCGCTCGTCCTCCTCGCTCATGACGAGCATCCTGCCCGGACTCATCGGCGGCATGGGCGGCTTCGTTCCGATCGGCCCGGCTACCTGATCGTCGGCGACCAGGTGGTCGGCTGCCCGGAACAGAAAACTGGTGGGGTGGCAGGGGTCGGTCCGAAGAACTGCCGAGGACGGGACGATTTCCGGCCCCGATTTGGCCCCGTCCCCATCAGTCTTCGCCCGGGCAGGGGAAGACCCCACCAGTTTCGCCCGGACCGGGAAGACGCCACCAGTTTTTCGAACCCTGGAGGTACGTCGCGCCGGGCACCGACCACCCGGACCACTACGACGTGGCCCTCGACCTGCAGACCGGGGTGGTGGTCCGCTGCCTGCCGGTCGGGGGCGATCCCGACAGCCCGTGGCTGGAGAACGACATCCTCGAGGTCGACACCGACCTCGACGCGCTGTTCCAGCGGTGACCGCACCGGCACCGGCTCAGGTCTAGGCAGCTCCCGACCCTCGGTTCGCCCGATCGCCGCCGGGGGTAGGGCTGAGGCATCGGCAGCCGGGCTGTGTCGGCGAGGCATCGGAGAGAGGGGAACGACATGGAGGACTGGTGGCGCCTGAACCAGGGCTACTTCGTGGTGGCGGCGTTCCTCGCCCTCACGGTTCTCCTGTGGCTCGCGCGACGCTGGGGGCGGCGGTTCACCGCCCGGGCGGCGGAGAGATCCGCGAGCGGCGCGACCTGGGACAACCAGGGCAACCCGTTCGTGGAGAAGCTGCTCGTCTCGCTCGCGACCGAGGTGCACCTCGACACCGACCTCCCGGGTGCCGAGCAGGTCCTCGCCGGCACGAAGCTGCCCCGCTGGTGGAAGCCGGCCGGGGAGCGCGCGTGGGTGGTCCAGGAGGGAGATATCGCCACCACCGCGGACCTGGTGCCGGCCGAGGGCGGCGGCACCCGCCTGGTGCTGCGCGAAGCGGTCCATCAGAACGGGATGCCGACGTCCGAGACGGACTGGCGCAAGCTGCGCCGGGCGGTGCTCACCGCTGCGTCCGCGGCCGGCGTCGGGGCGCGCGAGGAGACCGGGCCACGGCTGCTGCGCGAGCCGCGGCAGTGGGTCCGGGGTCCGGTCGGGGCGGGATAGGGGCCGGCCTCAGGCCGGCAGGTCCTCCGCGTCCACGCGTCCCCGGTTCCTCCCGAAGCTCGGCTCAGTTTTGAGCGAGCTGGAGCGCCACGAGGACGCCGAGGAGGACGATGATCAGCGTGAAGATCAGGCCGAACGCCACCGTCAGGAGCACGCCGCCGGTGGTGCCCGGGCGGCGCTGCCGACCCAACCCGAGGCTGCCGCGGGCGAACTGGTGGTACGGCTGCGCGTAGTACACCGGCACCGTCTCGCCCTCGCGCACGCTCAGGTCGAGCGTGGCCTGCCCGTAGGTGCGCAGCCACCGGCTCTCCACGTCCACCCGCCACGGGCCCGGCACCACCGGGTACAGGTTCTCGCCGTAGCTCGCGGGCACCGGCTGGCCGTTGAGTCGCACGGTCGGCGTGATGATGCTTCCCGTGAACGGGCTGCCCTGAAGCGTGATGCGGAGCCAGCCCGTCCGCTGAGGAGCGCCGGGCGGGGGCATGGTCGGCCCGCTCGATTGCTGAGTCATGCGCACAGGATGCACCGCGTGCTCCCCGGCCAAACCGGGCGTGGCCGAGCCGACGCCATCAGGCAAGCAGGTCCTCCGCGTCCACGATCCGGTAGGCGTACCCCTGCTCGGCCAGAAATCGCTGGCGGTTCTGGGCGAAGTCGGCGTCGACGGTGTCGCGGGAGACGATCGTGTAGAAGTGCGCGGTCTTCCCCTCGGACTTCGGCCGCAGCAGCCGGCCGAGGCGCTGGGCCTCCTCCTGCCGGGAGCCGAAGGAGCCGGAGACCTGGATCGCGACCTCCGCCGAGGGCAGGTCGATGGAGAAGTTCGCGACCTTGCTGACCACCAGCAGCCCGAGCTCGCCGGAGCGGAACGCGTCGAAGAGCCGCTGGCGCTCCTTGACGGTCGTCTCGCCCTTGATGACCGGGGCGTCCAGGGCGGCGGCGAGCTCGTCGAGCTGGTCGATGTACTGCCCGATCACCAGGGTCGGCTGTCCGGGGTGGGCGGCCACGATGTCGCGCACCACCCGGGTCTTCTCCGCGGTGCAGGACGCGAGCCGGTAGCGCTCCTCGGGCTCCGCGGTCGCGTACACCAGCCGCTCGTCGGTCGGCAGCGTCACCCGCACCTCGACGCAGTCGGCCGGCGCGATCCAGCCCTGCGCCTCGATGTCCTTCCAGGGCGCGTCGTAGCGCTTGGGGCCGATCAGCGAGAACACGTCGCCCTCGCGGCCGTCCTCGCGCACCAGCGTCGCGGTCAGCCCGATCCGGCGGCGCGCCTGCAGGTTGGCGGTCATCCGGAAGATCGGCGCCGGCAGCAGGTGCACCTCGTCGTACACGATGAGGCCCCAGTCGCGGGCGTCCAGCAGGTCCAGGTGCGGGTAGGCGCCCTTCCGCTTCATGGTCAGGACCTGGTAGGTCGCGATCGTGACCGGCCGGACCTCCTTGACGGCACCGGAGTACTCGCCGATCTCGTCCTCGGTCAGCGACGTACGCCGGACCAGCTCGTCCTTCCACTGGCGGGCGCTGACGGTGTTGGTGACCAGGATCAGCGTGGTCGCCTGGGCCAGCGACATCGCGGCCGCGCCGACCAGGGTCTTGCCGGCCCCGCAGGGCAGCACCACGACCCCCGACCCGCCGTGCCAGAACGACTCGGCCGCGTCGCGCTGGTAGTCGCGCAGGTGCCACTCGGTCTCGTCGAGCTCGATCGCGTGCGCCTCGCCGTCGACGTAGCCGGCGAAGTCCTCGGCCGGCCAGCCCAGCTTCAGCAGCGCCTGCTTGAGGTTGCCGCGCTCGCTGGGGTGGACCGCGACCGAGTCGTCGTCGAGGCGGTCGCCGAGCATGCCCTTGATCTTCTTGGCGCGCAGCACCTCCTCGAGCACGGGCCGGTCGGTGGAGGAGAGCACCAGGCCGTGGGTGGGGTGCTTCTCCAGGCGCAGCCGGCCGTAGCGGGCCATCGTCTCGGCGACGTCGACCAGCAGCGCGTGCGGCACGGCGTACCGGCTGAACTCCAGGAGCGTGTCGACGACCTGCTCGGCGTCGTGCCCGGCGGCCCGGGCGTTCCAGAGGCCGAGCGGGGTGAGGCGGTAGGTGTGCACGTGCTCGGGGGAGCGCTCCAGCTCCGCGAACGGCGCGATCGCCTTGCGGCACTCCGCCGCGCGCTCGTGGTCGATCTCGAGCAGGAGGGTCTTGTCCGACTGGACGATCAGGGGGCCGTCGTTCACCCCGGAAGTCTACGGACGCCCGGGTGCGGGACCCGGGCGGCGGCCTAGGCGTCCGGGTCGACCGGCTTGACCACCGAGATCCGGTGCACCGCGAAGGTGCGGACGTCGTCGGCGCGGTGGTCGCGGGCCGTGAGCTGGCCGCCCTCGACCGAGATCGGGTCGACCAGCCGCTCGGTGGTGGTGCCGTGGTTGTCGACGTAGCCGATGAGCACGGTCGCGCGGGTCTCGACCGCCTCGCGCAGCGCGGCCAGCGACCCGCTCGGGGAGAGCGAACCGGCGGACCCGGCCGGGCGCGACGAGGCCGCCCGGTCCCCGGCCCGGATCGCGGTCACGACCGCGGCGACCTTGGCGATCTCGCGGGCCGCCGCCCCGGCCGTGCGCCGGTGCTCGCGGGGGGTGCGGGCGCGCAGCAGGTCCGGGCGCGAGACCCGGACGCTGCCGTCGGGTGCCTCCAGGACCGGTGCGGCGCCGAGCTCGCGCAGCCGGGGGAGCAGCACGTCGAGCGGGGTGTCGCTGATGACGACTGTCGGCGCCAGCCGGCGCAGCCCGAGGGCGGCCGCGCCCGGGAGGTGCAGCAGCTCGGTCAGCGCGGACTCGTCGTCGGCGCGCAGGAACGCCTCGGCGTGCCCGACCCGGATCGTCCCGAAGGTCCGGGCGGTGTCGTCGACGAGGTAGCTCAGCGGCTGCGGCACCGGCGTGCGCGAGACCGAGCCGAGGAACTCGTGCACCTCGCGGGCGGTCCAGCCGGTGTCCAGGGCCCGGCGCACCGAGTTCGGCGTGAAGCGGTACGTCGTGGCGCCGCCGCGGGACTCCACGTCCGCGACCAGTGCCAGGCGCCGGGCCAGTGCCGACTCCAGCGGCCCGGGGGCGACCGCTGTCAGGTCGGCCTGGAGCAGCACGTGGTCCACGGGCTCCGGGAGCAGCGGCACGAGCGCCGGCGCGGGGTCGTCGTCGTCGAGCAGCAGCCGGGCGTACGACGCGATGCCGCCGAGCCCGGTCACGCCGAGGACCGCCGCCTCGGTCAGCGCCCAGACGACCTGCTCGGCGCGGGTCCGGGGCCGGCGGGGCCGCCGCCAGGAGACCCGGGCGACCACCGACGGGGCGCCGGTCCCGGTGGCGAGGACGTGTCCGGGCGGCAGGTCGGCGAGGGCCTCCAGCGTCATCCGCCGGCTCTCCACCTGGTGCGCGCCGCTCATCTCGGGCGCCAGCGCGTTCCAGGTCTTGCCCGCGGGGTCCCGCGAGCCCACCAGGGCCGGCTGCCGGGGCGAGGCCAGCCAGGCGCGCACCAGCGTGGTCCACCGCTCGGCGGGCGGCTGGGCGGTCCACACGTCGTAGGCGTCGGTGGGGATCCAGGCCGGGTTGCCGGCGGCGTCGGCACTGGTGGAGAGCAGCCCGGCGGCGTACGCGACCTCGACGACCAGCGCCGCGGTCGGCTCGTCGACGTACAGGTGGGCGGCGGCCGCCCGCAGGTCGCGGACCCCGAGGCCGCCGCTGCGCAGGGCGCCGGGCGGGTGCGTGCTCCAGTGGTCCAGCAGCAGCTCCACGCGGCGGACCAGCTCGAAGGCGGCGCCGGCGGCGGCGCGGTCGACCGGCCCGGGAGCGCGCTCGCTGGTGGCAATCTCGGGGACGGCGTCCACGGGGTGGGTGGTCGTCGTGCCGCCGCGCAGCACCAGACCCACCTCGCCCGGGAGCACCACCGACCCGCCGCTGCGGGGGAGCAGCAGGCGGCGCGCGAGCAGCTCCTCGGCGGGCGTCGCCGCCTCCGCGGGCGTGACGTGGACCCGGGAGGTCCCGGTGGTCGCCTCGCCGCCCGAGGTCGCGACGTGCTCGAGCAGGGCCCGCGCCGGGGCCGAGAGCTCGCCGAGGCGCCGCTCGATCTCCGCCGCCGGCAGCGGCTGGGCCGAGACCGGCTGGAGGCCGCTGGCCCCCGGCCCGCCGGCGAGGCTCTCCGCGACGCCGCTCAGCGCCCGCAGCCCGGAGGAGCTCTCCCAGGCCAGCGCGAGGTCCAGGAGTCGCTGCACCGCTGCCTCGACCGCGGGCTTGCGGGCCCGGACCAGGCGGACCAGGTCGGGGCGGGTGGTTTGGCCGGCCACCACGAGGGCATCTAGGACCGAGAGCTCGAGCAGGTTCAGCTGGTCGAGCGCGCGCAGCAACGAGGACCGGATGGCAGCCCTGGAGGCCAGCTGGCCGGAATCATGAGGGGCGGGAGTGGCCAGATCGGGACGGGCCTGCAGCAACCGGGTCAGGCGGTCGTCCGACCAGCCACGCAGCTGGTCGGCCAGGGAGCGGGAGCCGCTCGCGCGCGCAGTCGGACCGGACATCCCTCGTACGCTACCGAGTCCCCAGGAGTGGCGGTGAAGGCCGTGGAGCTTCACCACGGATCGGCCACCGACGTGGGGCTGGTCCGCGAGGTCAACGAGGACGCGTTCCTGTGTGCCCCGCCGGTGTTCGTGGTCGCCGACGGCATGGGCGGCCACGACGGCGGCGACGTCGCCAGCGCGATCGTGATCGAGGAGTTCGCGCGGCTGGCCGGGGCGGGCTACGACCCCGATCGGGGGCCCGAGGTCGTCGCCGAGACCCTCGAGGCCTGCCAGCGCCGGATCGAGGCGTACGCCGCGCAGCAGCGCGCCGCGGGGCTACCGGACTTCCAGTCCGGCACGACAGCGGTGGTGGCGCTGCTGGTGGAGGCCGAGGGCGAGCCGCGCTGGCTGCTGGCCAACGTCGGCGACTCCCGCGCGTACCGATTCGCGCACGGCCGTCTGGAGCAGGTCAGCGTCGACCACAGCGTCGTGCAGGAGCTGATCGACGCCGGGACCATCACCGCGCAGGACGCCGCCAGCCACCCCGCCCGGCACATCGTCACCCGGGCCCTGGGCGGGCAGGAGCGGCCGGTCGCCGACTACTTCCTGCTGCCCCTGGGCGCCGCCGAGCGGCTGGTGCTCTGCTCGGACGGTGTCACCGGCATGATCGACGACGAGGAGCTGGGCCGGATCGCGGCCGCCGCCGCGGACCCGCGCGACGCCGCGGACCAGATGGTCGCCGCCGCGGTCGCGGCGGGCGGCCAGGACAACGCGACAGCCGTGGTCGTCGATGTGGTGGGATTGGTCCACGATCCCGTGTACGACTCGGCGCGTCAGCGCGCGAGCCTGGAACAGAAGCTGGGAGCACTCCCATGAACGAGCAGCAGCCGGAGCTGCGGTCCTACCGCCCCGGGGACTGGTACGCCGTCCTCGGCGCCGACGTCGCCGTCCTCCTGCCGCCGGCGGAGCGATCGCGCGTGGCGGCGCTGTGGGAGCTCGTCGACGGTGGCGCCGACTTCGACGACGTCCTCGACGCACTGGTCGCCTCCGGCCTGCGCGGGTTGTCGGCCTTCGCCCTGATCGGCGACGCCGACGGCGCCGCCCGGATCATGCTGCGCGGCCCTGCCCGCGCGCTGGTCGCGGCCGGAGACGACAGCGCCGAGCTCGTCGGGTCCGACGCGAACAGCTGGCTCGACCGCACCTTCACCGGCGTCACCGCGATCGCGGTGGTCGCCGACGCTCCGGCGGACCAGCCCGACGGCCCCGACGGCCCCGACCTGCCGGCGGGTCCCGGCCTGGTCCGCGCCGGTCGGCTGGACCAGCCCGCGGTCGGGCCGGTCGGCACCGCTCCGGAGCCGGCCCCGGTTCCCGAGCTCGTCCCCGAGCCCGAGCCCGAGCCGGGCCTCGCTCCCGCGACCGAGCCCGAGGTCGAGCCCGAGCCGGGCCTCGCTCCCGCGACCGATCCCGATGTCCTCGCCGAGCCGGAGCCGGAGCCGGTCTTCGCGCCCGCAGACGACCACCCGACCGACGTGGTCCCGCTGCCGCCCGCCGACCTGCCGCCGCCGGGACCGCCCGCTCCGATCGGCCCGCCGCCGGCGTGGACACCGGACGCCGGCGCCGACCCCGACCACGACGGGCACACCCACCAGCCGGGCTACGACCCCGACGGGTCGGCCCGCCAGCAGCCCGGCATCCCCGGCCAGCCGCCGGCACCGAGCATCACCCGGCCGGTGGCGAGGCTGAACGTCTCCAACGGCGAGGTGATCGAGGTCGACCGCGTGGTGCTGCTGGGTCGCGCGCCCGAGGCGCGCCGGTTCTCCCCGACCGAGCAGCCGCGCCTGATCACGCTGCCCAGCCCGCACCAGGAGATCTCCTCCACGCACCTGGAGATCCGCCCCGGGTCGGGGGCCGACCACGGCAGCGCGGTCGTCACCGACCTCGGCTCGACCAACGGCACGGTGCTGGTCCAGCCCGGGCTGCCGCCGGAGTCGCTGCAGCCGGGCATCCCGGTCCAGCTGCTCCCCGGCGCGGTCGTGGACCTCGGTGACGGGGTGACCATCCAGGTCACCAACCCCTGACCCAGCGATGGCCCACGCGAGCACCGGGACGCTGCCCGACCGCCGCCCGGAGGCCGGCCGGCAGGTCCTGCCCGCGGCCGAGCTGGACCGGCGCTTCTACGCGTTCGTGCTCGACCGGCTGGTCGGCTGGGGCCTCGCCGCCGCCGGCACCTGGGCGGCGTACCGGCTGCTGATCGAGCCCGGCCACCCCGCGGCCGGGGTGGCCCTCGCCGTGGCACTGGTGCTGCTGATCGGGCTCGGCTCCGCCCTGCTCCTGGGCCTGGGCGGCACCTCGCCGGGCAAGGCCGCGCTGGGGCTGCGGGTCGTGCAGGCCGGCACGGCCGAGCCCGTGGGCGTCGGGCCGGCGCTGCTGCGCACGTTCGTGCTCGGCCTCGCGGCCCTGCCCACCCTCGGGCTGGGCGTGGCGACGCTCGCCTGGACCGCGGTGATGGACCGCACCGGCCAGCGGCGCGGCTGGCACGACCACCTCGCCGGCTCCGCCGTGGTCGACGTGCGCCCGGTCCCCGTCGAGGAGGCCGCACCCGAGCCGGCCCCGCGCACGATCGTCAACCTCACCGCGATGCGGCTGGTTCCGCCGCCCGCGCCGGGCACCACGACGCCGGTGCGGCCTCCGGCGCCGCTCGCGCCGGCGGCAGCCCCGCGCCCCGGCCCCCCGCCTGCCGCTCCCCGACCGGTGGGACCGCCCCCGGCCGCGCCGCCTGCGGGCGCGCGGTGGCGGGTCGCCTTCGACTCCGGGGAGGCGTTCCTCGTCGAGGGTCTGGCCCTGGTCGGTCGCGGCCCGGAGCCGCGGCCCGGCGAGCAGGCCCGGCACCTGGTCCCGCTGCGCTCCAGCGACATGTCGCTGTCGAAGACCCACGCCCAGTTCCAGGTGGTCCCCGATGGAGCCCTCGTGGTGATGGACCGGGGCTCGACCAACGGCTCGGTGCTGGTCCGCCGCGGGGTGCCGCGGGACCTGGGGCCGGGACGGCCGACGACGCTGCTCGACGGCGACCTGGTCCGCTTCGGCGACCGGAGCATGAGCGTGACCCGGGAGGCCTGACCGGGTCTCAGCGGGTCAGCAGCACCGGCACCCGGGTGCTGGTCCCGTTGGCGCCCCGCCAGGTGATGGTGCCGTCGTCGGTGGGCCGGCGTCCGGCGGGGCCCGTCGCCCGGACCGTGTAGGTCGCGGACTCCCCGGGGTCGAGCCGGACGGCCGCCGGCGTCACCGTGACGTCGTACGTCGTGAAGCCGGAGGCGGAGGAGGAGAAGTACAGGGTCCGGCGCCCGGTGTTCGTGATCGTGCGTCGGGCGCGCTCGGCGCCGTCGTGCAGCAGGATCGAGGGCGTGTTCAGCTCCCCGCGCAGCCGGCCCTCCAGCCAGCGGCGGTAGTCCGCGGGGTCGACCTCGTGGGCCAGGGCCGGGCGCAGCGCGGTCTCGGGGTCGACCCGGCCGGCGCCGGTGCGCAGCGCCGGGCCGCGGACCGGCTCGGTGCTGGTCGCGAGGGCCGAGCGGACGGTCGCGGCGGGCCACCGGTGCCGGTCGAGCAGCAGGGCGGCGGCGCCGCTGGTGTACGCCGTGGCGGCGGAGGTGCCCTGGACGTAGTCCCAGGCGGCCGAGGTCGTGCCTCGAGGCCCGGGGACGGCGGCCAGCATCCCGGCGCCGGGGGCGACGACGTCCGGCTTGAGGACCGGTGCGGCGGGGTCGCCGGCGCTGGACCAGGGCAGCACCACGCGGGGGCTGCGGGTGCGGCCGTCGGGGGACAGAGTCACCCTCGTCTGCGGGTGGCGGCGGACCCAGCGCTGCAGGGTGCGGCCCGCGGCCGCGTCCAGGTGGACGGTCGGGACGCTGTGCAGGTCCGCGGCGACCGGCTGGCGGCGGGTGTTGAGCAGCACCATGCCGACACCGTCGGCCTGCTCGACGGCGGCGGACTTGTCCACGCGGCCGACCCGACCGCGCTCGCACACGACGATCCGGCCGGCGACCCGCCCGGCGTCCAGGCTGCCCGGGGCGCAGACCCGGGCCTGCCGGGCGCCCGCCCCGGCGGCGGGGACGGTGGACGCCAGCACCACCCGGGCGGCCGGGACCCGGCGGGCCGAGGCCATCGCGCCGTCGAGCCGGGGCCCGCCGCGCACCACGACCCGGCCCTGCCGGACCACGCCCTGCGCGGCCCCGACCGTCGTGACCCACGGCACCGGGTGGCCGGCCTGGCCCCGGACGCCGTCGTTGCCGGCCGCGGCCACCACCACGACGTCCGCCTCGGCGGCACCGAGCAGGGCCAGCTGGAGCGTGTCGTGACCGGTCGCGGTGGCGACGGCGAGGTTGAGGACGTCCACGCCGTCAGCGACCGCCCGGTCCACGGCGGTCACCAGGTCGGCGACCGCGCAGCCGTCGTCCTCGGGATCGGGGGCGGACCAGCAGGCCTTGTAGATCGCGAGCCGGGCCTGTGGGGCCACCCCCGCGAAGCTGCCGAGGTCCTCGCGGCCGGCGCGCGCGCTCACCCGGGCGTTGCCGGCGGCCAGCGAGGCGAGCGCCGTGCCGTGCCCGCTGTCGTCGCGCGCGGACAGCGACGCCGAGCTGCGGACCCGCTCGGAGCCGAACCCCTCGACGAACCAGCGTGCGCCGACCACCTTCTCGCCGCAGTCCGAGGACTCCCAGTCCTCCCCGACCGCGCAGGTGCCGCGGAACCCCCGCGGCGCCGGCCCGAGCTCGGGGACCGAGGCGAAGACCGGGCCCTCCGGCGCGAGCCCCGAGTCGACCATGCCGATCGTGACGCCGGCGCCGCCGTCGGTGCGCACGGTCTCGGCGGCCGTGACCGGGCTCGGCGCCGGCGCGCCGGCCAGGCGCAGCACCCGGTCGGGCTCGACCAGGTCGACGTCCGGATCGGTGCGCAGGTCCCGGGCCTGCTCATCGGTGAGCTCCACGGCGGCACCGTCCAGGGCGGTGTGCCAGCGGTAGACCGGGTCCGGGGCCCCGACGGCGTCCAGCGCGCGCTGCTGGCGGGCGACGGAGAGGAGGCGCCGGCGGGCCGTCACGAGTGCTGTCTGGTCGCCCTCGGCGCCGGCGCCGGGTCCGAACGTGACCAGGTGGAGCTCGGCCGGCGCGTCCTCCGCGGCGCGCGCGGCCGAGGTGCCCGGAACGAGCACGGCAGCGAACCCTGCTAGCCCGGTCGCCGCCGCGAGCGCGCAGGCGCCAGCGCGGCGCCGGACGCCGTGCGTCCTCCCGCGACGAGCTCGCATCACGCACCTCACTGGTCCCGCTGTTCCCACACCGTGGCGTTCCAGCCTGACAGGCCCGCCCTGCGCTGCCAAGCGCTCGTCCACCGGCGGGCTGGACCTCGACCGGCGCCGCCGGCCCCCGAACTAGGCTGCGGCCATGCCAGACGAGTCCCTGCCCGGCCCGCTCGTGGTCGGGTTCGACCTCGACCTGACCCTCATCGACACCGCCCCCGGCTTCGGGGCGGTGCTGCGCGCCCTGGGCGCCGAGCTCGGTGTCGACTTCCCGGTGGCCGACATGACCGCCCGGCTCGGCCCCCCGCTGGAGACGCTGCTCGCGCCGTACCTGGATCCGGAGGTCGTCCCCGCCGCAGGCGACCGGTTCCGCGCCCTCTATCCCGATCACGCCATCGCCGGGGTCCCGGTGCTCCCCGGGGCCCACGAGGCCCTCGCCGCCGTACGCCGCCACGGCGGGCGGACCGTCGTGGTGACCGGGAAGTTCCCCGAGAACGCGCGGCTGCACCTGGACCACCTGGACCTGGACGTGGATGTCCTCGAGGGCTGGGTGTGGGGCGTCGGCAAGGCGGACGCGCTGGTGCGCGAGGGGGCGAGCGTCTACGTCGGCGACCACGTCCACGACGTCGAGGGCGCCCTGGCGGCCGGCGCCACCAGCGTCTCGGTGCTCAGTGGCGGCTGCACCCGCGAGGAGCTCCTCGCCGCCGGCACCCACGTCGTCCTCGACGACCTCGGCCAGTTTCCGGACTGGCTCGCGGAGCACCTGCTCACGACGCGGCTCGCGGCGCTGGAGGCCGACCTGCGCCGGCGTGGGTCGGTCCTGGTCGCCTACAGCGGCGGCGCGGACAGCGCGCTGCTGCTCGCGGCCGCGGTGCGGGCGCTGGGGCCGGGCAACGTCGCCGCCGCGACCGGCTACTCCCACTCCCTGCCGCAGTCCGAGCGCGGCCCGGCCCTGGACTTCGCGCGGTCGCTGGGCGTGCAGGTGCTCACGCCGCAGACCCGGGAGATGGAGCGCGAGGGCTACCGCGCCAACTCCGGCGAGCGCTGCTTCTTCTGCAAGGCCGAGCTGCTCGACGTGCTCACGCCGCTGGCCGCCGAGCGCGGCCTGGCCCACGTCGCCACCGGCACCAACGCCGACGACGCCGTCGCCGGCTTCCGCCCCGGCATCCGCGCCGCCGCCGAGCGCGGCGCGATCACCCCGCTGCTCGACGCCGGGCTGACCAAGGAGCAGGTCCGGGCGGCGTCGCGCCGCTGGGGGCTGCCCACCTGGGACAAGCCGGCCGCGGCATGCCTGTCGTCCCGGATCGCGTACGGCGTCCAGGTGACCCCGCACGCGCTGGCCCGCGTCGAGCGGGCCGAGGAGGCCGTGCGGGACCTGCTCGCGGACGCGGCCCTGCGCGACCTGCGGGTGCGCGACCTCGGCGACCGGGCCTCGGTCGAGGTCGACGTGGCCCTGCTGCCGCTGCCGCCCGACGTCGAGGCCGAGGTGCTGGCCGCCGTCCGGGTCGCCGGGTTCGGCGCGGCCGCCGTCGACCCGCGGGGCTTCCGGTCCGGATCGCTCAACGAGCGGCTGGGGCAGCCGTGAGCCGGGACGCCGACCAGAACGCGTTGGCCGCGCCCCGCCCGGGCACCTAGGCTGTGCGATCGCCCGCGGCGTACTGTCCGGCGCGACGCCCAGAGCCGCAACCGAGCAAGAAGAGGTCGAGACCGTGCCCACTGGCAAGGTGAAGTGGTACGACGCCGAGAAGGGCTTCGGGTTCCTGTCACAGGCCGAGGGCCCGGACGTCTACGTGCGCGCCGACGCGTTGCCGGAGGGGACCGCCGCGCTGAAGCCCGGCACCCGTGTCGAGTTCGGGATCGCCCAGGGGCGCCGCGGCGACCAGGCCCTGCAGGTGCGGGTGCTCGAGGCGCCCGCCTCGGTGGCCCGCAACCAGCGCCAGGTGCGCCGCAAGAACCCCGACGAGATGGCCACGATCGTCGAGGACCTGATCCGGCTGCTCGACGGCGTGGGGGAGGCCTACCGGCACGGTCGGCACCCCGAGCCGAAGACCGCGCGGCCGGTCGCCAAGCTGCTGCGCGCGCTCGCCGACGAGCTCGACGCCTGACGCCTGACGCCTGACGCCTGCGCCGGACCCGGATCCGGGCCTCGCCGTCAGGACGACGCCGCGACGGGGTCCCGGGTCTCGCGGTCGGCGCCGGAGGACCGCGTGAGCAGCACGAACACCGACCAGGCGGCGAGTACGCCGAACGCGATGCCGAGGCCGAGGCGGGGCGGGTCGAGCGGCAGCACGATGCCGACGAACCCGCCGAGCACCCAGGCCAGCTGCAGCGTGGTGTCGCTGCGCGCGAAGGCGCTGGCCTGCACCCGCACCGGGATGTCGCGCTGGATGGTGGAGTCCAGGCAGAACTTGGCCAGGGACTGGGAGAGTCCGGCCACCAGGCCGAGCAGCGCGATGGTCAGCACCCCGTAGAACAGCGTCGCGGCCAGGGCGGCCGCGGCATCGACCAGCAGCGCCAGGACCACTGTCACCGACGGGTTGATCCGCTTCAGCAGGGCCGCGGCGGCCACGCCGAGGGCGTTTCCGGCGCCGGCCGCGCCGACCACCAGCCCGATCAGCAGCTCCTCGCCGAGACCGCTCTCGGGCGGGTTCTCGCGCAGCAGGAAGGCCATGAACATGATCAGGAAGCCGCTGAGCCAGCGCGGCCCGCAGTTGGCCTTCAGTGCGAACGCGACGGCCGCGGGGATCGGCATCCGCGGCCGCAGTCCGGGCCGCCGGGCGGCCGGCTCCTCGCCCTCGCCCTCGCCCTTACGCAGCGACATCGTCTCCTCGCCGGCGCTGGAGTCCACCTGCTGCGGGAGCCGGATCGCGCAGATCGTGGCCACCACGAACAGCGCGAACGCGTAGCGCAGCGACCACTCCGAGCCGACCCAGGAGGCCAGCCCGGCGATCGGCGCGGAGACCGTGGTGCCGATGATCCCGGCCAGCGAGACCCGGCCGTTGGCCTTGACCAGCGTGAAGCCGCGGGGGAGCAGCCGGGGGACCGCGGCCGCGCGCGTCACGCCGTACGCCTTGGAGGAGACCAGGACGCCGAGGGCGGCCGCGAACAGCCACGCGGAGTCGCCGTCCATCGCCCCGGCGAGCCCCCAGCACAGGAACGCCCGGATCGCCATCGTCGCGCCGATGGCCCAGCGCCGACCGTGGCTGAAACGGTCCAGGAACGGCCCGATCAACGGCGCGACCACGGCGAAGGGCAGCATCGTCAGGCCCAGGAACAGCGCCACCTGGCCGCGGGCCTCGCCCGAGGGCACCTGGAAGAACAGCGACCCCGCCAGCGAGATCGCCACCGCGGCGTCGCCGGCGGTGTTGAAGAAGTGCAGGTACATGAGCCGGTTGAGCCCGGACTCGCCGGCGCCCTGGGCGTCGGCCGCGCGGCGGGCCTGCCGGCCGACGTACCGGCCGGCCCGGCCCGTCACCCGGCCGGCCGCGGCCACGCCGCGGCCCGCCGCCCGGGCGCCGGTGCCGAGCCCGTGGGCCACCGCCCGGGCCCGCTCCGCCGCCCCGACCGGGGCGGGACCGTCGGGGCGCGGATCCGGGCGCTCGTCCTCGGCGCCGGGCGGCTGGGCGGTCATGGGCCCATCCTGCCCGGTCCGGGCGTCCGGCGCGGCACCGGACACGGGGGCCGACCTGACATCGGGCACCGTGATGAGACATGATGCGCGACGTGACCACGACCGTCCGCACCAAGCCCGACGCCACCGCCCTGGCGGCGGTGGAGCTGGCCCGCGCCGCCGTGCTCGACGACGCCGAGGCCGGTGACATCGGCGAGCACCTCGACTCCGTCGCCGAGGGCGAGCGGGTCGTCACCCACCTGTTCGCCTGCACCCGGACCGGCTACCGCGGCTGGCGCTGGTCGGTGACCGTGGCGCGCGCGCCCCGGCAGAAGCACGTCACGGTCGACGAGGTCGTGCTGGTCCCGGGCGAGGACGCCATCGTCGCGCCGCCGTGGGTGCCCTACCGCGAGCGGATCGAGCCCGGCGACCTCTCGCCGGGCGACCTGCTGCCGGTCGCCGACGACGACCCGCGGCTGGTGCCGACGTACTCCTTCGGCGACGACCCGCTCGACGCCGACGACAAGGCCCAGATCCGCCAGGTCGCCCAGGACCTCGGCCTGGGCCGGACCCGCACCCTCTCCCTGGAGGGTCGCGACCTGGCTGCGCAGCGCTGGTACGACGGCGACCGTGGCCCCTCCGCGCCGATCGCGCAGGCTGCGCCGGACTCCTGCACCACCTGTGGCTTCTTGATGCGCATCGCCGGGCCGCTCTCGGAGATGTTCGGCGTGTGCGCCAACGGCGACGCCAACGACGACGGCCGGATCGTCTCCTTCGACCACGGCTGCGGTGCCCACTCCGAGGTCCGGCTGGCCAAGAAGCACGAGCCGGTGCCGCTGCCGGAGCCGGCGTTCGACACCCTCACGCCGGGCGACGTCGAGCGGTTCTGACCCGGGCCTCAGGCCTGATCGCGCGGGGCCAGGGGGTCGTCCTCGGTCCGCTGGACCTGGACCCACTTCCAGCGCCCGAGTCCTAGCCACATCGGGACGCGGGCGATCCAGCCGGCCACCCAGAAGCCGACGACGCCGGCGCCGCACAGGGCGACACCTGTCTGGAAGAGGGCGTCGCGCTCGGTGACCTGGCCGACGATGCCCAGCCACAGCCCGGCGCTCAGGCCGAGGGCCGGGATCCAGCCGCGCGGGTGGACGGCGAGACCGCCCATGAACGCTGCGATCGCGATCGGCAGCACGAACGGGGTCGTGACCAGCAGCGCGGTGGCGGAGTCGCTGAGCATCTCGCCGTCCCGGGTGAGCCAGGCACCCACCGCGACCGAGATCCCCGTGAGCACCGCCATCAGCCCGAGCAGGATGCCGGTGGTGGCGTTCTGGTGGGCGAGGGCCCAGGCGAGGACGGCCGGGTGGCGACGGGCCGCGCCGCGGCGACCGGCGCTCACCCGGCGGACCGGGCGCGGCGGCCGCCGGGAGCCGCCTCGGCGCGGGCGTCGCGCCGGCGGCGGCAGTACTCGTAGCCGCACAGGCCGAGCCCGAAGCCCGCCAGGCAGGTCCACAGCCACCAGGTGCGTCCGGAGTCCGCGAGCTCGCCGTAGAAGGGCAGCAGCGCGAGGAACCCGATCAGCCAGACGGCGGTGCCGACCGCGACCGTCCGGACCCCGTCGACGTCGAGCGGCTCGACGTCGGCGACGACGTAGACCCGGCTCCCGATCTCGTGCCGTCGGGGCTGCTCGTCACGGCTGTCCACGTGTCCAAATCTAGTGTCGGCGTCAATGCGTCGCGCGGGCGGCTGTCATGCTGAGGTCCCGTGAGGACCCGAGTGGACAACTTCTTCAAGATCAGCGAGCGCGGCTCCACCGTCGGGCGGGAGGTGCGCGGCGGCATCGTCACCTTCTTGACGATGGCCTACATCATCGTGCTGAACCCGATCATCCTCAGCGGCGGCGTCGACATCGACGGCGAGCCGCTCGGCAGCTTCCAGATGATCGCGGCGGCCACCGCCCTGGTCGCGGGCCTGCTGACGATCCTGATGGGCCTGGTGGCGAACTTCCCGCTGGCCCTCGCGGCCGGCCTGGGCCTGAACGCCTTCATCACCTACTCGGTGGCCAACCAGATGACCTGGGCCGACGCGATGGGCCTGGTGGTCATCGAGGGCCTGGTGATCCTGGTCCTGGTCCTCACCGGCTTCCGGGAGGCCGTCTTCCACGCTGTGCCGGCGCAGCTGAAGATCGCGATCTCGGTCGGCATCGGCCTGTTCATCACGCTGGTCGGCCTGGTCGACGCCGGCTTCGTGCGCGGCGGTGGCGGCACCCCGCTGTCGCTGGGCCTCGGCGGGCAGCTGCAGGGCTGGCCGGTGCTGATCTTCTGCATCGGCCTGGTGCTGGTCATCGGGCTGTACGTCGCCCAGGTGCGGGGCGCGATCCTGATCTCGATCGTCGTGAGCAGCGTTCTGGCGATCATCGTGGAGTCGATCGTCGAGGTCGGCTCGAGCGCCGACAACCCGAAGGGCTGGAACCTCAACGTCCCCGCCTGGCCGGACAAGATCGTCGAGAAGCCCGACTTCGGGCTGATCGGCAACTACAACCTGCTCGGGTCCTGGGAGAACGTCGGCGTCGTCACGGTCTTCCTGCTGATCTTCACGCTGCTGCTCACCGACTTCTTCGACACCATGGGCACGATGACCGCGATCGGCGCCGAGGCCGGGCTCAACGACGAGGAGGGCATCCCGCCGAAGTCGCGCCAGATCCTGGTCGTCGACTCGCTGGCCGCGGTCGCCGGTGGCGCCGCGTCGGTGTCCAGCAACACCGCCTACATCGAGTCCACCTCCGGCGTCGCCGAGGGCGCGCGCACCGGCCTCTCCGCCGTGGTCACCGGCCTGCTGTTCCTGCTCGCGACGTTCCTCTCGCCGCTGGTCGCGGTGATCCCGAACGAGGCGGCCGTCCCGGCCCTGGTCCTGGTCGGCTTCCTGATGATGCAGCAGGTGCGCGGCATCGACTGGGACGACATCGAGATCGCGCTGCCGGCGTTCCTCACGATCGTGCTGATGCCGTTCGCGTACTCGATCTCGGCCGGCATCGGCGCGGGCTTCCTGGCCTTCGTCCTGATCAAGGTCGTGCGCGGCAAGGTCGCGCAGATCCACCCGCTGATGTGGGTGGTCGCCGGGCTGTTCGTCGTCTACTTCGCGATCAGCCCGATCAGCTCCTGGGTCTCCTGACCCGACCGCACGACCTCCCGGCCAGGCCGGGAGCGGACCGACAGGCCCGGCCCGTGGCGACCGTCACGGCCCGGGCCTGTCGCATTCGGAATAGTTAGCGTAGGTAATGACTTATGCTAACGATATGCCCAGCACTGAGAAGGCCCCTCACTCCCGCGCCGGCCTGGCGTCGGAGCTCCGCCTGGCCGTGATGCGCCTGCGGCGCCGACTGGCGGCCGAGCGAGACCCCGGCAACGACCTGGGCATGAACGCCATGGCCGTGCTCGCCGCCCTGCAGCCCGGCGGCCTCGGCGTCGGCGAGCTGGCCTCGATCGAGCGGGTCAAGGCTCCGACGATGACCCGCACGATCAACCACCTCGCCGAGGGCGGCTACGTCACCCGGCGAGCCCACGCCACCGACGGGCGCCAGGTGCTCGTCGAGATCACCGACCTCGGCCGGGAGACGCTCCGGGCCGACCGGGCGCGCCGCGACGAGTGGCTCTCCTCGCGGCTGCGCGCCCTGAGCGCCGACGAGCGCGCCGTGCTCCGCCAGGCCGCCCCGATCCTGCACCGACTTGCCCAGGAGGACTGACCAGACTTGAGCCCCACGTTCCGTTCCCTCGCCAATCCGAACTACCGGCGCTACGTCGCCGGCAGTGCGGTGTCGAACACCGGCACCTGGATGCAGCGGGTGGCCCAGGACTGGATGGTCCTGAGCCTCCCCGGCGGGAGCGGCACGGCCCTCGGCATCACCACCGGGCTGCAGTTCCTCCCCGTGCTGCTGCTCTCGCCGTACGCCGGGGTCATCGCCGACCGCTTCCCCAAGCGCCGCCTGCTCCAGCTGACCCAGCTGACGATGGCGCTCGCGTCGCTGGCGCTGGGCATCATCGCCGTCACCGGGTCGGCGCAGATCTGGCACGTCTACGTGCTCGCCTTCGTGCTCGGCATCGGCTCGGCCTTCGACGGGCCCGCCCGCCAGTCCTTCGTCTCGGAGATGGTCGGCACCGAGGACCTGACCAACGCGGTGGGTCTGAACTCGGCGACCTTCAACGCGGCCCGGCTCTTCGGCCCGGCCATCGCCGGCCTCCTGATCGGCGCGCTGGGTGGCAGTGCCGAGGCCAGCGGCTGGGTGATCCTGATCAACGCGGTCTCCTATGCGGCGGTGATCTGGCAGCTGCAGCGCATGGACGTGCGGCTGCTGCACACCCCTGAACCCACCGGACGCGTGCCCGGCGCGCTGCGCGCCGGGGTGCGCTACGTGCGCAGCCAGCCCAGGATGGTGATGGTGCTGATCCTGGTGTTCTTCGCCGGCACCTTCGGCATGAACTTCCAGGTGACCTCCGCGCTGATGGCCACCGACGTCTTCGGCAAGGGCGCCAGCGAGTTCGGGGTGCTCGGGTCCGCCCTGGCCATCGGCTCGCTGACCGGGGCGCTGCTGGCGGCCCGCCGGGTCCAGGTCCGGCTGCGGCTGCTGGTCGTCGCCGCGGTCGGGTTCGGCGTGGCCGAGATCGTCGCCGGGCTGATGCCGACGTACCTCACCTTCGCGCTCTTCGCCCCGGTCATCGGCTTCTTCACACTGACCCTGCTCAACTCGGCCAACGCGACGATGCAGCTGGAGTCGGCTCCGCTGATGCGCGGCCGGGTCGTCGCGCTCTACATGACCATCGTCATGGGCGGCACCCCGATCGGCGCGCCGGTCGTCGGCTGGGTGGGGGAGACCTACGGTGCGCGCTGGACCTTCGTCTTCGGCGGCGTGCTGACGATCCTCGGCGCCCTGATCGCGGTACTGGTCTTCACCCGGATGTCGCGCCGGGCGGCGGAGCGCTCCGGTGAGCCGGCCGAGGAGCTGGGGGACCGGCCCGCGGCGGAGCGGGCCGGCGAGGGCGCCCCGGAGGTGGGGTCCGACCCGGCGCGGCAACCGGCCGACGTTTTGACCACGGTGTAGGCGCCCGGTAATCTCGTACTTCGTGTCTGGGACAACCAGGCTGTTGTGCGTGCTCGCAGGCGCCGGCGACCGAATGCCGGACCGGGAGGACCACAGTCCCCACCATCACCGCCCGGTCGCAAGACCGGCTCCGGCGATGCTCTGGGCCGGGCGACACGCCCGACCTCGGGGGCGAGGACGACGGGCTGGTTCCGCACCATCCCAGACACCGCAGATCGATCGTGCGAGGCACCGTGCCACGTACTGAGAGTGACAAAGAAGGGGAACCACCAGGTGCCCACCATTCAGCAGTTGGTCCGCAAGGGCCGTCAGGACAAGGTGTCGAAGAACAAGACGCCTGCCCTCAAGGGTTCGCCCCAGCGGCGCGGCGTGTGCACGCGCGTCTACACCACCACCCCGAAGAAGCCGAACTCCGCCCTCCGCAAGGTCGCCCGTGTGCGCCTGAGCAGCGGCGTCGAGGTCACGGCGTACATCCCGGGCGTCGGTCACAACCTTCAGGAGCACTCGATCGTGCTCGTTCGCGGCGGCCGGGTGAAGGACCTGCCCGGTGTCCGCTACAAGATCATCCGCGGCACGCTCGACACCCAGGGCGTCAAGAACCGTAAGCAGGCTCGCAGCCGCTACGGCGCCAAGAAGGAGAAGAGCTGATATGCCGCGCAAGGGTCCCGCTCCCAAGCGCCCGATCGACGTCGACCCGGTCTACGGGTCCCAGCTGGTCACCCAGCTCGTCAGCAAGGTGCTCCAGGACGGCAAGAAGCAGGTCGCGCAGCGCATCGTCTACTCGGCGCTCGAGGGCTGCCGCGAGAAGACCGGCACCGACCCGGTGGTCACGCTCAAGCGTGCCCTGGACAACGTGAAGCCGGCCCTCGAGGTCAAGTCCCGCCGCGTCGGTGGTGCGACCTACCAGGTCCCGATCGAGGTCAAGGGCAACCGCGGCACCACGCTCGCGCTGCGCTGGCTCGTCGGCTACGCCGCGGACCGTCGTGAGAAGACGATGTCCGAGCGCCTGATGAACGAGATCCTCGACGCCTCCAACGGCCTCGGTGCCGCTGTGAAGAAGCGCGAGGACACCCACAAGATGGCCGAGTCCAACAAGGCCTTCGCGCACTACCGCTGGTGATCGTGAGCGGGGCGGCTCACGCCGTCCCGCTCCACCGGCACCTTCCTACTTTCTAAGGAACGCACAGACAGTGGCTGTCGACATCACCACGGACCTCAACAAGGTCCGCAACATCGGCATCATGGCGCACATCGACGCCGGCAAGACCACCACCACCGAGCGCATCCTGTTCTACACCGGTATCACGTACAAGATCGGTGAGGTGCACGACGGTGGCGCCACGATGGACTGGATGGAGCAGGAGCAGGAGCGCGGCATCACGATCACGTCCGCCGCGACGACCTGCTGGTGGAAGAACCACCAGATCAACATCATCGACACCCCCGGGCACGTGGACTTCACCGCCGAGGTCGAGCGCTCGCTGCGCGTCCTCGACGGCGCGGTCGCGGTCTTCGACGGTGTCGCCGGTGTCGAGCCCCAGACGATGACGGTGTGGCGGCAGGCCAACAAGTACTCCGTCCCGCGGATGTGCTTCGTCAACAAGCTCGACCGCACCGGCGCGGACTTCTTCCGCTGCGTCGACATGATGGTCGAGCGTCTCAACTCCACCCCGCTGGTCCTCCAGCTGCCGATCGGCGCCGAGTCCGACTTCCTGGGCGTCGTCGACCTGGTCGGCATGCGCGCGCTCACCTGGCGCGGCGAGACCAAGATGGGCGAGGACTACGAGGTCGAGGAGATCCCCGCGGAGCTGGCCGAGCAGGCTGCCGAGTACCGCGAGAAGCTCCTGGAGACCCTCTCCGAGGCCGACGACGACGTCATGGAGAAGTACCTCGAGGGCGAGGACTTCACCGTGGAGGAGCTCGAGGCCGCGATCCGTCGCGCCACCCTGGCCGACAAGCTCAACCCGGTCCTGTGCGGCACGGCGTTCAAGAACAAGGGCGTGCAGCCCCTGCTCGACGCGGTCGTGAAGTACCTCCCCTCGCCGCTGGACATCGACGCGATCGTCGGTCACGACCCCCGCGACGAGGAGAAGGAGGTCGTCCGCAAGCCCAGCGACGACGCGCCGTTCTCCGGCCTGGCCTACAAGATCGCCAGCGACCCGCACCTCGGCAAGCTGATCTACGTCCGGGTCTACTCCGGCAAGCTCGAGGCCGGCTCGTCCGTGGTGAACTCGGTCAACGGCCGCAAGGAGCGGATCGGCAAGGTCTACCAGATGCACGCGAACAAGCGTGAGGAGATCGCGTCGGTCGGCGCCGGCCAGATCGTGGCCGTCATGGGCCTGAAGGACACCAAGACCGGTCACACCCTGTGCGACCCGGCCAACCAGGTCGTCCTGGAGTCGATGACGTTCCCGGCCCCGGTCATCGAGGTCGCGATCGAGCCCAAGACCAAGAGCGACCAGGAGAAGCTGGGCACCGCGATCCAGCGCCTCTCCGACGAGGACCCGACCTTCACGGTCAAGTCCGACGAGGAGACCGGCCAGACGATCATCGCCGGCATGGGCGAGCTCCACCTCGAGATCCTCGTCGACCGGATGAAGCGCGAGTTCCGCGTCGAGGCCACCGTCGGCAAGCCGCAGGTGGCCTACCGCGAGACGGTCCGTCGCGAGGTCAAGAACCACAGCTACACCCACAAGAAGCAGACCGGTGGTTCGGGCCAGTTCGCGAAGGTCGTCGTCTCCCTCGGGCCGAACATCGACCCCGAGACCGGCACCGGCGCGGGCTACGAGTTCGTCAACAACGTCTCCGGTGGCCGCGTGCCGCGGGAGTACATCCCTTCGGTCGACCAGGGTGGCCAGGACGCCATGGAGTTCGGCATCCTCGCCGGCTTCCCGATGGTCGACGTGAAGTTCACGCTCGAGGACGGCGCCTACCACGACGTCGACTCCTCCGAGCTCGCGTTCAAGATCGCCGGCAACCAGGCCTTCAAGGAGGCCGCCCGCCAGGCGAAGCCGGTCCTGCTCGAGCCGATGTTCGCTGTCGAGGTGACCACCCCGGAGACCTTCCTGGGCACGGTCATCGGCGACATCAACAGCCGGCGCGGCCAGATCCAGGCGCAGGAGGAGCGGCACGGTGACATGGTCATCAACGCCCTCGTGCCGCTGTCCGAGATGTTCGGGTACGTTGGCGACCTGAGGTCCAAGACCTCTGGCCAGGCTTCGTACTCGATGGAGTTCGACTCGTACGCCGAGGTTCCCACGAACATCGCCGACGAGATCATCAAGAAGGTCCGTGGCGAGTGACCCTCTAGGGTTGCGCAGTCCCGGATCCTCGGCACCACCAGCAAGTACGAGTCAGGTAACAACCACACCAGGAGGAGCCCCCAGTGGCTAAGGCGAAGTTCGAGCGGACCAAGCCGCACGTCAACATCGGCACCATCGGTCACATCGACCACGGCAAGACGACTCTTACCGCGGCGATCACCAAGGTGCTGCACGACAAGCACCCGGACCTCAACGCTGCTTCGGCGTTCGAGGACATCGACAAGGCTCCTGAGGAGCGGCAGCGCGGTATCACGATCTCGATCGCGCACGTCGAGTACCAGACCGAGTCGCGCCACTACGCGCACGTCGACTGCCCGGGTCACGCGGACTACATCAAGAACATGATCACCGGTGCTGCTCAGATGGATGGCGCGATCCTCGTGGTCGCCGCCACCGACGGCCCCATGCCGCAGACCCGCGAGCACGTGCTGCTCGCCCGCCAGGTCGGCGTCCCCGCCCTGGTCGTCGCGCTCAACAAGTGCGACATGGTCGACGACGAGGAGCTCATCGAGCTCGTCGAGATGGAGGTGCGCGAGCTCCTCTCGGAGTACGAGTTCCCGGGCGACGACGTTCCGGTCGTGCGCGTGGCGGCCTTCCCGGCGCTGCAGGGCGACGCGAAGTGGGGCGACTCGATCGCCGAGCTCATGCAGGCCGTGGACGACTACATCCCGACCCCCGAGCGTGAGACCGACAAGCCGTTCCTCATGCCCGTCGAGGACGTCTTCACGATCACCGGTCGCGGCACGGTCATCACCGGCCGCATCGAGCGGGGCATCGTGAAGGTCAACGAGGAGGTCGAGATCGTCGGCATCCGCGAGGGCTCGATGAAGTCGACCGTCACCGGCGTCGAGATGTTCCGCAAGCTGCTCGACGAGGGCCAGGCCGGTGAGAACGTCGGTCTGCTGCTTCGTGGCACCAAGCGCGAGGACGTCGAGCGCGGCATGGTCGTCATCAAGCCGGGCACCACGACCCCGCACACCAACTTCGAGGCCTCGGTCTACATCCTCTCGAAGGAGGAGGGCGGCCGCCACACGCCGTTCTTCAACAACTACCGTCCGCAGTTCTACTTCCGGACCACGGACGTGACCGGTGTCGTGACCCTGCCCGAGGGCACCGAGATGGTCATGCCCGGCGACAACACCGAGATGGCCGTGGAGCTCATCCAGCCCATCGCGATGGACGAGGGCCTGCGCTTCGCGATCCGCGAGGGTGGCCGCACCGTCGGCGCCGGCCGGGTCACCAAGATCACCAAGTGATCCCCGCCGGTCGCTGACCGGTTGATCCACCAGAACGGCCCCGGACCTCGGTCCGGGGCCGTTCTGCACGTCTGAGAGAGGAAGCCGATGAACGAACCGGTCCGCCCGGCCCGACCGCACCACAAGCTCACCGACGACGGTCGCCGGATGCGCGAGGTGCTCAGCTACTCGCGCCGGGGCAACCGGTTCACCCCCAACCAGGCCGCCGCGTGGGCGGCCCACCAGGCGCGGTGGGTGATCCCGGACGCCGCCGTGGACGCCCCGGACTTCAGCTGGTCTCACTGGTTCGGCCGCGAGGCGCCGCTGATCGTCGAGATCGGCTCCGGGGTGGGGGAGGCCACCGCAGCGCTCGCCGCCGCGCGTCCGGCGTACGACGTGCTGGCGTTCGAGGTCTGGCGTCCCGGCATCGCCGACACCCTGTGGCGTGTCGCCGAGGCCGGGGCCGAGAACGTCCGGCTGTGCGGCGTCGACGCGGTGTGGTCGATGGAGCACCTGATCGCCCCCCGCAGCCTGCACGAGCTCTGGACGTTCTTCCCCGACCCGTGGCACAAGGCGCGGCACCGCAAGCGGCGCCTGGTGGACCCGGCGTTCGCCCGCCTGGCGGCCGAGCGGCTGCGCGCCGGGGGAGTGTGGCGGCTCGCGACGGACTGGGCGGACTACGCCGAGCAGATGGTGGAGGTCCTCGACGCCGAGCCCGGCCTCGAGGGCGGCGTCGTGGAGCGATGGGCCGACCGCCCCGTCACGAAGTTCGAGCGCAAGGGTCTGGCCGCCGGTCGCACCATCACCGACCTGGCCTATCGCGCGACGGGGGAGTGAGGGCCGGCCGAGTTGGTGGCAGGCGTCCCCAAATGGGACCCTGGCACCTGAGGACGGACCGGGGCCTGTGCCCCGCCCGACCTCGCCCGGACCACCTGCGCGGGATTTGGCTCGACGCCTGATCTCTGCCAAGATGGTCCGGTTGCTCCGGTGGGTTGCCGGGGTGCGACACATCTTGACTACTGAATCGCGTCTCCCCGCTCCTCGGAGCGAGAGTTCGGTGGTCGGCATGCGTCCGCACCGAACCAGGAGACCCGATCAGCTCGACGAACCGTCGGGCGCCACCGAACAAGACGAAGCGGGACCCAGCGGTCTCGTGTTGCGCCCAGGCTGCGCGACACGCCCGACCGCGGGGGTCGGCGGGGTGGTGAGCACCAGGGCGGGACAGACCCAAACCGGGGGACGTCTCGGACAAGCACGCGGCAGCTGAGAAGTAAGGACGAGAGAGACCTATGGCGGGACAGAAGATCCGCATCAGGCTCAAGGCCTATGACCACGAGGTGATCGACACCTCGGCGCGCAAGATCGTGGACACGGTGACCCGCACGGGCGCCAAGGTCGCCGGCCCGGTGCCGCTGCCGACCGAGAAGAACGTGTACTGCGTCATCCGCTCGCCCCACAAGTACAAGGACTCCCGCGAGCACTTTGAGATGCGCACCCACAAGCGCCTCATCGACATCATCGACCCCACGCCGAAGACCGTCGACTCGCTGATGCGTCTCGACCTGCCGGCCGGTGTCGACATCGAGATCAAGCTCTGAGGTTCGAGGACATGACTTTCGAACGCAACGTCAAGGGACTGCTGGGCACCAAGCTCGGCATGACCCAGCTCTGGGACGACAACAACCGGATCGTTCCGGTCACCGTCGTCTCCGTGACCACCAACGTGGTGACCCAGGTGCGCACTCCCGAGGCCGACGGCTACAACGCCGTGCAGATCGGCTACGGCGAGATCGACGGCCGCAAGGTCACGAAGCCCCGCGCCGGGCACTTCGAGAAGGCCGGCACCACGCCGCGTCGCCACCTCGCCGAGATTCGCACTGCTGCCGCCGGTGACTACACCGTCGGTCAGGAGCTGGCCATCGACACCTTCGCCGCTGGCGAGGAGATCGACGTGACCGGCACCAGCAAGGGCAAGGGCTTCGCCGGTGTCATGAAGCGTCACGGCTTCGCCGGCGTCTCCGCCTCCCACGGTGCGCACCGCAACCACCGCAAGCCGGGCTCGATCGGCGCCTGCGCCACCCCCGGCCGCGTGTTCAAGGGCGTCCGCATGGCCGGCCGGATGGGTCACGACACCGTCACGACCCAGAACGTCACCGTGCACGCCGTCGACGTCGAGAAGGGCCTGATCCTCCTCAAGGGTGCCGTTCCCGGCCCCAAGGGTGGTCTCGTGGTCCTCCGCTCGGCCGCCAAGAAGACGCAGGAGGCCTGAGCATGGCTAGCAACGCCAAGACCGTGAAGGTCGACCTGCCCGCCGAGATCTTCGGCGTGGAGGTCAACGTCCCGCTGATCCACCAGGTCGTCGTCGCCCAGCAGGCCGCGGCTCGCCAGGGCACGCACTCCACCAAGACCCGCGGCGAGGTTCGCGGCGGTGGACGCAAGCCCTACAAGCAGAAGGGCACCGGTCGCGCCCGTCAGGGCTCGACCCGCGCGCCGCAGTTCGCCGGCGGTGGCACCGTCCACGGCCCGCAGCCGCGCAAGTACGACCAGCGCACGCCCAAGAAGATGAAGGCCGCCGCCCTGCGCGGTGCCCTCTCGGACCGGGCTGGCAACGACCGGATCCACGTGGTCGACGGCCTCGTCTCGGGCGACAAGCCCTCGACCCGCGCCGCGATCGCCGCCCTCGCCGGCATCAGCGACCGCCGCCGGTTCCTCGTCGTGCTCGAGCGCACCGACACCCTGACCTGGCTGTCCCTGCGCAACGCGCCGCAGGTGCACATCGTCGCGGTCGACCAGCTCAACACCTACGACGTGCTCGCGTCCGACGACGTGGTCTTCACCCGTGGCGCGTACGACGCGTTCGTGAGCGGCAACGCCAAGGAGGCCTCCCAGTGAGCACCCTGCACAAGGACCACCGCGACATCCTGCTCGCGCCGGTCGTGTCGGAGAAGAGCTACGGCCTGCTCGACGCGAACAAGTACACCTTCATCGTCCGGCCGGACGCCAACAAGACCGAGATCAAGATCGCGGTCGAGAAGGTCTTCAACGTCAAGGTCACGTCGGTCAACACGATCAACCGGCCGGGCAAGACCCGTCGTACCCGCGCCGGGCTCGGCAAGCGCAAGGACACCAAGCGTGCGATCGTCTCGCTCGCCGAGGGCCACCGCATCGACATCTTCGGAGGTCCGGTCTCCTGACCGGGCTCCTGGATACGAGGAACTGACACATGGCTATCCGCAAGTACAAGCCGACCACCCCGGGCCGTCGTGGCTCGTCGGTCGCTGACTTCGTCGAGATCACCCGGACCACCCCGGAGAAGTCGCTGACGCGTCCGCTGCCCAAGAAGGGCGGCCGCAACAACCAGGGCCGGATCACCACCCGGCACCAGGGTGGCGGTCACAAGCGCGCCTACCGCGTCATCGACTTCCGTCGCTACGACAAGGACGGGGTGCCGGCCAAGGTCGCGCACATCGAGTACGACCCGAACCGCACCGCGCGCATCGCGCTGCTGCACTACGCCGACGGCGAGAAGCGCTACATCATCGCGCCGAAGGGCCTCGTGCAGGGCACCGCTGTCGAGTCGGGCCCGAACGCCGACATCAAGCCCGGCAACAACCTGCCGCTGCGCAACATCCCGGTCGGCTCGACCATCCACTGCGTGGAGCTGCGTCCCGGCGGCGGTGCGAAGATGGCCCGCTCCGCGGGCATCAGCGCCCAGCTGGTCGCCCGTGAGGGCAGCCGCGCCACGCTGCGGCTGCCGTCCGGCGAGATGCGCTTCGTCGACGTGCGCTGCCGCGCCACGGTCGGCGAGGTCGGCAACGCCGAGCAGTCGAACATCAACTGGGGCAAGGCCGGCCGGATGCGCTGGAAGGGCAAGCGCCCGACCGTCCGCGGTGTCGTCATGAACCCGGTGGACCACCCGCACGGTGGTGGCGAGGGCAAGACGTCCGGTGGACGTCACCCCGTGTCGCCGTGGGGCAAGCCCGAGGGCCGTACGCGCAAGCGCAAGGCCAGCGACTCCCAGATCATCCGTCGCCGCAAGTCCGGCAAGGGTAGGAAGTAACTGAGATGCCTCGTAGCCTGAAGAAGGGCCCGTTCGTCGACGACCACCTCATCAAGAAGGTGGACGCGGAGAACGACAAGGGCTCCCACAACGTCATCAAGACGTGGTCGCGCCGCTCGATGATCATCCCCTCGATGATCGGGCACACCATCGCCGTCCACGACGGCCGCAAGCACGTCCCGGTGTTCGTGACCGACTCGATGGTCGGCCACAAGCTGGGCGAGTTCGCGCCCACCCGCACCTACCGCGGGCACGTGAAGGAAGACCGGAAGGGACGGCGCCGATGAGCACCACCGAGCGCAGCCGCACCAGCGCGCGTCGCGAGTCGCTGCTCGGCGACCAGCCGGGTGCCTTCGCGAGTGCCCGCTTCGTGCGGATCACCCCGCTGAAGGCGCGCCGGGTCGTGGACCTGGTCCGCGGCATGGCCGTCGACGACGCCCTGTCCCTGCTCCAGTTCGCGCCGCAGGCCGCTTCCGAGACCGTCTACAAGGTCCTCGAGAGCGCCGTCGCCAACGCCGAGACCACCGAGGGCCTCGACCGGGGCGACCTGGTCGTCTCCGTGGCGCGCGTCGACGAGGGTCCGACGATGAAGCGCTGGCGCCCGCGGGCCCAGGGCCGAGCGACGCGGATCAACAAGCGCACCAGCCACATCACGCTGGCGGTCCAGCCGGCCGGTGTTGTGGCCGAGAAGAAGGGACGGAAGGCCTGATGGGCCAGAAAATCAACCCGAACGGCTTCCGCCTCGGTATCTCGACGGACCACAAGTCCCGTTGGTACGCCGACAAGCTGTACAAGTCGTACGTCGGCGAGGACGTCGCCATCCGCAAGCTGCTCTCCAAGGGCATGGAGCGGGCCGGCATCGCCAAGGTCGAGATCGAGCGCACCCGGGAGCGCGTGCGGGTGGACATCCACACCGCTCGCCCGGGCATCGTGATCGGTCGCCGCGGCGCCGAGGCCGACCGCATCCGCACCGAGCTGGAGAAGCTCACCGGCAAGCAGGTGCAGCTCAACATCCTCGAGGTCAAGGCCCCCGAGCTCGACGGCCAGCTCGTCGCGCAGGGTGTTGCCGAGCAGCTCGCCGGCCGCGTGCAGTTCCGCCGCGCGATGCGCAAGGCGATGCAGACCACGATGCGCTCGGGTGCCAAGGGCATCCGGATCCAGTGCTCGGGTCGGCTCAACGGCGCCGAGATGTCGCGCACCGAGTTCTACCGCGAGGGTCGCGTGCCGCTGCACACTCTGCGTGCGGACATCGACTACGGCTTCTACGAGGCCAAGACCACCTTCGGTCGTATCGGCGTCAAGGTCTGGATCTACAAGGGCGAGGTCGCGGGTTCGCGTGCCGAGCGTCAGGCCCAGGCCGCTGCCCGCGCCGGTGTCCCCGGCCGCGGTGGCCGTCCGGCCCGCGCCGGTGACCGCCCGAACCGCGGCTCGCGCGGCGACCGTCCCACCCGCGCCGACCGCGGCAGCGACGCTCCCGCCGTGACCGAGGCCCCGGCCGGTGGCGACACCGCTGCCGCGACCAAGTCGGCCGAGACCCCGCAGGAGGGCTGAGCAATGTTGATGCCCCGTCGTGTCAAGCACCGCAAGCAGCACCACCCCAAGCGGACCGGTGCGGCCAAGGGCGGTACGAAGCTCGCGTTCGGCGACTTCGGCATCCAGGCGGTCGAGGGTCACTACGTGACCAACCGCCAGATCGAGTCGGCGCGTATCGCGATGACCCGCCACATCAAGCGCGGCGGCAAGGTGTGGATCAACATCTACCCCGACCGCCCGCTGACCAAGAAGCCTGCCGAGACCCGCATGGGTTCCGGTAAGGGCTCCCCCGAGTGGTGGGTGGCGAACGTCAAGCCCGGCCGCGTCATGTTCGAACTTTCCGGTGTGGACGAGGGAACCGCACGCGAGGCCATGCGCCGCGCGATGCACAAGCTCCCGATGAAGTGCCGGTTCATCTCGCGAGAGGCGGGTGAATTCTGATGGCCAACGCCAACGGTACGAAGGCCCACGAGCTCGACGAGCTCAACGACGTCGACCTCGAGGGCAAGCTGCGCGAGGCCAAGGAGGAGCTGTTCAACCTCCGGTTCCAGGCGGCCACGGGTCAGCTCGAGAGCCACGGTCGGCTCCGCACGGTCAAGAAGGACATCGCCCGGATCTACACCGTGGTGCGTGAGCGCGAGCTCGGCATCCGGACCGCCCCGGGTTCCAGTGATGAGGATGGTGCCGCATGAGCGAGCAGACCCCGACCGCGGCGCGCAACGCCCGCAAGGTCCGCGAGGGCCTGGTCGTCAGCGACAAGATGGACAAGACCGTGGTCGTGTCCGTCGAGGACCGTGTCAAGCACGCGCTGTACGGCAAGGTCATGCGCAAGACGAGCAAGCTCAAGGCTCACGACGAGACCAACCAGTGCGGCATCGGCGACCGGGTCCTCCTGATGGAGACCCGCCCGCTCTCGGCCACGAAGCGCTGGCGCGTCATCGAGGTCCTCGAGAAGGCCAAGTAACCGTCGGACCGCCGCGCGAGCCCTCCATGGCTCCGCGCGACGACCACACAGTCCCGGCGCAGCCGGACAATTCATAGGTTCCCCAAGGCTCACCCGCGGGTGAGAACCAGGGCGACAAGGAGAAGGAAATGATCCAGCAGGAGTCGCGACTCAAGGTCGCCGACAACACCGGTGCGAAGGAGATCCTCTGCATCCGTGTTCTCGGCGGCTCGGGTCGACGCTACGCCGGCATCGGCGACGTCATCGTCGCGACGGTCAAGGACGCGATCCCGGGCGGCAACGTCAAGAAGGGCGACGTCGTCAAGGCAGTGATCGTGCGCACCGTCAAGGAGCGCCGCCGCCAGGACGGTTCGTACATCCGCTTCGACGAGAACGCCGCCGTGATCCTCAAGACCGACGGTGAGCCCCGCGGCACCCGCATCTTCGGCCCGGTGGGCCGCGAGCTGCGCGAGAAGAAGTTCATGAAGATCATCTCGCTCGCCCCGGAGGTGCTGTGATGACCGCGAACAAGAAGAAGCCGAGCATCAACATCAAGAAGGGCGACACCGTCAAGGTGATCGCTGGCAAGGACAAGGGTGCCGAGGGCAAGGTCATCTCGGTGCTCCGCGAGGAGCAGCGGGTGATCGTCGAGGGTGTCAACCGCATCAAGCGGCACACCAAGGTCGTCAACCAGGGCGGCCGCGACGGCAACACCGGCGGCATCATCACCGCCGAGGCCCCCATCCACGTGTCGAACGTGATGCTCATCGAGGACGACGTCGTGACCCGGATCGGCTTCCGCCGCGACGAGGTCACCAAGCGCCGCCCGGACGGCTCGACGTACAAGGCGGAGCGCAGCGTCCGCATCTCGCGCAAGACCGGCAAGGAAATCTGATGACCGAGACCCAGACGACGCGGCCCGTGCCCCGTCTCAAGACGAAGTACCGCGAGGAGATCCTCCCGGCACTGCAGTCGGACTTCGAGATCCAGAACGTCATGCAGGTGCCCGGCCTGGTCAAGATCGTGGTCAACATGGGTGTGGGCGAGGCTGCTCGCGACTCCAAGCTGATCGAGGGCGCCGTGCGCGACCTCACCGCGATCACCGGCCAGAAGCCGCTGGTCACCAAGGCCCGCAAGTCCATCGCGCAGTTCAAGCTGCGCGAGGGCATGCCGATCGGCGCGCACACCACGCTGCGCGGCGACCGGATGTGGGAGTTCCTCGACCGGCTCCTCTCGCTCGCCCTGCCGCGAATCCGCGACTTCCGCGGGCTCAACCCCGGCCAGTTCGACGGGCGTGGCAACTACACCTTCGGTCTGACCGAGCAGGTCATGTTCCACGAGATCAACCAGGACAAGGTCGACCGCACCCGCGGCATGGACATCACGGTCGTCACGACCGCGACCAACGACGACGAGGGTCGGGCCCTGCTGAAGAAGCTCGGCTTCCCGTTCAAGGAGAACTGACATGGCGAAGACCGCACTGAGGGTCAAGGCCGCTCGCAAGCCGAAGTTCGCGGTGCGTGGCTACACCCGTTGCCAGCGCTGCGGCCGCCCGAAGGCCGTGTTCCGCAAGTTCGGCCTGTGCCGAATCTGCCTGCGGGAGATGGCGCACCGGGGCGAGCTGCCCGGCGTGACCAAGTCCTCCTGGTGACCGACCCACATCCGTTCTACACACGATCGCTGCAGGTCGTCCCTGAGATGCAGGGACGAAACCGCGGTGGAGAAAGGGCCTCACGGCCATGACGATGACTGACCCGATCGCAGACATGCTCACGCGTCTGCGCAACGCCAACCAGGCGTTCCACGACTCGGTGTCCATGCCCTACAGCAAGCTGAAGCAGGGCGTTGCGGACATCCTCAAGCAGGAGGGCTACATCACGTCGTACGACGTGGCGGAGCCCGCCGAGGGTGAGGTCGGCAAGACGCTGACCATTACCTTGAAGTACGGCCGGAACCGCGAGCGTTCGATCGCCGGTGTTCGCCGCATCAGCAAGCCCGGTCTCCGGGTCTACGCCAAGCACACGGGTCTCCCGAAGGTGCTCGGCGGGCTGGGCGTCGCGATCATCTCGACGAGCCAGGGCCTGCTGACCGACCGCCAGGCCAACCAGAAGGGCGTGGGTGGGGAAGTCCTCGCCTACGTCTGGTGACGACGAGACCGCGAAGGAGTTAGAAAAGCATGTCGCGTATTGGCAAGCTCCCCGTCCCGGTCCCGTCCGGCGTCGACGTGGCCATTGATGGCCCCGTCGTGACCGTCAAGGGCCCCAAGGGCACCCTGTCGCACTCGGTGGCGGCACCCATCACCGTCGAGAAGGGCGAGGGCGTCCTGGACGTCAACCGCCCCGACGACCACCGGATCAGCAAGTCCCTGCACGGCCTGAGCCGCACCCTGATCAACAACATGGTCGTGGGTGTGACCGAGGGCTACGAGAAGAAGCTCGAGATCGTGGGCGTGGGTTACCGCGTCCTCTCCAAGGGCCCGACCCAGCTGGAGTTCCAGCTCGGCTACTCCCACCCGATCATCTTCGACGCGCCCGAGGGCATCACCTTCACCGTCGACGGTCCGACCCGGCTCGGTGTCCAGGGCATCGACAAGCAGCTGGTCGGCGAGGTCGCCGCGAACATCCGCAAGCTCCGCAAGCCCGAGCCGTACAAGGGCAAGGGTGTCCGGTACTCCGGCGAGCAGGTCCGCCGCAAGGTCGGAAAGGCTGGTAAGTAACCATGGGCATTCGGCTCTCCAACAACAAGCACACGGCGGCGCGCGTCAAGTCGCGCCTGCGCCGTCAGGCCCGTGGCCGCAAGAAGGTCTCCGGCACCGCCGAGCGTCCGCGCCTGGTCGTGACCCGGTCCACGAAGCACATCACCGTGCAGGTCGTCGACGACCTGGTCGGCAAGACGCTCGCGTACGCGTCGACCATGGAGTCCGACCTCCGCACCTTCGACGGTGACAAGACCGCGAAGGCGAAGAAGGTCGGCGAGCTCGTCGCCGAGCGCGCCAAGTCGGCCGGCATCGACGGTGTGGTCTTCGACCGCGCCGGCAACAAGTACCACGGTCGCGTCGCGGCCCTGGCCGAAGGCGCCCGCGAGGGCGGCCTGACCTTCTGATCGCACGGACAAGCAAGAGAGAGAAGAGGAAAGTCTCATGAGCGGAGCCCAGCGCGGACAGCGCGGTGGCGAGCGCCGAGGCAACCGTGACGATCGTCGCGGCGGCCAGGGCGCGGACAAGACCGCCTACATCGAGCGTGTCGTTGCGATCAACCGCGTCGCCAAGGTCGTGAAGGGTGGTCGTCGCTTCAGCTTCACCGCCCTCGTGGTCGTGGGCGACGGCGACGGTCTGGTCGGCGTCGGCTACGGCAAGGCCAAGGAAGTTCCGGCCGCGATCGCCAAGGGTGTGGAGGAGGCGAAGAAGAACTTCTTCCGCGTCCCCCGGATCCAGGGCACCATCCCGCACCCCGTCCAGGGTGAGAAGGCCGCCGGCGTGGTCATGCTGCGCCCGGCCGCTCCCGGTACCGGTGTGATCGCCGGTGGCCCGGTGCGTGCGGTGCTGGAGTGCGCCGGCATCCACGACATCCTGAGCAAGTCGCTCGGGTCGTCGAACCAGATCAACATCGTGCACGCGACCGTCGAGGCGCTGCGGATGCTGGAGCAGCCGGAGGCCGTCGCGGCTCGCCGCGGTCTGCCCGTCGAGGCGGTCGCCCCGGCGGCGCTGCTGCGGGCTCGTGCCGAGGCCGCTCCGGCGGCTGGGGGTGTCTCCTGATGGCCCAGCTCAAGGTCCAGCAGAACCGCGGCCTGGTCGGTCTGAAGAAGAACCAGCGCGAGACCCTGCGCACGCTCGGTCTCAAGCGGATCGGCGACGTGGTCGTCAAGGAGGACCGCCCGGAGATTCGGGGCATGGTCAACACGGTCCGTCACCTGGTGACGGTCGAGGAGGTCGACTGACATGACGCTCAAGCTGCACCACCTGCGTCCCGCCCCCGGCGCCAAGACCGCGAAGACCCGTGTGGGTCGCGGTGAGGCCTCGAAGGGTAAGACCTCCGGCCGCGGTACCAAGGGCACCAAGGCTCGCTACCAGGTTCCGGTCGCCTTCGAGGGTGGCCAGATGCCGATCCACATGCGGCTTCCGAAGCTCAAGGGCTTCAAGAACCCGTTCAAGGTGGAGTTCCAGGTCGTGAACCTCGACCGGATCACCGAGCTCTTCCCCGAGGGTGGCTCCGTCACCGTCGAGGAGCTGGTGGCCCGAGGCGCGGTCCGCAAGGGCCAGCCGGTCAAGGTCCTCGGTCAGGGCGACCTCGGCGTCAAGGTCGACGTGAGCGCCCAGGCGTTCTCGTCCTCCGCCAAGGAGAAGATCGAGGCCGCGGGCGGAACCACCACCCTGGTCTGAACCGTTGTCAGGAGAGGGCGCGGCGGGGCTGCACTCAGCAGCCACGCCGCGCCCTTTCTGCACCCACGGGTGCGCCCGGATGTCGTTCCTGCCGGGTGAGCCCATCTCGACGTCGTCGCCCTGTTAGGCTCTCCGGGGTTTCTTGCCGGAGGGCTGCAGGGACCCTGATGTTCTCCCGAGAAAGAGGATCGTCTTGTGCTAGGCGCGTTCGCCAACGCTTTCCGGACACCGGACCTGCGGCGCAAGCTGCTGTTCGTCCTCCTGGTCATCGTCATCTTCCGGGCCGGCTCGCAGATCCCTGCCCCCGGAGTGCACGTCTCGAACGTCCAGGGGTGCATCAGCGACCTCGAGGGCTCGAGCCTCTACAGCCTGATCAACATGTTCTCCGGCGGCGCGCTGCTCCAGCTGACGATCTTCGCGCTGGGGATCATGCCGTACATCACCGCCAGCATCATCCTGCAGCTGCTCGTCGTGGTGATCCCACGGCTCGAAGCGCTGAAGAAGGAGGGCCAGGCGGGCCAGAGCAAGATCACGCAGTACACCCGCTACCTCACGCTCGGACTCGCGCTGCTGCAGGCCACCGGCATCGTGGCCCTCGCCCGGTCCGGGAACCTGCTCCAGGGCTGCGCCGACCCGCTGCTGCACAGCAACTCGACGTCGACGTTCCTGGTCCTCGTCATCACGATGACCGCCGGCACCGCCGTCATCATGTGGCTCGGTGAGATGATTACCGACCGCGGCATCGGCAACGGCATGTCGATCCTGATCTTCACCCAGGTGGTCGCCACCTTCCCGGCCTCGCTGTGGCAGGTCCAGAAGTCGCAGGGCTGGTGGGTCTTCGGCATCACGCTGGTGATCGGCCTGGTCATCGTCGCGGCGGTCATCTTCATCGAGCAGGCGCAGCGCCGGATCCCGGTGCAGTACGCCCGCCGGATGGTCGGCCGCAAGATGTTCGGCGGCAGCTCGACCTACATCCCGCTGAAGGTGAACCAGGCCGGCATCATCCCGGTCATCTTCGCCTCCTCGCTGCTCTACCTCCCGGCGATGGCCGTGCAGTTCAACCAGAACAGCGGCGCTGCCTGGGTGGGCTGGGTCAACGACTACTTCGTCACCGGTGGACACCCGCTGTATATGGCGACGTTCTTCCTCCTGATCGTCTTCTTCACCTACTTCTACGTGTCGATCACCTTCAACCCGCACGAGGTGGCCGACAACATGAAGAAGTACGGCGGCTTCATCCCCGGGATCCGGGCCGGGAAGCCGACCGAGGACTACCTGTCCTACGTCCTGTCCCGCATCACCCTGCCGGGCGCGCTCTACCTCGGTCTCATCTCCCTGATTCCGCTGATCGCCCTGGTTCTCATCGACGCGAACCAGAACTTCCCCTTCGGTGGCACGTCCATCCTCATCATGGTGGGTGTCGCCCTCGACACGGTGAAGCAGATCGAGAGCCAGCTCCAGCAGCGCAACTACGAAGGATTCCTGCGCTGATATGCGTCTGATCATCATGGGCCCGCCCGGTGCCGGTAAGGGCACGCAGGCGAAGTTCATCGCCGAGCACTTCGGTATCCCCGCCATCTCGACCGGCGACATCTTCCGCCGCAACGTCTCCGAGGGCACGCCCCTCGGCGTCGAGGCCAAGCGGTTCATGGACGCGGGGGAGTACGTGCCCGACGAGGTCACGAACAAGATGGTGCGCAACCGCATCGAGGAGGACGACGCCGGTCCCGGCTTCCTGCTCGACGGCTACCCGCGCACGCTGGCCCAGGTCGAGGAGCTGGACGGGATGATCCGGGGCACCGGCCACCAGCTCGACGCGGTGGTGGTGCTGACCGTCGACCAGGACGAGATCGTCAACCGGCTGCTCCAGCGCGCCCAGGTCGAGGGCCGGACCGACGACACCGAGGACGTCATCCGTCGGCGCCAGGAGCTCTACACCGAGCAGACCGAGCCGCTGATCGGCGTCTACCGCGACCGCGGGCTGCTCGTCGAGATCGACGGCATGGGCGAGGTCGACGAGGTCACCCGGCGCGTCTTCAAGGCCCTCGACGTCGTTCCCGAGAGCTAGGCGCCGGTCGGCCGATGGGATTTCTCGACCGCGGGCTGGAGATCAAGACGCCCGAGCAGGTCGGCGCGATGCGTCGCGCCGGTCTGGTGGTCGGCACCACCCTCGAGGTGCTGCGGGCCGCCGTTCGGCCCGGCATCTCCACCCGGGAGCTCGACGCCGTCGCCGAGGACAGCATCCGCAGCGCCGGCGCTACCCCGTCGTTCCTGGGCTACCACGGCTTCCCGGCGTCGATCTGCGTCTCGGTCAACGACGAGGTCGTGCACGGGATCCCGGGGGACCGGGTCCTGGCCGACGGTGACGTCGTCTCGATCGACTGCGGCGCCGTCCTGGACGGCTGGCACGGCGACGCCGCGATCACCGTGGCGGTCGGCGAGGTGCCTGCGGAGGTCTCCGAGCTGATGCGGGTCACCGAGGAGGCCCTCTGGCGGGGCATCGCCGCGGCCCGTCTCGGCGGCCGGGTCAGCGACATCTCCCACGCGGTCGAGACCTTCGTGCGGAGTGCGGGGACCTACGGCATCGTCGAGGACTACGTCGGCCACGGGATCGGCACCCAGATGCACCTGCCGCCCAACGTCCCGAACGTCGGCCGGCCGGGTCGTGGGCCCAAGCTGGTGAGGGGCCTCGCGCTGGCGGTCGAGCCGATGATTACCCTAGGGACCTGCGAGACCGATGTGCTCGACGACGACTGGACGGTCGTCAGCTCCGACGGCAGCCGGGCTGCCCACCACGAGCACACCTTCACCCTGACCGATCGCGGCGCCTGGGTGCTCACCGCGATCGACGGCGGCGAGTCCTGGCTCACCGCGCTCGGTGTCCCCTTCGGGGGACTCGACTAGCACTTCAAGCCCGGAAGGCAACACACCTCCATGGACGTCCCCCTCTGGCTGTGGTGGACCACAGTCGTGCTCACCACCGGCCTGCTCCTGGTCGACGTGCTGGTGATCGGCCGCCGACCGCACGAGCCCACGACCCGCGAGGTGTCGACCCACCTGGCCGGCTTCGTCGGGCTCGCGGTGGTCTTCGGCCTCGGCGTCTGGTTCTTCGCCGGCGGCCAGTACGGCGGCGAGTTCTTCGCCGGCTGGCTGACCGAGTACTCGCTCTCGGTCGACAACCTGTTCATCTTCATCATCATCATGACGAAGTTGGGGGTGCCCCGGCCGTACCAGCAGACCGCCCTGCTCATCGGGATCCTGATCGCCCTGGTCCTGCGCGGGCTGTTCATCGCCGTCGGCGCGGCCGCGATCAACAACTTCAGCTGGGTCTTCTACCTGTTCGGGTTCTTCCTGATCTACACAGCTGTGAAGCTCGCCGGCGAGGGCGGCGACGGCGACGACCACTACGAGGAGCCGAAGATCGTGACCTGGGCCCGGCGCCGGATGCCGGTCTCGGAGAACTGGAACGGCGTCAAGCTGACGGTGGTCGAGGGCGGCCGGCGGCTCGCCACCCCGATGCTCATCGTGGTGTTCTCGCTCGGGCTGACCGACCTGCTGTTCGCGCTGGACTCGATCCCGGCCATCTTCGGACTGACCTCCGAGCCCTTCCTGGTCTTCACCGCGAACGTCTTCGCGCTGATGGGCCTGCGGCAGCTGTACTTCCTGATCGGCGACCTGCTCAAGCGCCTGGTCTACCTGTCCTACGGCCTCTCGTTCCTGCTGCTGTTCATCGGCGTCAAGCTGGTCCTGCACGCGATGCACGAGAACGAGCTGCCGTTCATCAACGGCGGGCACCACGTCTCCTGGGCTCCGGAGGTCCCGATCTGGCTCTCGCTGGCGGTCATCGTCGGGACCCTGACGGTCACCGCGCTGGCCAGCCTCGCGAAGGACCGCTCGGACCGGCGGCTGGCGGCCGCGTCGGAATAGCGGCCCCCCGGGTCGTGGTTGTGTCGGGGTGAGTAGCCGTCTTCCCGCCCTGTCCGTGCTCGACCTGGTTCCGGTCCGCAGCGACCAGACCACCGGCGATGCGATCGCCGCGACCCTGGCCCTGGCCCGGACCGCCGACGAGCTGGGACTCGAGCGGTACTGGGTCGCCGAGCACCACAACATGCCGGCGGTCGCCGCGACCAACCCGCCCGTCCTGATCGCGATGATCGCCGCGGCGACCAGCCGGCTGCGGGTCGGCTCTGGCGGGGTGATGCTGCCCAACCACGCCCCGCTCGTGGTGGCCGAGCAGTTCGCGCTCCTCGAGGCGGCCTACCCGGGCCGGATCGACCTGGGCATCGGGCGCGCCCCCGGCTCGGACCCGGTCACGAGCTGGGCGCTGCGCCACGGCGCCGGCGGAGTCAGCGACGAGGCCGTCACCCGCTTCCCGGAGTACGTCGACAACGTGCTGGCGATGATGGACACCGAGGGGGTCGGGCTCTCCGTGCAGGGACGCACCCACCTGCTGCGCGCGACACCCTCGGCCCGCTCGGTCCCGACCGCGTGGCTGCTCGGGTCCTCGGACTACTCCGCGCGCCTGGCCGCCGCCAAGGGCCTGCCCTACGTCTTCGCGCACCACTTCTCCGGGCAGGGCACCCGCGAGGCGCTCGCGCTGTACCGGTCCACCTTCCGCCCGTCGCCGGAGCTGGCCGAGCCGCGGACCTTCCTCACCGTGAACGCCGCGGTCGCGGAGACCGCGGAGGAGGCCTACCGGCGCGCGCTGCCGCAGCTGCACTCGATGCTGGCGCTGCGCACCGGCGCCCCGCTGGCCCCCCAGCTGCTGGTCGAGGAGGCCGAGAAGGTGGAGCTGGCCCCGGCCCACCAGGAGGTCGTCAACGCGATGGCCGAGCGCTGGGTGATCGGAGCCCCCGACGAGGCCCGGGCGCGGATCGCGGCCCTGGCCGAGGAGCACGACGTCGACGAGGTGATGGTCCACCCGGTCGCCGGCGCCCATCTCGGGGCCGACCCCGCGAGCAGCCTGACCCGTGAGGACACCCTGCGGCTGCTGGCCGGCTGAGCCTGGGATTGGTCTTTCGTCAGGGGCTGAGACTAGACTGGTGTGTCGGCCCAACGTGGGTCTGTTTCGCGGTGCCTCGCGGCTGCCCGGGACCGTGGTTCCAGCCCTCCTCGGAGGGCCTCGCCACGTCCGGGATGGGGCGTCCGGAACGGCTGCACGAGGTCCACCCGTCGGTTCTGACCGGCGGGAGGTTCCCGGGCCAACTGGGTCCGGTCCGTGCCGGCCCCGGTGCAGGAAACGGTAGACACTGGATCGACAGATTGTGGAGGACATGCCGAAGAAAGAAGGCGTGATCGAGCTCGAGGGCACCATTACGGAGGCCCTGCCGAATGCCATGTTCCGCGTCGAGCTGAGCAATGGCCACAAGGTTCTCGCCCACATCAGCGGCAAGATGCGCCAGCACTACATCCGGATCCTCCCCGAGGACCGGGTCGTGGTGGAGCTCTCGCCGTACGACCTCACCCGGGGTCGGATCGTCTACCGCTACAAGTGAGCGGTCCCGCGGGCCTGCCCGCGGCCGCTGAGCAGCCATCTCGAAAGGACCTGCAGTGAAGGTCAAGCCCAGCGTCAAGGCGATCTGCGACAAGTGCAAGGTGATTCGTCGCCACGGCCGCGTCATGGTGATCTGCGAGAACCCGCGCCACAAGCAGCGCCAGGGCTGAGGATCCCGCCGGCTCCGGCCGGCGGCCCGCAGCACGACAACTGAACACACTTTTCAACGTGAACGCTTAGGTCTCACGGGACCGACCTCCGGGTCGGCGACGAGGGCCCGAACCACCTCCGGTGCAGAGGCCGGAGCCCACCTGACGAGGGATGGGGCGCGTCACGACCAGAGACCTCTGTGCAAACCGAAGGGACACCGCCAGACATGGCACGCCTCGTTGGTGTTGACCTCCCGCGCGACAAGCGCATCGAGATCGCACTCACCTACATCTACGGCATTGGCCGTACCCGCGCCCAGCAGCTCCTGGAGACGACCGGGGTCAGCCCCGACCTCCGCGTCCACCAGCTGGGGGACGAGGAGCTGGTCAAGCTCCGCGACGCGATCGAGTCCAACTTCAAGATCGAGGGCGACCTCCGTCGTGAGGTCCAGGCCGACATCCGCCGCAAGATCGAGATCGGCAGCTACCAGGGTCGCCGCCACCGCATGGGCCTTCCGGTCCGCGGTCAGCGCACCAAGACCAACGCGCGTACCCGCAAGGGCCCCAAGCGCACGGTTGCCGGCAAGAAGAAGGCGAAGTGATCCAGCGCTGACGCGCTGATCCTTCCCACCCCGAGCTTTTCGACCAGAACCCCAGGAGAAACTGCATGCCTCCCAAGAGCCGCAACGCGGCCGGCGCCAAGAAGGTGCGTCGCAAGGAGAAGAAGAACGTCGCCCAGGGCGAGGCTCACATCAAGAGCACGTTCAACAACACCATCGTCACCATCACCGACCCCACCGGTGCGGTGATCGCGTGGGCCTCGGCCGGCACTGTCGGCTTCAAGGGCTCCCGCAAGTCCACCCCGTTCGCCGCGCAGATGGCAGCCGAGGCTGCTGGTCGCCGGGCGATGGAGCACGGGATGAAGAAGATCGACGTCTTCGTGAAGGGCCCGGGCTCGGGCCGCGAGACGGCGATCCGTTCGCTGGGTGCTATCGGCCTCGAGGTCGGCACCATCCAGGACGTCACCCCCACGCCCCACAACGGATGCCGGCCGCCCAAGCGGCGCCGCGTCTGAGTCCCGGCACCCCACGACCAGCACAGACTTAAGGAGTCATTGAGTTATGGCCCGCTACACCGGCCCCATGACCAGGAAGTCGCGCCGTCTCGGTGTCGACCTCGTTGGTGGCGACGCGGCGTTCGAGCGCCGTCCCTACGCACCCGGCCAGCACGGCCGCGCGCGCATCAAGGAGAGCGAGTACCGCTCGCAGCTGCAGGAGAAGCAGAAGGCCCGCTTCACCTACGGCGTGATGGAGAAGCAGTTCCACAACTACTACGTCGAGGCTTCGCGGCGCGCCGGCAAGACCGGTGACAACCTGCTGCAGCTGCTCGAGTGCCGCCTCGACAACGTGGTGTACCGCGCCGGGTTCGCCCGGACCCGCCGCCACGCCCGCCAGCTGGTGACCCACGGTCACTTCCTGGTCAACGGCAAGAAGGTCGACATCCCGTCCTACCAGGTCGCCCAGTACGACGTCATCGACGTGCGGGAGAAGTCCCTGGAGATGACCCCGTTCATCGTGGCTCGCGAGACCCACGGCGAGCGGGTCGTGCCGGCCTGGCTCGAGGCGATCCCGACCCGGATGCGCATCCTCGTGCACCAGCTTCCGGTCCGGGCGCAGATCGACCTCCCGGTCCAGGAGCAGCTCATCGTCGAGTTCTACTCGAAGAAGTAACCGCACGGGGGCCCGTCCCCCGTGGCCCCCGCCGGGGGCTCCGCCCAGACCTCCGGGTCGCCGGGCGGGCCCCCCGGCCGGGATCTCCTTCCGTCACCACTGCAGTTCGGGCCCGTCAAATAGCGGGGGGGCCCGGAAAGGACACCACCAGTGCTTATCGCACAGCGCCCCACCCTGTCGGAAGAGTCCGTCGACGAGTTCCGCTCGCGGTTCGTGATCGAGCCCCTGGAGCCCGGCTTCGGCTACACCCTCGGCAACTCCCTGCGGCGCACCCTCCTGTCCTCGATCCCCGGTGCCTCCGTCACCAGCATCAAGGTCGACGGGGTGCTCCACGAGTTCTCCACCGTCGACGGTGTCAAGGAGGACGTCACCGAGATCATCCTCAACCTGAAGTCGCTGGTCGTCTCCTCCGAGCACGACGAGCCCGTCACCATGTACCTGCGCAAGTCCGGCGCCGGTGACGTGACCGCCGCCGACATCACGCCCCCGGCGGGTGTCGAGGTGCACAACCCCGACCTGAAGATCGCCACGCTGTCCGACAAGGGCAAGCTGGAGATGGAGCTGGTCGTGGAGCGTGGCCGCGGCTACGTCTCCGCGGTCCAGAACAAGGGTGCCGACAACGAGATCGGCCGGATGCCGGTCGACTCGATCTACAGCCCGGTCCTCAAGGTGACCTACAAGGTCGAGGCCACCCGTGTCGAGCAGCGCACCGACTTCGACAAGCTCGTCATCGACGTCGAGACCAAGCCGTCGATCCGTCCCCGCGACGCGATCGCCTCGGCCGGCAAGACGCTGGTCGAGCTCTTCGGCCTGGCGCGCGAGCTCAACGTCGAGGCCGAGGGCATCGACATCGGCCCGTCGCCGGTCGACGAGCAGCTGGCCGCCGACCTGGCCCTCCCGGTCGAGGACCTGCAGCTGACGGTCCGGTCCTACAACTGCCTCAAGCGCGAGGGCATCCACACCGTGGGTGAGCTCATCAGCCGCTCGGAGCAGGACCTGCTCGACATCCGCAACTTCGGGGCCAAGTCGATCGACGAGGTCAAGGCGAAGCTGGTCGAGATGGGCCTCTCGCTCAAGGACAGCGCCCCGGGCTTCGACCCGCAGGCCGCCCTCGCGGCGTACGGCGACGAGGACGACGACGCGTTCGTCGAGGACGAGCAGTACTGATCCCCTGACCGGCGGCGCCCGCCGCCGGCCCACTACCCCGGTACCTCGTACGGCCGGGGAGGAATGAGAGAACGATGCCGAAGCCCACGAAGGGTCCCCGCCTCGGCGGCAGCCCCGCGCACCAGCGCCTGATCCTGGCGAACCTGGCCACCCAGCTCTTCGAGCACGGCCGGATCACCACGACCGAGGCGAAGGCGCGCGCGCTGCGTCCGCACGCGGAGAAGCTCATCACCAAGGCACGCAAGGGCGACCTGCACAACCGGCGCGAGGTCCTCAAGACCATCCGCGACAAGTCGGTCGTGCACCACCTCTTCACCGAGATCGCGGAGACCTTCGCGGACCGTCCGGGTGGCTACACCCGGATCACCAAGCTCGGCCCCCGCAAGGGCGACAACGCGCCCATGGCGGTCATCGAGCTGGTGACCGAGGCCTACACCCCCTCGGCCCCCAAGGCGACCAAGACCGCGGCCGCTCCGGCTGCCGCTCCCGTCGAGGAGACCCCGGCCGAGGAGACCGCCGTCGAGGACGCTCCCACCGAGATGACCGACGAGGCCTCCCCGGAGGTCAGCGTGGTCGCCGAGGAGGAGCCCACCGAGGGCACCGAGGCGGAGCCGACCGAGGGCGACGCCAAGGCCTGATCCGGCCCGCAACACCCGCAGGACCGTTCGAGACGGCCCGGCACCCGCGAGGGGGTCGGGCCGTCTCGGCGTCTCGGGGTCAGCCGTCCAGGGCCCGGCGGCCGCCCACCCGGCGGGCGCCGAGGTCGGCGCGCTGACCGGCGTGCCAGCCGTCCGCGGCGCCGGACCCGGACAGCGAGCGCGGGCGGGCCGGTCGGGCCTGCGGATAGGCGGCCGCCACGGCGCCGCGGACCAGCTCGCTGCGGTCGGCGAGGACCAGGCTGGCGGTGGGCCCGGCGGAGCCAGCGGCGGCACCGGATCGGGCGCGGGCGTCGGCGTCCTGGCGGGCGCCGTCCTCGGCCTCCCGCAGCCGCCTGCCCACGGCGTGGCGGAACCCCGCCAGCCAGGAGCGCCGGAACGCCGCGACGTGCTCGCCGGGCGGGACCGGAGCGCGCAGCAGCCCGGTGGCGGACTGCAGGAGCAGGCTGGTCCAGATGATCTCGGCGCGCTCCAGGTCGCTGCGGTGGCCGAAGACGTGCAGCGAGATCTCCTTGCCCCGGCCGAGACGGGCGGTGCGCACGATCACCTGGCAGCGCAGCGCCAGGGCCACGGTGGAGAGCAGGTCCGCCTTGTCGCTGGCGTACGGCGCCTCGACCTCGACCACGAGGTCGCCGACCGGGTCGGAGCCCGGGTCCTCGCGGGAGAGCAGCGCCCGGTCCACGCCGTAGTCCGCGATCAGCCGGGCGGCCTTCGCGGTGTAGGTCTCGGCCTCGTGCTCGGTCGCAGCCGGGTCCTCGGCCTTGGCCAGCAGCTTGCGGACCTTGGCCAGGATCGGGTGGTCCTCGTGCAGCATCGCGGCTCCTCCGGGTCGGTGCGCCCACCCTGCCAGCCGCCGGGGACAGTCCCGCGGCTGGCGTTCGGCAGCCTCACCAGGCGCGGTCCAGCAGCCGCTGGGCGTCCTCGCGGGTCAGCCCCAGGCGCCGCGCCGCGGCGGCGTACTCCCGGGCGGCGGCCTCGGCGGCCGGCGTACCGGCGCCGGAGGAGGAGGCCACGAAGGTGCCCCGGCGGCCCTCGGTGACCACGACGCCGTCGGCCTCGAGCTCCTTGTAGGCCCGCGCCACGGTGTTGGCCGCCAGGCCGAGCTCGGTGGCGAGCCCGCGCACCGTGGGCAGCTTGGTGCCGGCGGGCAGGTCGCCCGAGGCGGCCCGGGAGGCGATCTGCGCGCGCAGCTGCTCGAAGGGCGGGGTGGCGTCGTCCGGGTCGGGCGGGGAGACCTGCATGGCGCGAGGCTAGCCCGGTGCGACAGGCTGGCGTCATGAGCGGGACCGAGCGGGACGTGCTGGTGGTGGGGGAGTCGCTGGTCGACGTGGTCGACCGGGGCGGCGAGGTGGTCGAGCACGCCGGGGGGAGCGCGGCGAACACGGCGGTCGCGCTGGCCAGGCTGGGCCGGCCGGTGCGGCTGGCGACCGCGCTGGCCGACGACCGGTACGGCGGCCTGGTGGCGCGCTACCTGGGCCGCGACGCCGTGGCCCTGGCCTGCGACCCCGAGGTCGTCGAGCGCACAGCGGTGGCGCGGGCGACGATCGGCGCGGACGGCGCGGCGTCCTACGAGTTCGACCTGGAGTGGCGGGTGGGTCCGGTGCCGGACGAGCCGCTGCCGCTGGCCGTGCACGCCTGCTCGATCGGCGCCGTGCTGCCCCCCGGGGCCGACGAGGTCGTGGCTCTGCTGGCCCGGCTGCGCGGGCGCGCCACGGTCAGCTACGACATCAACGCCCGCCCGGCCGTCACCGGTGAGGGGGAGCGGCTGCGCGCGGCGGTCGAGCGGGTCGTCGCCCAGGCCGACCTGGTGAAGGCCAGCGACGAGGACCTCGCGGTGGTGCGGCCGGGCCTCGACGTCGGCGCCGCGGCCCGCTCGCTGCTGGCGCTGGGGCCCGCGGTGGTGGTCGTGACCCGCGGCGCCGAGGGCGCCACCTGGTACGACGCGCACGGCGAGGTCACCGTCGCGGCGGCGCCGGTGCAGGTGGTCGACACGATCGCCGCCGGCGACACCTTCAGCGCCGCGCTGCTCGACGGCCTCTGGGAGCGCGGGCTGCTCGGCGGCGCGGGCCGGGTCCGGCTGCGCGACCTCGGCGAGCCGGACCGCACAGCGCTGCTGGCGCATGCAGGCGCCGCGGCCGCGCTCGCGGTCACCCGGCCGGGCGCGGACCCGCCGTACCGGGCGGAGCTGGAGCGGTCCGCCTGAGAGAATGGCCCGGTGCGCATCCGGATCGACCTCGCCTATGACGGCACCGACTTCCACGGGTGGGCCGCCCAGCCCGGGCTGCGGACCGTCCAGGGCGTCCTGAGCGACGCGCTGGAGACCTCGCTGCGGACCGAGGCGCCGCAGGTCGTGTGCGCGGGCCGCACCGACACCGGCGTACACGCGCGCGGGCAGGTGGCGCACACCGACGTCGCGGCCGACGTGCTGGCGGCCTCGGCCGGCCGGTCGACCGACCCGCCGCTGGAGGCCCTGCTGCGCCGGCTCAACGGGATCCTGCCGCCCGACGTGCGGGTGCGCCGGATCGCCGAGGTCTCGGGCGCCTTCGACGCCCGCTTCTCGGCGCTCTCGCGGCGCTACGCCTACCGGGTGGCCGACGCCCCCGCCGCTGTCGACCCGCTGCACCGCTCGCACGTGCTGGTCTGGCCCCGGCCGCTCGACGAGGGCGTCCTCGACGCCGCGTCGGCGCCGCTGGTGGGCCATCACGACTTCGCCTCGTTCTGCAAGCAGCGGGAGGGCGCGACCACGGTGCGGGTGCTGGAGGAGCTCTCCTGGGTACGGCGGGCCGACGGGGTCCTCGAGGCGACGGTCCGCGCGGACGCGTTCTGCCACAGCCAGGTGCGGGCGATGGTCGGCTGCGTGCTCGCCGTCGGTGAGGGGCGCCGCCCGGTCGAGTGGGCCGGCGAGGTGCTGCACGCCCGTCGGCGCGACCCGAGGGTCGCGGTCGCCCCGGCGCGCGGGCTGACCCTGGAGGAGGTCGTCTACCCGGTCGACGACGAGCTCGCCGCCCGGGCCGAGCTGACCCGGGCCCGGCGCCCGGCCGTGGACGTGACGCCGTGAGCACCGAGGACGAGCACTACTTCAGCGCCGACCCGTCGGTGGCGTTCACGCGCAAGCCGGTCGAGGCGGAGGTGTGGGGGCACCGGCTGTCGCTGGTCAGCGGCTCGGGCGTCTTCGCCCAGGGCCGCGTCGACGTCGGCACCGCCGTGCTGTTCCGGGAGACCCGGCCGCCGGCCGGCGGGCGGGTCCTCGACCTCGGCTGCGGGTACGGCGTGATCGGGCTGGCGGTGGCCGTCGCCGCCGAGACGGCGGTGGTGACCGGCGTGGACGTCAACGAGCGCGCCCTACTCCTGGCCAACGAGAACGCCGCGTCCCTCGGCGTCGCCGACCGCTACACCGCGCTCACGCCGGACGCGGTCGCCCCCGACGCGGTCTTCGACGAGATCTGGTCGAACCCGCCGATCCGGATCGGCAAGCCTGCGCTGCACGAGCTGCTGCTCACCTGGCTGCCCCGGCTCGCGCCCGGCGGTCGCGCGGTGATGGTCGTCGGCAAGAACCTCGGCGCCGACTCCCTCCAGCGCTGGCTCGGTGAGCAGGGCCACCCGACCACCCGCCTCGCCTCGGCCAAGGGCTTCCGGATCCTGGAGACCCGCGCCTGAGGCGCGACCCGGCAGGAGCTCCTGCCGGGTCGCGCCTCTGGTCGAGCGGGGCTACTCGGGGACGCCGCTCTCCGGGGGCGCGTCCTCGGCCTGGCCGGAGGTGTCCTCGGTGATCTCGGCGTCGCCGATGTCGCTGACCAGGACCGGCGTCAGCGCCTCGCCGACGCCGCCCTTGAGCTCGACCACCTGCATGCCGGAGATGCCCATGTGGCTGTCCTCGGTGAACCGGAACGGCGCCAGCTGGGGACCCTCGAGGTCCTGGCTGCCGCTCTCGAGCGCCTCGACCAGCCCCTCGCGGGTCAGGTCCTCACCGGCCTCCTGGAGCGCCTGGACGAACGCGTAGGCGTGGGACATGCCGTAGACCCGGTAGTTGGTGAGCTCGCCCTTCTCGCCGTGCTCGTCCCAGACCTTCTGCCACAGCTGGACCCACGGGTCGTCCGGGGCGTCGACGCCCGGGATGTACTCCGTGGTGAGTACGCCGTCCAGCGCGGCCGCGCCGCCGGCCACGGCCCCCTCGGAGATCTCCGAGAGCAGCGCCCCCACCAGTCCCGGGTCGGAGCCGACGTTGGAGTAGAACCACTCCGGCTCGTAGCCGAGCTTGAGGGCGACCAGCTGGCTCAGTGCGGTGTACGACGGGGTGTTGAACGACAGCACCAGGTCGGCCTTCGCCGCCTGGAGCCCCGCGATCTGCGGGCCGACGTCGGTGCTGCCGGAGGTGTAGCGCTGCACGTCGACGATCTGGTCGTCGAGGTAGCGGCGCACGCCCTGCTCGGCGTCCTCGCCGAAGTCGTCGTCCTGGAGGAAGAGCCCGACCTTGGCGTCGGGCATGTTCTCCGCGACGTACTGGCCGATGATCTTGCCCTCGATCTCGTAGTCGGGCTGCCAGCCGAACGTCATCGGCCGGCTCTCCACGTCGTCGCCCCACATCAGGGAGCCCGAGGACACGAACAGGTCGGGGACGCCCTCGTCGTTGAGGAAGTCCACCACCGCGCTGTGGGTCGGCGTGCCGAGCCCGCCGACCATCGCGAAGATCTCCTCCTGGAGCACCAGCTCGTTGGTGACCTTGCTGGTGTTCGTCGGGTTGTAGCCGTCGTCCTTGACGACGTACTCGATCTTGCGCCCGTGCACGCCGCCGTTGGCGTTGACGTAGTCGAAGTAGGCCTGCACCCCCGTGGGGATCTCGCTGTAGCCCGGCGCCGCGACGCCGGTGAGCGGGAAGTGCGCCCCGATCGTGATGGTGTCCGCGGTGACGCCGGTGTCGGATGCCCCGCCGCCCTCGCCGTCACCGTCGTCGTCGTCCCGGCCGCCCGCGCCGCAACCGGCCAGGAGGAGCGCCGTGGAGAGGAGGCCGGCGACCGCCGCCTTCCCGCTGAGGGGGACCCGGGTCCCTGTCCTGCGTTTCATCTGGCTGTTCCCTTCGAGGTGGTGGAGAGCGCCCCGCGCGTGCGGCGGCGTACGGCGAGCAGGCGCAGGCTGCCGGCGAGGCCGGCGGGTGCCACGAGCACCACCCCGACCATCACCAGCCCGTAGACCAGCGGGGCCAGCTCTGCGGCCTGGATGTCGCTCAGGCCAGCGTCGGTGCCGAGGCCGGTGGCGACCTGCGGCAGGAAGGTCAGCAGCGCGGCACCGAGCAGCGCTCCGGTGAGGCTGCCGAGGCCGCCGAGGACCACCGCGGCGAGGAGGGTGAGGCTGAGGGTCAGCGTGAAGCTGCTGGGGGCCGCGAGCCGCACGCTGAGCGCGAGCACCGCGCCGGCGACCCCGGCCGCGGCGGCACTGACCACGAACGCGGAGACCCGGGCCCGTCCCAGGTCGATCCCGGCCAGCTGCGCGGCGACCTCGTCGTCGCGCACGGCCCGCCAGCGCCGGCCGACCCGGCTGCGCGAGAGGTTCGCGAGGAGCACATAGGTGACGATGAGCACCAGCCAGCCGACGAGCGCGACGTAGCCGCTGGTGGTGAGGTCCTGCCCGGTGACGAAGTACGCCGCGTCGAGCACCCACGTGGGGGGCTCGGGCAGCACCACGCGCAGCCCCTGCTCGCCGCCCAGGGTGTCCTTGAAGTACAGCGCGATGCCGGGGACGGCGACCGCGAGGGCGAGGGTGGCGCCGGCGAGGTAGGGGCCGTGCAGCCGGGCGGCGGCGACGCCGACGATCGCGCCCACCGCCAGGGCGACAGCGGCGGCGGCGAGCAGCACCAGCGGGAGCGGGACGGAGGCGTCGCGGTCGGGGAGCAGCAGCGCGGCCGTGTAGGCGCCGACGGCCATCAGCGCGCCGTGGCCCAGCGAGACCTGGCCGTTGAGGCCGGTGAGCACGGTCAGGCCGCCGGCCGCGATGCCGAGGTAGGCCATCTCGGCGAGCTGGAAGCGGCGGAAGTCGCTGACCCCCTGGAGCACCAGCAGCACCGCGACCAGCCCGAGCACTGCCAGCAGGAGGTGCCGGGCGAGGGTGGAGTCGGGCCAGGCCCGGGTGAGCGTGCGCATCAGACCCGCCTCGCCGTCGTCGTGGAGAAGAGCCCGCCGGGCCGCACCAGCAGCACCAGCACCAGGATCAGCAGGGCCGCCAGCGCGACCAGCTGCGACCCGACGTACCCGCTGACGAAGCTGAGCGAGAGGCCGAGCACCAGGCCGCCCACGACGGCGCCGACCGGGCTGTCGAGGCCGCCCAGCACGGCGGCGACGAACCCGTAGACCACGACGCTGTCCATGAAGCCGGGGTGCACCAGGCTGCCGCTCGCGATCAGGACGCCGGCCAGGGACCCCACCAGCGAGGCGAGCGCCCAGCCCAGGGTCAGCATCCGGCCGACCCGGACGCCCAGCAGCCGGGCCACCTCCTGGTTGAACGCCGAGGCGCGCATCCGCAGCCCCAGGTCGGTGAGCCGGAACAGGGCCACGAGCAGGGCCATCGTGACGAGCACGGCGAGGATCGTGAAGACCCCGGTGGCCGTGAGCGCGATCGTGCGGTCGCCGATCTCGAGCCCGCGGATCCCGAACGGCGCCGGGAAGGACCGGTAGCGGTTGCCGAAGACCACCGCGGCCAGGGCGTGCAGCACGATGAACAGCCCCAGGGTGAGGATCACGGCATTGATCTCGGCGCCACCCTGCACCGGCCGCACCACCGCGCGCTCCAGGACCGCGCCGAGCACCAGCCCGGAGAGCAGGGCCGCGGCCAGGCCGACCCACCAGGACGCTCCGTCCTCGATCACGACGAGGGCCACGAACGTGGTCACCATCGCCATCGGCGCCTGGGCGAAGTTCACCACGCGGGTCGAGCGCCAGACCAGGACCAGCGCCAGCGCGAACGCGGCGTAGACCATCCCGAGCGTCAGGCCCACGAGGGCGGTGTTGAGGAGCTGTTGCAACGTGGTCTCCAGGTCGCGGGGTGGCTAGAACCCGAGGTAGGCGTGGCGGAGCTGGTCGTCGCCGGCCAGCACGTGGGCGTCCTCGTCGGCCACGACCCGCCCGAGGTCGAGGACGACCCCCCGGTCGGCGACCGAGAGGGCGCTGCGGGCGTTCTGCTCGACCAGCAGCACGCTGAGCCCCTCGTCGCGGACCAGGTCGCGCACCAGCGCGAAGATCTGGGCGACGATGCGGGGCGCCAGCCCGAGCGAGGGCTCGTCGAGCAGCAGCAGCGCGGGGCGCGCCATCAGGGCCCGGGCCAGGACGAGCATCTGCCGCTCGCCGCCGGACAGCGTGCCGGCGGTCGCCGCTCGGCGGTCGGCCAGCACCGGGAACAGCTCGTAGGCGCGGTCCAGGTCGCCGGCCCGGACCCGGCCGCCGCGCCCCAGGGCACCCAGGCGCAGGTTCTCCTCGACGCTGAGCTCGGTGATCACCCCGCGCCCCTCGGGGACGTGGGCCATGCCGAGCCCGGCCATCGCCTCGGCCGGCACTGTCGAGACCGGCCGGCCGTGCAGCTCGACGCTCCCGGACCGGGCCCGGTGCAGGCCGGACAGGGTGCGCAGCAGCGTGGTCTTCCCGGCGCCGTTCGCCCCGAGGACGGCGGTGATCCGCCCGCGGGCGGCCGTGAACGAGACGTCGTGCAGGGCGGTGATCGGCCCGTAGCCCGCTGTCAGTCCCCGGACCGCCAGGGCCGGGGCTGCCGGGGCTGCCGGGGCGCTCACACCGTCTCCCCGAGGTACGCCGCGAGCACGGCCGGGTCCTCGCGGACCTGCTCGGGCCGGCCCCGGGCGATCACCCGGCCGAAGTCGAGCACGGTGATCTGGTCGCAGACCCGCATGACCAGGTCCATGTGGTGCTCGACCAGCAGCACCGACATCCGGTCGGTCAGCCCGCGCACCAGCGTGCCGAGCTCGTCTATCTCGCCCGCCGAGAGCCCGCTGGCCGGCTCGTCGAGGAGCAGCAGCTCGGGCTCGGCGACCAGGGCCCGGGCGAGCGCGACCCGCTTGCGCACCGGGTAGGGGAGGCTGGGCGGGTAGAGCCCGGCGACGTGGGCGACGCCGAGCTCGTCGAGGGTCGCCAGCGCCCGCTCGCGCAGCGCCCGCTCCTCGCGGTGGGAGCCGGGCAGTGCCAGCAGCCCGCCGAGGAAGCCGGTCCGGGCGTGCCGGTCGGCGCCGACCATCACGTTCTCCAGGACCGTGACCCGGTCGAAGAGGCCCAGGCCCTGCAGGGTGCGGGCCACGCCGAGCGGCGCCAGGTCGGTGGGCCGCAGCCGCTCGGCCGGCGTACCGCGGTGGCAGATCGTGCCGCTGTCGGGGCGCACGAAGCCGCACGCGACGTTGAACAGCGTGGTCTTCCCGGCGCCGTTCGGTCCGATCACGCCGTGCACCTGCTGCGGGGCCACCGCGAGCCCGACTCCGTCGAGGGCCGTGAGCCCGCCGAAGGTCACTGTCACGTCGCGCATCTCGAGGACGCTCACGGTGGAGGTGACGGAGGCGGTGGCGGGGGCCGGGCCGGGCACGGGACCTCCAGCGGATGTTGGGCGATGTGACCTGCACCACCTTGGTGTGGCTGCACAGTCTGGTCATGAGGCGCGCTGCACAGAACTCCTTGGTTCGCGGAACCCGAATCGGGGTGCCTACTGGTCAGGCTTGTGCGCAGAGTGCGAACGTGGCGGCATGCGTGCGGAACCCGTCGACGAGGACATCGCCCTGCGCGAGGCGTGGTCGCTGCTCGTGGACTCCGCCGACGCGATCGCCGACAGCATCACGCTCACGCTCTTCGAGCGCGACGCCGAGACCTACGAGCGGATCGGGCCCGAGTTCCGCGCCGACGTCCGGGCGAGCACCCGCCAGCACATCCGCCGCGGGGTGCGGATCCTGGCCGGCCGCCGGGAGGCCGGGGACGCCGAGGGCGAGTCGGCCGTCGAGCTGTGGCGCGACACCGGCCGTCGGCGGGCTCGGCAGGGGGTGCCGCTGGAGCTGGTGCTCAACGCCTACACGCTCGGCGCCCGGATCCTGTGGGAGGCCCTGGTCACCCGGGTCCGCTCCGAGGCGGCCGCCGGGATCGACGACGGCGTGCTGCTGGCCGCGGCGCGGACCGTGTGGGCCAACCTCGACGTCCAGAACGGCGTGCTGATCGACGCCTACCGGCGTGAGAGCGCCCGGATGCAGCGCCAGGACCTGCAACGCCAGCAGAGTGTGCTGGACGCGCTGCTGGAGGGCCGCGGGGCAGACCCGGAGTTCGCCGAGGAGGCCCGCTCGGCGCTCGACGTCGGCCCCGACGACGCGGTGGCGTGCGTCGTGGTGCTCTTCGACGGGACCGACGGCGTCGACGCGCTGGCGCCGGCCGAGGACCGTCTGGACCGGCTCCGGATCCCGGCGCGCTGGCACGTCCGCTCCGGGGTCTCCTACGGGCTGCTGTCCGGCGACCTCCCCGACGAGCCGGGGATCGTCGAGCTCTTCGCGGCCAGCGCCCCCGGCCGTACCGGCGTCGCGGCCAGCCAGGACGGCATCGCCGGCTTCGCGACCGCCTTCCAGCTGGCGCACCGGGCCGCCGAGACGCTGCCCCGCGGGACGCGCGGGGTGGTGGCCGTCTCGGAGCGGCTCCCGGAGGTGCTGCTCGCCGGCAGCCCGCAGGTCGCGCCGCTGCTGGTCGGCCAGACCCTCGGGCCGGTGCTGGCGCTGCCCGGCGGGCAGTCCCGCACGCTGCTGGACACCCTCGCCGCGCTGCTGCGCCACGACGGCTCGCCGACCCACGCCGCGGCCGAGCTGTTCTGCCACCGCAACACGGTCATCTACCGCCTCAAGCAGCTCGAGCAGCTCACCGGCCGCAGCCTCGCGGACCCGCGGGACAAGATGCTCCTCGCCCTCGCGTTGATGGCGCGGGGACGCGGCTGAGGGCGGCGCGACCAGAACTGCCGGGTCGGCGTGATCCCCGCGACCAGAACTGCCGGGTCGGCGTGATCCCCGCGACCAGAACTGCCGGGTCGGCGTGATCAGGGGTGGAGGAGGTCGTGGAAGAGCCGGCAGGTCCGGTTGACGGCGTCGTCGGCGGCGCGGCAGAAGCGGCCCATGTCCACGAAGCCGTGGATCAGGCCGTCGTAGGACGCGAGCCGGACCGGCACGCCCGCGGCCCGCAGCGCCTCGGCGTACGCCGTGCCCTCATCGCGCAGCGGGTCGAACTGCGCGACCGCGACGACGGCGGGGGCGAGGCCGGCCAGGTCCCCGCGCAGCGGGGAGAGCCGAGGGTCGGCGAGCCGGTCCGGCGGCAGGTGGCCGACGTACTGGGCGGCGAACCACAGCATTGTGTCGCGGTCCAGGAAGTACCCCTCGGCGTTCTCGACGCGCGAGGCCGTCTCGCCGACCAGGTCGGTGGCGGGGTAGACCAGCAGCTGGCCCGCGACCGGGACGCCCTCGTCGCGCAGCACCTGGGCCGCGACCGCGGCGAGGTTGCCGCCGGCGCTGTCGCCGGCCAGGCCCAGCCGCTCGTCGCCGCCGAGGTCGGCGAGGTGGGCGGCCGCCCACCTGGCCGCGGCCAGGGCGTCGTCGACCGCGGCGGGGAACGGGTGCTCGGGGGCGAGGCGGTAGTCCACGCTGACCACGACCGCCTCGCAGATCGTGGCGATGGTGCGCGCCATCAGGTCGTGGGTGTCCAGGTCGCCGATCACCCAGCCGCCCCCGTGGAAGAGCACGACGGTGGGCAGCGCGCCGGGCCCTGGCCGGTACACGCGCGCAGGCCGGTCGCCGTCGCCGCCCGGCACCGTGATGTCGGTGACCTCCTCGACCTCCGGCAGCACGCTCGGGTCGCGCAGGTCGACGGTGAGCGCGCGGAAGGAGGCCCGGGCCTGCTCGGCGGTCCCGGCATGCATCGGCGGGCTGCCGGTGGAGTCCAGGAACGCCAGCAGCGCGGCGATCTCGGGGTCGAGACGGGGATCGAGCGAGGTCACGGTGCGTCCTCTCGGATGGGGCGGTCAGTCGAACGCCGGGTCACACGAATGTGGGTCACACAAACGCGGGTCACACAAACGCGGGTCACACAAAAGCGGTGATGCCCGTCTCCGCGCGCCCGATCAGCAGCTTCTGGATCTGGCTGGTGCCCTCGTAGAGGGTCATCACCCGCGCGTCGCGCAGGTACTTCTCGACCGGGTAGTCGTCGACGTACCCGGAGCCGCCGTGCACCTGCAGGGCGTTGTTGGCCGCGCGCACGGCCGCCTCGGAGGCGAACAGCTTCGCCTTCGACGCCGCCAGGCCGACCGGCTCGCCGCGGTCCAGGAGGTCCGCGCAGCGCCACACCAGGAGCCGGGCGGCGTCGGCGTCCAGGGAGATGTCCGCGATCAGGTCCTGCACCAGCTGGAAGGAGGCGATCGGCTTGCCGAACTGGGTGCGGGTCGTGGCGTAGGCGACCGCCGCCTCCAGGCAGCCCTGCACGATCCCGACGCAGCCGGCGGCCACCGAGACCCGGCCCTTGTCCAGGGCGGTCATCGCGATCCGGAAGCCCTGGCCCTCCTCGCCCAGCAGCGCGGAGGCGGGGAGGCGTACGCCGTCCAGGTGCAGTGAGGCGGTGGCCTGGCCGCGCAGCCCCAGCTTGCCGGTGATCTCGCGGGCCTCGAAGCCGGGGGTGTCGGTGGGAACCAGGAACGCGGAGACCCCCTTCGGGCCCGGTCCGCCGGTGCGGGCGAAGACCAGTGCGACGTCGGCCCAGGTCCCGTTCGTGATGAACAGCTTCTCGCCGTCGAGGACGTAGTCCGAGCCGTCGCGCCGCGCGCGGGTGGTGAGGCTCCCGGCGTCCGAGCCGGTGCCGGGCTCGGTGAGCCCGAAGCAGCCCAGGGCCGTGCCGGCCGCGATCCGGGGCAGCCACTCCCGGCGCTGCTCCTCGGTGCCGTGTCGCAGCACCGACCCGCCGAACAGGCCGCTGGAGACCGAGACGATCCCGCGCAGCGCGGAGTCGGCGCGGCCCAGCTCCTCCATCGCGAGCACCGAGGTGAGGTGGTCGCCGCCGAGCCCGCCGTACTCCTCGGGGAAGGTGATGGCGAAGAAGCCGAGCTCGGCCATCCGGGGGACGATCGCGGTGTCCACGGCCTCGCGCCGGTCCCACTCGGTGCGGTGCGGGACCGCCTCGCGCTCCAGGAACTCCCGGGCCACGGCCCGGAACGCCTCCTGCTCTTCGCTCAGCGAGAGGTCCACCGGCTCAGGCCCCGGCGACCGCGTGGCGGGCCAGCTCGGCCTTGGCCAGGGAGTTCTTGTGCACCTCGTCGGGCCCGTCGGCGAAGCGGAGCGTGCGGATGCCGGCGAAGCTCGCGGCCAGCGGGAAGTCCTGGGAGAGCCCGCCCGCGCCGTGCGCCTGGATCGCGCGGTCGAGGATCTCCTGGACCACCTTCGGGGTGGCGATCTTGATCGCCTGGATCTCGGTGTGGGCGCCCTTGTTGCCGACGGTGTCCATCAGCCAGGCCGTCTTCAGCACCAGCAGCCGCAGCTGCTCGACCGCCACCCGCGCCTCGGCGATCCACTCCCGGATCACGCCCTGACGGGAGAGCGGCCGGCCGAACGCCACCCGGGCCTCGACCCGCTGGCACATCAGCTCGATGGCCCGCTCGGCGACGCCGATCGAGCGCATGCAGTGGTGGATCCGGCCCGGGCCGAGCCGGGCCTGGGCGATCGCGAACCCGGCGCCCTGCTCGCCGACCAGGTTGGCGGCCGGCACCCGGACGTCCTCGAAGAGCAGCTCGGCGTGGCCGCCGTGCTCGTGGTCGTCGTAGCCCAGCACCTGCATCGGGCGGACGACGCGCAGGCCGGGGGTGTCGCGGGGGACCAGCAGCATCGACTGCTGCCGGTGCCGGGGGGCGTCGGGGTCGGTGCGGCCCATCACGATGAAGATCTCGCAGGCGGGCGCCATCGCGCCGGTGATCCACCACTTGCGGCCGTTGACGACGTACTCGTCGCCGTCGCGCACGATCGAGGTGCCGATGTTCGTGGCGTCCGAGGAGGCGACGTCGGGCTCGGTCATCGCGAACGCCGAGCGGATCCGGCCGTCCAGCAGTGGCTCCAGCCAGCGCTCCTGCTGCTCGGGGGTGCCGAACATGTGCAGCACCTCCATGTTGCCGGTGTCCGGCGCCGCGCAGTTCATCGCGGCGGGCGCCAGGTTGCCGCTGCGCCCGCTGATCTCGGCGAGCGGGGCGTACTGGAGGTTGGTCAGGCCGGCGCCGTGGCCGCCGCTGTCGCCGGGCAGGAACAGGTTCCACAGGCCCCGCGAGCGGGCCTCGGCCTGGAGCTCGCGCAGCACCGGCGCGCTCGTCCAGTCGAACGGGTCCGCCAGCGCGTCCAGCTGCGCGGCGAAGACCGGCTCGGCGGGGAGCACGGAGGTCTCCATCAGGTCGTGCAGCTCGCGCTGGAGCTCGCGGGTGCGGGCGTCGAACTCGAAGTCCATCTCAGTCCCTTCCTCGGACGGCGGCCAGGCCGGCCGCCAGCAGCGGCTCGACGACGGCGCCGACGGTGTCGAAGCCCTCGCCGACCGTCTGGCCGGCCAGGTGGCGGTGGTGGATCCCCTCGAGGATCACGGCGAGCTTCAGGTGGGCCAGGCCGAGGTGGAAGCCCATCTCGCCCAGGTCCCGCCCGCTCGCCACGGCGTACCGCTCGAGCTGCTCCTCGGGCCCGGGGTAGCCGGGCGCGGTGCTGGCGTCGGCGACCGAGCCGCCGCCGGCGAGCTCGCCCAGTGCGTCGTAGACCAGCAGCAGGGCGACGTCGGTGAGCGGGTCGCCGAGGGTCGCCATCTCCCAGTCCACGACGGCCCGGATCGGCTGCGGGTCCTCGGCGACCACGAGCAGGTTGTCCAGCCGGTAGTCGCCGTGCACGATCCCCGCCGCGCCGTCCTCGGCCGGCACGGAGGCGGCGAGGTGGGCCAGCAGCGCGTCGGCGTCGGGCAGGTCCCGGGTCCGAGACCCCTCGAGCTGGCGGCCCCAGCGGCGGACCTGCCGCTCCAGGAAGCCGGTCGGCCGGCCGAGGTCGTCGAGCCCGACCTCGGCGGGGTCGACGCGGTGCAGGCGGCCGAGCACGTCGATCATCGCGGCGGCCAGGGCCGCGGTCCGCTGTGGGCCGATCTCGGCCAGCTGCGCCGCGGTGCGGTACGGCGTCCCCGCGACCCGCTCCATCACGTAGAACGGCGCGCCCAGCACGGCGTCGTCGGCGCAGACGGCGTAGGTCTGCGGGACCGGCACGTCGGTGTCGGCCAGCGCTGTCATCACCGTGTGCTCGCGGGCCATGTCGTGCGCGGTCGCCTGCACGTGGCCCAGCGGCGGGCGACGCACGATCCACCAGGACCGGCCGTCGGTGACCTCGTAGGTGAGGTTGGACTTGCCGCCCGCGATCAGCGCGCCGGTCAGGTCGCCGGCGACCTCGCCGGGTCGCTGCGCGTCGTACCAGCGCCTCCAGGCGGCCAGGTCCAGGCCGGGAAGCTCGGTGCTCATGCGCCCGCTCCTGTGTCGGCCCCTGCATCAACCCCTGCATCGATCTTGGCCTGGAGCCGGCGCATCCCGGCCAGCCAGCGGTCGGTGTCGGTGGCCCGGGCCGCGTAGTAGCCAGCGACCTCGGGGTGGGGGAGGACCAGGAACCGGTCGTCGGCCAGCGAGTCCACCCAGGCCTGGGCGACGGCCTCCGGGGTCAGCGCGGAGTCGCGGGAGAGCAGCTGCGCGAGGTCGCCGGACTGCTCCAGCATCCGGGTCTGCACGCCCTGGGGGCAGATCGCCTGGACCGTGACGCCGCGGGCGCCGTAGGTCACCGAGAGCCACTCGGCGAACCCGACCGCCGCGTGCTTGGTCACCGAGTACGGCGCGCTGCCGATCATCGTCAGCAGCCCGGCCGCCGAGGCGGTGACCACGAACCGGCCGCCGCGGCCGTCCTCGAGCCACCGCGGGACCAGCTCCCGGGCCGCGCGGACGTGCGCGAGCACGTTGACCCCGAGCATCCGGTCCCACACCTCGTCGGGCGCCTGGAGGGTGTCCGGGCCGGACTCGGGGCCGGCGTCGATGCCGGCGTTGGCGCAGAACACGTCGACGCGGCCCAGCGCCGCGGTGGCCTGCTCGACCAGGTCCCGGGCGCCGGCGGCGGTGGCGCAGTCGCCCGGCGCGGCGGTCCCGCCGACCTCGGCGGCGACCGCCTCGGCGGCCGCGGCGTCGAGGTCGTTGACCACGACCCGGGCGCCCTCGGCGGCGAGCCGGCGGGCCAGGGCCCGGCCGATCCCGTGGCCCGCGCCGGTGACGACCGCCCCGGCGTCAGTGAGGGCCGTCGCCATCACACGCCGCCGGTGAGCGTGAGGCCGCCGTCGACCACGAGCGTCTGCCCGGTCAGCCAGCCGGCGTCCGCGGAGAGCAAGAAGGCCACGACGCTGCCGATGTCCTCGGGCACGCCCAGGCGCCGCAGCGGGTACGCCGCGGCGACCTCCTCCTCGCGGCCCTCGTAGAGGGCGCTCGCGAACCGGGTCTTCACCACCGCGGGCGCGACCGCGTTGACCCGGACGTCCGGCCCGAGCTCGACCGCGAGGCTCTCGGTGATGCTGATCAGCATCGCCTTGCTCGCGCCGTACATCGCGATCCCGGGGGCCGGCTTCACCCCGCCGACGGATGCCACGTTGACGATCGCGCCGCCGTGCTCGGCCATCCAGGCGCGGTGCACCTCCTGCACCCAGGCGAGCGCGGCGACCACGTTGGTGTCGACGATCTTGCGGGCGGCGTCGAGGTCGATGTCGACCAGCGGGCCGTAGACGGGGTTGATCCCGGTGTTGTTGACCAGCAGGTCCACGCTGCCGAACGTCTCGATCGTGCGGGCGACGGCCTCCGCCCGGTGCCCGGGGTCGGCGGCGTTGCCCGCGACCGCGATCGCGTGCTCGGGCCCGCCGAGCGCGTCGACGGCCTCGGCCAGGGCCTCGGGCTTGCGGGCGGTGACGCAGACCCGGGCCCCCTCCTCGACCAGCCGCTGGGCGATCCCGAGACCGATCCCGCGGCTGGCGCCGGTGACGATCGCGACCTTGCTCTGCAGACCCTGCATGCGTCCTCCGTTGGCAGCTGACTAAGCGCTCGCTTACTATCGCGGTCGTGCCCGACCACGTCAACGCCCACCCCGGCGGTACGCCGTCCGGGACCCAGCGCGGCGACGCCCGCGACCGGCTGCTCCAGGCGGCCGTGGCCGCGTTCGCCGCGAAGGGCTTCCACGGCACCACCACCCGCGACATCGCCGCGGCGGCGGGGATGAGCCCGGCCGCGCTCTACGTGCACCACCGCTCCAAGGAGGAGCTCCTGCACCAGATCTCGCTCGCCGGCCACGAGCGCACTCTCGCGCTGTGCCGGGCCGCGGTCGAGGGCAGCGACGACCCCGTCGAGCAGCTGGGTCGGCTCGTGACCGACTACGTGCGCTACCACGCGGTCCACCACACGACCGCGCGGATCCTCAACTACGAACTGGCTGCGCTCTCGCCCGAGCACCAGGCCGAGATCGGCGCGATCCGGTCGCGCATCGACGTGCTGCTGCGGGAGCTGCTCGAGCGCGGCCGGCGCTCCGGGGCGCTGCGGGTGCCGCACCCGACGGTCACCGCCGCGGCAATCCTGTCCCTGGGCATCGATCTGGCGCGCTGGTGGCGCGAGGACGGGGGCTGGACCCCCGACCAGGTCGCGGCGTACTACCGGGAGCTGGTGCTCGCGATGGTCGGGATCGCCTCCTGAGCGACGCCGGCGCACCTGGTCCTGGCGACGCGCTGCGCGGCCCGGCGTGGGGCCGCGCAGCACGTCACGGGTGCCGCGGTCAGCGCCCGCCGACCCGGATCCGGACCTGGGCCCGGGTCGCGGTGTCCCGCAGGGTGTTGCTGACGACCGTGCCGGCGTAGTCGACGCGGAGCCTCCCGCTCCGCGTCGGGCGCCAGGTGAGCACGGCCTGCCTCGTGGTCGCGGTCCTCGAGCGCAGCCGCAGCGTCCTCACGACGCGCGCCTTGCCGCGGGCCGGGAGGAACGTGACCTTCACCTGGCGGGCGGACCCGCCGCGGGCGCCGGTCAGCCGCACCTTCCACTGCGCCTTGCGGCCGGCTGCCACCCGGGTGCTCGCGGGCGTGACCCGGAGCGCCGAGGTCACCGTCGTGGTCCCCGGCCCCGGAGCGACAGGACCGGGGGGCGCGGCCGGGGCCTGCGGGCGGCGCTTCCAGATCGCGACCGTGTCGCGGTCGAAGGAGCTGAAGACCAGCTCCGCAGTCCCGTCGCCGTTCAGGTCGGCCACCGCGCCGCCGCCGGACTGCCCGAACTGCTCGCCCGGGCTGGTCAGCGTGTGCAGCCGGGTGGCGCCGCCGGCGAGCTGCTCGATCCAGAACAGCCGGCGGTCCCCGTCGCCGGAGACGGCCAGGTCGATGTCGCCGTCCCCGTCGACGTCGCCGTACCCGAAGACGCCGGGGGCGCCCTGGCCGTTGGTGGGCCGGGAGGTGATCTCGTCGCCCGGGAAGATCGGCACGGTGCCGTCGGTGTAGTCAGCGGGGCAGGCAGGTGCCGGCGTGGCCGGGTTCGACAGGGTCGTCACCGCCCAGGGCTGGCGCGGGTCGGCCGGCGGGACGAACTCCATGACCCGCTCTGCCGGGAGGTACGGCTGCAGGCACCGGTTCGTGTGGTTGGTGCCGATCCAGGACACGGTGCCGGGGCCGCGGAAGCCCGGGACCGGGCGGATCTGGAAGCCCATGCCGGTCTGGGCGAGCGTCGCGATGGTCCGCGGGGTGAAGTCGCCGGCGCTCAGCCCGGGGGTGCCGTCGGGGACCTGCTCGAGCCACAGGAACGCGGCCTTGCCGGCGGCCTGCTGTCCGGGGAAGTCGAAGTACTGAGCGGTGACGATGTCGCGGTCGCCGTCGGCGTCCACGTCGTGCACGACCGGCAGGCTGCCGCCGACGTCGGCCAGGACGACGGGCGCGGCGAAGCCGGTGCCCCCGGTGCCGCGGAAGAAGTGGGTCTCGACCTGGTCGTCCGTCTGGTCGCTCGGGTTGAGGCCCTGCTCGCCGACGCTGACCAGGTCCTTGATCCCGTCGCCGTCCAGGTCGACGTGCTGGACGCCGTGGTAGGACCACGGCTGCCCGGTGACCACGTCGTGCCGGACGAACGGGTTCGGGGTGCCGTTGGCGGCCAGACCGGTGTTCTCCCACCAGGTCAGGGCGCCGCGGGAGTTCCCGGCCGGGGCGGGCGGCGGGGCGAAGGAGTCGAAGAAGTTGCCGGACGGCACGATCACGTCGGTGTCGCCGTCGCCGTCGACATCGCTCAGCGTGGGCTGGTTGGGGAAGATGATGTTCGCCGTCGCGTCGAAGACGCTCACCTTCTGCCAGTCGGCCAGGTTGGCTCGGGGCCGGTAGATCTGCAGACTGCCCCCTCCGCTCGGCGCTCCGCGGGGGCCCAGGGCGCCGAAGCCGCTGGTGACGATGTTCTGCTCGCCGGCGAAGACCTCGCCGACCACTGTGAAGCTGGCGCCGCGGACGGCGGTGTCGACGTTGATCCGGTCGAACGACGCAGCAGTCGCGTCCGGGGCGACGGCCCCGGAGGGCGCGGCGAGCAGCGCCGCGGGCAGGGCGAGGGCGAGTACGCCGGCGTACCGGCGCGGTCGTCGGAGCAGGGACACGGGAGCCGTCCTTCGGGTCGGGGCGCGATGCCGCCCACCCTGGCAGCCGTTTCGGGCAACCCCGCGTGATTGCGCGAAACGTGCCCGGAACCTACGAGGTGGTCTCGACCGCCGCCCGGCGCCGCTCCCAGGCCGCCGCGGCCACCATCACGAGCCCGGCGAGCACCGCCCCGGCCACGATGTCGATCACGTAGTGCTCGGCGAAGTAGACCAGCGCGAACGACATCGCCAGCGGATAGAGCACCACCAGCCAGCGCCAGGGGGTCCTCAGCCGGGCCACGGCGTACATCGCGATCAGGTACGCGATGCCGGCGTGCAGGGACGGCATCGCGGCGACCGGGTTGCCGACGCCCTGGAGGATCAGGTCGATGCGGTCCAGCCCGATGTCGGACCAGCCGCGGCTGGTGATCCGGGTGACCTCGCCCATGTAGCCCTCCTCGGAGGCCATCCACGGCGGCGCCATCGGGTAGAGGATGTAGACGACGAGCGCGCCGAAGTTGATGCCGAGGTAGCGGCGCATCCACATCAGCCACTCGGTGCGGCTGCGCACCCACAGCACCGCGGCGATGGTCAGCCCGGCCAGGAAGTGCGAGGCGTAGACGGTGGTCAGGAGCAGGTCGTAGAACCGCGGCTCGCTGTCCTTGACGCACGGGTCGCCGCACAGCGCGTCCTGGAGCCGCTCGGTCGGCGTGACGCCGCCGCCGAGCCACTCGTCGACGGTGATCGGCATCTGGATGTGCACCGGCAGGCCGAGCTCGTCGGTGAGGCCGCGGCTGTAGAAGTAGACGACCAGCCCGAGGACCGGCAGCCACCAGTCCCGCAGGAAGCGCAGGTGGGAGCGGGCCGGGGCCTCGATGTTCCAGGCGATCGTGCCGACCCACAGCCACAGGAAGACCTGGAGGGTGTCGTTGGGGATCCCGAGCAGCTCGATCCACACCAGCAGCAGCGCGGCGTACGCCGTCATCGCGACGGCGCGGACGCGGTGCCGGGTACGGCGCGGTGCCGGAGGCTCGACCCGGGGACCGACGTGGTCGGTCTCTACCTGCTGCACCATGCGGAGGATTCTAGGGAAGGTGCGGGTGCCGCCGCCGGCTACCTCGCCAGCGGGTCCAGCGCCCCGTGTCCGTCGACGGCCGCGGCGAGGCCGCGCAGGTGGTGGTGGCCGTCGCCGAGGAGGTGGTCGAGCGCGGTGAGGTGGGCGGTCAGGTTGCCGACGAGGTACTCCGCGGTCATCGCGATGCCACCGTGCAGCTGGACGGCCTCCTGGCCGACGTGCCGCCCCGACCGGCTGACCTGGAGCGCGGCCCGGGACACCGCCTCGGTCGCCGCGGCGGGACCCCGCTCCGCGAGCACCATCGTCGCCCACGAGGCGATGCTGGTGGCGAGCTCCAGCGAGACGTACATGTCGGCGGCCCGGAAGGTCAGCGACTGGAAGGTGCTGAGCGGGACCCCGAACTGCTTGCG